>JBAOIG010000002.1 GCA_037045155.1 Thermomicrobiales bacterium
CCACGCTCGGATCATCCGCCCGCGACCGGCTCTTCGCGCTCGGCAAGGCCGTCACGCCGACGCCGCTCGATGCGGCCGTCGCCACGGTCTATCCCCTGCTCTCGCACGCCGCCGCGCCCGCGCCTGCACTGCGCTTTCCAGTCTCTGCGCCAGGCAACCCGCGCACCATCACCGTCCAGACCGACGCAGGCATCGCCGACCCGGAGCACGTCGCGCGCACCGCTCTCGACCACGCCGCCACAGCGGTGCGCGGGTGCTCGTGCTCCGCAACACCGTGCGCGACTGCCGTCGACACGCAACAGCGCGCTCGAAGCGCTCGCCACTTACGACAGGATCGCTCGGCGCTGCTCTTCACCTGCTGCGACGTTGCCGACGCCGCACCATGCGCGGTTCGCCCGTGACGACCGTCGCGCGCCTCGACGCCGCCATCGAGCGTCGAGTTCGGCAAGGCCGAGCCCCGTCGGGCGGGCTGCGTGATCGGTCGCGACGCAGACCGTGCAGCAGGCGCTCGACCTCGACGCCGACCTCCTCATCACCGACCTGTGCCCGATGGACGTGCTGCTGCAACGCGTCGGGCGGCTCCATCGGCATCGACGGCCGACGGCGCTCAGGCGCCGGCCCGACGGGATACACGCGCGCCGGTCGCCGTGGTGCTGACGCCCGGCGAGCGCGACCTCGCCGCGATTCATCACGAAGGGCGGCGAGCCTCGCGGAAAGCACGGACACGGCACGGTCTACGACGACCTGCGGGTGCTCCACGCGACGTGGTGTCAGATCGAGGCAGCTCCCGATCGTCTCCATCCCGGCGATGAACCGGCACCTCGTCGAACACACCACGCACCCAGACGCGCTGCTCGACGGCCATCCCGCGCCGCGACGACGGGACTGGTCACAGCACCGGATGTGGGTGCACCGGGCAGTTCTGCGGCGACCGGCGCGCGGCGTGTTCATCGCTCGTCGACGCGGGCACGACGCGCTCTTCGGCGCGTGCGCCTTCCCCGACAAGGCGCTCGGCCGAGCGCATCTCGACGCGGCTCGGCGAGGGCGACCGGCGCGCGGTGCTTCACGCCGCCGCCGACGCGGCCCGTTCGGCGACGTGCAGGTCGCCAGAGCTCACCGTGCCGACTTTCATGGCGCGGGAGGTCGCCGCCCGACGCCGTGCCCACCGTGATTCGAGCGACGAACGCCGGCGCTTTGTGTTCGCGTTCGGCGCCGACGCGTTTCGTCTACGACCGCCTCGGGCCTTCGCGCCGCGAGACCGAGTGCCCCCGCCACCGACGAGGACCTCTCCGATGTCTGAACCGACGCACACAACCTGCTCACCGAGCCCGTTGCTCGACGGTCGAAGACGCGCGATGGAGCCCGCGCCCGCACTCACGCTCCCCGGCGTGCTCGCGCGCCTCGGGCGCGGAGAGTCGCCACGGAGTTCCGCTGCGCTGCGGTCGCACCAGCGGCACCCGTGGCACGCGTTTCTGGTGCAGCTCGCCGCCCTCGCGTGTGCGCGCGGCCGGCGACGACCGCTCGCGGTCGATGAAGCCGCGCTGGCGGGAGCGGCTGCTCGCGCTCACCGGCGGCGCGCACGAGCCCTGGTGCCTCGTCGTCGACGACCTCGCGACGCCCGGCGCTGCTCCAGGCCCCGGTGCCCGAGAACGAAGCTCGACGGGTTCAAGCGCACCTTCGATCAGCCCGACGCGCCTCGACGTGCTCATCACGGCCAAGAACCACGACCTCAAGAGCGCGCGCATGGACCATCGCCCGCCCCGAGCACTGGCTCTTCGCGCTGGTGACGCTCCAGACCACCGAGGGGTTTCTCGGCAAGGGCAACTACGGCGTCGCCCGGATGAACGGCGGCTTCGCCAGCCGACCGCAGGTGGGCGTCGCGCGCGGGCCCGGCTTCGTCGACCGCTTCGCCCGCGACGTGCGCACGTGGCTCGACGCGCGCCGCGAGTCGCTGATCTCGCTAGCTTCGGGTACGCGCCCCGACGGGATCGGGCTGCTGTGGTGCGAGCCCTGGGACGGCACGACCTCGCTGCGCGCTCCAGCGAACTCGATCCGTTCTTCGTCGAGGTGTGTCGGCGCGTCAGGCTCACCCTCGTGGGCGAGCGCATCGCAGGGCCGCGGCGTCTCGACCGAGGCCGCCCGCGTCGACGGCAAAGCATCTCGCTGGGCGTCACGGGCGACGTCTGGATCCCGGTCGAAGCGCGACGACGCAGGCAAGGCCCTCACGGTGTCGGCCAACGGGTTCAACTACGTCGCTCCTGTCGAACCTCCTCTTCGACGGCGACTACGCGCGCGCGCCGCGGCGCAGAGCCTCCGCCCCGAGGACGGCGACGCGCCGGTGCTCATCGCGCGGGTGCTCGCGCGGGGGCAGGGCGAGACCAACGGGCTCCACGAGCGGGTGCTCGAGCTCCCGGCCGACGGCTCGCGACCTGCTTCGCCGAGCCCGCCGCGCGCGCAGCGCCTCGGCGCCCTCGCGCAGCGGCGCGTCGAGCAGGTCGGCGGCGAGCGTCCGCAAGCGGGCGCTGCGGCCGGCGCTGTGCGCGCTGGTGCAGGCGGGCGCCGAGAGCGAAGCTCGACTTCGACCGACAAGCGGCCCGATCCCTTCGACCGCCCGCTTCGAAGAGCGCGTCGACGCGATCTTCTTCCGAGCACCTCTGGCGACGACGTCGGGCTACGACGACCCCACGGCCGACGCGCGCTGGCTCGACGACCGTGATCGAGCTTGCCCGCACGGTGCTCACCGAGGCCCTCGACGCGGTTCCGCTGCCGTCGATGCGGCCGCTTCCGCGCCGTCGCCGCCGCGCAGCGCCTCTTCGAGGGCGCCGCTCGCAAGCACTTCGGCATCGGCCTTTCCGACCGCGCCCAGCACCACCCCTGCACCGCCCGCCACCGAGGGAGATGACGCCCGATGAACGCCCCCGAGCACCAACCCTGCTCGCCCGCTCCGCGACGTCGTGGGGGCCGTCGCCCGCACGCTCCAGCGCCTACCGCCCCGGTGACCTCGCGGCGCTCCGCCGACTCGACGCCCCGACGACCCGCACTGCCCCGCGCTGTGGAAGCTCCTCGTGGGCGACCTCGCCGATCAGCTCCCGACCGGACGACGCCTCCCGCCGCCGCGCCGAGCGGCGCTGGGCCGTCATCCTCGCCGCAATGGCCGAAGCCTGGGCTTCGTCGGCCCCGGTCGACGGTTCGGGCGCGCGCTCGGTGAGGCGGTGCCCGAGACCCGCGTCGTGAAGATGCTCCGCGCCCACGACGACGCGCTCGCCGTCGCGGTCCGCACGGTCGTCCAGCAGCTCGCCTCGCGCGGCGTCTACTTCGATCACGTTCGACCTCGCGCGCCTCGTGCTCTCCGACGGCACGCGACGACGAAGAGCGACGTCCGCCGCGCACATCTACCGAGGACTTCTTCACGGCCGCTGCAGCGCGAGTAGACCGTCATCCGCACTGCAACGACTCACAGGAAAGAACCCCGATGATCACGCTTCATCCAGATCCACACGCTGACCTCGTATCCCGGCCGCGCTGCTCAACCGCGACGACGTGGGCTTCGCCAAGCGCATCGCCCTTCGGCGGCGCGACGCGCACGCGCATCTCGTCGCAGTGCCTCAAGCGCCACTGGCGCACCTTCGACGGCGCGCACGCGCTGTCCGAGCTCGCGGCGCGATGTCGCGTGCGCTCGCGGCATCACCTTCGAGCAGCTAGGTCCTCGAGCCGCTCGTGCGCCGAGGGCGTTGACCCGGCCCTCGCGCGGGCGGTGACCGAGGCCATCGATCGCCGCTGGTGCTCGGGCGAGAGCGCCAAGGCGAAGAAGGCCAAGGACGACGCGGAGGCGAAGAAGCCGAAGGCGAAGGGCAAGAAGGGCGCGGAGCGCGACGACGACGCGGCCGCGCGGAGCGTGGTCGCCGAGAAGGCGCCGTGCAGACGCGCAGGTGACCGTGCTGGGGCGGCCCGAGATCGAGTACTTCCTCGGCCACGCGCGGGCGGTCTGCGAGGCGAAGCCCGACGCCGAGCAAGATCGCCGACGCGGTGAAGGCGCGCCTCAAGGACGCCAAGAAGAACCTCGACGGCCATGCAGGCCGTGCCGCGGGCCTCGACGCGGCGCTCTTCGGGCGCATGGTCACCAGCGACATCCTCGCGCGCGGCGACGCGGCGCTCCACGTCGCGCACGCGCTGACCGTGCACGGCGAGCGCGCTCGGAGACGGACTACTTCGCCGCGGTCGACGACCTGCTCGGCGCGACGGCGACGACGCCCAGCTCGGCAGCGGCCACATCGGCACCACCGAGCTCACCTGCGGGCTCTTCTACGGCTACGTCGTGGTCGATGTGCCGCTGCTCGTCTCGAACCTCGAGGGCTGCGACCGCAAGGACGTGGGCGACGCGCCGATCGCACCCTCGCCGGCGAAGGTCGTCGAGGCGCTCATCCACCTCGTCGCGACGGTCTCGCCGGGCGCGAAGCTCGGCTCGACCGCGCCGCACGCGCTACGCGCAGCCTCGTGCTGGTCGAGGCACGGCGACGACGCAGCCGCGCACGCTGGCCAACGCCTTCCTCAAGCCCGGTGACCGAGCGGCCCGACGTGCTCGGCAACACCTACGCGCGCGCTCGACGAGCACCTCGCGCGACCTCGACGGGATGTACGAGAAGACGACCGCGCCGATCGCACGCGGCGATCGACGCGGCGAGGCGTCCTCGACGCGTCGCTCGCGGGCGAGCGGCAGGCGCTGGCCGCGGTCGCGCGGTGGGCCGGCGCCGTCGGTGCGGGGCACGTGATGCTCGGACGTGCTGCTGGCTGCGCTTCGACGCGCCGTGGATGAGCTTCGGCGGCGAGGTGGTCGACAAGTTCGGCGTGACCCGAGACTTTCCCGGGCGCGCGATGCTGACGGGGCTGATCGGCAACGCGCTGGGCTACGACCACGCCGGAGCCTGCGCGCCTCGACGCGCTCCAGCGTCGCCTCCGGTACGCCGTCGCGGCAGGACCGCGCGGGCGTCGCGATGATCGACTACCAGACCGTCGACCTGGGACAGGACTTCATGAGGCGCGCCGGCTGGACCACCCGCGGCGCGCCCGAGGAGCGAGGGCCGGAGGATCGAGCGACGGCACCCACATCCGCCATCGGCACTACCTCGCCGATGCCCTCTACACCGTCGCGCTGACGCTCTCCGGCGACGGCGAGCCCACGATCGACGACGTCGCGCAGGCGCTGCGCTCGCCCGAGCGGCCGCTCTTCCTCGGCCGCAAGAACTGCCTCCCTTCGGCGCCGTTGCTCCTCGGTCGTCACCCGCGCCCCGAGGCTGCGCGATGCGCTCGCGGAGGCGCCGCTCCCGACCGCGCGGTTGAGAGAGGTCGGTAAGCCATTGAAGGCCTGGTGGCCCGTCGACGAGGGCGCCGACTCAGGTCGCACGCTCGCCATCACCGACGACATGGACTGGACCAACCAGATCCATGTCGGTCGGCGCTTCATGCAGGAGTCGATGCTCACCATCACCAGCGAGGCCTCTCATGTCGGGTGACGCCCTCACCATGCTGCGGCTCGGGTTCGACGGTCCGCGGCTCATCGAGCTCGCGCGCCGTCGTCGGCTCCCCGCCCGCGACGTCGACCTCGGGTACGTCGTGCACTGCGCACTCGGCGAGCTCTTCGGCGCAGAGGCCCCGAAGCCCTTCGCAATCACCCGCGAGCAGGGCCGCGTCGTCGAGGTGCTCGCATACTCGCCGCACACCCGCGACGCGCTCCACACGACCGCGCAGACCTTCGCCGACCCGTCGCTCTACGACGGGCTCTGCCACTGGGCGAGCTTCGCGGGCAAGCCCATGCCCGAGCACTTCACCGCCGGGCAGAGGCTTGGGTTCATGGTGAAGGTCTGCCCCACGGTGCGACCCGCGAAGCCGGGGCTGCACCAGGAGAGCGAAGCCCCGGAGGTGGACGCCTTCCTCGCGGCCTGCCGGAAGGTCGGACCCGAGGTGAAGGTCGACCGGGAGACGGTCTATCGGGAGTGGTTCCTCGGGGAGATCGCTCGACGCGGCGGAGCGACGGTGGAGCACGTGGCGCTGGAGCGCTTCCAGTTGGAGCGACTCACCCGGCGACACCAGGGCGCCGACCGCAAGAGCGAGTCGCGCGACCGCCCTGCCGCCAGCTTCCACGGTACCCTCACCGTCACCGACCCCGCGCTCTTCCGCGCCACCCTCGCCCGCGGCCTCGGGCGCCACCGCGCCTTCGGCTTCGGGATGCTCCTCCTCCGCCCTCTCGCCCCGCGGTAACACCCGATGCTCAAGGGACGCCTCGGCCTGGAGACCGCCCGCATCCCCCACGGGGACCGCCACGGCCTCCTCTGGCTCGGCCGGGGCAACCTCGTCGTCGACGCGGGCACCCTCCGCTTCATCACCGCGGGCGACGGCGACCTCCCCGCGGGCGACTACGCCATCCCATTCCAGACCGTGTCGTGCATCGCGCTCCAGCCCGGAGCGACGGTCTCGCACGACGCGCTGCGGCTCTGCGCGAGGCACAGCACCGGCATCGTGGTGACCGGCGTCGATGGGCGTGCGGCTCTACGCCTCGATGCCCTTCGGCCCCGACGAGTCGGCCCGCGCGCGGATGCAGGTCACCCACTGGAGCGATCCCAACCTCCGCACCCTCATCGCCCGGCGGATGTATGCGTGGCGGCTCGGGGAGATCCTCCCCGACGCCGACATCGCGGTGCTGCGCGGCATCGAGGGCGCGCGCATGAAGGAGCATCTACAAGCGCCTCTCGCGAGCAGCTACGGGATGTCCATGGCGCGGCCGGCGCTACGACCGCGGCGGCGCCGGACAGCGCCGACCTCGCCAACCAGGCCATCAACCACGCGTCCACGGCGGTGTACGCCCTCGCCCAGGTGGCCGTGGCAGTGACCGGGACCATCCCCCAGCTCGGGTTCATCCACGAGGACTCGGGCCGCGCGTTCGCGCTCGACATCGCCGACCTGTTTCGCGACTCGCGTGACGCTCCCGGCGGCCTTCGAGGCGGCGAAGAGCCCGCGCCCCGGAGAGACCCTGGAGCGGGCCGTGCGCACGCCACGCCGGGAGCGGTGTTCACGCGCGACACGCGTCGTCGAGAAGATGATCGACCGCATCAAGGAGCTCTTCGACCATGATGACCATCGGCGATCACGCGAAACGTTCCCGACCGGTTTCGGGGCTTCCTGGCGTCGGTGATGTGCGAGGTGACGCCGGGGGTGTACACGTCGCCGGGGATGACCCGGGCGGTGCGGGAGCGGGTCTGGGCGGTGATGGAGGAGTGGTTCGACGCCGGCGACGCGCCCGACACAGGCGGTGGTGATGACGTGGCCTGACTCGCAGGCCCCCGGCGGTCAGGCCTTCCTGCACGCTCGGGCTCCCGAAGGTGGACCTCCAGGAGCACGACGGGATGGTCCTCGTGCGCTGCGCGCTGACCGAAGAGCACGCAACGGTCTTTGACAATCCATGCAGAACGAAACGCCGGGAGCGAGGGCTGACGGAGCGCTTCGTCCCTTCTCCCTCCCCACGGAGGTGACCGCCGTGGGGGGGGCCGGGGGGCGGGGGAGGCCGCGGAGGCGACCGCCGTGGGGGCCCGGTGCGCACCGGGGGGCCACGGAGGCGACCGCTGTGGGGGGCCGGCGCGCGCCGGGGGGCCACGGAGGCGGCCGCTGTGGGGGGCCGGAGGGCGAGGGGCGACGCTTGCGGACACCGCTGTGGGGGGCCGAACAACGGCGTTGCCATCGGCGGAAGGCATCTGCGACGCTCCGGGGAGTCGGCGGGGAGAAGCATTGGAAACTCCCCGCACATTTCAGCGAGAGAGGAGCGTTGCGATGAGACAGATCGACGAGAAGACCGGCTGGGAGGCTTCGAGGGCGGAGGTGTTGTTCACCGAGTCCGTGCTCGCGGCATCGGAGGAGCACCCGAAGCTGCTCCGCGCGATGCGCGCGCAGAACGAGCGCTGGACCGCGCTCGATGCGGTGCGACGCGCGGCGGAGGACGGGGTCGTGCGGGCGAACGCGCGGGTGTCGTGGCTGGACCTCCGGCTCGATGGCCGGGTGCGGGCCTTCGCCAACGAGCTGCTCCGCGACGCCGGGGGAAACAAGGACGACAAGACCTTCCGCGCGTACTTCCCGGAGGCGCCCAACGAGGTGATCCGGCTGGGCCTGGAGAGCGAGATCGAGCGCTGCGAGCGCTTCCAGACGGTGCGGGAGAGGGTCGCGCTCTCGAAGTCGGCGGCGGCGAAGCTCGCGGCCGTGGAGGCGGCGATCTCCGAGGGCAAGGCGGCGCTCCAGGGCCGACGCGACGCCTTCGCCGCACGCACCGGCGTGAGCCTCGATGTGGAGTCGTGGAAGGATGCGACCAACGGGGCGAGAGAGAGCGTGTATCTCCAGCTCCGCACGTGGGCCCTGGAGAACGGCGAGGAGCGCGGGTACGCCGACCGGTTCTTCCCGCTGGGGAATGCCAGGGCGACACGGGCGACCGCCGAGGAGCCGGATCAGGGCGGCAGCAAGGACAGCAAGGAAGACAGCAAGCCCACCGGCTGATGAAGGGGACCTGAGCGGACGGTCCGCAAAGAGGTCAAAGAGGCTCCCCCGCACACGCGGGGATCGACCCGCGCCGACGCGCGCGGCGCACGGCGCTGCGCCGATGGCTCCCCCGCACACGCGGGGATCGACCCGCGTCGCGCCGTGCGCGGCGAGACGCGGCCGACGGCTCCCCCGCACACGCGGGGATCGACCCGGCACCGCGCGCGCCTGCGGGCGCGCGGCGCGCGGCTCCCCCGCACACGCGGGGATCGACCCGCGTGCGCGATCGCGACGCACGCGTCGCGGCGAGGCTCCCCCGCACACGCGGGGATCGACCCCGCGTCGGCGATGGTCACGCTCGCCGCGACGGCGGCTCCCCCGCACACGCGGGGATCGACCCGCGTCGCGGCAGCGACGCCTCGGCGAGCCGCGCGGGCTCCCCCGCACACGCGGGGATCGACCCGTCGACGCGAGTCGCGCCGCGGCGATGCGCCGCCGGCTCCCCCGCACACGCGGGGATCGACCCGCGGCGTCGCGGCCGCGCGCGACGGTGCGCGCGGCTCCCCCGCACACGCGGGGATCGACCCGTCGCGCGCCGTAGCGCGACGCGTCGCGCACGACGGCTCCCCCGCACACGCGGGGATCGACCCGCCGGCGACGGTCGACCGCACGGCGCGCGTCGGGCTCCCCCGCACACGCGGGGATCGACCCGCGACCCCGCGCGATGCAGCCGCTGCGGACGGCGGCTCCCCCGCACACGCGGGGATCGACCCTGCGACGCCGCGCGACGAGCGTCCGCGGCGCGAGGCTCCCCCGCACACGCGGGGATCGACCCATCCGCGATCGCGCCGACGTGCCCGAGCATCGTGAGGCTCCCCCGCACACGCGGGGATCGACCCGCGCCGGCAGCGCGAGGTCGACGCGCTGCAGCTGGCTCCCCCGCACACGCGGGGATCGACCCTCGCGTCGCGTCGCGCGGTCCGCGCCAGCGCGCGGGCTCCCCCGCACACGCGGGGATCGACCCGCGCACGACGCGCGGGACGCTGCGACGCGGCGGCTCCCCCGCACACGCGGGGATCGACCCGGTCTCGCACGCGCAGCGTCGCCATCGCGGCTCCCCCGCACACGCGGGGATCGACCCGCGTGCACGCGGCGCGACGGCGACGCGCGTCGAGCGGCTCCCCCGCACACGCGGGGATCGACCCCGTCGCGACGGCGTCACCGGCCCGACGGCCGACGGGCTCCCCCGCACACGCGGGGATCGACCCGCAGCGCAGTCGGCGCTCCGTCGATGCTCGCGGAGGCTCCCCCGCACACGCGGGGATCGACCCCGCTCGGCGACGCCGCGGAGCCGTCAGCTCGAGGGCTCCCCCGCACACGCGGGGATCGACCCGTGCGCGACGCCTCGCCGGCGCATCGACGAGCCGGGCTCCCCCGCACACGCGGGGATCGACCCTGCATCCGATGCGAGCAGCGGCAGCGTCGACCGCGGGCTCCCCCGCACACGCGGGGATCGACCCTCGGCGCGAGCGTCGCCGGGCGGTCGCCGCGTGCGGGCTCCCCCGCACACGCGGGGATCGACCCGCGCGCACGCACGGCGTCGCGCATGGCCGCTGGCGGCTCCCCCGCACACGCGGGGATCGACCCGCCGCAGTCGATCGCCTCGAGCGCGGCGATGCGGCTCCCCCGCACACGCGGGGATCGACCCGATCGGCAGCCCGCGACGGCACGCGGCGTCGTCGCGGCTCCCCCGCACACGCGGGGATCGACCCCTGGCGCGACTGCGCCGCGATGCGCCGCCATGCGGGCTCCCCCGCACACGCGGGGATCGACCCGCGCGGCCGCGCAGGCTGCCGCGGCGTGCACCGTGGCTCCCCCGCACACGCGGGGATCGACCCGCGACCGGGCCGTCGCGGCGCATCGTCGCGCGCGGCTCCCCCGCACACGCGGGGATCGACCCCGCGTCGCTCGCAGCGGCACCAGCGCCGAGTGGCGGCTCCCCCGCACACGCGGGGATCGACCCGTCGGTCGCAGACGTCGACTCGCGCGCGGTGATGAGGCTCCCCCGCACACGCGGGGATCGACCCGTCACACCGCCAGCTGCGGTTGGACACTGTGCTGGCTCCCCCGCACACGCGGGGATCGACCCACGCTCGCCGCGCGGCCGGCATCGCCGCGAGCGTGGCTCCCCCGCACACGCGGGGATCGACCCCGGCCGCTGGCGATCGCCGTCGTGCCGACGTCAAGGCTCCCCCGCACACGCGGGGATCGACCCGTGACGGGCCATGAGCGCTCGACGCTGCGATCGGGGCTCCCCCGCACACGCGGGGATCGACCCCGCGCCTCGCGACGGCGGTCCGCGTCGCCGGTCGGGCTCCCCCGCACACGCGGGGATCGACCCGACGCGCGACGCCGCTGCCCGGACGCTCGGCAGGCTCCCCCGCACACGCGGGGATCGACCCGTCGGCGCGCAGTCGGCCATGCGCCGTGCCGCGGGCTCCCCCGCACACGCGGGGATCGACCCGTCGCGGTGCACGTGCGATCGGCGACGCGCCGGGCTCCCCCGCACACGCGGGGATCGACCCGCGCGCCCGGACGACCACCGCGGATCGCCGCGCAGGCTCCCCCGCACACGCGGGGATCGACCCGTGCCGACGTCGACGACGGTCGCTCGCACGCGCCGGCTCCCCCGCACACGCGGGGATCGACCCCGAGCGTCGGCACGCGCTGCGCAGCGGCTCGCGGCTCCCCCGCACACGCGGGGATCGACCCTCGGCGGCAGCGGCTACGAGCGACACCGCGGGCGGCTCCCCCGCACACGCGGGGATCGACCCGCCGCGAGCGCGACTGGCGCGGTCGACGTCGGCAGGCTCCCCCGCACACGCGGGGATCGACCCCGCTCGCATCGTCGAGCGCGCGATCACGCGCTCGGCTCCCCCGCACACGCGGGGATCGACCCGCGGCGATGCGCGCGGGCGATGCGCCGACCGCGGGCTCCCCCGCACACGCGGGGATCGACCCGCGCTGCGAGTCTTCGCGAGCTGGCCGAGCCTGCGGCTCCCCCGCACACGCGGGGATCGACCCCACGTCGCGCCGAGCGCTCGCCGAGCGGCACGTGGCTCCCCCGCACACGCGGGGATCGACCCTGCGCACGGCCGCAGCGCTCCGGCGCGCATCGCGTGGCTCCCCCGCACACGCGGGGATCGACCCGCCGCGGCGCGCGACTGCTCGACGAGCGCCGTGGGCTCCCCCGCACACGCGGGGATCGACCCGCGACCACGGCTCCCGCCGACCGGATGCCGCGACGGCTCCCCCGCACACGCGGGGATCGACCCATCGCGCGATCGCAGGCGTACGTCGGCCGACGCGGGGCTCCCCCGCACACGCGGGGATCGACCCTCGGCGTGGCCGCGTCGCGCCGCTCTCGCAGGTCGGCTCCCCCGCACACGCGGGGATCGACCCCACGCGGCCGATCTGCCCGCGGCGCGGCGCTGCAGGCTCCCCCGCACACGCGGGGATCGACCCGCTCGACCGCGCGCGCTGGCAGCGCGGCGCCTGCGGGCTCCCCCGCACACGCGGGGATCGACCCCGCCCGAGCACGCGTCGCGACCGAGCGTCGGTGCGTGGCTCCCCCGCACACGCGGGGATCGACCCTCGCTCGACGTGCGGCGACGCTTCACCCCGAGCATGGCTCCCCCGCACACGCGGGGATCGACCCGCGTCGCCTGGTGAGGTCGCGGAGGTCGCTCGCAGGCTCCCCCGCACACGCGGGGATCGACCCCGACGCCGAGCCGGTGACCTTCACGTCGCCGGAGGCTCCCCCGCACACGCGGGGATCGACCCGTGCCGCGTCGGGCTACCCGACGACTCCACCCAGGCTCCCCCGCACACGCGGGGATCGACCCGGCACCGGCGCGCGGTCGCCGCAGGTTGCATGCGGGCTCCCCCGCACACGCGGGGATCGACCCAGCGGTCGATGTCCGCCAGTCCGACGCGCGGCGCTGGCTCCCCCGCACACGCGGGGATCGACCCGTCCGGTCGGCGAACAGGCTCGTCGACGTCGTCGGCTCCCCCGCACACGCGGGGATCGACCCCTCCGCGTGCGCGCCACGGTGCAGACGAACGCAGGCTCCCCCGCACACGCGGGGATCGACCCGCGTCGCTCGCCGCAGACGCTGATGCACCATCGCGGCTCCCCCGCACACGCGGGGATCGACCCTCGTCGTCCGCCGTGGTCGCGCGATCCGCGCCACGGCTCCCCCGCACACGCGGGGATCGACCCCGACGTCGGGCGTCGGCTCCGGCGCAGCGCCGACGGCTCCCCCGCACACGCGGGGATCGACCCGCATCGGGTGATCGACGCTCGCGGAAGCCGCCAGCGGCTCCCCCGCACACGCGGGGATCGACCCTGCCGCACGACCCTGCGGCACCGCCTCACACGCGGGCTCCCCCGCACACGCGGGGATCGACCCGCCCGGCGCGCGCGTCTCCCGGCTGCGGCGGCCGGCTCCCCCGCACACGCGGGGATCGACCCTCGACCGTCGCGCCGCTAGGGACCGCGTCGACGCGGCTCCCCCGCACACGCGGGGATCGACCCGTGTCGCCGGTGACGTCGGCTTCCGTGCGGCCGGGGCTCCCCCGCACACGCGGGGATCGACCCGCCGCTGTCGACGTCCTGCGACGACCGGACCGATGGCTCCCCCGCACACGCGGGGATCGACCCTACCGGCGCCCGCGCACCTGCTCGTAGCCGCCCGAGGCTCCCCCGCACACGCGGGGATCGACCCCACGCGCGGAGGCAGGTGCTCGGTGATCGTGGTGGCTCCCCCGCACACGCGGGGATCGACCCGTCGCGCGTCGTGTCGCTCCGTGGCCGACGCCATGGCTCCCCCGCACACGCGGGGATCGACCCTCGGAGCGAGTCGTAGTCGCCGACGGTCGCGAGACGGCTCCCCCGCACACGCGGGGATCGACCCGCCGGCTGTGGGCCGCGCGAGATTCTGGCGGCGAAGGCTCCCCCGCACACGCGGGGATCGACCCACGCCACCGGCATCGACCGCGCAGGACGAGGTCGGCTCCCCCGCACACGCGGGGATCGACCCGTCACGCGGTGCATGCGGTCCGCGCATGGTCGGGGCTCCCCCGCACACGCGGGGATCGACCCGATCGCTCCGCGGTGACGCGCGGCGAGTCGCAGTCGGCTCCCCCGCACACGCGGGGATCGACCCTCGACGCGGCCTTCGCGTCCCCGGCTGCGAGAGCGGCTCCCCCGCACACGCGGGGATCGACCCCTCGGACGGACGGGAGCGCTTCAGCCGCGCCGGCTCCCCCGCACACGCGGGGATCGACCCTGGTCGATGGACGCCGGGAGACCGTGGCGATAGCGGGCTCCCCCGCACACGCGGGGATCGACCCGTCGGCGCATCCGCGCGGACGTCGGCGCGGGCGACGGCTCCCCCGCACACGCGGGGATCGACCCGCCGATGCCCGCGGGACTCGGTCGTCACGGCTCGGCAGGCTCCCCCGCACACGCGGGGATCGACCCCCGCGCCGCGCACGTGCTCGGTCGCCGCGCGCGAGGCTCCCCCGCACACGCGGGGATCGACCCGAGACAACGAAGCGTCGGGCGCTCCGAGGATGGGCTCCCCCGCACACGCGGGGGAGGCTCACGCGCGCGGATGCGGCGCTACGGCCCTCGCCGGCTGGGCTACGCTCCGGGGATGTCAGGCGACGCCGCACGCACCATCGACCCGGAGTTTCCCAACCTCGCGCCCGACGTCGTGGACGGCTACCGCAACGCGCCGGAGACGATGCTCGCGGAGATCATCGACGGGGAGCTGCTGACGATGCCTCGCCCCCACCGTCAACACGTTCACGCGGCGTCGGCGCTCGGCGAGGAGCTGGGGCCGCCGTTCCGTCGAGGGCGCGGCGGACCTGGGGGGTGGGTGATCCTCGACGAACCGGAGCTGCACCTGGGGCCGCTCCCTGACGTCGTGATCCCCGACCTGGCCGGGTGGCGGCGCGAACGCATCCCCGCGGACTTCCTCGCCGGGACCGAGCCGCCCTTCATCCCCCTCGCGCCGGACTGGTGTTGCGAGGTGCTCTCGCCCTCGACGGAGCGGGTCGACCGCGGGCGCAAGCTGGCGATCTACCATCGGGAGGGCGTCGGCCACGTCTGGCTGGTGTCGCCGACGCTGCGCTCCGTGGAGGTGTACCGCCGGGCGGACATCGGCTGGCTGTTGGTCGCGACCTTCGAGGGAGACGCGGTCGTGCGCGCGGAGCCCTTCGACGCGGTGCCGCTCGAGCTCGCCGGACTGTGGGCGCTGTAGCCCGGCCCCCCTCCCCCTCCGATCAATCCTCGTCAGGAAAGCGCGCCGTCGAGGCGAGCACCAGGTCGAGCGACGACGAGCCCAGCAGGTCGCGCTCGATGGTGTCGCAGACGCGGCTGAGCGCGAGGTCGTTGGGGTCGTGGCCGAAGGGGTTGTCGAGCTCCTGCCCGATGCCCTCGATCATCAGCACGGCGTACGCGACCATCATCGTCACCAGCGGCGTCAGGAACCCGACCTCCTCCACGAGGCTGAGCGGCAGCGTCGCGATGTAGAGCGCCACCATCCGCCGGAGGAGCAGCACGTAGCCGAGGGGCGTCGGGGTCTTGCGGATGCGCTCGCACCCGCCCAGGCTGTTGACGAGGACCATCACCTCCTCCTCGACCCGCGCGACCATCGGCGCATCGAGCGCCCCGCGCCGCGCGTAGCCCGCCAGCAGCGACGAGATCTTCTCCGAGGCATAGAGCGGCGGGCTCGGGTGCGCGGCCATCGCGGCGCGCTCGGCCTCCGGCAGCAGCTTGTCGATCTCTGGCCGCTCGGGCTCCTCCCGGAGCGAGCGTCGGGCGGCGTGCGCGAAGACCACCACCCAGGTCACGAACTCCCTCGCCTCCCCGACGTCGATGGCGGCGTGGCAGCGAGCCACGCGACCGAGGTTGCGCGACGCGTTGACGATCGACCCCCAGAGGGTTCGGCCCTCCCAGAAGCGGTTGTAGGAGGTGTTGGTGCGGAAGGCGAGGATCAGCGCGATGACCGCGCCGGAGATCTCGTAGAGCCCGATGTTGAGCACCACGCGGTCGTTGAAGCGATGGGCGATCCAGAGGGCGGTGGCGATCAGCCCGAAGACCAGCACCCGGCGCATCAGCCCCGGCGCGAAGGATCCCCGCGGAGACACCAGCATGTGGAGCCAGTCGGTCTTCGCATAGGAGAGCACCGGCCCTGGATCGATCCCTCACGAGCGAGCGTCAAGCGCGGCACCGCGGATGCAGCTTCGTAGGACGGCCCTCGGGCCGACCACAACACGCTCAGGAGGATAGAGGCCATGCGACGACTGCTGCTCGGTGCCCTTGCGGGCGTCTTCATCCTCTCGGGTTCGCTCGCGACGGCGCAGGACGGCGGGCTCCGCGCCCCGCCGACGGAACAGGTGCCCGGAGGCACCGGCATGGGCGGGCTCGACTCCCCCGACATGACCCTCAGCGAGGGTGAGATCGTGGCGACGGTGGCCGCGTTCAACCGCGGCGAGATCACCCTGGGCACCTTCGCGCAGGGCCGCGCTTCCAGCCGCGCGCTGAGGGAGTTCGCTCGCTCGATGGTGACCGCGCACACGGAGGCCGGCACGCGGATGTCGGCGCTCGCGCAGCGGCTCAACCTCACGTCCATCGAGGGCACCGAGAGCCTGAGGCTGACCGCCGAGGCGACGGCCACCCGGCAGCAGCTCTCTCGCCTCCGCGGCGGCGTCTTCGACCGCGCCTTTCTCGACGCGCAGATCGCGTCCCACGGCGAGCTGCTCGAGCTGCTCGACCACAAGCTGATCCCGTCGGCCCACGCGGCCGACCTGCGCACCGCGCTGCAGAGCGACATCCGACCCATGGTGGCCGCGCACCTCGCCCACGCTCGCAGCCTGCGCAGGCGGCTGTGACTCACTCCCTCGGTGTCGCACTGCCGCCATGGTGTGGCGGCGCTGCCGTGCGCGGCTAACGGCTGGTGCCGGTCGGCACCGACCCGCGGCTCGTCGGGCTTCGGCTCGCTCTCCACCGACGACTCGCCCACCCATCGGCCGATCGACATCAGGATCAGGTCGCGCGCCTGCTCGGGCGTGCGGTCGGAGACCTCGATGATGAGCCGCTTGAACTCGTCGTGCTGGAGATCGATCGCGACCGCCTTCGTGTCGTCGCGCACGTCGCAGAACACGTTGCCCGTGCCGTCGGCCATCACGAGCGTACCGGCGAGCACGTTGCCCGGGCTGTGCACCCCGCGAAACTGCGACTCCACCGGCATGTACATCACCTTCGAGATGTCGGGCCGCGCGGTGACCCCTGTGATGTGCGCGAGGGGAACGGTGATCGAGCTTCGCAGCGCCAGGATCTTGTCGAAGCCCTCGACGGTCACGAGGAGCGCGCTGTCCTTGATTTCGATTGTTGCCATCGGAGACCTCCGGGGCGATGCGCGACCCCCGCCACGCGATGGGACACCGCGTTGCAGACGCCGCGCCTCAGCTCATGCCTGTTGCCCTCGGGCACGCCTGTCAATGTGCGGCCCGGTGGCGCACCGCCCTCGGGGAGAGCGCGCTCAGGCCTTGTTGGCGAGGGCGCGCTGCATGAGGTCGGTCATGCGCTGGGCGAAGCGGTGCGGGTCGTCGCGGGGTCGAGCCCTCGGTGAGCAGCGCCTGGTCGTAGAGGAGCTCGATCCACTCGTCGAGCTGGCGTCGTCGCCGGCGTCGCGGCGCGCGCCTGGATGCGCCTCCATCAGCGGGTGCGTCGGGTTGAGCTCGAGCACCCGCGTCGGACGGCGGCACCTCGCGCCCGTGGGCGCGCAGCAGGCGCTCCATCGCGGGGTTCATCGCCGCCCGGCGGGACCACCAGGCAGGCCGGGCGAGTCCGTGAGCCGCGTCGAGCTGCGCACCTCGTCGCACCCGCGCGCCGAGCACCGACTTCACGCGCGCTCGACGAGCGGCTTGATCGCGCCTCGCGGCGGCCTCCTCGCTCCTGCTTCGCCTCGGCGGCTCGCGTCGAGCTTGAGGTCGGCGCCATCGCCACGTTGACCAGCTTCTTCCCCTGGAACTCCCGCAGCCCGTCGGCCGCCAGCGTGTCGATGGGATCGGTGAGGTAGAGCACCTCGTAGCCGCGCGTCGCGCAGCGCCTCCAGGTGCGGCGACTCGGCGGCCGCCTGCCGCGACTCGCCGATGGACGTAGTAGATCGCCTCCTGCCCCTCCTTCATGCGCGCGACGTACTCCGCGAGCGAGGTGATGCCCGTCGCCGTGCGAGCTCTCGAAGCGCACCGAGCTGCCCGAGGCGCTCGCGGTACTCGTAGTCGATGGTGCAGGCCCTCCTTGAGCGACGCGCGCCGAACTGCGCCCAGAAGGTCGCGTAGTCCGTCGGGCGTCGTCCTTGGCGAGCTCGTCGAGCCGGTCGAGGGTCTTCTTCGCGACCTGCTTCTTGATGGCGCGCACCACCGCGGAGTCCTGCAGGGTCTCGCGGGAGACGTTGAGCGGCAGGTCGTCGGAGTCGACGAGCGCCGCGCACGAAGCGCAGCCACGAGCGGCAGCAGCGCGTCGCAGTCGTCCATGATGAAGACGCGCTTCACGAAGAGGCTGCACGCCCGCGGCGCCCTTCGCCCGGAGTGTCGATGTCGAAGGGCGGCGCCTCGGGACGTAGAGCAGCCCGGTGAACTCCTGCGTGCCCTCGACCTTGAAGTGCGTCCACGCGAGCGGCTCCTCCCAGTCGTGGGTGAGGTGCTTGTAGAACTCCTCGTACTGCTCCGTCGGTGATCTCGCCTGCGCGGCCGCTGCCAGAGCGCGCTCGCCTGGTTGATCGCCTCGAAGGCGGGCTCCTCGGCCTTGGGCTCCTCGCCCTCCTTGGGCTCCTCCTTCTCGCCGCAGCTCGATCGGGTGGCCGACGAAGTCGGAGTACTTCTGCACCAGCTCGCGCAGGCTGCCAGCGTCTGGAGGAAGTCCTTCTGGTCGTCGCTTGAGGTGGAGGATCACCGAGGTGCCCGCGCTCGCGCGCTCGGCGGGCTCGACGGTGAAGCCGTCGCTTGGCGTCGGAGGCCCAGCGCCAGGCCTCGTCGCTGCCCGCCGGCGCGGGACGACCACCGTCGACCCGGTCGGCCACCAGGTACGGCGCAGTAGAAGCCCACGCCGAACTGCCCGATGAGCGTCAGGTCGGGCTTTCCCGCCTCTGGCCTTCAGCGACTCCAGGAACTTCTTCGAGCCCCGAGCTGCGCGATGGTGCCCAGGTTCTCGACGAGCTCGTCGTGGGTCATCCCGACGCCGTTGTCGTCGATGGTCAGCGTGCCCGCGGCCTCGTCGGGGATCAGCCGGATGCGCAGCGGCGTCCTCGCCCAGTCAGCCCGGGCCTCGGTGAGCGACGCGGAAGCGCAGCTTGTCGATGCGCGTCGGAGGCGTTGGAGATCAGCTCGCGGAGGAAGACCTCGCGGTGGCTGTAGAGCGAGTGGATCACCAGGTCGAGGACCTGGCTCACCTCTGCCTGGAACGAGTGGTGTTCGGGTGCGTGCGCTTCGGTGGTTCCCATGGGGCGAGGCTGATAACCAGCCGCGCGCCACGGCTCAAGCCCTACGGGCTCATTCCATGTAAGAAGGCGAGAGGAAGGCGTCGCGGTGGGCCCACAGCTCGTCGGCCACCTCCGCGGGCACACCCTCGGTCACCGCCGCGATGGCCGCGTCGACGTCCCCGCCCTCGGCCGCCGACCGCCCCGCGCGCCGGGCGATCTCGCCCGCCGCCTGGAGCACCATCCGCGCGGTCATCTGCCCGACCATCCCGCCGAGCGACTGGAGCGCCTCGCCCTGGGCCCGCGCCTCGGACTCCGACTCCGCCCGCATCACCCGGATCTGCTCCATCGCCGCCGCCAGCTTGCGCGCATAGCGATCGCGGTAGCCCTGAGCCTCCCGCGCCGCCCGCTCCGCCGCCTCGATGCGCTCCAGCGTGTCCGTCGCGTAGTTGCCGAGCGCCTCCCGGGTCGCCTCCAGCTCCCGCTCCAGGTCGGCCGCCATCGCCTGCGCCGATGCGACCGCCTCCGCGGCCTTCGACTGCGCCGAAGCGACCTCCTCCGCCGCCTTCGACTGCGCCGATGCGACCTCCTCCGCCGCCTTCGACTGCACCGAAGCGACCTCCTCCGCCGCCTTCGACTGCACCGAAGCGACCTCCTCGGCCGCCTCCCTCAGCGCCGCCGAGGCCTCGTCCGCCGCCTCCCTCAGCGCCGTCGAATACTCCTGGTGGATGGCAGCCACCGCGTCCAGGTGCTCTGCCCGCAGCGACTCCGCGGACAGCTCTCGCGCCTCGTCCATCGCCCGCTTCATGGCCACCGTCGCCTCCTCGGCGGCGATGCGCGCGGCCCGCTCGGCGGCGAGCTCCTCGGCCTGCTCGTCTTCCATGGCGCGCAGGGCCATCGCGTGCGCCGCCCTCGCCGCCTCGAAGCGCGACACCAGGGCGTCCTGCGCCGCCTCGGACTCCTCCCGGGCGCGAGCCACCGCGGCGGACAGCTCCGCCCGCACCGCGGCCAGCTCCCGGGCGTGGGCGTCGAGGAGCCGCTGCCGCTCGGCGTTGGCGACGTGCAGCGCCGCCCGCAGGCCCGCCGCGTCGTTGGCCAGCTCGCCCAGCTGACGCCGCGCCTCGTCGCGCTCCCGGGTGCGCTCGTCGGCGTAGCGCTGCCACTCGTGCACCGTGCCGTCGGCCTGCATCAGCGCGCTGGCCGCGTGCTCTCGCTCCTGGCGCACCGCCTCGAGGGCGCGGCTCAGCGTGGCCCGCTCGGCCTCGATGGACTGGAACACCCCGTCGCGGGAGCGCAGCCGCTCCTCGAGCTCGGTGCGCTCGCGCTTCAGCCGCTCGACGACCTCCCTGGCCTCGTGGATGGCGCGGTCGCGCCCGACGTGGTGGGTCTTGAGCGCCAGGATCTCGCTGTCCTTGCGGGCCAGGGCCTCGCGCAGCAGGGCCAGCCGCCGCCCGGCGCCGTCGCCGTTGCGGGTGGCCTCGTCGAGCTCGCGCTGCGCCCGGTGGAGGGTCTCTACCTCGCGGCGGAGCTGCGCGTTCTCGGTCACGAGCTGGTCGCGGTGCCTCGCGAGCTGCTGGGCCGCCGCGTGCGTCGCCCGGAACTCCTGCTCCGGCACGAAGGACGGCAGCTCGTTGTGCGTGTCGACCGAGCCCGGGTTTTCGTAGTTCAACGCCATGAAGCTCTCTCACCTCCACGACGGGCCTTGGCCTACATGGTGGGTGCGGGTCCAGTTTTCGACCGAGATCGCTTTGACGCCTCCCGCCAGGAGCGGTCACGCTCGGGGCCGCCATGACGTACCCCACCCCCGGTCCGAACGTCCCCTACGGCATCAACCCCCAGTACGACCCGCGGATGGCCCGCGCGGCGCAGCTCGCCGAGAGCGCCCGCAACTGGCTCATCATCTGCGGCATCGGCTGGTTCGTGGGCTTCATGTGGATCACCGGCCCGCTGGCCTGGTACCAGGCCAACCAGTTCGCCCGAGACTTCCAGACCATGGGCCTCGCGCCGCCCAGCGAGGTCACCAACCTCCGACTGCTCGGCATCATCACCACCATCGTGGTCGCGGTGGGCTTCCTCTTCCTCATGGTGGCGCTCGCCGTGATGTTCATCGGCTTCGCCTCCTACGGCGGCTTCAACCCCCGCTGACCCGCCGCTCCCGGCGGCCCTTCGCTACGCGGCGCCCTTCGGCGCCCGAGGCATCCGGAGGCAGAAGCTCGCCCCCGCCCCAGCTCGCTCTCGACCGTGACCGACCCGCCGAGCGCGTGGACGACGCGCCAGACGATGGTGAGCCCGAGGCCCGTGCCCTTCCCCGGCGCCTTCCTGGTGAAGAACGGGGTGAAGATCCTCGCGCGGTCGTCCGCGGAGATGCCCGGCCCGTTGTCGCTCACGGTGAGCAGCACCTCGTCGGCCAGCAGCTCGCCCCGCACCACCACCCGGCCGCTCTCATCGCGCGACCGCCTCGATGGCGTTCTGAACCAGGTTCGAGATCGCCTGGTGCAGCTCCTCGGCGACGCAGTCGACCCACCCTTCGCCCTCCAGCTCAAGCACCAGCTCGACCGGGCGGCCGATCGACGAGGACACCAGCGTGGCGACGTCCCTCGCCCCGGCGAACACGTCGTGCGAGCGCGCCACGCGAGCGAAGCCCTCGCGGCTGTACCGCCGCATCAGCGCCACCGTGTCCCCGATGCGCGAGAGCCCCGCCTGGGCGGTCTCGAACATCCGCAGCGTGCGCCCCTCCAGCGCGGCGATCCTCGCCCGCTCGGCGTCCCCGTCCGCCTTCGGGACGGCCATCTTGAAGGCCTCGGTGACGTCGATGCGCACCCGCGTGAAGGCGTTGCGCACGTAGTTGAGCGGGTTGTTGATCTCGTGCGCCAGGCCCCCGGTGATGGTCTCGAGGGAGTCCATCTGCTGGATGAGCACCCGCTCGGCGGCGGCGTCGCTCGCCTGCGCGAGCTTCTGCACCGTGGCCAGCAGCTCGCGGGTGTTGAAGGGCTTGCTCATGTGCTCGGTGACCCCGGAGTCCATGCCCTCCAGCCGGTCGGTGAGCTCGCCCCGCGCGGAGAGCATCAGCACCGGGACGTGCTTCGTGCGGGGGTCGTGGCGGAGCCGCCGCGTGAGCTCGAAGCCGTCCATCTCCGGCATCATCAGGTCGGTCACCACCACATCGGGCATGTGCTTGAGCGCGAGCTCCAGCCCGCGCACCCCGTTGGGCGCGGTGAACACCCGGAAGCTGCTGCCGCAGCACCGTGTGGATGAGCCGGGTGACCTCCGGCGTGTCCTCCACCACCAGCACCGTGCGTCCTCGCGCCCCCTCGTCCGGGTCGCGATCCACCACGCGACGCTCGGTCGCGTCGAACACATCCAGCAGCCTGAACTCATCGCGCGCCGCGAACTGCGCCGTCCAGTCCGTGGGGCTGTGCTGCGCGCGGCGCTCGTTGGGCACCGTCGTCCGCGCGGGCGCGGCGCTCCAGCACCTCCGTGCGGGAGGTGCGCCCGCCCCTGGCGGAGCGTCACGGTGAAGGTCGCTCCGGCGCCCGGGGGCGCTCGACGCGGTGATGGTCCCGCCGTGCAGCTCGACCAGCTCTCGGGCGAGCGCGAGCCCGATGCCCGTGCCGCCCTGCGTGTAGCGGTTCTGCGCGGTCTCGCTGTCCACCTGGAAGAAGCGCTCGAAGAGCCGCTCGGACAGCTCCTGCGGAAAGCCCGCCCCGGTGTCCTCGACGGAGACCCGCGCCTCGCTCCGCCGTCTTCGGACGAGCGAGATCGTGATGCTCCCCCCCTCGGGCGTGTGCTTCGCGGCGTTGGAGATGAGGTTCACGAACACCCGCTCCAGCCGGTCGAGGTCGCACCACACCTCGGACACCTCGACGTTGGCCTCGAAGCGCAGCTCGATGCGCTTGCGCTCGGTGAGCGGCGACACCTGGGCGACGAGGGCACTCAGCCACCGCACGAGGTCCTGCGGCCTCACCCGGAGGCGCAGCCGCGACTCCTCCAGCCGCGACAGGTCGAGCAGGTCGCCGATGAGCCGAAGCAGCCTCGCGCCGGACAGGTAGATCGACCGGAGCGTGGCGCGCTGCGGCTCCGAGAGCTCGCCCAGCTCCCCGTCGATCATCAGCTCCAGCGGCGAGAGGATCAGTGCGAGCGGCGTCTTCAGCTCGTGGGTCACGTTGGCGAAGAAGCGCGACTTGAAGGCGTCGAGGCGCTGCAGGTCCTGGTGGGCGCGCCCCAGGTTGGCGGTCGTCTGAACGATCACGAGCTGATTGACGATCTGCTCTCGCTGGGTGCGGTAGGCGAGGATCTGGCCGATCGAGATCACGATCGCCGTCGCGGTGAGGAACACAAGGTTCGACACCGCGCCGACCCCAGCGGTCTCCGGCCGCAGCATCAGGTTGGGGAGGAGGAACGACAGCACGATGATGGCGTGCGTGGTGAGCACCACCTGCGGCGGCCACACGAAGAGCAGCCCGGTGGCCACGATGATGAGCGAGAGGCCCGCGTAGTAGGGCGACGCGAGGCCCTCCAGCAGCACGGTCATCAGGGAGATGCCGCAAGAGCCGACGATCAGGTAGCTCGCCGAGAGGCTGTTGGGGAAGCGCTCGAACCAGCGTGTCGGGAGCAACCTGAACATCGCCAACGTCAGCACGGTGACGAACGCTCGCGTGCCCCACAGCACCTTGAGCCACGCAGCCGGGGCGACGAGCCAGTCGAGCACGCCGAAGAGGGGATACATCGTGATGCCGATCCAGAGGACCAGCCGCGTGCCGCGGCGATTTCTCTCGACCAGCCAGGCCCTCCAGCGGGGCTCGACCTCTTCGATGGGTACCGGCCCGACCGGGCTCACGCCCGAGTCAGCACGGCGAACGGGTTGACCCCCGAGGGCTCCTCCCGAATCGCGACGGTGGCGTCAGGTGCCGCCGCGCGCCCCATCGCCAGTAGATCTTCGTGGGTCTTGTACTTCAGGTTCCAATCGAGGTTCAGCTCCATGAACCAGCGGTTGGGGCTCGTCGGCACCATGTTGCCGATGAAGAGCTCGCCCTTCGGCCTGAGGTTGCCGTAGAGGCTCTTCGTCAGCGACACCGCGGTCGGCATCTCGAGGTAGTCGAAGAGCCCCGTGCAGAAGATCACGTCGAAGCCCCCGTACCTGGCGAACAGCGTCGGGTCACGCAGCAGCCGCTTGATCGAGTCGTGCAGGTAGGTGACCGTCACGGCCTTCGGCCAGCGGGCGCTCACGATGGGGCTGATGCGACGAAAGGCGTACGACAGGGCTCCCTTGTCCTGGTCGAAGAGCACGATCTCCAGCGGGACGGGGACCGTCTTCCGCTGCTTCAAGAGCTCGTAGACCTCCTGCGCCGGACCGGCGGCCACGGACAAGAACCGCAGTGGGACGCCCGGCTCCGCGTGGTCGAGCGCCTCGGAGAGCCGGTCGCGGACGAGGTTCTTGCGGAACCTCACAGCGTCGCCCGGGCGCGTCGTCAGGATGGCCAGGCTGACAGCCTTCGCGAAGAGCGTCGGACCGGCGAACTGGTTCTCGTACATGTACTTCATCACTTCGTAGTCGCCGGGGTACCCGAGCGGCTTGAAGAGCGCCCGGTGCATACACGGCGCCTCGATGAAGTACTGCTGCAAGAACCGCTGTGAGTACTCCTTGAGCGCGGGGATGTCCGCGAGCGGCACCGTCCGGAGCGCCGCGTCGATGCGCTCCGACCGACGGATGAACTCCTCCGCGAACTCGCGCCTTACCCTGCCGATGAGCGCGTCGCGCGCGGCCGATCTGCCCTCGCCATGAACCACGTCCCAGGGGAGCAGGCGCTCGACCGCCGTGAGGTGCTCGCGCGCGTCCTCGAGGAAGAGGCGGAGCTCGGCGACGAGCGACTTGAACTCGGCGTGCCCCTCGACCCTCCACGGGGCGCTCGCGAGCCCGAGCCCGCCGGAGCCCGCGGACGCGTAGGACTTCACGTCGCGCAAGGCGATCACGTCGTCCACGTTCATCAGGGAGTCGACGAACGACGCCCCGACGACAAGCTTCCCATCGAGGCGGCGAAGCGAGCTGACCCGCGCGGCGCCGCTGTACGCCTCATGCTGATCGAAGTTCAGGGAGAGTTCCGGAATCTCGAACCCGATCTCTACCTCGACGTCGACCGGCCACTCGAAACCCACGCCGTTCTGCGAGACATCGGTCATCTCGCAGTCGAAGCGGCGACCGCTCACGGAGATCGACACCACGGTGCGAACGGGCCCGAGGTCGGATGGCTGGTAACGCTGGGGCCTGAAGTAGATCTCCCGCCCCTCCCCCCCGTCGAGGTCCTCGACGTTTCTCGGGGCCACGCTGGGCCGCCCCTCCGCCAGGACAAGTTCATCCTGGCTCATGCCGGGGACGATCGAGGGCCGTGAAAGACGTTCGACGCTGCGTCCCCTGTCGTCACTATCTGTCATCAGGTCCTCTCGGCAGTTCGATCACAAACCTCGCCCCGCCCCCCGGCGGCACCGGAGGCACCGAGCGGATCGATCCGCCGTGCTGCTCCATGATGAGCCGACACATGTAGAGACCCATCCCCAGGCCGTGCGCCCCCTTGGTGCTCTCGAAGGGATCGAAGAGCCGCGACGCGATCTCCGGAGCCACCCCCGGACCCTCGTCCTGCACCGCGATCGACACCCCCCCCGGGGTGCGCGCCACCTCCACCTGGATGCTCTGCGGCGCGTCCGTCGACTGCATCGCGTTGCGCAGGAGGTTCACCATCACCTGAAGGATGCGAGCGCGGTCGCAGCGCACCGGAGGCAGGCCCGGCTCGACGGTGATCACGCAGCGAGAGCGCCGCTGCTCCATCTCGAGCCCGGCCAGCACGAGGGCGTCGCGCAGCACGTCCGAGAGGTCGATGGGCTCCTCCTTCAGCGCGAGGCTGCCCGCCGCGAACTGGTGCAGCGTGCTCAGCGTCGACATGAGGTGCCGGGTCGCGGAGACGCCCACGCGCAGCGGCGACATCAGCCGCGGCGCCACGCCCTGCGCCTCGAACAGGCTCTCGAGCAGCGTGAGCCCGCCGAGGGTGTTGCGCAGGTCGTGGGTGATGCCCGCGGTGAGCCGGCCGATGGTGCCCAGGCGCTCGAGGTGCAGCATCTTGTGCTGCGCCGCGCGGAGCTCGTCGAGGGCCAGCTTCAGCTCGTCGCTGCGCGCGGAGAGCAGCTCGAGCAGCCGGGCGTTGAGCCTGCGCTGCTGCACCATCGCGCTGGCCTGCGCGACGGCCCCGAGCAGGTCTTCGGGCTCCCAGGGCTTGTGCATGTGCCGGAACACCCGCGCGCGGTTGATCGCGTCGACGAGCACCGGCGTGTCGGTGTAGGCGGTGAGCAGGATGCCCGCGACGTCGGGGTAGCGCTCGCGCACCACCGCCAGCATGTCGATGCCCGTCATGCCGGGCATGCGCTGGTCGCACACGATGACGTCGAAGCGCTCGACCTCGAGCAGCTTCAGCGCGATCTCCGCGGAGCGCGCCTCGTGCACCACGTAGTCGGCGTCGAGAAACGCGCGCAGCACGTCGAGGTTGCCCAGGTCGTCGTCGACGATGAGCACCTGTCCGGTGAGCGTCTCGCCGATACCGTACCGGGCGGCGAGCGCCGCGAGCGCATCAGGCTCAAGCACGACCGGAGTCTAGACAGGGCAGCGTGAGCCCATCAACCGCGAAGTGTCCGAATGACGGCCCCGGGATCAGCGCGCCCGATGTGCTGCGAAGTGGTCGAGGATGTGATCGGCGACCGAGGCCTTGCTCATCGGAGCCAGCGGAGTCACCGCCCCGGGCGTCACCAGGGTTACGCGGTTGTCGTCGCCGTCGAAGCCGTCCGCCGCGAGGTTGGCCACCACGAGGTCGCAGCCCTTGCGGACAAGCTTCTCCCTCGCGCGCTCGACGAGATCGCTCGTCTCGAGCGCGAAGCCCACCAGCATCGGCCCGCCCTCATGACGCGATGCGCCGAGCTCGGCGAGGATGTCGGGGTTCTTCACCATCCGGATCACGAGCTCGGCGTCGGACTTCTTGATCTTCTCGGCGGCGACCTCCGAGGGCCGGTAGTCGGCCACCGCAGCGGCCATCACCACCAGGTGCGCTGATCCGGCAGCGGCCATCACCGCGTCGCGCATGTCCCGCGCGCTGCGCACCCGCTCCACGGAGACGCCCTCCGGGGTCGGCAGCGCGGAGGGCCCGCTCACCAGCACGACGTCCGCGCCCCGGTCGCGCGCCCGCATCGCGATCGCGTAGCCCATGCGCCCGGACGATCGGTTGCCCACGAAGCGCACCGGGTCGATCGCCTCGTGGGTGCCGCCTGCGCTCACCAGCGACGCGACAGCCCGCGAGGTCCTGCGGGGTGAGCGCGCGCGCCGCCGCGTCGACGATCTCCCCGGGCTCGACCATGCGCCCGATGCCGCTCTCGCCGCTGGCGAGCGGCCCGACGACCGGCCCCACGACGACCACGCCGCGCGCCCGCAGCAGCGCCACGTTGGCCTTCGTGGCGGGGTGCTCCCACATGCGCGGGTGCATCGCCGGGGCGACCACCACCGGGCCGCGCGCGGCCAGCAGGCAGGTGGTGGCGAGGTCGTCGCCGAGCCCGTGGGCCATGCGCGCGAGGAGGTCGGCCGTGGCCGGGGCGACGAGCACCAGGTCGGCGCGGCCGGTGAGCGCGATGTGCAGCTCGCCCGGGTACGAAGGGTCCCAGAGGTCGACGCGGGCCGCGCGGCCGGTGATGCCCGCGAAGGTCACCCCGGTGATGAAGCGCTGCCCGGCGGGGGTGAGCACGGTCTCGACGGAGGCCCCGCGGCGCTGGAGCTCGCGCGCGACCAGCGCCGACTTGAAGGCCGCGATGCCGCCGCCGACGACCAGCAGCACCTCACGCCCCGCGAGCGCGTCGCCGCTCACCGCGCGCCCGGCCTCGCCGCGGGCCTCGCCGCAGGCCTCGCCGGCACCGGGCAGCTCGCCCCGGCGCACCCGCTCGGCACCACCGTGCGCCCGGCCGCCGCCGCGCTGGTCATCGCCGCCGCCGTGGTCGCCGGGAGCGCGCGGGTCAGGCCCTGACGGACCATCCACCCCGCGGTGCCGCAGAAGCCCGGGCGGCGCACCTCCTGGATGTCGTCGCTCTCCAGCGGCTGCGTGAGGGCGAGGTACTGGTCCGCGGTGTACTCCGGGTGGTCGTCCTGGCCGCGCGGACCCTGCGGCGCCAGCCGGCCCGGTGCCCACGCGCCAGACCTGCATCGTCGGGCGGATAGGCGTCGAGCCAGCGCTGGCGCACGGCCTGGTCGCCCTCGCGGATGATCCGGTACCGGGTGATGCGAAAGCCCGGGATGCCCCGCTGCGTGAGCACCCGCGTGCCCGCCGGGAGGTTGGCGTCGGGCACCTCGCGCTCCTCGAAGCGGTCGACCCGGGGCATCACCTTGCGCACGAAGGTCACCGCGCGGGTGCGACGCGCGCCCAGCAGCTCGATGCGGGCGAGCCCGTTGTTGAGCCGCGTGTGAATCACCACCGGGAAGGGCAGCGTGTTGCGCAGCTTCAGGTTGATCGACGGGTACACCACCGTCGCGTCGAGGCCCATCTTGATGTAGCCGCTGGGGCGCGAGTGCGGCGTCCGGTCGACCACCTCCATGCCCGCGAAGAACGACGCCGCGAAGAGGCTCCCGGCGATCTGGCAGACGCCGCCGCCGACGCCGTCGATGAGCTCGCCCGCGGAGATGACCGTCGCCATGCGGAAGCCGTTGGCCTCGGAGCGGTCGCCCACGATCTCGTTGAAGTCGAGCACCGCGCCCGGCATCCAGACGTAGCCGTTCACCCGGCTGGCCGCGAGGTGGAGGTTGTACGTGCGGTCGCGGTGGTCCTCGTTGGCGTTGTAGTTGGTCTGGAACCACCCCACGACGGCGTTCATCTCCACGTCGCGGAGCTGCTCGGAGGTGGTCGTCGGGTCGGTGTGCTCCAGCACCGCCTCCACCCGATTACGCCCGTTGGTAAACGCCGTGTCGAGCAGGGCCAGCGTGCCGAACACGTCGAGGTAGGTGCCGCGCCGCTCGGGGATCACCCGCCGCTGCTCGACGTCGATGCGCGCGTCCACCGGCAGGTGGTCCACCTCCTCCTTGAGCTGCGCGAGGAGCGGCAGCGCCACGGCCCCCTCCAGGCGCACCGGGAGCGGCAGCTCGATGGGCCCGCGGGCGAGGGCGGCGTGGTGCCGGACGAGCGCGCTCGACGGGTCGGCCGCGGCGCGCAGCAGGTGCTCGAGCAGGCGCACGTCGACCCGGGCGCCGAAGGCCTCGCGGCTGCGCTCGAGCGTGCGCTCCTCGGCGACGATGGTGACGTGCTCGCGGAGGTACGCACGCGCCAGGTCGCGGGCCTGCGCTCGGGGATCGGGCCCCAGGGTCACCGGCCGGCCGCGCACCCTCACCCGCGGGACGCCCGCGGCCTGCGGGGCCCGCTCGGGGAGCAGCAGGTACCCGATGCCTCCGCCCATCAGGGCGAACAGGAGGGACAGCGAGGAGAGCCGCAGCCAGCGCGTCATGGGAGCTCCCCGGTCGGTAGACCGCGGAGCCGGTCGGGTCAACCTTCCGACCGGGAGCGGCCGATGCGCCGGTGCATGAGCGACGGCAGCGAGGCGCGCACCGAGGCCGTGCGCCCGGGGTCGATCTCCGCGAGCACCACCCCCTCGCCCTCGGCCCGCTCGGCCAGCACCACGCCCCACGGGTCGACGATCATCGCGTGGCCCCAGGTGGTGCGCCCGCCCGGGTGCGTCCCCCACTGCGCCGCCGCCAGCACGTAGGACTGCGACTCCACCGCCCTCGCCCGGAGCAGCAGCTCCCAGTGCGCGCGGCCCGTCGTGGCGGTGAAGGCCGCGGGCACCGCGAGCACCGTCGCGCCGCCGTCCACGAGCCCGCGGTACAGCTCCGGGAAGCGTACGTCGTAGCAGACGCTCAGGCCCAGGCGCCCCACCGGCGTGTCCGCCACCACCAGCGCATCGCCCGGGGCCGTATTACGCGACTCCGTAAGAACGGGCCCGCCCGGCAGGTCGATGTCGAAGAGGTGGATCTTCCGGTAGCGCGCCACCACCACGCCCCGCTCGTCGAGCAGCGCCGCGGTGTTGAAGGTGCGCGCGTCCTCCGCGCGGGCCTCCGGGACGCCGCCCCAGAGCACCCACGCCCCGGTCTCCCTGGACAGCGCCGCCATCCTCTCGCCGCACGGCCCCCCCGGCGCCTCGCCCGGAACATACCTCCCGGCGACCTGCCCCCTGCCCTCCTCGGCGCCCATGTAGAGCGCGTTCTCGGGCATCACCACCAGCGCCGCGCCCGCCGTCGCCGCCTCGCGCCCGAGGGCCTCCGCGGTCGACAGGTTGCGGCCGACGTCCTCACCGGAGTTGAGCTGCACCACCGCCGCCTTCACGCGCCGCCCCTCCCTTCGAACTCCACCACGCCCGAGCGCATCGCCGCGCGCGTCGGAACGATCTCCCGCCCGGTGAGCGCCGCCACGGTCACGACCATCCACGCCTCCGGCAGGCCCCGCACCCGGTAGCTGGCGTTGCGCGACTCCACCACCAGCGCGGCGCCCTCACGGCGCACCGCCACCACGCCCCGATCGATGAGGGCCTCCAGCGGCGGCGCCCAGCCCGGCGCGCAGCGACGCCACCACGCGGCCGCCTCGTGCACCAGCACCACGGGCATCGGCTCGCCCGCCGGGGCGACGACCCCAGCGGGGATCTCCGGGTGGGTCACCCCGCGCCGGGCGCGCACCCTCCGCGCGAAGGCGACGGGGCCGAGCGGGGCGAGGCCCTGGAGGGCGGCGGAGCGCAGTCGGGCGAGCGGGTCGTGGGTCACGGAGCGCACGATAGCGCGGTCCGACGGCAGTCTTCAGGGGGGAAGCGAACTAGTGGCCGCAGGGCGAGGCCGAGGACGGGGCCGAGCGGCGCAGGGTGAGCCCGAGCCCGAGGCGCAGGGTGAGCCCGAGCCCGAGGCGCAGGGGGTGCCGGAAGCGCAGGGCGATCCGGAGGCGCAGGGCTCGCTGCCCGAGGTGCACCACGCCACGCGCGCGACGATGGCGACCTGGGCGGCGGAGATGATCGCGAGCCCCGCGATGCCCATGAGCACCGTGTAGCCGAGGCCCTTGCGCACGAGCCCGAGGTCGCCCGGGACCACCGCGACCACCTCGCTGGGCGACTGCGCGCGGAAGGGGGCGGGCTCCATGGTGGGGTGGCTGTGCGGGCGCACCAGCACGTGGTCGAGCACCGGCGCCCAGACGAGCGGAGTGGAGACGTGCTCGACCTCGCGCGGGACGATCGCGAGCGCGCCGTCGCTGACCGCCTGCTCGAAGCGGGCGAGGCGCACCGCGCGCAGCATCGCCGCGAGGGTGAGCACCGAGGCGACCACCGTGAGGCCCACCGAGGCGGCGTGAAGGACGTCGATGCGGTAGCGCCAGCCGGCGAGGCCCGCGCAGGCGCCGATGAGCGTAGCGGCCTCGATGGAGAGGCGCTCGGCGCGGCTGGCCGAGGGCTCACGCTGGGCCGCGCGCACCCGCAGCGACCAGAGCGAGAAGAGGACGCCGAAGCCCCCGCCGACCAGCAGCCCGTACGCCACCCCGTAGGCCGTGGCCACCGGCAGGAAGCGCGTGAGCGCGAAGCCCGCGCTGGCGACGACGGCGATGGAGACGACCGCGCCGCCGAGGGCGCCGAGGAGCAGCGAGCGCCCGAGGGTGCGGACGACCGCCTGCGCGTCGCTGCCGTCGGGCTGCGCGGCGGCGCGGGCGACGTAGGCCCCGCAGATCGCCCCGAGGAGCAGCGTGGGCAGCCACCCCAGCGGGGCCGCGTGCTCGGCGCCGACCCACTGGAACATCAGCGGCGACAGGAGCGCGCCGAGCGTCGCGAAGAGGACGCGCGTGGCCCTGAGGGATGAGGCCGCGTCGACGGTGCGGAGGGGGTGCGGGAATGGCGTGGCGTCCATAGGGGGTCGAGCATGAACCCGCGGCCCCGGGGTGACCAGCCCTCCCCTACAAGGCCCTGCGGCGCATGGAGACATTCATCAGCAGCCCCACCCCGATCAGGATCGCGAGCACGCTCGAGCCGCCGTAGGAGAAGAAGGGCAGGGTCACGCCGACCACCGGGAGGCTGCGGGTGACCATCCCGACGTTGAACACCACGTGCCAGAAGAAGAGGGCCGAGACGCCGACGGCGATGGCGGCGCCGAAGCGGTCCTTGGCGAGCGAGGCGATGCGCAGGGCCCAGAGGATGAGGAAGAGGTAGAGCAGCAGCACGATCACGACCCCGAAGAAGCCCTGCTCCTGGGCCCACACCGGGAAGGGGAAGTCGGTGTGCGTGTCGGGCAGGAAGTGCTGCTGGTTCTGGGTGCTCTGCATGAACCCCTGACCCCACCAGCGGCCGCTGCCGATGGCCACCATGCTCTGGTGCGCCTGCCAGCCGGTGCCCTGCACGTCGACCTGCTCGCTCATGAACGAGGTCAGCCGCTCCTTCTGGTACTGCCTTCAGGCCGTAGAGCCAGAGCAGGGTCCCACCGACGAGGCCGCCGCCCACGATGACCCCGAGGGTGCGCAAGGAGATGCGCACCAGCGAGAGGGTGCTCACCGCCACGAGGCCCACGATGAGGGCCGTCCCGAGGTCGGGCTGGGCCATGATGAGCCCCAGCGGAAGGGCGATGAGGGCGCCCGGGGCGATGAGGTCGCGCAGGGACCACGGCCCGCTGCGCTGGTCGCGGTGCACGTAGCGCGCGACCGCGAGCATCAGGCACAGCTTCACGAACTCGCTGGGCTGGAAGAGGAAGCTCCCGAGCTGGATCCAGCGGTGCGTCCCTCGGATGCTCTTGCCCAGCAGGAACACCAGCACCAGCGCCGCGATCGACCCGATGTACGCGCCGTACGCGTATCGCTCGTAGACCTTGTAGTCGATGGCCGCGACGATCACCGCCACGCCGCCGCCGAGGGCGAGCCAGTAGATCTGCTGGATGTAAAGCTCAGCGCGCGCTCCGGTCTGCGCGCTGGTGGCGGAGTAGAGGTTGACCACCCCGAGCGTCGCGATGACGCACACCACGAGGAAGAGCGGCCAGTCGAAGTCGTCCCGGAGCCGATGCTGTATCGTGCGCGCCATAAGGGGTTCTTCGGGGGCCTCAGCGCCTGGGCTGGTGGGCCCGCCAGGTGGCCACGCTGGGAATGGGTGCGCCAGGGCGGATGCGGGTGAAGTACTCCCGCACCACCTGGGTCATGAGCGGCGCCGCCTCGTGGCCGCCGGAGCCGCCGTGCTCGACCAGCAGCACCACGGCGATCTCGGGGCTGGCCGCCGGGGCGAAGCCCGCGAACCACGCGTGGTCGCGCTGCGTCGACCAGCTGCGCCGCGGGTCCGTCGGGTCGCGCACGATGCGGGACACCTGCGCGGTGCCGGTCTTGCCGGCGACGTCGACCTCGGCGACCTGCGCGGCGTGCGCCGTGCCGTGCGCGTCGGAGATCACCCCGGCGAGCGCGTTGGTGATCATCGTGAGGTGCGCCGGGGTGACGCTCACCTGACGCCGCACGGTGGGGGGAAAGGTCTGGATGATGGTCCCGTCGGGGCCCTCGACGCGCGAGACGAGCTGCGGGACGAAGAGCGTGCCGCCGTTGGCGAGGGCGGCGTAGGCCATGGCGAGCTGGAGCACCGTGACGCGCACGTTCCCCTGGCCGATGGCGGTGTTGAGCGTGTGCCCGATGCGAAACTGCCCCGGGTAGTTCTGCGCGTACCAGGCGCGGGTCGGGATGAACCCCGGGGTCTCCTGGTTGATCCCGATGCCCGAGCGGTGGCCGAGGCCGAAGTCGAAGGCCATGCTCGCGATGCGGTCCATCGTGACGGCCTCGGCGAGCGTGTAGAAGTACACGTTGCACGACTCCACCAGCGCCCGGTTGCGACGGCGCAGTCGCCTTCAAGCCCGCAATCGACATGAATCGAGTCATCATGGGCGGGCAGATGGTCATCATCGCCGCGATGATCATCGCCGGTGGAATCATTCGGGCGCGAATGAAGGCTGCGCGCTGACAGCGCGGCAATCGTGAGACGGAGCTGGTGTGCGCTGGACAATCGGCATCCTTGGGCTAACTCACGACCACGTCTGGACGCACCTCTCCGACCTGGCGCGTCGCGACGATGTGCGGCTATCGATCGCCGAGCCGCGCGCCGGACTTCGCGCCCAGGCCGAGGGAGTGCATGGAGGCATCCGCCTCTATGACGACGCGGCGGCGTTGCTGGAACACGAGCAGCCACAAGCGGTGTTGGTGTTCACCGACAACGCCGGCTCCGCCGCGTTCGTCGAGTTGGCGGCGTCCCACGGCGCAGCGGTGATGGTCGAGAAGCCGATGGCTGACCGTCTGGCCAACGCCGAGCGGATGATGGTGGCGGCCGGCCGGGCTCATGTGCCGCTCATGGTCAACTGGCCGACGGCATGGAACCCGGCGATTCGTCATGCGCTGAAGCTGGCAGCCGACGGCGAGATTGGCGAGATCACCCGTTTCAGCTTCCGCGGCGGCCACGCCGGCCCGCGCGCGTTCGGTGTCTCGGACGCATTCGCCGAGTGGCTCTACGACCCGGCTCGCAATGGCGGCGGAGCGTATATCGACTACTGCGGATACGGCGCGTCGATGGCCCGGCTGCTCCTCGGCCTTCCCAGCCGCGTTCAGGCGACGATCGGCCGTCTTCGGACCGACGACAGCATGGTTGACGACAATGCAGTCCTGACACTACGGTATCCACGGGCGATGGCTGTGGTGGAAGCGAGCTGGACGGCCGCCGGGCCGGTGCCACAGCCCGGGCCGGTCATCGCGGGCGAGCGAGCCAGTCTCGTTGTTCTGCCAGGCGCCGCCAGCCGGCCAGCGCGAGTTCTGCGCGTTTCGTCCGACACGCCGGAGGGCGAGGATCTGGATATCCCGCCCTTGTCAGCCGACGAGGGCAGCGCCACGAGCTACTTCCTGACACGCCTGCACGACGGCCACCCGATCGACGGCCTTGTCAGCGCCCGCGTCGGACGGGATACCCAGGAGATCCTCGAAGCCGGCCTCCGTGCCGACCGCGAGGATCGTTCCGTCTCGCTGCCATTGCCGATCGGGGTGTGACGCGCGGGGACAAGCCTCCTGCGCCCGCCCCGTTTCTCGTACCATGCCATTCATCGGACACGTTGCGAATTCGTATCGGAGGAGCGCCGTATGGCAGAGCCGGTTCGGGTCGGGGTAATCGGATGCGGGCGGATCTTGCCGGCCCATCTGCGAGGGATGCATGCGCTGCGGGACGCAGGGATCGAAGATTTCCGGGTGACGGCGCTGGTTGCGCGCGACCCGGCCGACGCCGAGCGTTTTCGCAAGCGTGGCGAGGGACCGCCACCGCGTCCGCCTGTCTCGACAAACCCCGCCGACTCGCTGGCCGCTCCTCACCGCTATATCAGCGATTTCCAGTCAGACATTGACGCCGAGGTGTATCCCGATGTCGCGTCGATGCTGGAGAGCGGCGCTGTCGACGCAGTAACGATTACCGCGTCGCTGCCTCAGCACCATCAGATCGGCCTCGCGTGCCTCGACGCCGGGGTTCACGTCATGGTCGAGAAGCCACTGGCTGTCTCGGTCCGCGCCGGACGGGCGATGGTCGAGATGGCCGAGCGCAACGGGCTGACGCTCGGGGTGATGGAGATGGTTCGCTACGACCCGGCACTACGCCAGGCACGCTGGGCGATCGAGCGCGGCGAAATCGGCGATGTCCAGATGGTTGCCTCGGTGTCGATCGGCGCCGGGGAATGGTCGCCGGATATCATCGTCGCGGACACTCCGTGGCGTCATCACAAGCTGGAGGCGGGGGCCGGCCCGGCTCTCGACATCGGCGTCCATATTGCCCACCGGCTACGCTACCTGGCCGGCGAGGTAGCGACAGTATCGGCGCTGACGCGCACGTTCGAGCCCCGTCGTGTGCGCCGAACTGGCGCGCCGTCGTCCGTCGTGGCCGAGACGGCCGCCGACGTGGACGATGCGTTCTTCGCGCTCATCGAGTTCGCCAACGGAGCGGCCGGGACGATCTCGTTTACCTGGGCCGGCCACGGCGCGCCGATCGCACTCCCCGGCGGGATGGCGATCTATGGCTCACGAGGCTGCCTGCACGGCGCAACTCTCATTCGGGACGACGGGAGCCGTGAGGCAGTAGCCGATCTCTTCGATCGCGAGGCGACGGCCGCCGAACGCGATGCCGCGACACCACACGGAGTAACCGACCCATTCGGCCTGGCCTATCTCGACTGGCTGCGCGCAATCCGCGCTGGCAGCCAGCCGGAGACGAGCGGCGTCGAGGGGCTGCGTGACCTGGCGACGGCGTTCGCGATCAGCGAATCCGCGGCGGCCGGAGAATCCGTCACGGTCGACGGAGTCCTGGCAGGCACAATCGACAGTTGGCAGCGCGAGATCGACGCGCACTATGGGCTATAGCCACACTACGGTGTGGCCGGCGGCTGAATTTCCGGCGTGCTGCCGATCGCCGTCAGCTTGAAGTCGATCTTGTAATGGGCATCAGTGCCGTCGGCGTTTGTCCAGGTGATCTCTCCCTGCTGGCGTACTGGCGTCCGCAGCTCATCGTCCACCCAGACATCGATCTGTCCTTTGGGGTTGTTGATTGTCTCATTGGCGGCGAACGAGGACGATTTGAGGAAGGTCTCGGCCAGCATCCGGTAATGGCGAGTGGATCGGCCGTCGATCTTCTCGGCGCCCAGATCCTGTGCGTCACTCCCTGTGACGATCGGTGGAACGACCTGCAGGAACGTCGTGGGCGAGAACAGCGCCATGTCCGTTCCTTCCGGCAACGGCGCGGGATCACCGCCAGCCTGGGCGATGAATGACTTATCGCCAACCTTCCAGATTTCCATGCTGTTTCCGCCACCATCGGTCTTGAGGTGGAAGTGGTCGATCGCCGACTGCTGGATGGAGTAGACGACCGTCACATCACCAGGTCCGCCAACATTGCTCATCACAATGGCGAGATCTAACGAGAAGTTCGGGATCTTCTCCGGGTCGAGCGGCGGAATCTCGCCGATTGGCGCCTCGGCGATGATCGTTGCCGTCGGGCTTGCCGAACGGGTCGCGGTCGCGGCGGGCGAAGATGGAGAGGCGGAGATCGTCGGTGAGACTGCCGCGGTTGGCGACACCGCTGGCGATCCACTTGCAGTGGGGCTGGCAACAGCGTGCCCGGCAGTCGGCGACGCCACGACAGCGGAGGTCGTCGACGTGGCCGTGCTCTTCCCACCACCCGTCGAGCAGGCAGCCACCAGAAGAAGCACCGACAATGCGCCGAGACACGGGAGAATGAAGCGGCGAGAGACACGCGTCATGGGGCAACCCCTTCGGAACGTGAGCGACAGCGCTCGGCAGAAAGACGGCCCACTACCAGCGAACCTCGGCCGCCGGCTGGCCGGCGGCATCGAACGTCGAGACCACCCATGCGCACGGACGCACGAAACCGCTCGGGCCATCCTCGATCAGCAGTTCGCGCAATGCCGCCGGTTCGATGTCGGTGTCGGATGCGACACGCACGAAGCGCGCGGCAGGCTTGTCCTCAACATCGGAGGCGTCCTCCAGGGCGCAGAGGACACAGACGAGGAGTTGGCGGCCGGCCTGCTCAACGATGTAGACGAGCCGCTCCGGCCGGACAACCGCTCCGGTGATGGTCAGCGCGACGCGGCGAGCAGCCTGCTGCAGGCTCTCACCCTGGCGCACTTCTCCGACCGGCAGCTTGACGCTGCCGAAGGCGACCGTCACCAATACCTCGCCGCTGCCGCCCATGTCGGCCGGCAGCGGAGTCACCGGCGCTACCCGCAGGTCAATGCCCGACGGCTCCGGCGCGGCCGACCGGGGCAACCAGTCCTCTTCGATCATTCCTCACGCCTTCCGTGCTACCAGCGTTCGCGATGGACGAAATCGTCGAGCGACCTGCGCCCTCGCTTCAGTGACGGCGACGGAACATCCTGGTCGGGGTAACCGATCGGGATGACGCCAACCGGCGTGACCTCATCCGGGATGCCAAGCAGTGCCTTCAGCCGAGGAGTATCCGGGATACCGGCATACCCGGCCGCCAGCCCATTGTCGACGACGGCCAGCAGGAGTGTCTGCACCGAGCAGCCGATATCGATAAACCAGAACGGCACCGGCCACTCGATCTCGCTGCCATCACCCTGAACCTTGTCCGACTCCTGATAGCGGCGATGGTAGGCCGCCTCACTGACGCAAGGGATTGCTTGCAGCGGGGCTTCGGACACCCAGGGATGCCCGAACGCGTCCTCATAGTGCTCTTCCTCGCCGCAGCAGCGAGCAACTTCTTTGCGCAAATCGGGATCGGTCACGATGATGAACGACTGACCCTGGGTGAAGCCCGCGCTCGGCGCGCGCTGAGCGAGCCGCATCAATTCGTCGACTATCTCGGGGTCGATCGGGTCTGGCCTGAAGTGCCGGACCATCCGCCGCTTCCGGACGACATCGGCAAATTCCATCGCTGTCACATCCAATCGTGGCGCTCGGGCGCAGTAGCACACCGCGCCAGACGATACAGTCTCACCGCTGGCGAGGCAAGGCAGGCCCAGCACTGTATGCTGACCATTGACCATTACACAGGAGGAACGAAGGAGATGACGGTGACGAACATCGAGGCGGCCAGGGAGCGGCTCTTCGCCGAGATCGACCGGCGAGAGGGTGAGCTGATCGAGCTGATTCAGCAGCTGGTGCGCTGCAAATCCACGCTCGGCAACGAGGCGGAGCCACAGCAGATCATCGCCGACTATATCCGCGAGAGCGGCGTCGAGCCAGATGTCTGGGATCTGAACGACGCGGTTCTGGCGCTGCCGGGGGCCGGGAACAGCGGCGTCCCGTTCGCCGGCCGGCCAAACGTCGCCGCCGTCTATCCGGGCGTTGGCAACGGCCGCTCGCTGATCCTCAATGGCCACATCGATGTCGTCAGCTCCGAGCCGGACACGAACTGGACCCGCGACCCGTGGGCGGCATCGATCGAGGGCAGACGGATGTACGGCCGTGGCGCCTACGACATGAAGTGCGGCACGGCGCTCAACGTCTTTCTTGCCCGCCTGATCCGCGACATCGACATTCAGCTCGGTGGCGACCTCATCGTCGAGAGCATCATCGAGGAGGAGTGCACCGGTAACGGAGCGCTGGCCGCCTGCTTCCGCGACGGCGCGGATTCGGCGCGCTACCGCGCCGACGCGGCAATCATCAGCGAGCCAACCGATGGACGCTACATCGCCGCGCATGTCGGCGTCATCTGGTTCCGCGTCAACGTCCTCGGCGAGAGCGCTCACGCGGCGGTCGCCTGGAAAGGTGTCAACGCGATCTATCGGATGATGCCGATCATCGAGGAGCTGCGCGCGCTCGACGCCGAGATGAACACCGAAAGCCACCCCGATTATGCCGGCATCGAGCACCCGATCAACCTGAACGTCGGCGTTATCCGCGGTGGAGACTGGCCGTCGAGCGTGGCCGGCGAATGCGCAATCGAGTGCCGCCTGTCGATGTTTCCCGGCGTGACGGTCGAGGAAACACGCTCGCGCGTGGTCGCTGCCATCGACCGAGCCATCGAGCGCGATGGCTGGCTCAGCCAGCACCCGCCGACGATCGAGTGGTACGGCTTCCAGAGCCCCGGCTCGATCATCGCGCCCGAGGAGGAGATCGTCCAGACCCTCGCTCGCCATCATCTCGCGCTGCGCGGCGACGCGCTCTTGCCAATCAACATGACCGGAACGACAGATATGCGCAACTTCAACGTCTACTCCGGCATCCCCGCGTTCTGCTACGGGCCAAGTGGTTTCGGCGCGCACGCGGCCGACGAGTGGCTCGACCTCGACTCGCTTATTCCGACGGCGCGGGTCATCGGCGCGACGATCCTTGACTGGTGCGGAGTGACCCGCGCTTGACAGCCGAGCCGGCCCCTTCCGATAATCTCCCCGTCGGCCGCCCACGGGCGGTCGACGCACGTGCGGCGGTTGCCGCTAGCCTGATCTGGATATCCTCATGACTGTGATGCTCCATCTCGACGACTCCTACCTGCGTTCGTTCGACGCGACCGTCACCGCGATCAGCGGCGATGGGATCGTGCTCGACAGGACGGCGTTCTATCCAACCGGCGGCGGCCAGCCGCACGATACCGGCAGGCTCGCAGCTGGCGGCGAGGAGTGGCGCGTCATCGACGTCATCAAGCGCGACGGCGATGTCATCCACACCCTGGAGCCCGGCGTCGCGCCGACGGCCGTCGGGGAGACCGTCCATGGCGAGATCGACTGGGAGCGACGCTACCGATTGATGCGCACCCACACCGCCCTCCACGTCCTCTGCGGCGTCGTCTTCCGCGAGTTCGGCGCGCTCGTCACTGGCGGTAACATGGGACTCGACAAGGCGCGTATGGACTTCGAGCTGGAGGATCTCTCGGCCGAACGCGTCAGCCGCATCGAGCGCCTCGCCAACGACGTGATTCATGACGGGCGCGCCGTGTCCTGGCGGACGCTGCCCCGAGACGAGGCGTTCCGGATCCCCGACCTCATCCGGACGAAGATCAACCTTCTTCCGGCGTCGATCTCCCAGGTGCGAGTTGTCGAGATCGAGGGTCTGGATCTTCAAGCAGATGGCGGCGCCCACGTCCACAATACCAGCGAGGTTGGTGGCATTCGGGTGATCGGCACGCGGTCGAAGGGCCGCATCAACAAGCGGCTCGAGATCGAGCTCATCGACGAAGTGAATGGGGTGGGGGAACGATGAACTGGGATCGGCTCGTTGCGCAGCGGGCGCCTGAAATCCACGGCTGGCTCAAGGCAACGCTGCCAGCACTCGAACAGATGTGGGCAGCCAAGGGGTTGATCTATCTGTCGAATGGCGCGCCCGCAATCGAGCAAATCCCGATCGCCCGTCTTCGTCAGGCGCACGCGGACGCCTGGGAGGAGCCGGAAGAGGCGCTTTCCTATGGCGATGGAGGCGGCTACCCACCGCTGCGCCAGGAGATCGCCCGCCGGATGGCCGGCCGCGGCGTCTCGGTAGCCACGGACCAGATCCTCGTTACCAACGGATCGCAGCAAGGCCTCGATCTTGTCGGGCGCGCGCTGCTCGATCCCGGGGACATCGTCATCGTCGAGGGACCCAGCTACTTCGGCGCAATGCAGGCCTTCGATGCGTACGAGATCGGCTATCGGGTCGCGCCGGCCGACGAGCATGGGCTAATCCCCGAGGCGCTCGAGCCGCTGCTCTACGAAGAACCGCGGCCGAAGATCCTCTACACCATCCCGACGTTCCAGAACCCGACTGGCACAACGATTCCCGACGGCCGGCGGCGAGCAATCCTGGCAATGACCCGCGCAGCCAACGTGGCGGTCGTCGAGGATGATCCGTATGGAGATATCTACTTCACGCCCGATCCAGTTCGACCACTGCGGTCGCTCGATCCAGACGTGATCTACCTGGGCACATTCTCGAAGACACTCGCCCCAGCGCTTCGAATGGGCTGGATGATCGCGCCAGAGGCCGTGTTGCGGCTCGCGTTCTGGTCGAAGGAGGGGATCGACATGATGTCCGATCGCTTCGTCCAGCGCGCGGTGGTGCGGACCGTCGAGAACGGCTGGCTCGACCACTACCTCGACGGGGCTCGCGCCTTCTATCGCGAGCGACGCGACGCGCTACTGGCCGCGCTCGAGCGCGAGATGCCCGATGGCGTAACGTGGACGCAGCCCGAGGGTGGGTTCTTCCTCTGGGTCAGCCTTCCAGAGGGATATAGCTCCGACGATCTGTTGGTGCTGGCCGTCGAGGAAGGGGTCGGCTTTCTGCCGGGCTCCTGCTTTTTCCCCGAGCCCGCCCCACATCGAGGATTCCGGCTATCGTACCCGAGCCCCGACTCCGAGACGATTGCCGAGGGGGTTCGACGACTCGGGGTCGCAACCCGCCGTCTTCTCGGAGCATAGCGACCCCCGCCACGGCCGCGGTGATCGGACGAAACGATGAAACGGGCCGGCCGCGCCGGGTCGCGTTGCCTCGCGATCCCGATTTCGGCGGCTGCCAAAGCGCACGATCGCTTTCGCGCACTCCATGTCTCAGCGTATACTCGAGATATGTTCTCAAGGCGCAAGTGATCGCGCGGTTGCCGCGCCGACCTCGGGGGTGGTCACATGACGACCAATCGCGATCGGAGTCCGCGGGCAGGCATCCGGCGCTGGAATCCAGACAGGTCGTATTCGACTACCCCGGACGCCGAACAATCGGGACTCGATGGAGAGTTTGCCTACCTGCCGGTAGTTGCCTATCAGGCTCAAGGGCAGTATCTCGATCCGGCGATCCGGCTTGTCTCCGTCACACGCACTATTCACAATCTCGTCGGGTACACGCCTGCTGAGTGGATCGATGACGGACTCTGGGAACGTGCGATCCATCCCGACGATCACGACCGTGTCATCGCCGCCTGGGCTGCCCGAAATCCACAAGAGCCCGGCGAGTCAATCGAGTATCGCCTCATCGCCCGCGACGGCGCGGTTGTCTGGGTTCGCGACGAGGTCATTCCCGAGGTTCGTGATGACCGCAACCTCACCCTGTCGGGCATATTGCTCGATATCACAAAGCAGAAGGCGCTTGAGATCGCTCTCCAGTCGAACGAGTCACGCTTTTTTGCCGCATTCGAGGACGCCGGTATCCCGTTGGCGATCTCCGGTCTGGATGGTCGCCTCCAGCGGGTCAATCACCCATACTGCGAGCTGTTCGGCTATGACGCTGACGAGCTCGTCGGCATGGACACCCGTGTACTCCTCGTCCCCCAGCATCACAAGAATTCACAAACGATTCAGCAGGATCTGATTGCCGGGCGCATCCGGTCGGCTCAGAACGAGCGCCAGCTGCGGCGCAAGGACGGGTCGTCCATCTGGGCAGTCATCACCGTTTCGCTCCTGCGTGATGCGGAAGGGCAGCCAACCCATCTGCTGGCTCAGCTGCAGGATCTGAGCGAACAGCGGCGAACCGACGCCGCGCTGCAAGAGGCGAACGAACGGTATCGGACGCTGGTCGATCATCTGCCAGATATCATCACCCGGATCGATCGCGATTTCCGGCACCTCTATATCAACCCCGCGGCCGAGGCGGTGATCGGCATCCCGCCAGCACGCTGGATCGGACGGACGATGCGCGAGATGGATCTCATCGATCCGCTCTGCGACACCGTCGAGCGGCTCGTCGCCCAGGTCATCGCCACCGGCGCCGAGGCGACCGACGATTTCCGCTACATCAGCGCCGATATGACACGCGACTTCGAGATTCAGATGATCCCAGAGACGAGCGGAGACGGGACGGTCGACACTGTGCTCGCGATCGGCCGCGAGGTGACCGCTCGTGTCCACGTTCGGGAGCAGCTGGAATTCGAGGCGACCCACGATGTGCTGACCGGGCTGCTCAACCGGCGCGGATTTCTGGACCGCCTCGGGTTGGCCATTGCCGAAGATGTCAGCCACACACGATCCCTCGCGGTGCTGTTCATCGATCTTGATGACTTCAAGGAAGTGAACGACAGCCACGGTCATGCGGCCGGCGACCAGGTGCTGATCGATGTCGGGCAGCGCCTCTCCTCGCTGATTGATACCGCGGGAGCGGTCGCGCGTCTGGGCGGAGATGAGTTCGCCATGATGATTGGCACGCCCGACGCCGAAGCGGTCGCAATAACGGCTGCTCGCAACATCCTTGAAACGCTCCGCTATCCATTCATCATGAATCGGACCGCCATCGAGCTCAGCGCCAGCATCGGGATTGCCGTGCGTTCGACAGTGCTCGATCGGCCTGTCGACTTGCTGCGCTGGGCCGACATTGCGATGTATCAGGCGAAGTCGATCGGCAAGCACTGCTTCGTCCAGTTCGAATCGGCGCGCTACCCCGAGGATGCGGCGCGGCCCGAATGGGAGCGAGCGCTTCGTCAGGCAATCGCAACGGACGAGCTGACGCTCGACTACCAGCCGATCGTCGATCTCACGACCGGAGAGATCGTCGCGCACGAGGCACTCGCGCGATGGCGTCACCCGAGGTTCGGGCTGGTGCCGCCGGAAGCATTCATCCCATTCGCGGATGAGATCGGTCTCGCGGGCGCGGTCACGGGCTGGGTGCTCCGGAGAGCCTGCGCCGACGCCCTCGGATGGCCGACGCAGGGCGCAGGGAATCCGCCGACCGTTGTCGTGAACCTGTCTTCCCGCCAGCTCGCGGACCCCGACACGAGCGACACACTGGCCCAGATACTGGAAACGACGGGGCTCGCGCCATCGCGGCTGGTTCTCGATATCCCGGAACAGGCTCTGATGCATCACGCGACAGCCATCCGCGACCGTATTCATCAACTGGCCGAGCTCGGTGTTCGCATCGCGATCGACAACTTCGGCCGTGGTTACACGTCGCTCAGCTGCCTGCGCAGCTGTGGGATCGACGCAATCAAGATCGATCGATCGTTCATCAGCAGCCTGCCCGACGATCCGGACAGCGCCACGATCGTACGGGCCATCATCGGGCTAGCGCAACCATTCGGGGTTCGGACAATTGCGGTCGGCGTCGAGACTGAGGCGCAGGCGCGCTGGCTCCGCGAGCTCGGCTGCGATCAGGCACAGGGCTTTGCGTTCGGAGAGCCAGCCCGGTTCCGCGATATCAGCCGACCGAGGCCATAGGCAGGCTCGGCGAACAATGGGTGCGACACGCCAACCGAGAGCGCGACAGCGCCATGCTCGACGAGCCGCAAGATCCTCGCGGCGATGAGGGTCCTGGTGACGCTGTAGACCGGGAAGCGGGCGTGTGCGTCCAGCGGCATCGTCCCGGCCAGGTCAGCCGTTCCGATCCCTGCTTCGAGGATCGGCCGGCCGTCGCGCCAGACAGCGACGGCCGCGCCGGACGCGCCGCTCTGGGCGACGAGCGTCGACGCAGCCGCCAGCAGGCGATCGACGCCTGCTTGTTCCGGCATCCTTAGTCTGCGGGCGCGGCAGACGGCATCGCTGCCTTGACGACCCCGGCCAGCCGCGCGATACCCTCGTCGATCTGGTCCATCGTCACCGCGCTGAAGGAGAGGCGCAGCGAACGACGGCCACTGCCGTCGGAATAGAACGCCGGCCCGGGGATATAGTCCACCAGATGCTCGCGGGCGGCGGGCTGCATCTCGATGGAATCAACGCCTTCCGGGAGTGTCAACCAGAGGAAGAAGCCACCATTCGGCTTCGTCCAGTTGACGCCCTCCGGCATCTCGCGATCGAGCGCGGCGAGCATGTGTGCGCACTTGCCCTTATAGATCTGCTGGAGATTCGCGATGTGCTCCGCGTGGCGCCCCGTCGTCACATACCATTCGGCCAGCGCGGCAGTGTAGGTGTTGCGCAGAGTGTCGGACCGGCCACGCCCGAGGACGGCGATGATATCTGCGGGGCCGGCGCACCAGCCAAGCCGCAGGCCGGCGGCAATTGTCTTCGACAACGTGCCAAACAGCAGCACCGAGCCGGGATTTGCAAGACCGAACATGGTCGGCTTCTTCTCGCCTTCGAAGCGCAGGTCGATGTAGGCGTCGTCCTCGAGGATCAGCAGCCCACGCTCGTCGGCAATCTTTGCCAGCTTGTGGCGGCGTTCGACGGAGAGCTCGACGCCGGCCGGGTTCTGAAAGGTCGGGATCGTATAGAGGAACTTTGCCTGCTTGCCTTCGGCAGCCAGCTTGTCCAGCGCAGCCTCGACCTTTGCCGGGTCAACACCATCGTCATCGACCTCGACGCCGATCACCTCGGCGCCCGCCAACCGGAACATGCCGGTCGCGCCCATCCAGGCCGGAGCGTCGGCCAGCACGATATCGCCCGGATCGACCAGCATATCGACGACCAGGCTCAGCCCGCTCGACGCGCCGGACGTGAGCAGGATCTGGTCGGGGGTAACGTTCAGCTCATAGTCGCGGTGGAGCTTCTCGGCCAGCGCGGCGGCGAGGCCGTCTGGCCCGACCGGATCGGCGTAGACGAGGGAATCCCGGCGGTTGTTTTCGGCGAGGAATTCGGCGGCCTCAACCATCTCATCGAGCGGCAGGGAATCGAGGTCGGGGTTGCCGAACGAGAACGAGATCATATCCTTGGGCGAGGTTCGCGACGGCCGGCTCGTCTTCGCCGCGATCTTGCCGCGCCGCGACCAGCGATCATTCCAGCGTTCATCCACCCAGACAGCATCCTTCCTCAGGTGATCGGCGTCAACATGAGCGAGCGCCGCAACTTCGATAATCCAGAGCCTATTCAGCGAGTATATCCGAGGATGACAGACAGAAACGGCCCGCGGAACCCACGCTGGTCCCACGGGCCGTTGACCCCCGACGATCGTTTGAACCGATCGATCAGGTAGTGCTGTTCGTCGCAGCGGCAGCCGATCGGCCCGTTATCCGTGACCGGCGGCGAGTCGTTGCCCCGAGATCGCGAAACAGCGCGAAGAGTGCCTGGCGCAGCTCGATCGAAGTCGAAAGTAGCTCGATCTGCAGATCTTCGGGGAAGCCACGCGCGTCAAGCATGTCCTGGAACTCGGCGTCGAGCGTCGTCACCTCGGCTTCGAGGCGAACAAAGTCATCGACATCCGCGCCCAGAACGTGGGCGATGTCAGAAAGTACCTGGAAGCTCGGCAACGTTTGCCCTCGCTCGAGCCGGCTCAGATGCGATGCCGAAATCCCTGCCTGTGATGCCAGCCCATCGAGCGTCAGCCCCTTCATCCGGCGCATTCGTCGGATCGCGGGACCGATCCTCTGACGCTGGACTCCTGGTCGTTGCGCCATGTTCGTTCCTCTTTCCCACCAACAGACGACACATCCTGTTGCGCGGCGCAATCATCGCGCCGTAGCCCCCGTGCAGCGGCCGGGGCGTCCTCATCGAGTCTGCCGGGACATCCAGACGTTGCGCCGTTGCCTCGCCATATCCCGGCTAACGGTCCGAAGACACTCTTGTTATACCCCGTGGGGACAAAGTTTGGAAGCCCCAACACGCACAAGATCCCGGTCGGAGTGTGACGATTTCATCATAACGTCATTCTCCCGGTTGGTCGTTCTTTTCGTGGATGGCATCGCGCGGTGTCCGTAGAGAGAACTCATGCAGTAAGCGTCGACATGCAGAAAGCGATACGTGACGGACGACGCGGCACGCGGGCTGCGCAGCAGCTGATCGACGATCGAAAGAGAGAGTACACTTTGAACATGATGAAACCCGGCACACACCTGCGACTCCTTTCCGCCCCGAAGTCAGCGCCTGCGCGCCGGAATACCGGCGCGATTCCGGCTGGCATCGCTGCGTCGGTTGGCTTCGGCCTGCTTGCCATTGGCTTCGACCAGCTTTGTGAGTCATTCAAGCGCCGCAAGATGAAGCGCTACGAGGCGCTGTCTGATGGCGCGGCGCATATAGCAACGGCGCTGGCCGTGTCCATCCCGGCGATGCCATTTGTCGAGCACAAAGCCCGGCTCGCCGCGCTTGCGGCACTCAGCGCCGTTACGATCGATCTCGATCACCTGGTTGCGGCGCGGTCGGTGCGGCTGATTCCCTGCATGACGATGCCGGAACGGCCGGCCTCGCACAGCCTCCTGACAGTCAGCATCGTCTCGTATGCCGCCGAGCGTCTGTGGCCCGGCACGCAGAGTGGCCTCGCGCTGACTCTCGGACTTGGCTCGCATTTGCTACGCGACCTGGCAACTGGCGGGGCGCCGCTTTTCTTCCCCCGCCGTGTGATCGAGATGCCACGCCCACCGGTGGCGACGATGATGCTCTCGCTGGGCATCTTCGGCCGCTGGTACGCGCGTCGACTGCTCGACCCCAGCCGGCCACGCCGTTCCAACCCGGCGGTGCTAGCGCCCGAAGCACTGGTGGTAGGTTCCCGTGCCATCCGAGCCATCCGTCGCCACCCCTCGGCGGCCTGACGCGGCAGCCGCGAGGCGCGGCACGGTCTACGCCATCATCGTCAACTACCGCACGCCGGATCTGACGGCAGCCGCTGTTGCCCACCTTCGGGACGGCGCGCCGGCTGACCGCAGCCTTGTCGTCTATGTCGTCGACAATGGTTCCGGCGACAATAGCGTCGCCCGGCTCGACGCGACCTGCCCGGGCGCGATCATGATCGCCTCGCCGATCAATCTCGGCTTCGCCGGGGGAAATAACCTTGCCCTCCGCGACATTCTGGCGTCCATCCCCGACGATGCCTCTCGCGCTGATTCGTTCGTTCTCCTGCTGAATAGCGATGTCGAGGTCGAGCCAGAGACACTCCCCTCGTGCCTCGCGTTCATGGACTCCCACCCGGATGCCGGCATCGTCGGCCCGCGGCTACTCCTGCCGGACGGCTCGCTTGATCTGGCCTGCCGGCGCGGCTTTCCGACGCCGGCGCGCGCGTTCTGGAAGCTGACGGGACTGGCCAGACGGTTCCCAAATAATCCGCGCTTCACCGGTTATAACCTGACACATCTCGACGAGATGGAAACCACCGAGGTCGATTCCGTCGTCGGCGCATTCATGCTCGTCCGGCTCAGCGCGATCGATCGGGCCGGCCTGCTCGACGACACATTCTTCATGTATGGTGAAGATCTCGACTGGGCGTTCCGGATGAAATCGGACGGCTGGAGGGTGTTCTACTACCCGGTCGCGACGGCGCTGCATCTGAAGGGAGCAACGTCGCGCAGGCAGTCATACCGGATGCTCTACGAGTTCTACCGATCAATGTGGCTTTTTCACCGCAAGCACTATGCCCCGCGCAGCAGTCGACTGCTAAACTGGGTTGTGCTGGCGGGCATCATTGCTCGCGGCGCAATTGCGATGGCCTCGAATGCCCTGCGCCCCGCGCACGCCAAACGCGTCGCCTGAGCTCATGGCGATCGGCCCCGGCTATCGCGCGGCAATCGACGAGGGACGGAGCAGAACCGGCATGGCGAAACTCGGCGCGCCAGCGGCGCCCGTCGCGCCGCGCCCAACCGACTCGCGACTCGGCGCAACCGAGGCCCCCCGGCATCGGGACGCTGCCCGTCACGATCTGTTCGCCGTCATCTTCGGGCTTACCCTCTTTCTGACCGACACGACCGCGCTCGTTCTTGCCCTGTTCTTCGCGTATCAATTCCGCGACATGGCCCGGCCCGCGAGCGGGGCGAGCCAGCCGGCTCATGAGATGTCCGTGCTGTTGATCACGGTCGCAGCCACCATTGTCCTGGGTGTCTTCATCATGAGCGGCCATTACCGACGCCAGCGCTCCGTCTCACGGATGGACCAGGCGTATCGAATTGTCATCCAGATCTCGCTCAGCCTGTTGCTGGCTATCGCTATCACCTCACTGGCTGTCGGTCGCGATTTCGTCTACTCGCGGCCGCTCGTTGTCTCCGGTTGGGTCTTCGCGATCGTGACCGTCACGGCCGGCCGCTTCATCCACACCGGCATCGTCGGAGCGCTGAGGGCGCGCGGCGTCGCCTCCGACCGGCTACTGATCGTAGGCGTCGGCCAGACCGGCCGGCTGGTGCTCGACAAGATCCGACGATCGCCACAGCTCGGCTACCAGGCGGTCGGCTTCGTCCAGCACGACCCCTTGTTCGGCGACACAGAGCCTGAGATCGACGGGCTTCCGGTCCTCGGAATGACGGACAACCTGGCGCGGATCGCCGAGGAGCAAACGGCGGACGAGATCATCATCGCCCTGGCCGGCGTCCCCCACGAACAAATCCTTGAGATGGTCTACGCCGTCACCGACCTGCCCGTCTCGGTTCGTGTCTACCCTGAATCGTTCCGCCTGCTCACCAGCGACTCGATCAGCATTGGCGACCTGAACGGACTGCCGACCGTCAGCGTCCGGCGGATCGGGCTGCGCCGGTTCGACCGCGTCGTCAAGCGGGCGATGGACATCGTCGTCAGCGTGATCGCGCTGCTTCTGTTCGCGCCAGTGATGTTGCTGATTGCGTTCATCATCAAGCTGACCTCGCCCGGGCCTGTCTTCTTCGCGCAAGAGCGCGTCGGCCAGGATGGTCGGGCCTTTCAGCTCCTCAAGTTTCGGTCGATGCCGGTGGACGCCGAGAAGAACACCGGGCCGGTCTGGGCAGCGGCCGACGACCCACGACCGACTCGTTTCGGCCGCGTGTTGCGGCGCTACTCGGTCGACGAGCTGCCGCAGTTCATCAACGTGCTGCTCGGGGAGATGAGCGTGGTCGGGCCCCGGCCAGAACGACCCTACTTCGTCGAGCAGTTCTCCCAGATGATCCCCGCCTACATGGCCCGCCACCATGAAAAGTCCGGCGTCACCGGCTGGGCACAGGTAAACGGACTGCGCGGCGACACCTCGATCGAGGAACGCACCCGCTACGATCTATATTATGTCGAGAACTGGTCGATCCTGTTCGACCTGAAGATCATCGTCAAGACGATCTTCCACATCTTCCGCTCCGACGCGAACGCCTACTGACCGGCCGGCCCAAGCGCTCCGACAACGTCGGCGACGATGTCCTCGGCAGCCTCGATCCCGATTGAGAATCGCAGCAGCCCCGGGCTAACACCAATCGCGGCGAGCTGCGCGTCCGTCAGCTGCCGATAGGATGTCGACGGGTGGTGGACGACTGTCGTCATGACGCCGCCAAGCGTCTCGGCGAACTGCACCAGCCGCAGGCGATCGACAGCGGCTCGCGCCGCCGAGGCGGTTCCGAGATCGACCGAGAGCATGCTCCCGAATCCACCGTGCAGCACACGGCAGGCAACCTCGTGGGTCGGGTCGGACGCCAGCCCCGGGTAATGAACACGCCGCACAGCCGGGTGTGCTTCCAGCGCCTCGGCCAGCGCTAGCGTCGTTGCGCTCGACCGGGTGATCCGGACATCGAGGGTCCGCAAACCGCGAAGGCATAGCCATGCCTCGAATGGGGCGCCGACGCCGCCAACCCGCACCGCCGCATCACGCACCGGCTCAACCAATGTGACTGGGCCGACGACTATCCCGCCGGAGGCGTCATTGTGGCCGGCGATGAATTTCGTTGCCGAGTGGACGACAAGCGACGCGCCGTGCTCCAGCGGTCTGCAATGTAACGGCGTGGCAAACGTGTTGTCGACGATCAGCGGGACGGACAGATCTCGCGCCAGGCCGGCAAGCGCCGGGAGGTCGCTCGCGCGCATCGTCGGGTTGGCAATCGTGTCCACCCAGAGGAGAGCCGGCCGCGGCTCGGCGGCCAACGCCGCGCGCACTGCGTCCAGATCGGCGACATCCACCCAGGTCGTCTCCACGCCAAACCGCGCCATCTCGTGATTCAGCATGCCGCGAGTGCCGCCATAGACGCGGTCGGCAGCAACGACCCGGCTGCCCGCGCGCGTCATCGCCAGCAGCACGGCGAAGATCGCGCTTGACCCGTTCGTCGTCGCCACACCTGCCTCTGCGCCCTCGAGCTCGGCAACCGCCTGCTCCAGCTCACGATGGTTCGGAACGCCGTAGCGGCCATAGATGTAGGCTGGCGCGCCGTCCTCATAGACAGCGTCGATGGTGGCGATATCGGGGTAGACCCAGGCTGTCGACTGGGCAATCGGCGGCGCCACCGACCGGGTCAGCGAGCCGGCCGCATCAGCGGTGGCGCCAGCGTGAACGACTCGAGTCTGCTCGCGTTCGGGCATCGTCTCAGCACTTTCAGGTAGGCATCGGCAATCGTCAAACAGGGCTGAGTCTAGCAGGCGACGCTCTGTTGCTCGACAGGATCATGTAGGATTGCCGACCATGACTGTCCGTACCTTTGCCCGAACGCTCCGGTTCCTCCTTCCACTGGCCCTGATCGCAGGGCTTGCGGCCTGTAGTGGGCCCGATCCGTCTGGCACAGCCGAGCCACTGGCGGTCGGTTCCCCCAGCGCGACAACCGCCAGAGCGACCACCGTCACGACGACTACCGAGGCGCCGGCGGCGACCACGATAGCCGAACCATCACCGACAGCCACGCAGATCGTCGAGGCAACCGGGACGGCTATTGCGCCAACCGCAACGGCCACCACAACGCCCGGCGACCGACAGGGTCTTCTCCCATCGCACCGCATCGTCTCGTTCTACGGCCATCCAAACTCGGCGCAGATGGGGATCCTCGGCGAGTATTCGATCCCCGACCTGCACGCGAGGCTTGCGGAGCAAGGGGCAGCCTACGCGGCAGCGGATCCGGCGCACCCGGTCGTTCTGGCATTTGAGCTGATCGCGACCGTCGCGCAGCCGTGGCCGGGCGACGACGGCACCTACGTCGTGTATTCCGGCGACGAGCTGATCCAGGAGTACATCGACTACGCCACGGCCCACGACATGATCGTGATCCTCGATCTACAGATCGGCTATGACACTATCCCGCACCAGATCGAGGTTATCCGGCACTGGCTGGAGCTACCGAACGTCCACGTCGCGCTCGACCCTGAGTTCTCGACCGCCGCGAACGAGACCGTGCCAAAGGACCGTATTCCGGGAGAGTTCATTGGCGAGGCAGATGGACGGAATATCCAGAAGGCGGTCGAGATGCTGTCGCAGATCGCGACCGACAAGCAGTTGCCCTCGAAGATTCTGATCCTGCACCAGTTCGAGTCGGAGATGATCTTTCACAAGGACGCGATCAAACCGCTGCCGGGCGTCGATATCGTCCTCGACATGGACGGTTTCGGCGGTCAGGAAGCCAAGCTGGGGAACTACACGCACTTCGTCACCGATGAGTTGATCGAATTTGGCGGGATCAAGCTCTTCTATCGGCAGGACGACCCGCTCCTCACCCCCGAGCAGATCGTCGCGCTCGACCCGCCCGCGCTCATCGTCATCTATCAGTAGCTCACCGTCCGTCTTGACATTGCCCGGGTAATCGGCACACTAGCGCTCGATTTCACACCCGCTTTGGCGGGTCGTAAAGGAGAGCAAGTGAGTCCAATCTCGATGGACGGCGGATACCTTAAGCGATTCCCGATTCTGGGGCCACTGACGCCGGGCACGACGCAACGTCACGAAGTTGCGCTTCCAGGCGATGCGTTGCAAGAGCAACGCTGGCCGGTAATCTCGATAGCCGGCATGCATCCCGGACCGGTGATCTTCATCAGCGCCGGGGTACACGGCGGCGAATATCCCGCAATAGAGACAGTCATCCGGCTGGCCCGCTCAATCGACGCCGGCGAGATATCCGGCGTTATCGTTCTGATGCCCGTCGTCAACCTGCCGGCGTTCTGGGGCCGGACTCCATTCGTCTGCCCGGTCGACGGCCTCAACCCGAACCGCATGTTTCCCGGCAGCCCCGACGGAAGCTATACCGAACAGCTTGTCCACGCCATGACGGAGGAGCTCATTGCGCGGGCGGACGTGTATGTCGACCTGCACGGCGGCGACATGGTCGAGGCGTTGGCGCCATTCTCGATCTGCCGCGGAGGGCACGACGCTGCCGACACGCAGGCGCGCGAGCTTGCCGAGGTATTCGGGCTGCCCTACCTGCTCGTCATCGACCGGCCGGTCCAGCCGGCCAAAGGCTCGATGAGCTTCGTCGCCGCGGCCGAGCGCGGAGTGCCAGGTTTCATCGCCGAGGCCGGCGGTGTCGGTTTGCTCGACGAAGAACCGGTGCGACTGCTGACCGACGGCTTGATCCGTGTCCTCAACCATCTGGGGATACTCCGCCGTGATGTCGACCCGGCCGGCGACGTTACAGCGCTCTCCCGCTTCGATTGGCTGTATTCGCGGCACGCGGGCATGTTCCATGCGCGAGTCGCAGTGGACGACCTGGTCACCGTCGGCGCTGTCGTCGGCACGATCGACTCGTTATTCGGCGATGAGCTCGAGCAGATCGTCGCCCCCGCCGACGGCCGCGTCCTGTTCCTGACCACCAGCCCCGCCATGCCGATCAACGGCCTCCTGATGGGCATCGGCGTCGCAGATCAGAGACCATCGTGGCAGGCGAACGGAGCCGCATCGTGAAGATCTCCCCGCGCGCCGCCGAATTGCAGCGACGCGCCATCGTCATCGACGGACACAGCGACATCCTCCTGCCGGTCCTGAACGGAGTGACCACTCTTACCGAGTCGTTTCCCGCCGATGCCCTCGAACGCTGGCGGACAATCGCGGCAAACCGTCCCGTGGCCGAGCTGCGCGACGTCCCCTACGAGCTTGATCCGCTCGCGATGCTGATCGCGCCGGCCGGCCAGTACGAGCTACCGTTGCTGGAGCAGGGTGGCGTCACGGCACAATGTGTGGCGATATATCTGCCGGACGACAAGCTCGATCACGCGCTGGAATCGGCGCTGGAGATGGTCGCCGCGCTGCGCCGCGTTGTTGCAGCGAATGCTGATCGCTGCATCCTGGCAACGAGCGCCGCCGAGATCCGTCGCGCCAAACGGGAGGGCAAGGTCGCCTGGGTGCTGACGATGGAGGGCGCCGAGCCGATCGGATCACGGGTCGACCTGCTCGATATCTTTCACCTGCTCGGGCTCCGAATGACGACACTCACCCATAGCCGCCGTAACCTGCTGGCGGATGGCACCCAGCAAGACATCGCGACAGGCGGGCTGACCAGCCTGGGCAAGCGCGCAGTCGATCGCTGCCAGGAGCTTGGGATCGTGCTCGACGTGGCGCACCTGTCTGACCGCGGCTTCTGGGACGTAATCGAGCGCGCCAGCCGGCCGGTCGTCTGCTCCCACACCAGCGTCCTGACCCCGTCACCCGGCTACCGCGCCCCATGGGACGAGGTAAATCCGACCTACGGGATGACCAAGGCGCAGGCGATTGCCCAGACCGGCGGCTTGATCGGCATTGTCTTCTGGGGCATGGCCGATATCGCGGCGCTGGTCGATGAGGCGGACGCCATCATCGACCAGACAGACCCCGACCACGTCGCGCTCGGTACCGATTTCTTCGGGTTCCGCGACGCTCCGCTGGATCTGCAACACATCGGCGAGCTCCCTGCTCTCACCGAGGCGCTCGTCGAGCGCGGCTATGACGACGCAACGATCCTCAAGCTGCTGGGGGAGAACTGGCTGCGGGTATTCGAGGCGAGTTGAGCGGGGGCGATCAGCCCCCGGTCGTTTCAGCGTCCCCACCCCGACGTCTCCGGGGCTTGGCGGCTTCTTCTTCCGCGAGGGCGCGTCGCAGGATCTTGCCAGTGGCGGCCTTCGGCAAGCTCTCACGAAACTCGATCTGGCGCGGCACCTTGAACTTCGCCAGACGCTCGGAGCAATACTGCAGCACATCGCGGCGCTCCAGTGTCTCACCTGGCTTGACGACGACGAACGCCTTGACGACCTGCCCGCCGACCGAATGCGGCACTCCGATAACCGCTGCCTCGACGATCTTCGGGTGTGAGTAGAGCACCTCCTCGATCTCGCGAGGATAGATGTTCTCGCCGCCGGTGATGACGACATCCTTCTGGCGATCGACGATCTGGAAGAAGCCGTCCTCGTCCATGATCCCGATATCACCGGTATAGAGCCAGCCATCGTCGGACAGGACGGCGGCGGTGTCCTCCGGACGGCGCCAGTAGCCCTTCATCACCTGCGGGCCGCGGATGGCAACCTCGCCGCGCTCGCCGATCGGCACAGGTGCACGGGTATCGAGGTCGACGATCCGCGCCTCGGTGCCGGGTAACGGCATACCGATCGTCCCGATCCGGGCCCGGCCATCGAGCGGGTTGGCGTGCGTCACCGGAGATGCCTCGGAAAGCCCATAGCCCTCGACGAGATGGCCGCCGGTGATCTCCTCGAAGCGCTCCTGAACGCTGCGCGGCAATGGCGCGCCGCCGCTGATGCAGTAGCGGATCGACCGCATCGACGCCTGACGGGCCGGGTTATTCTCAACCGCGCCGTTGATCGCACTGTACAGCGTCGGCACTCCGGGCAGGAGTGTCGGCTGGTACGTCGCGATCTGCTCCATGACGTCGGCGATCTCGAAGCGTGGGACGAGGACCGTTGTCGCGCCGAGATAGGTAGCCAGGTGCAGGCAGAGGGTCACACCGTAGGAGTGGAAGAACGGCAGGATCGAGAGGATCGTCTCCTCGCCATCGCGCAGCTCCGGCACCCAGGCGCGCACCTGCATCACGTTCGCAACCATATTTCGGTGGGTCAGCACCGCCGCCTTCGGCAGGCCAGTCGTGCCACCCGTGTACTGAAATGCGGCGATATCGTCCGGCGAGGTTGCGACGCCCGGGTCGCGATCGGAGGCGCCCTTGAGAAGCGCCGGCAGGCTGTAGATGCCTCGAGCCGCGTCGAAGGGAACGGAGATCATCTCCTTCCGATACTTCAGCGGGTAGAGCCAGCGCTTGATCGTCGGCAAAAAGTCCTGTGGCCCAGTCATAATCGCCCGCTCGACGACGCCACGCTCGACCAGAGGGGCGATGCGATCCCAGACTCGGTCGAGCGCGACGACGACGCGAGCGCCGGAGTCGACCGCCAGATCGTCCAGCTCGCGCTCGACCAGCAGCGGCGAGAGTGCCGCGACAACGCCGCCCGCCTTGAGCGTGCCGAGATGGACGATCGGGTATTGCGGCATGTTGGCCAGGACGATCAGGACGCGATCGCCCGGCTTGACGCCATGCTCGATCAGTCGGTTGGCAAACTTCGAGGAAAGCCGGTCCACCTCTCGATAGGTCAGGTGCCGGCCGTAGTAGGTAAACGCTACGCGATCGGGGTACCGATCGACGGCGACACGCAACAGGTCCGGCACTGTCTGAGTCACCGGCGCGATATCGGGTGTCGAGCCGGCCGGATAGTGCCGCAACCATGGCCGCGCCGCATACGGGTCGGCAACATCAACCCCGATTGACGCTTCCGGCTGTTGATTCACGCTTCCCAACCTCGCCCTCATGCCCGGCGCTCATCGCGCGAGGTCATCTCACCCTGAGCCACCGGCTTCCGAACTCGCCGGGGCTGAGGGAGTGCCGCATTCCCACCACCAACACCCATAATCGTACCGCCTCGCGAGAACGCCCGACCTTTGAGCCGCCACGAAGCCTCGCGATGGCGTGAAACGACGGTTCCACCGAGACGCCGCCGAACCAACAGGCCCGCCTCTGCCCCTATGGAGTCGCTACATCCACCCGCTCATCCCTCGTTCACAATCATCACCGGCTCGATCTCGTCGGATGGCTGGAACCCGAAGACCTTCCCATAGAAATACAGTTCTGCCTCAAGGGTTCGGCTGATATTCTCGGCGCGACGGAACCCGTGCTGCTCGCCCTCGAAGGCCAGATAGGCGTAGGGCAACCCCTTGCGGTCGAGCGCAGCGACCATCGCCTCGGCTTGCGATGGTGGAACGACCTTATCCTCCAACCCCTGGAAGATGATCATCGGCGCCGAGAGCAACTCGGTGTGGTAGGCCGGAGAACGGGCGAGATAGATGTCGCGCGCCTCGGGATATGGGCCGACGAGCCCGTCGAGGTAGCGCGACTCGAACTTGTGCGTGTCGGTCGTCATCGTCTCGAGGTCGGAGATGCCAAAGTGGCTGGCCCCGGCAGCGAAGACATCGGTAAAGGTCAGCGCGGCGAGCGTCGTATACCCGCCGGCGCTGCCGCCACGGATCGCCATGCGCGCGCCGTCCACCAACCCCTGGCCGGCCAGATAGCGCGCTGCGTTGGCGCAGTCGTCTACATCGACGATGCCCCAGTTATCCTTCAACCGCTCGCGATACTCACGGCCATAGCCGGTGCTGCCGCCATAGTTGACATCGACGACAGCAAGACCGCGGCTGGTCCAGTACTGAATGCTCAGATTGAGCGCCCCGGTCGTCTGTCCCGTCGGGCCGCCATGGCTGAAGACGAGCAGCGGCGGCAGCTCGCCCTCCGGCGCGGCGGCATCCCGATTGCGCGGCGCATAGTAGAGCGCGTGCGCAGTCTTCCCGCCGGTCGTCGGGAACTCAATCGGTTGGGCCGGCGAGAGATATCCAGGGTCGATCTCGGCCGCGTTGCTGCGCTTGACGACCTCGGTCGCGCCGCTCGCCATATCGATCAGCGCGACCGAACCAGGAATTACCGGACCACCAGCAACGACCGCGACGCGCTCTCCGCCGTCCGTGTCGATGCTGGCGAACGCGGTGAACGGCGTCGCCACTTCGCGGATCTCCGGCTTGCCCGGCTCGATGACACCGAGGTGATGGATGCCATCCTGTCCATAGACACAGACGATCCGTCCCCCGGAGAGGAACGCATATTGCCCCGCGTCGAGCGACCAGGCCGGCCCGCCGAATTCGGCATCCATCGGGGTCAGGGGGATCAGATCAGTTCCATCGAGCTGGTAGAGGTTCCACCAGCCTGTCCGGTCGGACACGAGATACAGCACACCCTCTGGCGACCACTCCGGCTGATAGATCGACTCGGCCGGCCCGCCGGCCATCCTCCGCGCGTTCGACGCCGTGCCGTCCGCAGCCAGGTCGGCGACAACGAGCTCCGTCCCGTCCCACGGCATATTCGGGTGATCCCACTCCACCCACGACACCTTTGCGCCGTCCGGACTGACACGCGGGAAGGCGTAGAAATCTCGACCAGACCCGATCACGACCGGCTCGGTCGTGCCATTGGCCGGGAGCGTCACGATCTCGTTGACCGCCTCACCCTCGGTTGCATGCCGCTCGCGGACACAGACAATCGTCCTGCCGTCCGGCGTCAGTTGCATGTCGGCGTAGCGCAGGCCGGCTGGGACCTCCGGCGCGGGGGTAATCGCGATCGGATCATCGCCACGATCTCGACGGTAAAGCCGCTGGTCGGCGTAATTACTGAAGAACGCGACATCCTCCGCGACCATATACGACGCTCCGCCATATTCGTGGACGCGCGTGCGGGCATTCGTATCGGGCGGGTTGATGTCTTCGCAGTCTCCCCGGGAGTCCCGGCGGACGACAACGTAACGCCCACCCTCCGTCGGGCGCGACTCGAGCCAGCAGAGGTCATCGCCGCGCAAGGACACTTCGCTGAGTCGGATCGAGCCCGTCGCAATCAAGTCGGCTGTGATCGGTGACGACCATGCGCCAAAAGAAACGGGAGTCCGGTCGGTCATGCAATCTCCTCCAAACTGTCGTGCCAAGTTCGCGCCGTGGACAGGGTACCGCCAGTTGTCAACGCGCGCACCAGCCTCTGACAACAAGAAACCGGCGCGAGACGCCGAGCGTTTATTTCAGTAGCACCCACCGATGTCGGAAGCGGCGTACCCGCCCGTTCGATAGCCGGTGGCCAAGCTCGCGAAGGGAGACTCCATCATGGCCAGGAAGCGATCGCTCGCCTTCCTCCTCTCCACCGCGCTCGTGCTCCTGCTTGCTGCGTGCAGTGGAACGACACAATCGACCGCCACTGCGCAGCCCACCGGCACGTCAGGGCCAACGGCAGCCCGAACTGAGACTCCGACCAGCGCTCCCACCACCACAGCGCTGCCAACGGCGACTGAGACCGCGACGAGCATCCCTGCCACCGCAGCGGCAACCTCGACGATCATCTCGACCGGACCAGTCCCGACCGATTCCGCAGCTTCCACCCCCGTGTCCGGACCGAAGATCTACCCGGCCAACTACCAGGACGATCGCAGCACGCCGATCACACTGCTGGAATCGCTCTACAACGCGATCAACAGCAAGCAGTACGCCCGCGCCTACTCATACTGGGAGCAGTCAGAGAATGTGCCGCCGTTCGATCAGTTCTCGAAAGGGTATGCCGATACCGACCATGTCGACCTGACGACCGGCACATTCGGGGTCGGCGCAGCGGCCGGCAGCCTGTACTACGACGTGCCGGTTATCCTGCACGTCGATCAGACCGACGGCAGCCAGCAGATCTTCGTCGGTTGCTACCTGTTGCACCTGGTCCGGCCCGAGATGCAGATACTGCCGCCCTATCACCCGATGGCAATCACGAAGGGCGACCTCCAGCAAGCCCAGACCGACGCCGACGCCACCGCCATCTTCAACAAGGGCTGCCCGCCGGGCTAAGAAGGGAGTCAGACGGGATAGCCGGAACCCTTGCTATACTTGCGTGATTGCGTCCCCGGCATGGGCGCGGCAGGTTCGTCATCCTCTGGAGCCAGGTCCGGCATGCATCCAGCTGATCGCCGACACAAATCACAGGCGCCGCTCGCCGGCCGCTCCGATCGACCATCGTCGGATGGTCATTCGTTGCGTATCTCCCAGCGCCTGTTCGACGAGATCATCGAGCATCTCGAGCTCATGCGCCCGAACGAGGGTTGCGGGCTGATTGCGTTCACAGACGACGAGCCGGTGCAGATCTACCCCGGCACGAACATCCTCGACAGCCCGACTCGCTACCGGATGGACGACGCCGAGGTTCTCGAAGCAGTAGCCGACATGAACGCGCGCGACTGGTGGCTCGGGGCGATCTTTCATTCCCACCCCACTTCGCCGCCGGTCCCGTCGTCAACCGATCTACGCGAGGCCAACTGGCCCGATGCGCTGATGATCATCGTCTCGTTTCAGACAGACGAGCCGGAAGCCCGCGCCTACGCGATCCACGACCGGGGATATACCGAGATCGCAATCGAGGTTATCCCGGATCGTCTCGACTGGCTCGCGCCACTGCGCCGCTGGTCGACCGCGTACGCCGGCCGCTGGCCCGCCCAATCTCCTCTCTGGCAACCGGTTGTCGCTGGCTTTTCGACGACAAACGAGGATCTTGAGGATGACCCGCTCATCGACACCTTCGAGCCGCCTCGGCGCGCGGTCATCGGCATCCTCGGCGGCATGGGACCACTCGCGACAGCTGACCTGTATCGGAAGATCATCGAGCTAACCCCGGCCGATCGCGACCAGAGCCATATCCCCGTCATCATCTACGCCGATCCACGCGTCCCCGATCGAACCGACGCGCTGCTGCACGGCGGCGAGAGCCCGATCCCGTGGCTTGTGCGTGGGGCGCGAGCGCTGGACGCGCTCGGCGCGGACTTCATCGTCGTGCCGTGCAATACGGCTCATGCGTTTCTTGACGAAGTCCAGCCACGAGTGGAGCCGCCGATTCTGAGCATGATCGACGCCGCCGCCGATGAGATTCGTCTCGATTGGCCAGACGCCGAGATCGTCGGGCTGCTGGCGACAAGCGGCACGATCTCCGCCGAGATCTATCAGCAAGCGCTGCTGGCACGCGGGATCGACGCAATCGTGCCGGATGACGACATCCAGGAGCGCTGCGTCATGGCCGCGATCCGGGCAGTCAAGGCCGGTCGGTCGGTGGACGAGGCGACCGCGCTGCTCGTGGAAGCAGCCGAACATCTCGCCGACCGTGGAGCTGAGGTGCTGCTGGCGGCCTGCACCGAGATTCCGGTCGCGCTCCAGCAGCCGAATATCGAAACACCGCTGGTCGACGCCACGCTCGCGCTAGCACGCGCTGCGGTGCAGACAGCACTCCATCTCGACGGTTCGGCCCAGTGGGAGACATCGACAACGGGTTGGGGGCTGCCGGACAACGCCGGATAGCCAGCGCACGAACGAGCCGAACAGACTACAATGGGTGCCAGCGGTCGTCGGATGAACGAGGCGAGGATGGGGAACCTGCCGATGATGGACGAGTACGAGCAGATTACGATCCGCCTGGCGCACATGATCAACTACCTGTCGAAGCGGGTTACACCCCAGCGCGACATGTCACGCGTGGATCGCGCTCCCGAGCGCGGAGAGTGGTCGGTTCGCCAGATCGTCGCTCACCTGCGCGACACCGAGGCACGCGTCTATCCAAAGCTGTTTGCAATCGCAAACTACGACTTCCCCGACCTGCGAGAGCTACCACCTCCAATCGTCACCACGGACAATCAGGAGATCTCGATCTTCACCGTCATGAGTCAATTCCGACGGCTCAGGCAGAGCACACTCTCTCTGTTGCGGGCGCTACCGGATGACGCCTGGATCCGCGCTGGCACTGATATCGATAACCGCACCGTAACGATCAGGGATCTGGCTCTCTCCCTGCAGACTCACGATGCCGAGCATCTCGCTCAGATCGACCAGACACTGATCGCACGCGACGCCCTGCCGCACCACGTCACGCCGCTCGTCCTCTCCTGAGCCTGGAAACGGCCGGATGCGCCAACAACGGACCGGAGGTTGCGAATGAGCTCGCAGCCGTTTCGCCATACTGCCGAACAAGTCGACAGGGTCAAGCAGTCGATGCGTCAGGCCTGGAATTTGCCGGGCGCCGGATACGGTGAGATGGCGGAGACGCTTCGTCCAGCCGTCGAGCGACTGATCGACGCCGCCGGAATCGCGCCGGGCGCACGCGTGCTCGACGGCGCGACCGGCGCCGGGATCGCGGCGATCGAGGCGGCCCGTCGTGACGCTATCGTCACTGGCGTCGATTTCGCCGAGGAGCTGATCTCGGTGGCGCGAGAGCTGGCTGGCGCGGCCGGCCAGCCAGCGATCCATTTCGATGTCGGTGATATCGAGGATCTCCCGTACGACGACGCGTCGTTCGATGTCGTGATCTCCTCGTTCGGCTCAATCTTCGCCCCGCGTCATGATGCCGTCGCGTATCAGCTCTGCCGGGTCTTGCGGCCGGGTGGCCGGCTGGCCTTCACGGCGTGGCTGCCGGAGGAGCCGAACTGCCGGCTGATGACGATCACCGCGAGGTACACCCCGCCGCCGCCACCGGGCAGCTTCAGTGTTTTTGACTGGTCAGATCCAGCCCACCTCGACGCGATGCTCGGCCCGTACGTCGAAGACATTTCATTGATCGTGGACGACGTGCCGTGGGTGGCGTCATCGCCGTCGGACGCCTGCGACTTCCTGTTCCAGCGCGCGCTCGGTCCGACGATGTTCGTCTTCCAGCGGCTTGATCTACCGCAGAAGCTGGCGCTGCATTCGGATGCGATCGAGCTGCTCAGCACCTGTATGCAGGCGGACGGCACGGTCCGCCTCTCCCGGCCTTATGTCATCGTGACCGCTCGAAAGCCCGCATGAGCGGCCGGCACGAACTCATGGCAACCCGGCGATTTGGCGCTATCGCCAGCCAACGTTCATAGCGCGAACGCTCGCTGGCGGGATGCCTGCCGGCACGGCCGGACATCCTGTCCCCCGTCCCCATTCCCGACACGATATAATGAACGGTCGCGGTCCGTGCGGGCCGCAGTCGTATGTCAGCGCCAGCCGAACGGGGACCCCTTTACAGATGACAGCATCCTCCACCACCTCGACTCAACCGACGACGGGCCAGGCCCGCCAGGACCTGCGCAATATCGCCATCATCGCCCACGTCGATCACGGCAAGACGACCCTGGTGGACGGGTTGCTGAAGCAGACCAATACGTTTCGTGATCCGGACGCCGCTGGCGAGCTGATCATGGACGCCAATGACCTCGAACGCGAGCGCGGTATCACGATTCTGGCCAAGAACACGTCGATCCACTGGCGCGGCGTCAAGATCAACGTCATCGACACTCCCGGCCACGCCGACTTCGGAGGAGAGGTCGAGCGCGTGCTGAACATGGCTGACGGGTGTCTGCTGATCGTCGACGCCGTCGAGGGGCCGATGCCGCAGACGCGGACAGTTCTCCGGCAGGCGCTCGGCCTCGGATTGCGGCCGATCGTCGTCATCAACAAGATCGATCGCCCGTTCGCCCGCATCGCGGATGTCGTCTCGCAGACTCAGGATCTGTTCCTCGACCTGGCAATCGACGCCGAGCAGCTCGACTTCCCTGTCATTTACGCGATTGCCAAGCAGGGCCGTGCCGGCTTTACGCCGGACGATCTCGCTCCCGATTTCGTGCCGCTCTTCGACACGATCGTCGATCACATCCCCCCGCCGATTGTTGACATCGACGGGCCACTCCAGCTACAGGTCGCGTCGCTCGATTACAACCCACATCGGGGCCGGATCGCGATCGGCCGCATCCGCCGTGGCCGGCTGCACGCCGGGGAGACGCTCGTCCAGCTCGGCGCGGGCGGAGAAGAAGATCGACAGAAGGTGACATGGCTGGCAACCCACGAGGGGTTGACGCGGCTCGAGGTTGCCGAGGCGCAGGCCGGCGACATCGTCGCCCTCACCGGCTTTCCTGCAGCACACGTCAGCGCAACGCTTGCCAATCCGGCAGCGCCAGAGGCACTACCCGGCATCGAGATCGATGAGCCGACACTGAAGTTGACGTTTGGGGTCAACACATCTCCATTCGCCGGCCGAGAGGGGGACTACCAGACCTCCCGCCAGCTCGGCGAGCGGCTACGACGCGAGCTGGAGACGAACGTCGCCCTGCGCGTCGAGCCGACCAGTCTGCCAGATGTGTTCTCCGTTTCCGGCCGCGGCGAGCTGCACTTGTCGATCCTGATCGAGACGATGCGCCGCGAAGGGTACGAGTTCCAGGTCTCGCGTCCTGAGGTCATCACCCGGGAAGAGGACGGCGAGACTGTCGAGCCGGTCGAGCAGCTGGTGATCGACACGACCGAGGAGTTCGTCGGCGCGGTCACCGAGCTGGTCGGCGGACGTCGAGCGCGGATGGTCGACATGGTCAACGACGGGCGTGGCAATGTCCGACTGGAGTTCGAAATCCCGACACGCGGGCTGATCGGGCTGCGCAACGAATTTCTCACGCGGACAAAGGGGAACGGATCGCTCTCCTCTCGTCTGATCGGCTTCGAGCAGTGGCAGGGGGCAATCTCCTCGACGCGGACTGGCGCGCTGGTCGCATGGGAGGCCGGCACTGCCCTCTCCTATGGCATCGCTGGCGCACAGGAACGTGGCATGACCTTCGTGTCTCCTGGCGAGGAAGTCTACGAAGGCCAGATCGTCGGCCAGCACGCGCGTGGCAACGATCTGGCGGTAAATATCTGCAAGGCCAAGAAGCTGACCAACATGCGTGCCGCAAGCGCCGACGCCAACATTCGGCTGACCCCGCCCGTCATCCTCTCACTCGAGCAGGCACTCGACTTCCTGGCCGACGACGAGCTACTCGAAGTCACACCCAAGGCATACCGCCTGCGCAAGCGCATGCTGAAGGAGCACGAACGCGCTCGCGCGAAGAAGCAGGCCGAGTCACGCGAGGCGAACCGGGGGTAGCGGGAATCACAGCGGGAGAAACACGACGCGATTCACGAAATCGGGCTGATTGCCGGCCTTAGCAATCAGCTCCAGATCAGAGATACATCCCGCAACCGACACTCGCAGTTGGTGAGCGAAGATAACGCCTCCGAACGAAACGCCATCGCGCTGTCGTCGTGTTGCTTCGACGAGCAGATCGGTATCTTGCGAGAACAGAACACGTCCAAGCGCTGTCGCACGGTCGAGCAACCGTGAGTCGTCAATCTCTGTTGCCGCATTCTCGGCAGCTGTGATGACGTCAACTCGCCGCGATAATAACGCCGACGGCACTGCTCGTGGAACGTGGTGATCCATATAGAGAGCGATCAACTCAGCGCAATCGGAAATCGCGAAGTGCGGCGACGAATGGTGGTTCCACCGTCTCCCGACAAAGTTCGTCCACCAGAGCCAGGCCGCGCGCGATCTCGTCATCGAGCTCCTGCTGATGATCCCAGTAATAGGCCAACGCCGAGTGAATCTGGCCGAGCGTCAGATGAGGGAACTGAAAAGCCAACTCATCCGGGCTCCAGCCATATGCTTTCTGTGCTGTCACGAGTTCGGAAACCTTCATCGTCGTGCCAGCAATGCGTGGTACCCGGCCATCATCAAGGACGATGTGCTCATAACGTGTTTCTGTTGTAGACACGCCCATCGCTCCTCTCTGAGATACACGATTCGCTGGGCAACACTCGTCTGGGTCCAAGTATAGGATTCCAACGCAACGCTCACCGAATCCGTATCAGCGATTATGTCCGCTGATACGTCGCCACCATCATCCCGTAGTACGTCGGGGCCTCGTAGGACAGGAATGTCCCCTTCATCGGCACGACCTGCTTGACTCCCTCCAGCATCAGCAGCTGCCAGAGGCCGTCGATGGCGGCGTTGGAGATCGTCTCGTCGTCGAGCTTCAGCAGACCGAGGATGTCGTCATCCTTGATCGCCTGGACGACCGCGTCATCGACCCGCTTCGCGTCAGGGTGATAACCGTTGGCGTGATTGGGGTCGTGGCGGTGCGCCCAATCGCAGGAGGCAATGAACGCAATCCGGCGCTCGTCTGCCTCGGCCGCCTCAGCGACCGCCTTGCCGAACGCGATGTTGACTTCCTTCGGCAGCAGCCGCGATGGCTGGACGACAACGGCGGCCGGCCCCTCATCCTCCGGCAGCCCATCGAGGAGGGCAGCGAGGACATGCCCCTTGCCCGGCAGGTTGCGATCCTGGCCGGCAAACCAGAGCGGGGTCATCGTGCCCCAGTCCAGCGGCATGATGCTCTGAGTCCGGTTCGAGCCCCCGTAGCCGACCTGGGCCACCGGTATCTCCGCCGCCCGCGCCCGCTCGACGATCGCATCGGCCAGCCGCAGGTCGAACGGCACGTTCATCTCGACCTTGCGGTCGCCGAGCGCCATCGCGCCGGCTCCGCGGGCGCAGTCTGCAATCGAGATGAAGCCATTCACTCGAAACCCGTGTGGTGTCGAGATAACGACGACATCCGGCTTCGCCGCGGCGAACTCGCGCTGCATCTGCTGCATCGACGCGCGTGTTGTCAACGCCCCCTCGGCGTCCTCGCTCAGTTCGGGGATAATCGGAAATCCGTGTGGCGCTACCGCGCCGGCAACAATCGGCATCTCGCTCTCCTCTGTGTCATGTCACGGCAGCGTAATCACCCTGGTCTACGGCGTCCGGGCTTCAGGATGGTCGTCATGGCTCACAGACCACCGCGCGGCGTACGAGTCCGGTTCTGTCCCTACGCCACCCGATGCGTCCATCTGTCTCGCCTCATCCCCCATCCCTCGGTCACAACAACGTTACTCCGTTGATTGTGATGTGGAACTCGCAGCCGAGGAACTCAGCGGCGCGGCGGCTCATCAGCATACGCGGCAGGAAGATCTCGAAGTAGTGCATCACCTGGGCAACCGAGGTGTCGATCGCCAACTCCAGCGTGATTGTCTTCTCCGGCTCGTCTACTCGCAGAAACGACGTCTGGGCAGCGTAGTTGACGCGGTCGTGCTGGTCGAACGCATTCAGATCCGGATTGCGGACGCGCGAACGATGCACGTCGGATTTATCGGCCAGGATCAGTGCCGCGCCGACCGGGTGAACCGCCTCGCCAAGCCGGCCGGAATCATCGCCGTGGCTGCCGATCGCGCCCATGATGATGGCCACGTCGGTCGGCGGCATACCCATCCGGATGAGAATATCGTGAGCAAGCAATGCGCTCGTATACGCGTGGTCGTAGCGGCTGATGACATTGCCAACATCGTGCAAGTAGCCCGCTATTGACGCCAGCTCCTGATACTCGCTGTCGTAGCCAAGATACCGCAGCACATTCCGAGCGATCCTGGAGACCAGCGTCACATGGCGAACGCCGTGCTCGGTGTAGCCCAACACGCCGAGGCTCTTGTTCGCCTGCTCGATCAACGCGACGACTTCGGGATCGCTGCGGACGAGATCGAACGTGACGATGTCTGGCGCGGGGTCAGGGCGCGGCGCAAGCTCCGGTCGGACCGGACGCTCCCCCAGCCGAGGGCTGCGCGCTGGCGAATCCGGCGGGTCCTGGTCTGCAGTCATAACGCGATCCTTCCACGAACAGGCCATTGCCTGCTCGATATCGTACCGCGTTGGCCTACCAGCTCCAGCGCTCCCAGGCACGCACCTCCTCGCGCGGCTTGCGGGTCCGCTCGCGGAGTTCGCGCTCCAGAGTGCGCTCGTCGAGATCCTCCAGCCGGCCAGCGTGTCCGATGCCGACCAGTGCCAACACCCGGACATCCTCCGGAATGCCGAGCGCGGCGCGAACCTTCCCCTCGTCGAACCCACCCACCGAATGCGCATGGAGGTCCATCGCGAACGCCTGGAGCAGCAGGTTCTCGATACCGAGGCCAGCGTCGAGCAGATAGTACTCCTTGCCGTCGACGATCTGGGCATCTTCCGGCCGGCCGCAAACAGCGATCAGCACCGGCGCGGCGCGCAAGTAGGCGTTGCCGCGGGTCAGCGCCTCGTGGACGGCGGCCAGCGTCTCCGGATGGCTGGCGACGATATACCGTGTCGGCTGTCGATTGCCGTAGGAAGGGGCCCAGCGCGCCGCCTCCAGCAGCGTCTCAACGATCTCCGTAGCCAGCGGCGTCGCCGCGAACCGACGGCTGCTATAGCGATCGACGATCGGCCCCAGCAGCGGTAGCGTGTCGTCGCCAGGATTCATCGGGCCACGCCAGTCGGTGAGTGCGCGGCGGATCGGTGAATCATTGCCCTGCTCCCTGGTGTTGCCGGCAAAGATCGCTGGCTCGCGGCAGAATAGGACGCTCCCGAACAAAGGTCAACCCGGATGTGGCTGAGGTCGACGCTTGCGTAAGAACGATCTCGCTGTACACTGGGAGAAACTATGCTCATCGTAGATTAGAAGCGATGGAGGAGCGCTATGTCTTGGCGTTTCCGAGCTCCGTCGACCGCTGCGCTGGTTGCGATCTGCCTGGCTATGACCTTCGCCTCGTGCGGCGGGTCGTCACCCGCGCCGACCGCACAGCCCAGCCCTGCGCCTACTTCTACCGCTCGGCCGGCCGTCGTCACCAGCGTCCCCCGGCCTGTCGCAACCCGGCCACCGACCAGCGTTCCTATCCCAACAGGCGCCACTCCTGGTCCAACGCCCGGCGGATCGCCAACCGCCGTGCCTTCCGGCAGCCCCACCACCACAGCGGAAGATCGCCAGGTCCTCTACGTCGACTTCTCCAACGGCCCCGGCCCGTTCCCAACGAACACCAGCGACAACTCCAGCCTCGCGATCGCCGTTGCAAGCTATATGGCGTCGGTCAACGATGGCTACTGGGTCAGCGCTGTTCCTCAGTCACCAACGCTCGATCTACAGGATGGCGTCGTTCACACCGAAGTCCAGCTCACCGGCAGCGGCTTCGCGGGCGTAATCGGACGTCACGTAGTCAATAATGACAGTAGTGAATCGTTCCTGCTCTGCGGCATCGGCGACGATGGGTCGGCCAGTTGCTGGGAATGTGTCGCTGACCACTTCACGAAGGTGCTCGCCGTCGATCCCGGCGCATTCACCCTTAGGGACATCAACTTGTTGACGATGACGATCGTCGATACGTGGTTTGCCTTCGATATCAACCAGCAGATGGTTGGCGAGGGGTCGATGACCCGCGATGAATCCGGCAACTGGGGAGTCTATGCCGAGGGCGAAGGCGGTCAGATTGTCGCCGCCTTCCAGTGGCTCTCTGTCAAAGATCCGGTCGTCGTCAGCAAGAACTTCGACGATGGATCGGCCGACCCGTTCACAGTCGGGACAAACTCCTACGGAATCACCACTTCGATAGAGGATGGCCAGTTCGTCGCCACCATGCCCAGCCTCGACGAACGCATGAGAAGCACATTTAATCCGCCGCCCGAGCAACCGTTTGGCAATGGGCTGATCGAAGCCAGGGTATCGATCGATGGCAATGGCAGTGTCGGGCTATTTGCGCGCTGGGAGCTTGATGCTGCTGCCAACTCAGCCGTGTCCAGTTATGCATGCTATCTGCATTTCGACGGCTCCGGCAGTTGTTCTCGGTATGAATCCGGCAACTGGACCGTCCTGATCACATCGGCTCCCGGCACATTCGTCCCGACCGAGATGAACACGATGACAATGCGCGTGACCGGCACGCGGCTCGAGCTCGTTATCAACGGAAAGTCTGTCGGGACGATCGACGACGATGCACTCAGCTATGGCAAGTGGGGCATGTTCTATGTGACGCACTCCGACGATCCGGCCGAGAACGCCGTCGCCCGCTTCGACTCGATCCTGATCCTCGACATGGATCCGTAATAATCAGGCGAAGCGCGACAGCGCCAGGTCGTCGATCGGGATCGCCGTCGCGCCAGTCGCGACAAGATCCGCCATCAGGACACCGATGTAGGGCGCCAGCGCGAAGCCGTGGCCGGAGAAGCCGCTGGCCATGATGAACCGATCGATCGGCGTAACCGCGCCGAGAATCGGGACGACGTCCTCTGCCTTCGCCTCCAACCCGGCCCAGACACGCTGCACCTGCGTCTGACGCAGGATCGGCCAGACGCCGGAGGACGCCTTGGCGCTGCCGACGATGCTCGAGTACTGGTTGAGGCCGATCGGCTTCGCCTGGTCGAGATAGACGGTCGCCGGCCATCCGCCACCGATCAGGTACTTACCGTTGCTGAGCTGCTTGAGGCTGAGCGGCCGGCCGACGCAGCCGACGACCGGGTCGAGCCCATGCGGTAGCGGCGTCGTCAGCATCATCTGCGGAGCGACCGCCTCGATCGGCACATCGAACCCCGCCATCGCGCAGATCTTCGGGCTCCAGGCCCCAGCCGCGTTGATCACCCAGCCCGCTTCGATCTCACCATCGGGCGTCATAATGCCACGCACCCGGCCGGAATCAGTCAGCAGGCCAATGACTGGAGTGCGCTCGCGCAGCGTCGCGCCTGCGCGAACGGCCGCGGCGGCGAACGCCTTGGTTGCCGAGATTGGGTTGGCGTGGCCATCGGTCGGGCAGTACGCGCCGGCCAGCATCGACTCATGGGCGCCGGGCGCAACCGCGCGCACCTCATCGCCATAGAGCATCTTGATTCCCAGCCCGGCCGCCTGCTGCTCGGCGACGCGTTGTTCGATCTCCGGCAGGTCCGCCTCGCGTTCCACCAGTGTCAGATGGCCGTCCTGGTGGTAATCGAGGTCGGCGCCCAGCTCGTCGGAGAGGGTTGGCCACATGGAGATCGCGCGCTTGGCGATCTCCAGCTCACGCGGGTCGCGGCCTTGCTGGCGGACACCACCGGCGCTTGCGCCAGAGGCAGCACAGGCAACTTCGCGCGCCTCGACAAGCGTCACCCCGATGCCCCGCTTCGCGAGCTGATAGGCGATCGAGCTGCCGATCACCCCGCCACCGACAACGACGACGTCTGCTCCGCTAGCCATGCGCCCCTCCCCCTCATCGTCACTCGCGCGTACGCGCTGGCGGGATAGTCGCACAGCGCGCGCCCGGCGACCAGCCCCCCGTCTGGCCCAGACTCACAGCGTTGGCCCAAGGCCGGCCACGTTCACTGAGACCACGTCTTGCCCACCGTCCGGCCCGCGATGTGCTGGCGCGACTCGTGCGCGGTACCTGCACAGGCGGCTCAGCCCCGAACGAGCGGGGTGAGACAACGCCAACAGTGATGTGAGAATGCCAGCGTGACCAGCATCACGTTCGAACACGTGACGAAGCGCTTCCCCGGGGCGAACGCGCCTGCGATCGCCGATGTTTCGTTTGATGTGCCATCGGGCGCTATCTGCATGCTGCTTGGCACGTCGGGTTCGGGCAAGACGACGCTGCTTCGAATGGTCAACCGGCTAGGGGACCCAACATCTGGTCAGGTCCTGATCGACGGCATCCCGACGGTCGAGCAGGACGCGATCGCGCTACGTCGTCGGGTTGGCTACGTTATCCAGCAGGTCGGACTGTTGCCACACCTGACCGTCGCCGAGAACGTGCGGATTGTGCCGGCGATCATCGGAGACCGCTCGCCGGCCTCGCACCAGCGCGTGGATGCGCTACTGGAACAGGTTGGGCTCCCACCCGACGAGTATCGAGCGCGCTACCCGGCACAGCTGAGCGGCGGGCAGGCGCAACGGGTCGGGCTGGCCCGCGCATTGGCGGCCGATCCGTCCTTGCTTCTGATGGATGAGCCATTCGGCGCGCTGGACGCGATAACACGTCACCGGATGCAGGACGAGCTGCTGAACATTCAACGGACGATGCAGAAGACGCTTCTCTTCGTGACGCACGATGTCGATGAAGCATTCAAGCTCGGCGACCATATCGCGGTGCTATCCGAAGGACGCCTCGAGCAGGTCGGCTCGCCGGTCGAGCTCCTTGCCGCGCCGGCCACGCCCTTCGTGAGCCGCCTCGTCGGCGCCGACAACATTCTGCGCCAGTTCGAGTACTTGCCAGTCACGACGGCACTCGAGCCCGGCATCGCGCCTGATGCCCTCGCCGAGCGCATCCCGGCGAGCGAGACGCTCCTGCCCGCGGTGCTGCGGATGATGCGGTCGGGTCAATCGACGCTGGCGGTTGAAGCGGATGGTGAGATCCGGGGCGTCGTCACGCTGGCCGGTATCTCCCGTTCGGTCCGGGCGCGCGGCGGCGACATCTCCGAATCGGGCCACCTGTGAGCTATCTCCTGGACGCTGGTCACTGGAGCTGGTCCGATCCAACCAGCATCGGCCGGCTGCTCATCGACCACCTCATCCTGACCGGTCTGAGCATGATGATCGCCATGGCGATTGCCGTTCCGCTCGGCCTGATCGCAGCGCGGTACCGGCGCCTCTACCTGCCGGTTATCACCGCTGCCGGGATCATCTACACCTTGCCAAGCCTGGCCTTCATGGCAGCGCTGATACCGTTCACCGGGCTTTCATCGGCGACAGTCGTCATCCCGCTCGTGCTCTACGCACAGGTCGTTCTGATTCGCAACATCGTTGCGGCGATCGACGCGGTTGATCCCGGCCTCGTCGATATCGGACGAGCGATGGGCATGGATAGCCGGCAGATTCAGCGCTACGTCATCCTGCCGCTTGCCCTGCCTGTCATCGTCGCCGGCCTTCGTGTGGCGACAGTCACGACCATTGGCATCGCGACAATCGCGCCGCTCTTTGGGGTTCGCAACCTCGGCTATCTGATCTTCCAGGGCTTCAACACGAGCTACAAGGAGCAGGTGATGGCTGGTGTCATCGCCGTATCGGCGCTCGCCATCATCGCTGACGTGGGGTTGTTGCTGGCTCAGCGGGCGGTCCAGCGAGGTCGACAAACGAGCGTCGTGGCGCGAGGCTGAGAGGCAAACGTGGGACAGATTCTCGATTTTGTGCGTGACCCACAGAATGACTTCATCGGCCACACAGTCGCCTATCTACGCCTCTGCGCGCTGCCAATCGGGTTGGCGATCGTGATCGGGCTGGTATTCGGAGTCGCCGTTGCCCGTCGTCCGACCGCCGCGTTTCTGATTGGGAGCGCCAGCGGACTGGCCCGCGCCATCCCGACGCTTGCCTTTCTCGCAGCAGTCCTGCCCTACCTCGGCATCGGCTTCCGGCCAGCCGTCATTGCGCTCACCGCGCTTGGAGTGCCGCCGGTGTTGCTGAACACCATCGCGGGCCTGCGTGGCATCGACCCTGCGGTTATCGATAGCGCGCGCGGGATGGGTATGACGCCGCGTCAGGTGCTGACGCGCGTCGAGATCCCGCTCATGTTGCCGGTGGTGGCGGCCGGTGTTCGCACAGCAGCAGTCCAGATCGTCGCGACCGCGCCACTAGCGGCACTGATCGGCGCGGGGGGATATGGCGACTATATCCTGGCGGGAGTGAATCTGTTGCAGCGTGTGCCGCTGCTCGTTGGGGCCGGCAGTGTCGCAATACTCGCTCTGGGAGTCGAGATTGCGCTAGCCAGCGTGCAGCGGGCGGTAACGCCGATCGGGTTGCGGATACGGGCGAACGATGAGCGGCCGGCAACGCCGGCCAGCGCGTGAGGATCACAACGGCTCCAGGAGGAGGAGATTCATGGGACATCGACGAATGCAACGCATGGCAGCCATCGCGCTTGCCGTGGTTATGCTGCTCGGGCTGGCAGCATGCGGCAAGGGGGATTCCAGCGCCAGCGCCGTCAAGCTGACGATCGGCAGTAAGCTGGACGTCGACGGCCAGCTCAACGCTGAGATGTACGCGCTACTGCTGAAGGAGAAGGGCTACGACGTCACGACAAAGCTCGGGCTGGGCCAGACTCCCGTCCTCGATCAAGCGCTCAAGAGCGGTTCGATTGACATTTATCCCGAGTTTACCGGGACGGCGATCAGCACACTGAAGCTGCAGCCCACCCAGGATGCGAAGCAAGCCTACGAGGAAGTCAGAACTGCCTACAAGGATCAGTTCAACCTGACAATGCTCGATCCGGCGTACCAGCTGAACGACAGCTACGCGATCTGCACGTCGCAAGACATGGCCGCGAAGCACAATCTCAAGTCTCTCGACGATCTGGCCGCGATGGGAAGCACGTTGTCGATCGCTGCCCAGCAAGACGGAGTCGACGCTGCCGTCAAGCCGGTCCAGGACGCCTACGGTTTCCAGTTCGGCAAGGTGGTGCAGATCAGCGAGCAGCTCTCCTTCGACGCAGTCAAGAAGGGCGATGTCGATCTCAACGTCTGTTACACGACCGACCCGGCCATTGTGGTCGACAACTTCGTGGTGCTGACGGATTCGAAGAACGTGTTCCCGATCTATAATCCCGCCCCGCTCATCCGCAGCGACGTGCTGGCGAAGACGCCCGATATCGCCACAACGCTCAACGCGCTGCAGCCACACCTGACCACCGCGGTCGTCCTCGACCTCATCAAGCAGGTCAGCGTCGATCACAAGTCGGTAGAGGAAGTTGCGCGCGCGTTCCTCCAGCAGCAAGGGTTGCTGAAGCAGTAGTCAAATCATCACGACCGGGACCGCCCGCGTGGTCCCGCGACGCGCGATCGCGTACGCACGGAACCGAAAGGCGGCTGACAATGGCGGCGGCGCCGACCTGTTCACATGTTGCCCAGATACAGGACGTTGAACCCAGTGGGCAGGGGTGTGAGGAATGTCTGAAAACGGGCGATTCGTGGGTGAATCTGCGTATCTGCCTCATCTGCGGCCATGTCGGCTGCTGCGACTCGTCGAAGAACAAGCACGCAACCAGGCACTTTCGCGAAACCGGACACCCGATTATGCAGTCGTTCGAGCCGGGTGAGGACTGGCGCTGGTGCTATATCGACCAGATCTATGTGTAGCCCCGGCTCCCGTCCGCCGATTCGCCGCGTGGCCGGCAACAGTCGCGCTATCGGAGCGGGGGGCGCGGGCTGGCTGCCCAAATCCAAGGCGCTGACGTTGGCGGACAAGCGAAACGTTGCGATCCCGCCTGACAGCGGCGTTCAGTGGATCCGGCGCGTTACGGCTCTTCCAGCGAGTCGCGGAGGATGTCGAAGTATTCCAGCGCGAGGCCGGTGCCGACAGCAACAGCGGAGAGGGGATCGTCGGCAACGTAGCAGGGGACACCGGTGACCTCGGTCAGCAGGTCATTGAGGTGGCGCAGGAGCGCCCCACCGCCGGTCAGGATCATGCCCTTGTCGATGATGTCCGAGGAGAGCTCGGGGGGCGTGCGCTCCAGCACGTCGCGGACAGCGCCGATGATCGCCTCCAGCGGCTCGGTGATCGCCTCGACGATCTCGTTGGAGTGGACCCGGATCGTTCGTGGCAGGCCGGCGACCTCGTCGCGGCCGCGGACGTCCATCGCCTCGTCCTCCTCTAGCGGCATCGCCGAGCCGATGGCGATCTTGACCTCCTCGGCCGTGCGTTCGCCGATTCGGAGGTTGTACTTGCGCTTGATGAAGCTGGTGATTGCCTCGTCGAACTTGTTACCGCCGACGCGGATCGAGTTGGCGACGACGATACCATTGAGCGAGATGACCGCCACCTCGGTCGTGCCGCCGCCGATGTCGATGACCAGATTGCCGCTCGGGTCGGCTACCGGCACTCGCGCGCCGATCGCGGCGGCCAGCGGCTCGGAGATGAGGTAGGCGCGACGCGCCCCCGCCGCTAGCGCAGCGTCGCGGACAGCCCGCCGCTCGACGCCGGTGACGCCGGCCGGCACGCAGATCATCACGTCCGGGCGAGTCAACGAAAAGCGCCCGACCGCCTTGTTGATGAAGTAGCGCAGCATCTCCTGGGTAACGACGTAATCCGCGATTACCCCATCGCGCATCGGCCGGACGACCTCGATCGTCTCGCGCGGCTCGCGCCCGAGCATGTTACGCGCCTCAAGCCCGACCGCCTTGACCTTGCCGTCGCGCGCCGAGATGGCGACGACGGATGGCTCGTTGATAACGATGCCCCGCCCCCTCAGGAAGACGAGGACGTTCGCCGTGCCAAGGTCGATTCCGAGCTGCTTGCCCAAGTAGGCTCCCAGGGATTCGCGAGGTCACTCGCGATACACACATGTACGGACACCCCGTGACGAGCATCCATAATCATGGATTCTATCATAGTATGGTTGCGCATCGTGCCGCGTACGTACGCGTGTGGAAGCAGTGCGATCTCCGCCGAACAGCCACAGATCCTGTTGCGTGTCCGGCGTCACGGTGCTCCGGAAGAAGCCTGCTCTTCGAGCGGCTGTCGCCTACTCGTAGCGTATCCGCGCGCCGAGCTGCTGGAAGCGTCCGACGATGTCCTCGTAACCACGACGGACGTGGTGGATATCGTGGACACGGGTCTCGCCCTCGGCGACGAGGCCGGCCAGGATCAGACAGGCGCCCGAACGAATATCCAGTGCGCGGACATCAGCGCCGCGAAGCGGGCTTGGGCCAGTGATGCTCGCTTCCTGCGAGTTGACCAGTGTGATCTTTGCGCCGAGCTTCTTCAGCTCGTCGGTGTAGCGCAGTCGGTCGTTGAACACGCGCTCGAAAATACGGCTGGTCCCCTCGGCCTGAGTCAACAGCACAGCGAACGCGGCCTGCAGATCCGTCGGGAAGCCCGGGAAGGGCAATGCCTGGATCTCCAGTGACTCAAGCTTTCCGCGTGGTCGCACCATCATCGAGTCGTCACTCCACCAGATCCCCGCGCCGGCTTCACGCAGCTTGTGGGTCAGCGGCAGCATGTCCCGCTCGTTCACTCGGTTGAGAATGATCTCGCCGCCGGTTATGACGCTGGCGATCGCGAACGTCCCGGCCTCTAACCGATCGGGAAGGATCGATGTATGGAAGCCTCGTAGCCGCTCGACTCCCTTGACGGTGATATATGGGGTGCCGATCCCCTCGATCCTCGCGCCCATCTCACGCAGCATATGGCCGAGCGCGACGATCTCCGGCTCCGAAGCGGCATTGGCGATCGTTGTTGTTCCCCTCGCCAGCGTCGCTGCCATCAGCAGATTCTCGGTGCCGGTGTGGCTGGGGTAATCCATATAGAGGTCAGCGCCCTCCAGCCGCGGCGCGGTCATCCGATAGAACCCGTCACCGACGTAGACGCTGGCGCCCATGCGTTTGAATCCACGGACATCGACATCCACCGGCCGACTGCCAAGCTTGCAGCCACCGGGAGCAGGAGTCTCCATCTCGCCAGCGCGAGCCAGGACAGGGCCGGAGACGAGAAATGATGCTCGCATGCGTTCGACCAGCTCGGCCGGTGCAATCCGATTGGCAAGCTCGGCAGCATGAATGCGAACGCGGTGCTGCTCGGTGTCCAGCTCGACGTCTGCTCCGAGGAATCGGAGCAGATCCACCATGACGAAGATATCTTCAAGGATCGGCAGATTTTCCAGGACGCAGGGCTCGTCGGTCAGCAGCGCAGCCGCCATCATCGGCAACGCGGCGTTCTTTGCCCCGCCGATGCGGATTTCGCCGGTGAGTGGCGTGCCACCCTCGGTGACGATCGTGCGGGCAGAGTTGACGGCGGGAGTGTTGATCCCGCGTGTGGTGGATAGCGTCACGTGGTGGCTCCTCCTGGGTCGCAGCTGGCGGCGTCGTACCGCCTCTAGTCTACGGGTTGTCGCTCATGTTCGTCGGGCCCGGCCGCACACGACCGTGCTGGCGACGCTGGGCTACCCGCAGACGGACCGCTGCGCGCTGGAGCGACTGCTCGGCGCGAGCCAGATCGAGCCCTTCGCCGCGCTGAGCCAGCCGCGCCTCTGCACGCTGGCGGGCGGTCTCGGCGCGCTGCATGTCGATCTCGACGACCCGCTCCGCCGTATCGGCCAGAACGATCACCTGGTTGTTGAGTACCTCAAGAAAGCCGCCGAAGACGACAAGCGACTCCTCGCTGCTCCCGTGCTTGACGCGCATCTCTCCTGCCGCGAGCAGTGAGAACAGGGGCGCGTGCTTCGGCAGGATGCCGAGTTGCCCCTCGGCCCCCGGGGCAACGACCATATCGACGTCGTCGGTCTTGTAGACCACCCCTTCGCCGGTGACCACCTCGACGCTCAGCTTCGCTGGCCTGGCCATGTTTCCTCCGTGTCAGAGATGAGGGACAAGGGCGGGATACCCCAAGTACCCCCCGCTCGCCCCTCGTCCCTCGTGCTAGCCTTCAGCCGCCATCCGCTCGGCCTTCGCAACGGCTTCCTCGATCGGGCCGACCATGTAGAACGCCTGCTCTGGCAGCGAGTCGTGGCGACCTTCGAGGATCTCGGTGAAGCCTCGCACTGTATCCTCGCGGGTGACGTACTTGCCGGACTGGCCGGTGAACGCCTCGGCGACGAACATCGGCTGCGACATGAAGCGCTGAATGCGGCGCGCCCGAGCAACTGTCTGCTTGTCTTCGTCGCTCAGCTCCTCGATGCCGAGGATAGCGATGATGTCCTGCAGGTCGCGATAGCGCTGCAGCAGCCGCTGCACCTCGCGGGCCACCCGGTAGTGCTCCTCGCCAACGATCAGCGGGTCGAGAATACGCGAGGTTGAGGCGAGCGGGTCCACCGCCGGGAACAGTCCTTGCTCGGCGATCGCACGCTCCAGCGAGACAGTCGCGTCGAGGTGGGCGAACGCTGTGGCCGGGGCCGGGTCGGTGTAGTCGTCGGCAGGGACGTAGACAGCCTGCACCGAGGTGATCGAACCCTTGCGTGTCGAGGTAATGCGCTCCTGCAGCTGCCCCATCTCGGTGGCCAGAGTCGGCTGGTAGCCGACGGCGCTCGGCATCCGGCCCAGCAGCGACGATACCTCGGAGCCGGCCTGGACGAAGCGGAAGATGTTGTCGATGAACAGCAGCACGTCGCGGCCCTCATCGCGGAAGTACTCGGCCATCGTCAGGCCCGAGAGCGCGACGCGCAGGCGGGCGCCCGGCGGCTCATTCATCTGGCCAAAGACCATTGCGGTCTTGTCGATGACGCCCGACTCCTCCATCTCGCCGTACAGCTGCGTCCCCTCGCGGGTCCGCTCGCCGACGCCGCAGAAGACGGAATAGCCGCCGTGCTCGGCGGCGATGTTGCGGATCAGCTCCATGATAACGACCGTCTTGCCGACGCCAGCGCCGCCGAACACACCGGTCTTGCCACCCTTGGTGAACGGCGCAATGAGGTCGACGACCTTCATGCCGGTCTCGAATGGCTCGACCGACGTGGACTGATCGACAAAATCAGGCGCCGGGCGGTGGATGCTGTTCGTCAATGACCGATCGACATCCGGATTGCCATCGACCGGCTCGCCGACGACGTTGAAGATGCGCCCCAGCGTCGCCAGGCCGACCGGCACCCGGATCGAGCTGCCGATGTCGACCGCCTTCGCGCCGCGGCGCAGGCCGTCGGTCGAGGACATTGCGACGCAGCGGACCCAGTCATTGCCGAGGTGCTGCTGGGCCTCGAGGGTCAGCGTGTTACCACCGGGCATATCAACCTCGATGGCGTTGTAAATTGCGGGGAGGTGATCCGGTGGGAACTCGACATCCACCACCGCGCCCTGCACCTGGACGACCTCTCCCGTTGCTCCACGTACGGCTGTCGTTGCCACTCTCTATCTCCTGCCTGCCTGCATCGAATCCGGGATGATGCTCCGCATTGCGACCAAACGTCCGTCTATCCGCCGAGTGCCGCGGCGCCGGCCGCGATCTCGGACACCTCGCGCGTAATCTGCGCCTGGCGCGCCTTGTTGAGCGACAATGTCAGCTCGTCGATGAAATCGCGGGCGTTATCCGTCGCCGCGCGCATCGCGACCATACGCGCCGAATGCTCGCTGGCCAGCGATTCGAGCATCGCCTGGTAGACCTGTACCTCGACATAGCGCGGCAAAAGCGCCTCAAGGACTGTCCGGGGGTCTGGCTCGAAGATGAAGTCGGCGGATGCCTGATCGGCCGGGATATCCTCCGGCGGCTCGATCGGCAGCAGTTGCAGCACCTCTGGCCGCTGGGTCAGCGTGTTCACGAACTGCGAGTAGATGAGGTGAACCGCGTCGATCTCGCCCTTGATGAACGCCTCGGTTGCGACACCGATGATCGGCCGCAGAATATCCAGCGACGGGTTATCGCCCAGCTGGGTAAATTCGGCGATCACGTTCTGGTCGGTCCGAGCGAAGAAATCGCGGCCCTTGCGTCCGACTGTGACGAGGTCGGCCGGATGGCCGGCCTCCTGAAGGAAACGCACCGACCGACGGATGATGTTCGCGTTGAACGCCCCGGCCTGGCCACGGTCGGCAGTCACAATAATGACGCCGACCCGGTTGATCGGGCGCTGCTGAAGCAGCGGGAACTGTGAGACATCGACCGACTCGCCAGCGACGGCGAGGCCAGCAATGATCGTGCGCAGGCGCTCGGCGTACGGCCGGGCCGCGCGCACTCGCTCCTGGGCGCGGCGCATCTTCGATGCCGAAACCATCTCCAGCGCCCGCGTGATCTGCGCTGTGTTTCGAACCGAACGTATGCGCCGCCGAATCTCTCGTGGGCTCGCCATCCTGTCTCCTTCAGCGTGCGACCAGCCGCCGGGCCGGCGACTAGATCGTCACCTCAAGCTGATCGACCGAGATCGTTCTGGCGAACTCGTCAGCCGTCTTGCGCATCAGCGCGGTCAGATCGTCGTCGAGCGCCCGCTTCTCCTTGATGGTTGCCAGAATGCCCGAGCCGCTGTTGCGCAGATAGTCCATGTACTGCCGCTCCCACGAACGGACCCGGTCGACCGGAATATTGTCCAGGAAGCCGTTAGTCGCGACCCAGATCAGGGCCACCTGCTCCTCGACCGGCATCGGCTGGTACTGCGGCTGCTTGAGCACCTCGGTCAGCCGCATGCCGCGGTCGATCTGGCGCTTTGTCGCGGGGTCCAGGTCCGACGCCATCTGGGCGAAGGCCGCGAGCGAGCGGAACTGCGCCAACTCGAGCCGCAACGAGCCGGCCACCTGTCGCATCGCGCGAATCTGGGCAGAGCCGCCCACCCGCGAGACCGAGATACCGACGTTCAGCGCCGGCCGGACGCCAGCGTAGAACAGATCAGATTCCAGGAAGATCTGGCCATCGGTGATCGAGATGACGTTGGTCGGAATGTAGGCCGACACGTCGTTGGCCTGCGTCTCGATGATCGGCAACGAGGTGAGCGATCCCCCGCCGCGCTCCTCGTTGAGGCGCGCCGAGCGCTCCAGCAGACGCGAGTGCAGGTAGAAAACGTCGCCCGGGTATGCCTCGCGGCCCGGCGGGCGGCGCATCAGCAGCGAGACCTGCCGGTAGGCCCAGGCGTGCTTGGAGAGATCGTCATAGACGATCAGGGCGTCGCCGCCCGTCTCCATGATCTCCTCGCCCATCGACGTGCCGGAATATGGAGCGAGATATTGCAACGGGGCCGGCTCGGAGGCCGAGGCGGCGACGACAATCGTGTGGCCCATCGCGCCGTGGCGCTCGAGCGTCGCCACGATCTGGGCGACCTGACCCTGGCGCTGGCCGATAGCCACGTAGATGCAGATGACGCCGGAATCCTTCTGATTGATGATCGTATCGATCGCCACCGCCGTCTTGCCGGTCTGGCGGTCGCCGATGATCAGCTCGCGCTGGCCACGGCCGATCGGGATCATTGCGTCGATCGCCTTGATGCCGGTCTGCAGCGCCGTGTCCACGTTCTGCCGCGCGACGACACCGGGAGCGATGCGCTCCATCGGACGGAATGTCTCGGTCTGGATCGGCCCCTTGCCGTCGATCGGCTGGCCCAGCGCGTTGACAACGCGTCCTACCAGCGCACGGCCGACGGGAACCTCGGCGATACGGCCAGTCGAGCGAACCTCGTCGCCCTCCTCAATGCCTGTGTACTCGCCGAGGATGATGACGCCGACCGAATCCTCCTGCAGGTTGAACGCCATGCCAATGACGCCCTGCTTGGTGAACTCGACCAGCTCGTTGGCCATCACGTCGCTCAGGCCATGGACGGACGCGATACCGTCACCGACCTCGACGACGTTGCCGACGTTGGTCACCGTCATCCCGGCTTCGAATGACTGGATCTGATCCTTGATGATGTCGCGAATCTCGGTGGCGCGTACCGCCATATCGGCCTCCTGCTCCCGCACGACCCGTGCGCGCGGTGTCGTTCTCGTCCTGTCCCGCTGCCTCTCGCGCCTCAGCGCGCGAGTGCTGCCCGCATCTGCTGAAGTTGCGACGTGACGCTAGCGTCAATCAACCGATCGCCAATGCGCGCGACAAGCCCGCCGATCAGCGATGGATCGGTCGTCGTGCGCAGCTCGATCTGTTTGCCAACGATCTGGTGGAGCTGTTCCCTGACCTGCTCTCGCTCGGCCGCCGTCAGGTCGACCGCGGTCGTCACATCGGCGATCGCGATCCCCTGGGCATCGAGGACCATGTCGCCGTAGACCGACAGCAGCTCGGGGAGGATGTCAAAGCGGTGACGCTCGATCAGCATGTAGGCCAGGTTGCGCACGTACTGCTGCGTGTCGCCCGGCAACAGCCGGTCGATCGCGGCGCGTTTGCCCTGCTCCGACACGTTCGGGCTGGTAAAGAACTCGCCGGCCACCACATCGCTCGCTGCGTTAGCCAGCGTGGTGAGGTCGGCCTGCCACTGATCCCGCGTGCCGGCCTCCGACGCGATGTCGAAGACGGCCTGCGCGTAGCGCTTGGCTACCCCGCGAATCGCCATCGGATGCCCCTCCTCTCGCGCTGGCGCGTGTTGTTAGTCATCCGTCACCGGCGCGCTGCCATTGCTGCTGGCCGCGCTAGCCTCGGCCAGCGCCTCCTCGATCAGCTGCGACTGTGCGTCGCGGTCGAGGTTGGCGCGGACAATCTTCGAGGCCGCCAGCACGGCAAGGTCGCCGACCTCGCGTCGCAGGTCGGCTCGCGCCTGGGCAGTCTCGGCGATAATCGTCTCGCGAGCCTTGGCGATCAACTCATCGCCCTGCGTCTGTGCCTGCTCCTTCGAGCGGGCGATGTGCTGGTCGCCGACCTCGCGAGCGCGGGCAATCAACGCCTGCCCCTCGCGCCGGGCCTCGGCCATGATCTCTTCGTTTTGAGCACGGGTTTTCTGGAGCTCGTCCTCCATGCGTTGGGCGGCCTCGATGCTCTCGCGGATGCGCTCCTGGCGCGTGTCGAGCATGCCGGTGATCGGCCCCAACGCGAACTTCCAGAACAGCCAGATAAAGATCAGGAAGGCCACGATCTGGACGAGCAGATTTGCGCCGTTAATACCTAGTGCGCCCATGAGTCCCCTCGACCTGTGTGCAGTCGATCTGCCAGCCAGGGTTGTTAAGCCCCAGCCGTTCGACGCATGCGTCGAACGCCCTGCCGGCTCGCCAGCGTCTCGCTATGGCGGAGAGGGGAGGCAATGCCGCCCCTCCAGCCCGCGTGCCAACGACGGTCGTCAGCACGTCACATCAGATGCTAGATCACGAACGCGATGATGATGGCGATAACGAAGGCGTAAATTGCGACGGCTTCGGCCAGACCAGCGCCGATGATCATCGTCGTGCGGATATCGCCGGCAGCCTCAGGATTGCGACCGAGGGCCTCCATCGCCTTGGCAACGGCCATGCCGATGCCGATGCCAGGGCCGATCGCGCCCAGGCCGATCGCCAGCGCCGCGCCAATCGCCTTGGCAGCGCTTACGGCATCGGGACCGGTAACACCACTGAACATGCTGCAGTTCTCCTCTCGCCGGAAGGGCCAGTCCCCGACCCGGCTCTCCAATCGATCGGAGCCACCCCCAACGGGGCGCCCCCTCCGCCCAATAACCCCTTGGGCCGGTTGGCCCGCAGACCCGTGATCCTGGAGAGAGCATGCTCTCTCCGGTTGCTAGTCACCCGCGCTCGTCGCGGGGACTGCCGCTCGATGCGGCTCCTCACCAGGCTCGTGTACGTGCCCGTGCTCGTCACTCCCCGCTGTTGCCAGCGCAATGTAGACCAGCGTCAGCAGCGCGAAGATCAGCGCCTGAATGAAGCCAAAGAGAACCTCGAGCAAGAGGAAGATCGTCGGCAGGCCGAACATGATGACGACCAGCCACTTCGTCTTCTCGAGGATCGCCGCGGACATGGAGATCATGACCCCGACGAGCACCTCGCCCGCGAAGATGTTGCCAAAGAGACGGAACGAGAGCGAGATAATGCGCGAGACCTCGGAGATCACTTCGATCGGGAACATGAACGGCGGATCGGCCATGTGCTTGATGCGCCCACCAAAGCCATGCGCTGCGATGCCAGCGATCTGGACTGAGACGAACGCGATCAGCGCCATCGCCAGAGTCATGTTCAGGTCCGCGTTCGGCGCGCGCAGCAGCGGGGGCGCAGGCTCGTGCTCGGCCTTCGTCGAGGCCAGCGTCACAACGCCGTCGCCGGGGTGTTGGGCCGAGGCGACCATCGCCGATGTTTCGTTGCTTTCCGACCAGCCACACAGGCTCTTGCACTGGATCGTGCCGACGCCCGGCAGCAGGCCGGAGTAATTCGCGAGAATGATGAAGATGAAGAGTGAGCCGATCAGCGGGAAGATCTTCCGGCCAACCTGCCGGCCGGCCGCGCCCTCCACCAGACTGAGCAGGAAGTCAGCGACCATCTCGAAAATGCTCTGCGCGCGACCGGGGATCAGGGTGGCTTTCCGGGCGATCAGCGCGCCGACGATGATGATCACCGCCATGACGATGACCATCTGGAGGAAAGAGTTCGTGATGTTGAGCGTGCCGAGTGGCCCGAGGTCAGCAGACCAGAGCGATTCCGCCTTAACCGAGACGTGGACTTCCACTCAGTGTCCCCCTCCGCGCGGCTTCGCGGCGTCCGTAGGGCGCGACCGCGAGCCTGAATCCCCCTGCGTCTGGGCGTCCGTCTTCGACTTCAGCTGCACTCGTCCCCGTTTGGGATCACCGAGCATAGCCAACTCATAGAGTGAATACCCAGCCGCCCCAAGACCGAGCACTACACCAATGAGTGTAAAGATAGGCATGGTCCCAAGCCAGCGGTCGAGAAGAATTCCTCCCCCGACACACAATAAGAGACTGCCCACGACGGTGAAGCCTAACCCTGAGGCGGCGCCAATCGCTTGCCAGTCTCTTTTAGTCTCCGGACCTAGCGGGTTATCCATGATGGTCCCGCCCCTCACACTCCGTGCAGTGTATCACAATGCCCCGGCACGCCAGAACCCCAGATATTCGCCGATCAATCGTAAACGGAATGCGCTTCGCGCGGCTCGGATCGCTCAATCGGCAACGGCCGCTGCTCGCCCTCACGCAGGATCTTCGTCGCGGCGGCGACAAAGTCGCGGAACAGCGGGTGCGGCCTGGTCGGCCGTGATTTGAGCTCGGGATGGAACTGGACACCGACGAACCATGGGTGATCGATCAGCTCCATGATCTCGGCCAGCCGGCCATCCGGCGACTCGCCGGAGATGATCAGCCCACCCTCCTCCAGCGCGTCGCGATAGGCGTTGTTGATCTCGTAGCGATGGCGGTGACGCTCGGTAACCAGGTCGGTTCCGTAGGCTGCCGCTGCGCGGGTGCCGGGGACCAGCTTGCAGGGCCATGCGCCGAGCCGCATTGTGCCGCCCATCTCGACATCCTTCTGATCGGGCATGAGGTCGATGACCGGGTTGCGGGTCGCCGGGTCGATCTCGGTCGAGTTTGCGTCGGCCAGGCCCAGCACGTTGCGGGCGACATCGATCGCCGCCATATGGAGCCCGTAGCACAGCCCGAGATAGGGCACGTGCTCCTCGCGGGCATAGCGCGCCGCCAGCACCTTGCCTTCGATCCCGCGCGACCCGAAGCCGCCAGGGACGACGATCCCGGCGCTGTGGCTGAGCTGCTCGCGCAATTCCGCCTCGGTAAGCTGCTCGGAGTTCACCCACCGAATGTCGACTGCGACATCGTTGGCCAGCCCGGCGTGCGTCAGCGCCTCGGCGACGCTCATGTAGGCATCGTGCAGCTCGACGTACTTCCCGACGAGGGCAATCTCCAGCCGCTTCCGCGGCGTCTTGATGTGCTCGACCAGATCGGTCCACTCGGCGAGATCTGGCTCGGAGGGCCAGGAGAAGTGCTGGGACAGGTAGTCGCCCAGTCCGGCCGCCTCCAGCATCAGCGGCACCTCATAGATCGTCTCCGCCGTCTCGAGCGGGATGACTGCGTCCTCGTCCACGTCGCAGAAGAGGGCGATCTTGGAGACGATGTCGGGTGTCACCTCGCTATCTGCGCGCACGATGATGACATCCGGCTGGATACCGGCCGCTCGCAGCTCGCGGACCGAATGCTGCGTCGGCTTGGTCTTCATCTCCCCGGTTGCGCCGACACGAGGCAGCAGGGTGACGTGCATATAGAGGACGTTGCGCCGGCCCTCGTCCTTGCGCATCTGTCGAATCGCTTCCAGAAAGGGCTGCGACTCGATATCGCCGACGGTGCCACCCACCTCGACAATGACGACGTCCGGCTGGTGCTGGCGGGCGAGGTGGTGGATGCGATCCTTGATCTCGTTGGTGATATGCGGGATGACCTGGATTGTGCCGCCGAGATAGTCGCCACGACGCTCCTTGGCAATGACCGAGGAGTAGACCTGGCCGGTCGTGATGTTCGACCCGCGCGAGACGTTCTCGTCGGTGAAGCGCTCGTAATGGCCGAGGTCGAGATCCGCCTCAGCGCCATCCTCGGTGACGAACACCTCGCCATGCTGATACGGAGACATCGTTCCTGGATCGACGTTGAGGTACGGGTCAAGCTTCATAATGGCGACGCTCAGACCGCGCGCCTTCAATAATCTGCCGATCGAGGCCGTCGAGATGCCCTTGCCGACCGACGACACGACGCCACCCGTGACGAAAATATACTTGGGCACTACACGATCCTCCGCCCACGCCATTCCGGCAGCCCCGCCCGGAGCGCCGGAGGCTCCTCGGCCCCCACAACCAGACCCGAGCTCGCACTCGCCGGTCTGGCAACTGCGAGCTGATGAACAAACACGCCGCCCGGCCGCGCACTCAGCGCGCGGCCAGACGCTACAGGCTCAGGATGACCACTTCTGGCGACTCGCCGAGATCGCTCGCCCGGACGACGAGCTTATCTCGAGGGGTAGCCGCAGCAGCTCCCATCTCCGCCAGAAACTTTTCCAGCGGGTCTCGTTGCGCATCGCCATTCGGCGTGCGGTATTGCATCGGGATAACGATCTTCGCATCCAGCAAATTGATGACCTCAACAGCCTGCTTGGCGTCCAGAACCGGGCCGCCGCCGACTGGGATGATGACGATATCGGCCGCGCTGAACTTTTCGATTTCGTCCTCACCGGGCTGGTGGCCAAGGTCACCGAGATGAAGGACGACGAGGTCCTCAATCTCAAACAGATAGGCCGTGTTCCGCCCGAGCTCTGCGCCGCGCTTATCGTCGTGATACGTGCGAACGCCGGTGATGAACACATCGTTCATCTCGTATTCGCCGGGTCCATCGACGATCTTCGGCTCGTTGGCAACGATTTCGAGCGCGGTGTGCCCGGGGTGCGCATGAGAGAAGGTGACGATGTCGACCTTCTGCTTCTCGACCTTGTAGCCAAAGGAGCGCGGGACCGGGTCGGTCAGGATGGTCGCATCTCGCGACCGAATACGGAAACAGGCGTGGCCAAACCACTTGATCTCAGCCATCGTCCCCCAACTTACCAGGACGCACTTCAAGTGTTCAGGTGGGCCATACCGATGTTTTCGGGGTGCCTAGACGAGGATATCACACGCCCGTCGGGACGGGCTATTCAGACTCCTCGCCCTCGCCGCCATCGTCCCCTGGTCCATACAGTCGATCCAGTACCGGGCGGATGACGTCCCACCCGTAGCCACGGCGGCCGAGGAAGGCGGCTAGGCGACGGCGCTGGGTCGGCTCGTCGAGCGCGGACAGGCGCGGCAGGCGTTTGCGGGCCAGCGCCAGCGCTGCGTCCTCCTCGCCGAGGTCGATCTCCTCCAGCACGTCGCCGGTCACGTTGCGGTCGACTCCCTTGGCCCTCAGCTCGGCCTCCAGCGCACGCCGGCCACGCGGCGAGTGCTCGGCGCGGTTCTCGACCCAGTATTCGGCGAAGGCGCGATCGTCGAGGTAGTTCCAGCCACGCAGCTTCTCGACCGCCGCGTCGATCGCGGACGGGGCGAACTCGCGCCGCCGCAGCCGGTCACGCACCTCGCGCTCGGAGCGCGGTCGGTAGGCGACGAAGGTAAGCGCCGCTTCGGTCGCTCGCTCCGCCTCGGCCAGCCCCTCCAGCTCACGAACCGCTGCCTCGTCCAGCTCGACCCCGCTCCGCAGCCCGCGCTGGACCGCGACGATGGCCGGCAAGGCGAGGGCGAATACGCCGTCGATGAAGACGCTCACCCGCTCCGGATCGCGCTGAGTCGCCTGCACCTGAGTGATCGTGCCGGCTGCGATCGGGCGTTCCTCGCGCGGTTGCCGGCGCTGTCCCGTCGTGTCTCGTCGCATCGTCGCCACCTGACCTAGAACGAATGTGCTGATTCTACCATGAGCAATACGTGATGTCTGTAGTGGCACGGATTTTCGGTGGCGAACGATACTTGCTAAGATTCTGACGCCATCTACGGTCGGAGGACTGGATGCCCGCCTCATCACTGCCGCCTCACATGGATCGCAACTCCATGATCAGACTACCGGAGAGTCTCGCGCAGAATTTGCCCGCATCGCGAACCCCGATCGTCGGGCGAGATGATGAGCTCGCCGCCATTCACCAGACGCTGGTAGATGGTCGCTATCGGCTGGTGACACTGACCGGCGTCGGAGGTTGCGGCAAGACGCGACTAGCAACCACCGTTGCCGCCGCGATTCACCCCGTCCTCGCCGATGGCGTCTGGTTTGTGGACCTGGCCAGCATCAGTGATGAGGCGCTTCTCGCCGATACGATCGCCGCGGCGCTTGAGCTTCCCTTGCTCGTCGATGGCGCTACCGTCGACGCAGTGATCGTCTTTCTCCGCCGGCGAGCAGCGCTCCTCGTGCTGGACAATTGCGAGCATCTGATCGATGGGTGCGCGGTCCTGGTCGAGCAACTGCTGACCGCCTGTCCCCATCTGCGGGTGCTGGCGACCAGCCGCGAGCCACTGCAAATACCAGGCGAGCGACAACGGCGCATCGGCCCGCTCACTCTCCCCGATCCTGCAGGTGGCATGGAGCTGAATGAGGCGGCTGACTCGCCCGCCGTACAACTGTTCGTCGAGCGCGCGCAGGATGGCGCGCCTGACTTCCATCTGACCGCCGACAACGCCTCGGTCGTGGCCGCGATCTGCATCCGGCTGGATGGCATCCCGCTCGCGCTCGAGCTGGCCGCGGCTCGCGTTCGGATGCTGTCCGTCGAGCAGATCCTCGCGCGACTGGACGAGATGTTCCAGCTGCGATCCGGCAGCAGCCGCACCGCCCCGACTCGCCAGCAAACGCTGCGTGCGACGCTCGACTGGAGCTACGACCTGCTGACGCCGGGCGAGCAGGTTGTCTTCCGGCGGCTTTCGGTCTTCGCCAGTGGCTGCGACATCGAGGCAGCCGAAGCGGTCGGCGTTGGTGATGAGATCAATGCTGCCGTCGACCGGGACGAGGTCGTCGATCTCATCACCAGACTGGTGGACAAGTCACTCATCGGTGTCCACCAACGCCCACCCACCGCGTGGTATCGCATGCTCGAGCCAGTGCGACAGTATGGCATTCAGCGGCTCACGGCAGCCGCCGAGACGGACGCCGCGCTTGCCAGACACGCCGCCTACTATCTCGACCTCGCGCTACGCGCCGAACCAGAGCTCAGCGGGCCGAGCCAGGTCGAATGGCTGGAGCGGCTGGAGGGTGAGCGGGACAATCTCCGGAACGCGCTCCTCTGGGCAGCCGAGCACGACAAGGCCGATATGGCACTGCGCATGGCAGTGGCGCTCTTCCATTTCTGGGAAGCTCGCGACTATCTGACCGAAGGTCGCGGGTGGCTGGAGCAGGCGATCCAGGCATCCCGGTCGAGCAACAGCGCCGAGTCGCGCGACCTTCGCGTGAAGGCGCTGCGTTGCGCCGGCCGGCTCGCACACCAGCAACGCGATCTGAGCGCGGCGGAGTCATTCCACTCGGAAAGCCTCGGCCTCGCGCGGGAACTGAATGACCAGCTCGGCATCGCGGCGGCATTGAGCGAGCTGGCGATGGAGGCTCGCCTCGCCGGGCGGCTGGAACAATCGACCGCGCTCGCCGAGGAGAGTCTGACCCTCTGCGACGAGATCGGGGATCACGCCACAACCGCCTACGCGCTCCTCGAAAGCGGAATCACCTGGAAAGACCGTGACGATCTTGCTCAGGCGCGTCAATATCTCAACGAAAGCCTGGCGATGTACCAGACGCTCGGCGATGTGCGGTTCATCGCCATCACCCAGGCGATGCTCGGGCTGACGGCCCTCAAAGCCAACGAGCCAGCCAGCGCCGAACAGCATCTACGGAGCGCAATTGCCGGCCACCATCGCCTTGGCAACCGCTGGTTTGTGATTTACGACCTGCAGTGGCTTGCCACCGCCATCCTCGCGCGCGGCGAACCGCGCCAGGCGGCGCTGCTCCTCGGCGCGGCCCACGGTCTCGGCGACGCACTCGGTGAGGTGATCACGCCGATCGGCGGCGCGAACGCCGCGGCTCTGGCCGCACAGGCCCGGGTCGCGCTCGGTGACACCACGTTCGCCGCGGCGAGGGGCGAGGGGCTGCTGATGTCACGCGAGCAGGCCGTCGCGACGGCGCTGGCCGCGCCCGACACGCACGAGAAACCGGTTCGTTCGATATCCGGGTCCCCCGCCGACGATACGCGACTGACGCGCCGCGAACTCCAGGTGGCGTCTCTGCTTGCGCGCGGCTACCGTGACCGGCAGATCGCCGACGAGCTGAGTATTTCCGTCGCCACGGTCGGCGTCCACGTCCATCGGGTGCTGGGGAAGCTCGGCATTCGATCGCGCTGGCAGGTAGGCGAAGCACTGGCCGACACCAGCCAGCGCCAGCAGACGACTCAGACATAGTGGGCCGGCCATCGGCACAACCTGCTACAGGAAACCTGTAGCAGGTCGATCCCCAGAAAATACAGAACGTTCCTACATCATCTCTGGACGCGGCCGCGCTGGCGACGGCCTATGCTCCGGGTGATCTCATTCGGACGATCTGTTCTGCCGAGGCGCCGATGCACGCCACGATTCACCGGTACGAGGGACGAATCGAATCACCGGAGACACTCGCTGGACTCACCCGGGGGCTTGCCTCAACGTTGAGCGAGGTCCCCGGCTTCGTCGTCTACCTCGCGCTCGAAGACGACGGCAACGGCTTCTCGGCGCTGAGTGTGTTCGAGGACGCAGCAAGCCGGATGGCCGGTGATCAGATCGCTGAATGTTGGTTGCGTGACCGGCTGGCTCTCCCCGGCCAGCTGTCGCGCGTCTCCGGTGAGGTTGTCGCGCAACGCGGCCTGTAGCGTCGCGCGAGATCAAACACCACAGGGCGGGCACCCGGATCGTAACGCGGACAGGAAATGAAGCATGAAGCACCATACGGCTGTCGGTCGACGCGTCTGGCAGATCGAGGTCCTCGTCGGGCTCCTGCTGGCCCTCGCGCCGATGCTCAGCATGGTTCCGGCCGGCGTAGCGCGGGCAGCGATCGACAACTGCATCGACAACGGAACGACCGTCACCTGCACGTTCGACTACACCGGCGATACGCAGACATGGGACGTGCCGGCAGAGGTTACCCAGGCGACGTTCGACGTCTACGGCGCGAGCGGCGGAGTAGCGGGCGCCGTCTCGGGGGGATCAGGTGGCCGCGCGACGGCGACGATCACGCTTTCACCCGGCGCCGAAATCACGATCGTGGTCGGTGGCGAGGGTGAAAGCGCCGCGAATCCAGGCGGGGACGTCTGTGGCAAGGCATCGACCGCCGGTGGATTTAGCGGTGGTGGCAACAGTGGCATTTCCACGAGCACACCTCCATGCCCCGGTGGGGGCGGCGGTGGCGCTTCGGATATCCGGATTGGTGGGACAGACCTGGCGCATCGTGTCCTCGTCGCTGGTGGAGGTGGTGGCGCGGCAAACTGGAATGTCTATGGAGGCCAGTCCACCGGTGGCGCTGGCGGCGGGCTGATCGGCGGCCCCGGCTTGTCAGCACTGGAATCCGGATTTGGTGGCCAGGGCGGGAATCAGGACTGCAGCGCGGGCAGCGGTCAGGCAGGTGTCGGCAGTGCCGGCGCAGATGCGAACGTCAATTCGTTCTACAAGCTCAGCGGCGGGGGCGGGGGCGGCGGCTGGTGCGGTGGTCAGGGTGGCAGAGTCAGCAGCTACAAGTCAGCGGGCGGCGGTGGCGGCGGCAGTGGTTACGGGCCGGCCGGCGTCGTCTTCGAGACCGGCGTCCAGACCGGAGATGGCAAGGTCATCATCACCTACACGATGCCAGACACCACACCACCGACGACGACCGCAACCTTCAGCAACGGTTACGTCTCCGGCGCCTGGACTAATCAGCCAGTCACCGTAACGTTGAGCGCGGTCGACAACACAGGCGGCAGCGGCGTCGCGAAGACCTACTATGCGATCAACAACCCTGCATGCGACAAGACACACGTCGCGGGATGCACTATCTACTCCGCGCCCTTCACGGTCGGCGCGAGTGGTGGCGACGGCACGACAACGATCATCTTCTTCAGCGTCGATGTCGCCGGCAACGTTGAAACCCCGCAGACGACGGTCGTCTCGCTGGATTTCACAGCCCCTGTCGCCAATCCGACGACCAGCGGTCCGCTCGGCCAGAACGGCTGGCACATCGGTGATGTCACCGTCACCTGGCACTGGAGCGACGAGTCTTCGGGAATTGACGCAACCCAGTGCCCGGCCACCGGCGGCGCTAGCCAGGATGGCGCCACGACCATCACTGGCGGCTGTCACGACAAGGCCGGGAATGTCGGCTCAGCCTCAGTCACGGTTGGCATCGACCGAACACCGCCAACTGTGACCTACGGCGGCAACGCTGGCGTCTACGGCGTCGATCAGCAGGTGACGATCACCTGCCTGGCTGCCGACGCGACCTCGGGAGTCGCCACGACAACCTGCCAGGGAATCAGCGGCCCGGCATGGTCCTTCGGCCTCGGTTCGCACAGCTATTCCGCGACGGCAACCGACAAGGCAGGGAATGTCGGCAGCGGCTCGACGACATTTACGGTCGGCGTGACCTACGACAGCCTGCGCGCGCTCACTCGACAATTCGTCACGAATCCGTGGATGAGCTCCACGCTCACCTATCAGCTCTCTGGCGCTGAATGGGCCGAGCAACGCCACGTCACGCGACTGCAATCCCAGTATCTGGACATCTACAAGACGATGGTCTGGAGCATGCGCGGGCACGGTCTCACGACTCAGCAGGCCCAGCTGCTGATCGCTCTGGCCAACACGCTATAACGTCATGACGGGTTGACGCACTACGTTCGGATGCGTACGCTGGCCGGCGCTACGGCAAATGGGCCGTAGCGCCGCCTGGCACACGAGCAGGAACCGAGTTGAGCGTCGCACCATCGACCACCGCGCCAACAACCAGCGTCCTCCGTAATCGCCCGCTGATCACGCTCTTCCTCGGCCACATGACGATCGATCTCTACGCCGGCCTGTTGCCGGTGCTGTTCCCCGTCCTCTCGCGCAAGTACGGTCTCGACCTGGCGACGGTCGGGCTGGTCGCGCTGGCCTACAGCGGCGTCGGCTCGGTCTCGCAGCCGCTCTTCGGCTGGCTGGCCGACCGCTACGGCACCCGGCTGACCGGTGTGGCGCTGGTCTGGACGGCGGTGATGTTCTCGGCAATCGCCGCCGCGTCGTCGTTCTGGATGATCGTCGCGCTGGCGGGCGCGGCCGGCCTCGGCTCGGGCGCCTTCCATCCGTTCGGCGCGCTCAACGCTAACGCCGTCATCGACGATCGCCGCCGCAACAGCGCAATGTCCGTCTACGCATCCGGTGGGACGATCGGTTTCGCCATCGGGCCACTGATTGGCGTTGCCCTGCTGGCGCTGTTTGGCATCCGCGGTATCGGGCTGATGGTCGTGCCAGGCGCGGCGATCGCGATCTGGCTGTTGCTGGAGATGCGGCAGATCGCCGTCAAGGGAACCGGGTCGCGGCACGGCCGGACTGGCCTTCCTGCCATCCCCTGGGGACTATTGGCGGCCGTCATCATCGTGATGATGGCGCGCTCGTGGACGATGAGCAGCCTGCAGGCGTTCATCCCGACCTGGTACGACGATCTGGGTTACTCGAAGGCGTTCTACGGCTTCCTGGCCACGACGATTACGCTGGCCAGCGCGGCCGGCACGCTCGGCTCCGGCTCGCTGGCCGACCGCCACGGCCGGCGGGCGCTGATCATCGGCTCGCTGATCGCGACGATCCCGGCGATCCTGCTCTTCACCCAGTTCACCGGCGGGATCGCGTTTCTGACCGGCGCGCTAGTCGGAATTCTGGCGGCATCGACCGCTCCGCTGCTGTTGGTAATGGCCCAGCAGTTGATGCAGGGTCGCGCCGGTGTCGCCTCCGGACTGATTCTCGGCCTCGGCTTCGTCACTGGCGCGATCGGCGTCCCGATCACCGGCGCGATTGCCGACGCCTTCAGCATCCAGACCGCCATGCGCGCGCAGTCGCTCGTCATCCTGCTGGCGATTCCGATCGCGCTACTCCTGCCAAGCGAGCTGCGAATGCGCCAGATCCAGGAGCGCGGCAGCGACCGGCCCTAGCGCCGGTCAGGCCGGCTTCCAGTAGTCGTACTCCATCAGCCGGGCAGAACCGGCGGCGACGTCGTGGCCGCAGAGGCGCTCGATGACGTGCAGCGACATGTCGATGCCGGCCGAGACACCGGCCGATGAGACGACCGTTCCGTCGTCGACGAACCGGACGTCGTGGCGCACATCGAGGCTGGGGTAGGTATCGCGCAGCCGATCGATGCTGGCCCAGTGGGTCGTCGCGACGCTGTGTTCGGCCAGCACACCGGCTTCCGCCAGCAGGAACGCGCCGGTGCACACCGACGTGGCCAACTCGGCCTGCTCTGCCACGTCGGCGATCCAGCCAACCAGTCGCGGATTGTTCACCTCGCGCCGCGTGCCCTGCCCGCCGGGAACGACCAGAACGTCGATCTTCGGCGCATCGTCAAGGGTGTAATCCGGCATCACCCGCAGGCCAGCGCGAACCCGCACCTCGTCCAACTGCTCGGCGACCGTGAACACCTCAAACACCTTCTCGCCGGCGCCACCGTAGTTCGCGGCAGTGAACGCCTCGTAAGGGCCGGTGAAGTCCAGCAGCTCCACGTCAGGAAAGATGAGGATACCGACGTTTCGAATCATCTTCAGTCCTCCGGACTCGCGATCGATTTGTTACTGATCGGTATCCACCTATCCTCGTCTATCTTTCGATGACGCGCTGTGACTCAGATCACGCTCCCGAGGACTGGCGCAACGCAACGCCGCTCGCCCGCAAATCGGCGAAGCAGGCAGCGGTCCGGCGCAACCCCTCGGCAAACACTGCAGGATGCTGGCCAATGCCGACACGCAAGTGATGCTCGTAGCCGAACGCCGAGCCGGGCGCAAGCATGACGCTGTACTCGGCCGCGAGACGATCGGCCAGCTCCGACGACGGGATATCGAGCTCGTAGCGCAGCAGCGCCAGCAGCCCGCCGCGCGGCGGCGTCCAGGAAGCGATATCGGCGTGTTCGGCAAACCACTGTTCGGCGGTCGCCAGGTTGGCGACGACGATCCCGCGTGTCCGCTCGACAATCCGGTCACGGTTGCGGAAGGCAAGGACGGCCAGCGCGTCGTTCAGCTTGCCGGGGGAGAGGGTGATGTAGTCGCGCATCCACCAACAGCGCGCGACGATGTCGGCCGGCGCAGCCAGCCACCCAATCCGCAGCCCGGGCAGTCCGAATGGCTTGGAAAACGTGCCGACGCTGATCGCCTGCCCGCCGAGGTCACGCACCGGCGGGGCAAGCACATCGCCGCCCGGCACATCCAGCCAGCGGTAGGCCTCGTCGCACATCACCCAGCAGCCTCGCTCAGCCGCCAGCGCGTGAACTCGCGCCAGATCGTCTGCCGAGAGCATCGAGCCAGTCGGGTTATGCGGCGTGTTGACGACGATCAGCTTCGTGTTCGGCCGCAGGAGCGACTCCAGCTCGGCGATGTCGTAGCGGAAGCCATTCTCCGGCCGCAGTCGCCAGAGCGAGACATCGCAGCCAATCGCTCGCGGGACGCTGTATAGCTGCTGATATGCAGGGTAGACAGCCACGACGTGATCGCCAGGGTCGAGCAGGGTATTGAAGGCCAGGAAGTTCGCCTCGATCGCGCCGGTCGTCACCAGGATCTCGTCCGGCCCGGTGTCAAGGTAGGTTGCGGCCAACAGCGAGCGCAGCTCCAGCGACCCTGGCGCTTCGCTGTAGCCCAGCCGCGTATCGAGCAGGCCGGCCAGTGTCCCTTCGCGTTCGCCTTCTGGCAGCAGATCGAGCAGATCGTTCATCGTCATCGGCAGGATGCCGCTCTCGGCGATGTCGTACTCGACCTGTGTCTCCCAGGTTGTCATCCAACGTTCCAGCTCGAAGGTCTCGATCTTCATGGCAGGCGGTTCTTCCTCATCGTTATCCGACTATCTTCAGCCCTACGCCGGCCGCAATGCGTGCATGAGTGGCTCCAGCTCGTAGAGCAGGAAGCCGAGGACGAACATCAGTCCGAAGTAGATGACGCCGATCGTCAGCCGCTCACTGGGCGAAACGTCGTAGTAGTTCGTCTTGCCGCGTTCGCGGAATATCCGGAACAGCTCGGGTGCGCCGAAGAGAAGGATGAGGAGCAGGATCGGACTGGGCCGCAAGATCATCAGCCCGAGCAATCCGGCGATCCCGACGAGCCACAGCCAACGCGAGATCGCGCCGACTGCCCGGCCGCCATCCAGCGGCAGGACCGGCAAGAGATTGAACAGGTTCAGCAGGATACCGACGTAGGCGAGCGCCAGAAACAGCCGATGGCCATCGAGCAGGTAGATGCCATACGCGGCCAGCGCGCCGAGCGAGCCGATCACCGGCCCACCAAGCCCGACGTATGCCTCCATCACGGCGTTACGCGGCAACTGCTTCATCCCGATTAACGCCCCCATGAACGGGATGAAGATCGGCGCGGTCGCCCGCACGCCGTAGCGACGGAGAACGACGACGTGCCCCATCTCGTGGATGAAGATCAGTGCCACCAGGCCGACGGCAAACTGCCAGGGGAACAGCAGCGCATAGGCCCCGATGCTGACCAGCGCCGTGATGCCGGTGCCGAGAAATTTCACACCCTTCAGCCCGATCAGCAGGAACTTCAACTTGGTAGCGATGAACAGCAACGCCGCGCCAGCGGGACCCAGTACACGCTTCAGCCACGGATCACGCCGGGCCGGCGCGCGAACGACATCCCCCTCGGAGGAGACCCGGTAGTCCGCTTCATAGATTTGATCGGGATCGAAAGACATCACAATCTCGATTCAGCAGGCATCCCGCCATTCACATCGTCGTGTCGCGGGACGCAGAGTTGAGTCAGAACGACTCAAGTATATCATCGCCGGTGACGATATTTCACCAGCCTAGCCCACCTTGCTGAAATCGGCATGAACGGGCGGTGAACGTTTCGGAGGCCGAGCTCGCCGGACACTTGCCGCCGCTGCCGCCTTAGCAGGATGCGGCAGCCAGTAGAGACAACAAAGCGGGCCGCGTGCGCGGCCCGCTTTGCCATCCATGACGTGGGTGAGTGGGGAGAAGGCTAGAACAATCGCCACAGATGCTGGTTAGTCACCTCGTGATGGAACTGAATCTCGCCGGTCTTGATCATCGTCCCGAGGGCCCGAGGAGACCGAACGGCGACAGCCTTCTTGAGCTCGCCGAACCGGTCGCGAACCTCAGGACCGAGCAACTCTGCCGCATGATTGCTGCCACACAGATGTGTGATCGCATCATAGATATTGTCCGGCAGGATCGACGTCGTCCCGCGAACCCCTTCGACCAGCGGCCCTTCGAGGCCGGTGCTAAGCAGCGAGTAGATGACCATGTACGGATTGGCATCCGGAGCGATTGACCGGACCTCGACCCGCGATGATTTCCGGTCGGCAATCGGGATACGGACCATCGAGCCGCGGTCGCTCGGCGAAGCCTTGATCGCGTTGGGCGCCTCGAACGCTGGATCAAGCCGTCGGTAGCCGTTGACGCTCGGGTTCAGCATCAGGCACAGGTCGAGCGCGCTGCTGAGAATCCGATCGACGAACGTCCAGGCGTACTCGGACAGATTCTCTTCGCCGTCTTCATCCCAGAACAGGTTGACGCCGTCCTTCGCCACCGACAGATTGGTGTGCATGCCGTTCCCATTGACGCCGACGATCGGCTTTGGCAGGAAGCTGGCGGTCATCCCGAGCCTGTTGGCCACCTGGCGACAGGCGAGCTTGTAGAGCATCACCTGGTCGGCGGCGATCGTCGCCTCGGTGTACGAGTAGTTCAGCTCGAACTGCGACGGGGCGACCTCGGGGTGGTCCTTCTCGTTCTCGAAGCCCAGGGCCCGCTGCACCTCGGCGGCGGCGTCGATGAACTGGCGCAGGTCATCGCTCGGCAGCGAGTGGTAGTAGCCACTGGTGGTCACCGGGTCAAACACGCCGGTCTCGACATACGTCTGTTCGGCATGCCGACCCTTGAAGAGGATGCCCTCGACCTCGTTCGAAACGTAGCAGGTCAACCCCTCGCGCGCGCGCTTCTCGTCGGTAAATGCCTTGAGCCTGGCACGCATGTCGGCGCGATACGGGGCGCCATCCGGCTCCTGAACCTCGCCAAACACCAGCACCTTGCCAGCCCCGAATGCATCGGCCGGCAGCCAGTAGAACGCCGACCAGTCGATGCCGAGCCGCAGGTCGGATTCCTTCTGGCGCGTGAACCCACGCACCGACGATCCGTCGAAGGTCAGGTTATCCGGGGACTTCAATAGGAACTTCTTGTCGTAGTCCAGCATGTGAAGCCGGCCCTCGAGATCCGAGAACGCGACTGTCACCGCCTTGATACGCTGCTCGCCGGCCAGATAGCGAAGGCGTTGTTCCTTGATCTCGCCCGGGTCGCGCCGAGCCACACGGTCTGCCTTTGCGGCCAGATTGAGCTCCTCGAGCTCATCGTAGTGGATGTGAAGAAAGTCGCGCAGCCCTTCGATCACTGTGTATCCCTTCTCGTCGCGCTGCGATCCAGCCGACCGCTCGTCCGGTCTGGATCGATTCTGCCGGTTTATCAACCCGGCGTGTATGTGCGTGGAAATGAGATTGGCGACGAGTTTTTGTGCATCTCGCACAACCGAGGAGCCGCAGCGTGTGTTCAACGCCTGCATCGACTCGCAAATACCGGGATGAGGTCGAATTCGTGGAGAAATGCCGGTGCCATATGGGCACAACGCACGAAGGCGAGACGAGGCCGGCCCCCAGCGTCAACCCCCTGCCCGCATCAGCAGCACCTCCAGCAGCTGCCGCGTCGTCTGCTTGGCGAAGGGCAGGGCCTCGTCGGTCGGGCGAACTCCCACACAGCTGGGGCAGCCGTCCTGGCAGCCGCAGCCGCGGACGTGGTCGAGGGCGGCGCGGAGCAGGAGATCGTGGGCGTCGTAGAGCTTCTCGGCAAAGCCGATGCCGCCCGGCACCTTGTCGTAGATGAAGACGGTCGAGGAGTCCGTGAATGGCGACTTCACCTGAGCGTAGACGCCGAGGTCACGCGGGTCGCACATCAGGTAAACCGGAGCGATGTTGCCGATCAGGTTGGCCAGGCCGGCCAGCGCGCCGTTCAGCGTCGCCTCGTGCATCCGCTCGGAGAGGTAACGCGGCAGGCTCAGCCAGTATGCCGAGGTATGCATCTGCGATTCCGGCAGGAACACCTTGCCCCAGCCGAGGTTCTCGTGGGTATGCATCCGGATCTTCTTGTACTGGGTGACGATCGCGCCGACCAGCACCTCACCATGGGCGCGCTCCGAATCGGCCGGCCCGTCGGAAAGCTGCTCGATCACCTCGACTCGCACCGACAGGCTGGCGTCGGTATAGTGCTCGACATTGACCGGCCGGATGTACGCCTTCTTTGATTCCCAATCAAGCTCGTCGACGTGGTACTGCTGGCCGTCGTGGATGTAGATCGCGTCGGTGTGGACCAGCATCGGCGCGGAGAAGGCGTCCACCTCGCCGACGACACGCGGGCGCGCCCGGTCACCATGGTCAATGATGACGACGTTCTCCCGCGCCGCCGTCCGCAGCGAGATGTCCTCGGCGGGGTATGTGTCGGACATCCAGTGCCAGACGCCACGCACCTCGTGGAGCAATTGCGCCTCGGTCAGATATTCCAGCGCGTCGGTCGGCTCGTAGTGGCCGAACCACTCGCCACGCTTGAACGGAAGCTCGAACGCAGCGCACTTGATGTGGTTGACGACGATCAGCAGATTGTCGGGATTGATTAGCCCGTTCTCCGGCGAGCCCTCAAAGAAGTACTCGGGATGATGGACGAGAAACTGGTCGAGCGGTGATGACGAGGCGACCATGATCGCCGCCGAGACGTCCTCACGCCGGCCAGCCCGGCCGGCTTGCTGCCAGGCGCTGGCGATCGTGCCGGGGTAGCCGGTCATCACGCAGGCGTCCAGCGAGCCGATGTCGACACCCAACTCCAGCGCGTTGGTCGAGACGACCCCGCGGATCGTGCCGTCACGCAGGCCGGCCTCGATCTCGCGGCGCTGGCGCGGCAGGTAGCCGCCGCGATAGCCACGGATCGCGTTGGCCTGGCCGAGCTTCGGCGGCAGCGCCTCGCGTAGATAGGTCAGCAGCACCTCGGCGGTCGTCCGGGCGCGGGTGAAGACGATCGTGTGGACGCCGGAGCGGATCAGCTCGCTGGCCAGACCACTGGCCTCCAGCACTGACGAGCGGCGGATGCCGAGCGCCCGGTTGACGACCGGCGGGTTGTAGAGGACGAACTCCTTGCGGCCGTGCGGCGCGCCGTTGCGGGTGATGACCTCGACGTCGAACTCGATCAGCTTGCCGGCCAGCTCGCCCGGGTTGGCAATCGTCGCCGAGGCGAGTATGAACTGCGGGTTGGAGCCGTAATGCCGACAGATGCGCTTCAGCCGTCGGATTACGTTCGCGACGTGCGAGCCGAAGACGCCCCGATAGCCGTGCATCTCGTCGATAACGACGTAGCGCAGGTTCTCGAAGAGCTGATGCCAGCGGGTGTGGTGCGGCAGGATGCCGGAGTGCAGCATGTCCGGGTTGGTGATGATGATGTGGCCGGCCTGGCGGATCAGTTTCCGTTCGGCCGCCGGGGTGTCGCCGTCGTAGGGGTACGTCTTGATATCCACGCCGGCGGCGTCAATGATCGCCTGCAGGCCGGCGTACTGGTCCTGGGCCAGCGCCTTGGTCGGGAAGAGGTACATCGCCCGCGCCGTCGGATCAGCCAGCAGCGTGTTGAGGACCGGCAGGTTGTAGCAGAGCGTCTTACCTGAGGCGGTCGGGGTGACGACGACAGTGTGGCGACCTTTCTCGATCGCATCGAAGGCGTCGGCCTGGTGCGAGTAGAGCTGGGTCACGCCGCGCTGGGCCAGCGCCCCCGTCAGTCGGGGGTCGAGCGCCTCCGGCATCGGCGCGGTGACTGCCTCCTGGGCCGGGATCGTCCGCCACGCCGCGATGCACGGCGCATAGCGCGGCTCACGATTCAGCCGGTCGAGAAAGTCGTCGAGCGACATCGGACGTCCTTCGCGGGCGGCGCGTCCGCCCCGATCGCACGAATGTTCTATGCGATCAGTATAGCGGACGCCTCCTGCCGACCGAATCGCCTTGCTACGGCTGGCGCTTGCCGAACAGCTTGCCGGCCAGCGACTGGAGATCATCCACGACGCTGCCGTCCTTGTTGGTGTCGAGGTACTTGCTGACCAGATCCATCATGTCTGGATTGGCGCCCGCCTCCTGCTTTTGCTCGTGCTGAAGCATGCTCGAGAGGTCATTCGCGCTCATGCTCTGCTCGCGCTGACGCTTGGCCAGCATGCCGAGGACGAGCGGCGCGGCGAATTGCAGAAGCTTCGCAACCATCGCCGGGTCGAGGCCGGTCGTCTGGGACATGCTCTGCTCGACCGCGGACTGGTTGCCGCCGAGCGCGTGCTTCACGATGCCAGCCCCGTCGTCGTAGCCTGGGTTGCTGAGGTAGGCCGACAGGTTGTCCAGAACGCTGCCGTCGTGGTCCTTCGCAATCGCCTGATGCAGCGCGTCTGCGCCCTCCGGCGACTGCGCATTGCGCGACAGGGCGGCCATCAGCAGCGGAACCGCCGTGGCCAGACCGGTCTGGGCAGCCTGCGGATCGACGCCACCGGGCAATTGCTGCCCGGGAGTCTGCGCTGCGGCGGTTACCTGCTGGACGAGCATTTCGGCAAGGGATGCCATACTGGACACTCCATCTCTCAATACAGGGCCGGCCTGTTCCTGTCCTGCTATCGTGATAATACTGGCAGGATCGGATGATACGTAGCCGCTACATTGCGACTACGAGCCATCGCGGCAGACACAGACCTTGACGGAGGAAACCACGATGCTCCACGGACCGCGTATCACGCTCCGCGCCATCGGGCGCGACGACCTGCCGCGGCTCTGGCGGTTCAACAACGATCTGGCCGTCGAGCTGGCCGGCGGCGGCGACCCGCCAATGCCGCAGGCGTTCGAACGGCTGGCCGCCGACTTCGAGCGCGACTGGGCAGCCGGAGGGCGTGACGGCTCGGTCTTTGCCATCGAGACAGACGGCGAATTCATCGGCATGTGCCAGATCTCCCATTTCGATCGGACGGCACATACCGCCGAGCTGGGCATCGCGATCGGCGACAAGGACTACTGGAGCCAGGGCTATGGACGCGAGGCTATCGGTCTGCTGCTGGAGTACGCCTTCCGCTACCGCAACCTGCGGCGCGTCTGGCTCTGGTGTCATGCAGCGAACGCGCGTGGCATCGCCGCCTATCACGCCTGCGGCTTCATCGAGGAGGGCCGGCTGCGCCAGCACGTCTGGAGCAACGGCCGCTACGACGACGCCGTCTACATGGGCGTGCTGCGCGCGGAGTGGGAGGCGCGCCAACCCGGGGGCTAACCACCGTCCGCTACGAGCCGTAGCGCCGCGGCCGTCTCGGCATCGGCGGGCAAGAACGACTCGATTGCCAGCTCGGACAGCGTGATATCGGTCGCCGTGCCGAAGACCGTCGTCGCGGTGAAGAACGAGAGCACACCCGCGCCCGTGCGAATACGCAGCGGGAAGATCACCCCACTGTGGACGATCGGCTCGCGATGGCGACCCGCGTCCGGCGTTGAATACGCCCGCACCTCTTCCAGGAGCGCTGTGAGGACCGGGTCGCCGGTCGTCTCGACCTGCTGACGAAGACGACCGAGTGCGTGCTCTCTCCATTGGGCGAAGTTCTCGACCCGAGACGCGATGCCATCCACCCGCAGACTGAGACGCAGCACGTTCACCGGCGGCTCGAGCAGCTCCGGCGCGACGCCATCGAGCAGCAGCGCAACCGCCCGGTTGGCGATGACGAGGTTCCAGTAGCGATCGATCGCCAGCGCCGGGTACGGCTCGTAGCCGGCCAGCAACATCTCGATCGCCTGTCGCGCCGCGGCCATCGCCGGCTCGTCGAGCGGCGTTGCGAGATAGACCGACGCGTAGCCCGCCGCTGTCAGCAACGTGTTGCGCTCGCGCAGTGGCACCTCCAGGTGATCGAACAGGCGCAACAGCATCTCCCGGCTCGGCTGGGCGCGACCGGTCTCGATGAAGCTGATGTGGCGCGTCGACACCTCGGCGTCGAGCGCCAGGTCGAGCTGACTCCTCCTCCGGCGCTGCCGCCAGTCGCGCAACAGCTCTCCGATGGGCCGATTCATCGTCTGCATGGGACGCATTCTACTCGGGTCGCGCCGGCCGGCCATTACCTGTGAGGTAATGGATTTCTATCGTCTTCGGAGAAAGAATCGAACCAGATCGATTGTGACCACTGCCTCGAAGAGACGAGATAGCGACTGTGACCATAACCGGAACCATCATTGAATCGCCGACCGACCGACCCGATTTGCTCCGCAACATCATCATCGCCGACGCGATCGTGACAGGGTCGGCCGCAACACTGCTGGCGCTGGCCGCTAGCCCGCTGGGCAGTGTTCTTGGCTTGCCAGCAACGCTATTGCGCTTCGCGGGGGTCGGCCTGATCCCCTACGCCGCGTTCCTGATGTGGGTGGGGCTACGGAAAGCTTCGTCGCTAGCGCTCGTCCGATTGTTGGTCACCGCGAATCTGCTCTGGGTCGTTGGCAGCGTCGCCCTGTTGTTCAGCAGCAGGATCGACCCAACAGCACTCGGAGTCACGTTCATCCTGATTCAGGCAGCCATGGTCGCAGCCTTCGCCACTCTCCAGCACCTCAACATCCGCAGCCTCCCTCATCCCACGATTTCCCGGAAGACACGGAGATAGTTGAGGCCGAGCAGCTTGCGCAACTCATCCTCGGTGAAGCCGGCCTGGGCGAGGGCGACAGTGATGTTCGGCCAGTCGGCCAGGCTCTCGTAGCCGGCCAGCTGGTACTCGTTGCCGATCCGATGATCCTCGACGCGGAAGCCCATCCAGTTGAACTCGCCGGCCAGCTGGGGGCGCATCGACGTCGGGTACTCGACCTGCGAGCTGGTGCCCGGGCCGGGGCCGGCCTTGTCGGTGCCGATCCCGACGTGGTCGATCCCGCAGATATCGACGAGGTGGCTGATCTGGCGCACGACGTCATCGAGCGACGCGCCCGGCGTCTCGCGGATGAACCCCGGGAGCGTGACGACGCCGAAGTAGCCGCCCTGCTCGGCAACGGCGCGGGCCAGCTCGTCCGACTTGCCGCGGTCGTGTTCGGCGACCGCCTTGCTCGACGAGTGCGAGACGATCACCGGCGCGGTCGAGATCGCCATCGCGTCCCAGCCGATCTGCTCGCTGCAGTGGCTGACATCGACGATGATCTTCGCCGCGTTCAGCCGCCGGACCATCTCCTGGCCGAAGTACGTCAGCCCGCCCTGATATCGGTCGGTGCAGCCATCGCCGACGAGCGTGTGCAGGTTGTAGGTGAGCTGGACCATCCGCAGGCCGAGGCCGTAGAACAGGTCGATGCGGTCCAGGTCGTCGCCCAGCGCCAGTGTGTTCTGGAAGTCGATGATGACCCCGTGGCGTCCCTCGGTGTGGGCGAGCTCGATGTCGGCGGCCTGGCGCACGATCAGCATGTCGTCACGCAGGGCGTCGACGATTGCCTGAGCGTTGGCGATCCGGCGGGTCGAGCGCTCGAATGCGGTCGCCAGCCGGTCCGGTCCAGCGTAGGTGCCGCAGGCGACGGTCACGCCCGAGCGTCGCCACATGTCGAGGTACATGTCGCGTCCCTGCTCGGTGGTCTGGATATCGCGCACCAGCGCGGCCTCCAGCGCCGGCCCGACCTCGGCGATCGTCCGTCCCTGCGCGGCGAGTGCTCCCAGCGTTTCGCGCATGCCGGGGGTGAAGACGATCCCGGAGGTGATCGGTGGTTGTTGGGTGTCGATGACTAGCGATTGGCGATGTAGCGCCCGCGCCTCCTCGGGCGTCAAGCTCGGCGCATGTCCGGCCGGCATAGATGGTTCCTCCTTCTATATCAGTGATATACGGGTTGGGGAAGGCATGGGGTGTGGACCATGTCGACTGGCGCTTCCCTCACCTCCCCGGCTTCTCGGTCAGGGAAGGGTCACACTGGAGCGCCGCTTCCCACCTCGACGAGGATCGCCTCGACGAGCATCGCGGCCCGCCGGCCGACTTCCAGCTCCTGCTCACCCAGCGACGGCCAGCCACGCTCGGTGGCGCCACCGGTCGCCTTGAGCAGCTCGTTATTGGAGACATCCTTCACTGGCAGGAACGGGATGCCGTAGATCGCCGCAACCTGGGCGATGGCGGCCGCCTCCATCTCCTCGCAGAGCGAGTCGTGCAGAACGTGGAGCGAGAGAATCGTCTCGCTATGCTGCGTCCAGATATCGGCCGACGCAACCGTGCCGGTATGGACGCTCGGCATAGTCTCGTAGCCTGGCCAGGCTGGCAGGCGCACCTGCGCAGCGCAGCGCTGTGCAAGCGCGACCAGTTCCGGCGCGGTCGGGATCGAGCCTGTCTGTACCCGTGCGCCATCCGCCACGTAGTCGAACCCCATGTAATCCCGCGTGCCGTCGGGCCGGACAATCTGCGCCGAGAAGTGGACGACACGGTCGCCAATGATCACGTCCCCGGGGCCAAGGTCCAGACGGTGCGCGCCAGCGCAGCCGTAGTTCAGCAGGAGATCGGGAGGATCGAGCAGGCAGAGCGCCGAGGTCGTCGCGCTCGCGCTCACCATCCCGATGCCGGAGACGATCAGGTCGACGCTGACCCCGGCCAGCGTCCCGCGGGTTCTCCGCCAGCGGGCCAGCGGCTGCTCCGCGGCTCCCACCAGCTGCTGGCGGAGATGGGCAGCCTCCGAGTCCATCGCGCAAATGACGGCGACACGGGCGGTCACTTGTAGAGCGCCCTTACGACCGTCGCGACGAAGAGCAGGATCAGCGCGGCGCAGACAGCGATGAAAAGCCTGTCTCGCTGTCGAAGGAACGTCAGCAACGCGGCGGCGACGTAGGCCAGCGGAGTCAGCAGCAGACCGAGCAAACCGATATCAACAAGCCCGCTGGGGTTGAGATTGACAGCCTCACGCAGGACCGTCTCCATGTGGTGCGTCGTGTCATTGATGCCCTCGCCGCGGACGAGGGCAAGCAGCAGGCCGGCGACGATGACGGCGATGCTGGCCCAGAATCCGATCGCCAGGATCTGGGCAATGCGATCGTAGAGGTGCTCGAGCTGCGGATCCGGGGCGTCGGCCGACGATGACTGCGGATCGACCGCCGAATCAGCCATCAGTAGACTCCAAACGCATTGAGCAACATCGAGATCGCCAGGCCGGCGAGGACGAAGACAAAGACGGTATTGAGGTGGGCAGGGTGGATCCGCCGGACGACTCCCGCGCCGACGCGCGCCCCGCTGATGATCCCCAGCACGGCCGGGACAGTCACGATCGGGTTCACCAGGTCGTTCTGGTAGTAGACCAGGGCCGAGGCAGACGCCGTCAGGCCGAACATGAACGCGCTGGTGCTCGTGGCTGCCTTCATCGGCAGTCCCATCACGATCGTATAGAGCGGGACGGTGATCGGGCCGCCGCCGATGCCGAACATGCCGGATGCGACGCCGGCCAGACCCCGCGCCGGGCAGGCCAATCAGAAGCTTCCGCGGCACATAGCGCACAATCCCTCCGGTCGCCGCGTCGAAGTAGCGTCCGCCGAGCCGGTGCGGGTCTTCGGTCGCGGTTGTGTCGGTCGGGGCCGCGCGCGCCGTCCCCCCGCGTCCGCGCCGGAACATGACCGCCGAGACGTAGAGCAGCAGCAGGCCGAACGAGCCCTTCAGAATCGACTCCGGCAGGCTGACGGCCAGGAATCCGCCGGCAATCGCGCCGGCCACCATCGCGACGAGCATGACCAACGCCAGACGGACATTGGTGAATCGCGCCTTCAGATAGACGGCCGAGCCGGACGCGGAGTTCGAGACGACCGCGATCGCGCTGGCAGCGATCGCCGTCTTCAGCGGGACACCGAAGACTAACGAGAGGATCGGCACGAGAAACACCCCGCCGCCGAGACCGAGCATTGAGCCAAGGACGCCCGCGCCGAGCGCAACGGCCGCGATCAGGATTGCTTCGACCAGTGGGAGCCACCTCTCAGCTATCCGGGCTCGCGTCCACCAACGCCGACGCATCTCAGCACCACGTCGGACTCGCTGGTTGTCGTGACCTCCGGGACGAGCATGTCAGGCGCGAACCGGCCACCCCCAGCAGCCCGGAACAGCACGCCTGGGGCAATGGTGCATCCACGGCCGTCAGTTGGCAACTACTCGCCGATTACCACATCGGTTGACCGCGCGAACCGCACGAGCATTGCTCGCGCGGTCGTGATGGCGACGAGGTCATCGCGCCCCTGGCTGACGGTGGCAAACGCGTCGGCCAGCGCCTGCTCGACCGTTGTCGCCAGCGGGGTGGGAGCCAGTCGGATCGTCTCCTCATGTCGCGAGCGACCAACCGGAACCGCGATCAGAAAAAGAAACATCATCATCATCAGGGTCAGAACGAACTCGACACTGATCGACAATGCATAGAGGAGAAAGAAGGAGCTCATCGGATCGCTCGCTCCTCGACGACTGCCGCCGCGTAGCGATCGAGCGCGTCGATCGCCTGGCTGCTGGCCGACCCAGCCTGGCCGGCCGCGACCTCGGCCATCGCGCCGCGCAGCGATCGCAGCGTCGAGTCGAGCAACGCCTCACGCCGGCCACGCGCGGCGGCGGTCCGGAAGCCGCGTCCGGCATCGTGGCGCTCCTCGCCCGGCCGATGTGGCGTGGCGCTATCCAGGACATATTTCAACACCCATGTCGTCATCGCGATCCGGACGAGCTCCAGAAACAGGACGATGCACAGGATCCCAACCCAGAACGTCGGCGTCAGCATGTGCTGCTCCCTCTCAAGCCGCCGTCGATTGACGATACGGCGGCCGCATGCCAGACTGACGGGGCGGCGCCTCAGCGCCTGCAAGAAGATCAATAAGGCGGCAGCGGGTCCTCATCGGCGCGTCCGGTGGGGTCACAAGGGGAAAGCCCGGTGAGATTCCGGCGCTGTGCCGCAACTGTAACGCGTGATTCATCGCGCGGAGCCAGATAGCCCTTCGCTGCCGTTCCAGTTCGCTTCGAGCACGAGTGAGCAGGACGGCCGGACAACCCGAGCCCTCCACTCCCCACCCGCTCGAAGGTGGGTTTTTTCTTTTTGGCGTCTGAGGGCGCTCATCGGTGGAGGGTTTCGTGGCTCATCGTCTCGGTCGCGTAGTACCAATTGTCCTCTTGCTCGCCAGCCTCATCCTGGCAATACCCGTCGCAACTGCCGCGCCGCCATCCGGCGCGGAGGCAAGCGCGACAACGGCAGCCAGCTGGTTGCGCGGACAGATCCAGCCGGACGGCGGCTTCGCCGGCTTCGGCGGCGCCAGCGACCCCGGCGCAACCGCCGATGCGATTATCGCGCTAGCGGCGGCCGGTATCCATCCGGCAACCGTGATCTCCAGCAACAACGTCGACCCGCTGACCTGGCTCGGCACGGCCGCACCCGCTGTGACCGATCCGGGGGTTCTCGCGAAGGTGGCGCTCGCGTTCACTGTCGCCGGACAACCAGTCCCCGATGGGTTGCTCAAGAAGATCGGGCAGAGCGCCGATGCGAAAACCGGCTGGTACGGTCCCAGCTTCTATGGCCACCTCCTGGCCGTCATCGCGCTGAGCGCGGCCGGCGATGATGTGCCCGCTGCCGCGGTCGCGGCGATCCCGGCCGCTCAGGCAAAGGACGGCTCGTGGGGCTTCACCGGTGATCCGGCCGGCGCGGGAGACTCCAACACGACGGCGCTGGCGATCCAGACGTTGGAGCATATGAAGGCCAGCCCGGACTCCGTTGCCTCCGGCCTCGCATACCTCGCCACGCTCCGTGACCCGAACGGGGCGGTTGGTTACGACGCGAACAGCCTTGCTGGCGGTGGAGACGCCAACTCGACGGCGCTGGCGATCCAGGCGGTCATCGCGGCGGGTCAGAACCCGGCGTCATGGCAGGGCGTCGACCTCATTACGGCCCTGCAGTCGTTCCAGAACTCATCGGGCGCGTTCCAGTTCCAGCCGGCCATGCCGGGAGATTCGCTCATGGCGACCGTCCAGGCGATCCCTGCGCTCCTCGGCGAGCTGACGCCGACGCGGCCACTGGTTGCGGCCACAGCGAAGGAGGCAGCAACTGCGGCAGCGCCGTTGCCGGGTTGCGAGCTCTTCGTTGAGACGAGCCACAACCTCTGCGAGCCGTTCGGCGCATTCTGGCGCGCGCATGGCGGGCTGGCAGCGTTCGGCTACCCGATCAGCGAGATGCACGAACAGGACGGATTGCTGGTCCAGTACTTCGAGCGGGCGCGCTTCGAGTGGCACGCCGATCTGGCCGGCACCGAGTGGGAGATCCTGCTCGGCCTGCTCGGCGCGGAGACGCTGACAGCCGACGGGGCGACTACTGCCGCCGCACAGCCGGCCGCCGACTGCGCTTTCGTCGGAAATACCAACCACAACATCTGCGGCGACATGCGCTCGTTCTGGGAATCGCATGGCGGCATCCCGATCCTCGGCTACCCGCTGACCGAGGCAACACAAACATGTGGCACGGAAGGTTGCGTGACAACCCAGGTGTTCGAGCGCGCTCGCGTCGTCCAGCGTGGCGGCGAATTCGATCTGGATCTGCTCGGCATTGGAGCACTCGACCGTGCGCTGGCACGCTAACACTCCACGATGGCTGGCGATCGCGCTAGCCCTGACTGTCGCGCTGCTGCTGGGCGGCAGCGCGACGGCTGCCGGGCCACACAGCGCCGGCATCGTCGTGCGCCACGGCGACGGGACACTGGTCTATGTCTGGGTTTCGTTCGAGGAAGACTCGATCACCAGCGAGGAGCTACTCACCCGGTCCGGGCTGGACGCCGTTGTGACGCCGTTCGGCGGGCTCGGCATGGCGGTCTGTTCCCTGGACGGCGAGGGGTGCCCGTCCGACAACTGCTTCTGCAAGTCATTCTCGAACCCGGCCTATTTCTGGCACTTCTACACATCGCGCAATGGCTCCTGGGTCCAGGAGCTCAGCGGGCCATCCGGCCGCGAGGTCCACGACGGCGATGTCGACGGCTGGTCGTGGACGGCGGGCGACGCCGGCCTGCCGGCAGTGACGCTCGACGAGATCGCCGCGCTCAACGGTGTCCGCTCACCACCCGCCGCGTCCCCGGTTGAAGCAAGCGCCACGACGGCGGCAGCAGCTACGACACAGCCTCAGCCGGCCGCGTCGCCGACTGTCCGCGCGATCGTCATTCCACCCGGCGGCACGCCCGCCACGCGAGTTGTCGCGCCGGAGACCGACACCAAGGGGACGAGTTGGCCAATCTTCGCCGGGATGGCGGCGGCGGCCATCGTCGCTGGCGGGCTCGTGATCGTCCGCCGCCGGAAACCGCGCGGGCCATGAGCGCGGTGAAGCATGTCACCCTCAGCAACGAGGGGACGGCGAACGCGGCGGCGTGGCTCGCCTGGTTCGCCGCGATCGCGCTCGTCCCGATGCTCAGCCGTAATCCGCTTTACCTCGTCATGGCGCTGCTCGTCGCGCTGGCCGTCTACCTCTCGACCCCGCGTTCTAGCTCGCTCGCTCGCGCCTGGCGGCTGGTGCTGCTGATCGGCACAACACTGGCGACGTTCTCGATCGGCTTCAACGTGTTGACCGTCCATGCGGGAGATCGCGTCTTTGCCCGGCTGCCGGACGCCCTGCCGATCGTTGGCGGGCCGCTGACCTGGAACGCGCTGGTCTACGGCGTTAGCTCGGCGCTGGCGATCGGGACGCTGCTGGTCGCCGCCGCGACACTCAGCGCGGCAGTCCGCCAGGCCGACCTGATCCGCCTGCTGCCGTCGCGCGTCGCCACGCTCGGTGTGGCCGGAGCGGTCGCGCTGACCCTCGTCCCACAGACGATCGCCGCCGCCCGCGATATCTACGATGCCCAACGCGCCCGAGGCCATCGTTTCCGTTCCCCGCGCGATGCCATCAGCCTGCTGGCGCCGCTGCTCGGGGCCGAGCTGGAGCGCGCGCTGGTGCTGGCGGAGGCGCTCGAGACGCGCGGCTTCGGCAGCAGCGCAAGGCAGGTCGCGCGTCCACGACGCTGGCCGGCGCTGGCCGGCGCGGCCGGGGTGACGATCGCCGCCGTCGCGCTGATCGGCTTCGGGCGGGTTCTGCCCGGCGTCGCGCTGCTGATCGCTGCGATGGCGCTGGCAGCGGCAAGCGCGCCGGCCCGGTCGCAACGCACGCGGTTCCGTCCGCTCGTCTGGGACATTCCGTCGGTCGTCCTCGCTCTGGTAGCCGGGCTGGCAATCATCCTGCTGGGGCTCGCGCTTATCGACGGGATGCTGACCTATAACCCATTTCCCCGCCTGACCGCGCCCCCGTTCGATCCGTTGATCGGCGGCGCGATCCTTCTGCTGCTGACGCCAACGATCTGGAGCGGCCAGTGAACGCCGTCGTCGCCGAGGAGCTCTCCTACCAGTTCCCCCGCGCCGCGCAGGCCGCGATCGAGCGCGTCTGCTGGCAGATCGAGGCCGGCTCGGTCACGCTTATCGTCGGGCCGTCTGGCGCGGGCAAGACGACGCTGCTGCGCTGCCTGAACGGACTGGTTCCCCACTTCCACGGGGGGCGATTCGCCGGCTGCGTCATGGTGCTGGGCCATGACACCCGCGACGCGGCCCCGCGCGATCTGGCCACCGATGTCGGGTTCGTCTTTCAGGACCCCGAGGCGCAGGTCATCGCCGACCGTGTCGAGGACGAGATCGTCTTCGGCATGGAGAACCTCGGCGTCGACCGACGGACGATGCGTGTGCGGCTGGAGGAGACGCTCGACCTGCTCGGCATCCATCACCTGCGCAATCGCGAGACGGCCACGCTCAGCGGCGGCGAACGCCAGCGCGTCGCCATCGCCGCCGCCGTCGCCACCCGTCCAAACCTGCTGGTGCTGGACGAGCCAACCTCGCAACTCGACCCGCTGGCCGCCCACGACGTGCTGGCCGCCGTGCGGCGGCTCAACGATGACCTGGGGATGACCGTCGTCATCGCCGAGCACCGGCTCGACCGCGTCCTGCCGTTTAGCGAGCGCATCGGCGTGCTCGATCGCGGCCGGTTCAGCGAGGGCGCCGTCCAGGAGATGCTCGACAGGCTCGACGACGTCCCCCCGCTGGTCGAGCTCGCTCGCGCGCTCGGCTGGCGCCCAACGCCACTGACCGTCCAGCAGGCCCGTCGCCGCCTCGATCTCCCTGCGCTAGCCACCACCCCGCCGCGTCCCTCTCCCGCCCCTGGCCCGGAGCTGATCCGGCTGGAGGGTGTTGGCCATCGCTACGACGGCACGCCGGCCCTGCGCGACGTGTCGCTGGCCGGCCATGCCGGCGAGGTCATCGCTCTGATCGGGCGCAACGGCTCCGGCAAGACGACGTTGCTCAAGCACCTCAACGGCCTGCTGCGGCCGGCCAGTGGTCGCGTGCTGCTCGATGGTGTCGACATCGCCCGCCGGCCGGTTCACGAGCTGGCCCGCGAGGTTGGCTACGTCCCGCAGAACCCGACCGCCATCCTCCACCAGGAGACGCTGGCCGACGAGCTCCGCTTCACCCTGCGCGCCCAGGATCGCAAGGCCGACAACGCGCCACTGCTGGCAGCGCTCGGCATCGCCGCCCACCGCGACCGCCACCCGCTCGACCTGTCAGGCGGCGAGCGCCAGCGGGCCGCGCTGGCTGCGATCGCCATCGCGGAACCGCGCGTCCTGCTGCTCGACGAGCCAACCCGCGGCCTGCCCGGACGCGACAAGGCGGCGCTGGCGCGGTTCGTCCGTCAGTACGCCGAGGCAGGACGGCTGGTCATCGTCGCCACCCACGACGTCGAGTTCATCGCCACCGTCGCCGACCGCGTCATCATGCTCGCCGACGGCGAGGTCATCGCCGACGACACGCCGCAACGCACGCTGGCCGGCTCCCTCACCTTCGCCACGCAGATGAATCGCCTCTTCGGCGGCGAGGTGCTGACGATCGCGGATGCGCTGGCGACGATTGGCAGGATGGATCTTACGATCGGCTGATGGCCAAATGAGCCACACGCTCATTAGCATTCCGCGTCGGAATGAGTACAGTGCGTCCTTAGACATGGCAAGCGGATCAAACACATATACAATACCAACAAACTTGAATCGGCAAGGGCGCTCCCCTGCACTCGGACGTCCACCAGTTTACGGTTGTAGTGGCAGATCAGTCTATGGAAGTGAACGGCGTTAAGGCACAGATTTACTTCTCGGACTTCTTCGGCGTTCCGCCGGTAGTCCTCGAGGACTACGGCGCGTTCGACGTGTCTCTGATCAACGACCTGCCACTATTCGTTGATCCCTTCCTACTCTTCAATAGCGATAAGCCAGAGTATCGCGAGTTGCACGAGGGCATGATCAACTACCTTCGCTTCCTGAGGGATCACGCTCGCGAAGCCGAGCGCAATCCCGGGCTGCTGGCGAGTTGGTACCAGTTTCGGGAGATCAAACAGAACTGGCTTGGGTTCTCGCGACAGGGCAACAGTGGCAGTGGCCTAGGGATAACGTTCGCCCGATCACTGCAGCGCAACCTAGGCACGATCTTCAGTTCGTTCGGCGACGAGCGGATCACGCGGGGAAGCCATCTCGAAAAGGTGTGCCTCGTTGAAGACGGCGTCGGTCGTGACAACATCAGCGACTTCACAACCAACCTCATCAAGGAGTACCTGCTCGAGTACACCCAGCGCTTCGCACGCGAGCATCTGCTGTCCGAGCAGCGTAGTTGGTTCAACGTTGAGAAGGTCCGCTTCAACTATCAGACCCGCTCCTGGGAAACACGTCGTTACGAGCTTCCCAGCATCGGCGTCGATTTCGCACTTCTCACCCCGAAGGACATGCTGACCCGCGACGAGACGTGGATCAGCCGTCCTGACCTGCTCCATAACTTCGAACGCATCGCGGCTTCCGTGTCCGATCCCCAGCTTCGGGCGCTGCTCAACGAATACCTCCATTCCCAACTGTCGCGCGATCCGAAGCTGACGGAGAGGGAGAAGGAGAAGGACAAGCAGCGCGCCATCGTCCGCACGATCGCCGCACACCCGCAACTCATCGAGTACTACATTCTGGAAAAGGAAGAGTCCGGCGACGAGGCGACCAGCATCAGTTCAGAGAAGGTCGAAGAAACGGAAGCGTGGCTGGTCGATGAGGTTCGCGCTAACGTCGCGATGTTCCTCACAAACACTACCTTCTACACGATGCCGACGAACACGCGCGACGAGACTCGTGACCGCATCGAGTTCCTCAAGCACGTCATTGAGGACCAAGGAGCCCATCGCCTCTTCTACCACGAAGGAGAGCCAGTCAAGGCTGAGAGATTCCTGCAATTGATCTTCAAGCTCGTCTGGTTCGCCTCCCCTTCCGCTGTGGATGCCGAGGTCAACAACGGCCGCGGTCCGGTCGACTTCAGTATCTCAAGGGGCAAATTGGACAAGACGCTAGTTGAGTTCAAGCTCGCAAAAAACTCGCAGCTCAGGCGCAACCTCGAGAAGCAGCTGAGCATCTATACTGCCGCTGGGGATGCCACGGCGGGCTTTAAGGTGATCTGCTACTTCTCGCAGCAGGAATTAGAGACAGTGAAGACGATCTTGAAGGAACTAGGGATGGAAGACGATCCGAACATCATCTTGATCGATGCCAGAGCGGACAATAAGCCGTCTGGGTCGAAGGCGACCTAGAAAGTGTCTTGACTCTGTCTGAGGAGGCTATTTCCGGACTCTGCGCGCCATGAGATGCATCATTGCGATCAAGATCATGACTTCACTCATCTCGCGATTTGCCTCACAATCCTTACCCAAGCGCCAGTAACGATTCAGCCAGCCAAACGTGCGCTCGACGATCCAGCGCTTTGGTTCGACCCACGCGCCCTCCAGGTCGGTCACCCAGCGCGCGATCTCCAGCGTCCGGCCACCCAGTGTCCGCAGCCAGTCCGCGAGCGGCTGGCTGTGATAGCCGACGTCCGCAAACCGGGTGACGAGCCGGGCGAAGCGCCGACCAAACGCCCGGCCACCAACCGCGCGCCGGTGCGATCACCCACATTCGCGGCCGTGACGACCACCACCAACAGCAGCCCGAGCGTGACCACTTGGCGCGAGCGCGCTGCCGAAGCGGATCTGGCTGGTATCATTAGCAGTCGCGCCCGCGCGCGGGGGTTGGACTCGCCCGCATCGAATGACGCCCCGCGCGAGACCCGCTGTTCATTGAATTCGCCGCTCAACTCAAGGACGATGCATGCCCCGACGTTCGACCGCTAGCCAGACGACTGCCGACCACGAGATACCTGTCATCGACGAGCCTGTCGCCGCCGAAGCGGCGCATGACATCGTCGCCGCGCCGATCAGCACCCTGCCGGTCCTGATCCTCCCGCAGACGCTGCTCCTCCCGCATATGTCGCTACCCTACCCGCTGGACGACAACGAGGAACTCCACGCCGTCGACCACGCCATCGCTGGCGACCGTCTCGTCCTCGTCCTCGCCACCCGTGATCAGGACGAGGAGATCGACGAGGATTTCCTGCCGGACGAGGACAGCCCCTCCGGCGGCTCGACGCAGGACATCGCCAGCTACGCCTCGCTGGTCAGCAACGACGAGCTGTGCGAGGTCGGCGTTATCGCCGAGGTCGGCCACAAGATCAGCCGGCCGGGGGGGCCATCGCACGTCATCCTCCAGGGCGTCGCCCGCGGCAAGGTGCTCGACATCGAGCAGCGCGAGCCGTACACCCTCGCCCGTGTCGAGCGCCACGACGACCCGTCGGTCTCGACGCTGGAGGCCAAGGCGGCGATGTCGCATGTGCTGGAGCAGGTCGAGAATTATGTCGCGATGCTGCCGAACGTGCCGGACGAGGTCCTGACGATGGTGCGCAGCATCGACGAGCCGGGCTGGCTGGCCGATCTGATCGCCTTCTCACCCGAGTTCCAGTCCGCCCGCCGTCAGGAGGCGCTGGAGATCTTCGACCCGGTCCAGCGACTGAAGACGATCAGCGCGATTCTCCACGAACGCCTGGAGTTCCTGACCCTGCGTCACCAGATCCAGAGCGACGCACAGGCCGGCGTGGACCGCCAGCAGCGCGAGTACATGCTGCGCGAGCAGATGCGCGCCATTCAGCGCGAGCTCGGCGAGCTGGCCAGCGAGGAAGAGCTGGTCGAGGAGTTCCGTGAGAAGATCGAGGCGGCCGGCATGCCCGAGGATGTCGAGCACAAGGCGCTGCTACAGGTCTCACGGCTCGAGCATCAGCACCCGTTTTCGCCGGAGATCGGCGTCATCCGCAGCTATCTGGAGTGGCTGACCGACCTGCCCTGGGCGGTCGAGACAGCCGACCAGCTCGACCTGGCCGAGGCGGCCCGCATCCTCGACGAGGACCACTACGGACTTCAGAAGGTCAAGGAGCGCATCGTCGAGTTCATCGCCGTCCGCAAGCTGGCCGGCGACAAGATGAAGGCGCCGATCCTCTGCTTCGTCGGCCCGCCGGGCGTCGGCAAGACCAGCCTCGGACGCTCCATCGCCCGCGCGATCGGCCGATCCTACGTCCGCATGTCGCTGGGCGGCGTCCGCGACGAGGCCGAAATCCGCGGCCACCGGCGCACCTACGTCGGCGCGATGCCGGGCCGGGTCATCAAGGCGCTGCGTGACGCGAAGACGAAAAACCCGGTCATGGTCCTCGATGAGATCGATAAGGTCGGCTCCGACGCCTTCCGCGGCGACCCGTCATCGGCGCTGCTGGAGGTGCTCGACCCGGAGCAGAACCACTCCTTCTCTGATCACTATCTCGAGGTGCCGTTCGACCTGTCGCAGGTCATCTTCATCACCACCGCCAACCTGCTCGAGCCGATCCCGGCCGCGCTACGCGACCGGATGGAGATCATCGAGGTCCCGGGCTACACCGAGGTCGAGAAGCTGGAGATCGCCCGTTCGTTCCTGATGCCGAAGGCGCTCGAGGCGCACGGGCTGACGACGGAGCACCTGGCGGTGACCGACGACACCATCCTGCGGCTCATCCGCGAGTACACCCACGAGTCCGGCGTCCGCAACCTCGATCGCGAGCTTGGCGCGCTCTGCCGCAAGATCGCCCGCAAGGTGGCCGAGACGGACGAGCCGGAGCTGACGATCGTCGAGGCCGGCGATCTGCCGAGCTACCTCGGCATCCCGCGCTTCGAGTACGGGCTGGCCGAGGAGAACGACGAGGTCGGCGTCGCGACCGGCACGGCGGTGACTAGCGCCGGCGGCGATCTGCTCTCGGTCGAGGTGAGCATCACCAAGGGCAAGGCGGAACTGATCCTGACCGGCCAGCTGGGCGACGTGATGCAGGAGTCGGCCCGCGCCGCGATCTCCTACGCCCGCTCGCGCGCCGACGCGCTCGGCATCCCCGAGGGCTACTTCGACACGCACACCATCCACATCCACGTCCCGGCCGGCGCGATCCCGAAGGACGGTCCTTCGGCCGGCGTGACGATGGCCACCGCGCTCATCTCTGCGATCACCGGCATCCGGGTCCGCAAGGACGTCGCGATGACCGGCGAGATCACCCTGCGCGGCAAGGTGCTGCCGATCGGCGGCTTGCGCGAGAAGGTCCTGGCCGCCCACCGCGGCGGGATCACGACAATGATCGCCCCGGCCCGCAACGAGAAGGACCTGGTCGAGCTGCCCGAGTCCGTCCGCGACGTCCTGCCGGTGCGGCTGGTGAGTCACATGGACGAGGTGCTGGAGATCGCGCTGATCAGCGCGCCGCACGCCGTCACCAGCCTGGCCAGCGCCGCCGGCTAGCGAAGCGATCAACCCAACCTGATGCCGCGCCGAATCGGCGCGGCATTGCTATACTCCCGGATACCGGTATAAGCGGTTAGCAGAGGCAGGCGAGATGAAGCTGATCTTCGCGATCGTCCAGGACGAGGATGTTGACAACCTGACCGATGCTCTGATCGCCGACGGCTTCCGGGTCACGCGGATCGGCAGCACTGGCTCGTTCCTGCGCATGGGCAACAGCTCGCTGATGACCGGCGTCGAGGACCACCAGGTGCCGCAGGTCAACGCGATCATCCGGCGCGTCTGCCGGCGGCGCAAGCAGATGGCCGTCCCCTACTCGCCGGCGCTGGAGCCGGGCCTGCTTTACATGCCCGAGAACTTCGAGGTCGAGGTCGGCGGCGCGGTCGTCTTCGTCCACAACGTCGAGCGCTTCGAGCGGTTGATGCCGGCCTGATCTGACTCACCCACCAACGGCCGGCAATTCGACCGGCTCCGGCGCCGGCACAGTCAGACCACCAGCGATGAGATAACCCCCGAAGACCATCAGTGCTGCGGCCGGCCCGGCCAGCCGGATGCCCAGCGGGTTCGCAGCCGAACTGCCCAGCAGCAGCAGCAGCCCGAGGCTGAGCGGCGCCAGCGAGGTCGCCACCTTCTCGACGAACGCCTGCGCACCGTAGAACACTCCCTCGCGGCGAGTCGCCGTGCGAGCCGCGTCCAGATCGCAGAGGTTCGCGATGATCGGACCGGGGAACAGGAATATTCCTGCCAGCGGCGCGCCGACCAGCACCAGCGCCGCCAGCGCCTGCGCCTCGACCGGAATTCCGGGCGCCAGGCCGGAGAGGAAGAGCAGCGGAAACGTCGCCGCCGCCAGCAGCATTGCCGCCCGGTAACCGCGCAGTGGCGTCGTTCGCCGGGCGAGCCGGGTGAATAGCGGGATTGCCAGCACCATCGTCCCCAGCCCGACGGCGGTGAGGATCGGCACCCAGATACCCTCGGCGTCGCGCCGCAGGATCCCGCCGACGTAGTAGGGCAGCAGGCCGATCAGCATCGTCAGCGCCGCCTGGAACAGGACGAACGACGCCATAAATCGTAGGAGCTCGCGATTCTGCAGCATGAGCTGAATTGACGCGCGCAGCCCCACCTGCGACGAAGCGACACTCCTCCGCGCCGGACGCCAGACGCCAAACAGCCCGAGATAGCGGCTCGCGAACGCCAATAGCGCCATCACCGCCGCCATTACTCCAAAGCCGAACCTGGCGACCAGCAACCCGCTCCCGACCATGCCGACCGCTGCGCCGACCACGCCGAAGTAGACGCGCCGCGCCGAAAGGTCGACCCGCTCAGCGTCCGTCGACGCGATCTCCGGCAGGAGCGCGTCGTACGGCGCGCTGGCGAACGTCGCCGAAAGGTAGAACAGCTCGAGTATCAGAAACAGATAGAGCGCCGTCACCACCCCGCCCGAGTGCGCCGGCGGGACGAAGAGCAGGAAGCCGAACAGCGCCATCAGCGGCGTCCCGGCCAGCACGAACGGGATGCGCCTGCCCAGCCGCCCGCCGCTCCGATCGCTCCACCAGCCGATGAGCGTATCGTCGAACGCCTCCAGCAGCTTGCCAGCGAAGATGATGATGCTGATTGTCGAGAGCCGTAGCAGCGCCACGCGATCCGCGCCGGCCGGCGGGGCGTAGCAGTAGAGCAGCCAGACATTCCGCGCCTGGGTCAGCGCCTCGACGCCCAGGTAGCCCATGGGGTAGAAGATGCTCGCCCGGCGAGAAAGCGCCAGCGGCCTCATGCAGCCACCCTGCTCTGTTCCCCGCTGTTCACGAGGCGCAACCAACCACTATCCGGTGACGAATGGGCGTACAATCTGCGTGACAGCGACACTATACGATGCCGCCAGCCATACAGCATCTCCGCCGGGCACAACAGCACAATCGAGCAGCGAACAAATGCCAGATGACCACTCGCGCGCCGGATGTGAAACGCTCGCCGAAATACTTTCGCGTCATGTCGGTGGCCGAAAGCAGATCGACGTTGCGCGCAACGCTGGCCTTCCGCGAGCAACCCTCAACCGCTGGCTCCGAAGTGCGTCGGATGCGCCCTATCACCGCGAAGGGTTACTGCGGCTGCTAGCAGCCCTCCAGCTGAGCCGCGCGCAGGCGAGCCGGGCGCTCCGCGCGGCCGGCCTGCCCACCATCGACGCGCTGGCAGCCGACCCCGAGCTCAGCGCGCTCGTCGCCCGCTGGCGGGTCCGCGCGCCAAACAATCTGCCGGCCGACCTGACCTCCTTCATCGGTCGCGAAGACGAGGTCACCAACCTGGCCGAGCAGCTTTCCGACCCGGCTGTGCGCCTCGTCGCACTCACTGGCGCGGGCGGCAGCGGCAAGACCCGGCTATCGCTCCGCGTCGCTCGCGAGCTGTTCGACGTCTTCACCGACGGCGTGACGTTCGTCGCGCTTGCCAATGTGCGCGACCCAGGGCAGGTCTTGCCGGCCATCGGCGCGGCGCTGGGTCTGGCGGAGACAGCCGGGGCATCGCCGGCCGTGCGTGTTACAGCATGGCTAGCGCCCCGACACACTCTGCTCGTGCTTGACAACCTCGAGCAAGTCATCGACTGCGGACCGGCGCTCGCCGCGCTCCTGCGCTCCGCGCCCCGCCTCACGATCCTGGCGACGAGCCGTGTGCCGCTTGCAATCTCCGGCGAGCACCGCTGGCCGGTCCGGCCATTTACCGTCCCATCGCCCGATCTCCCGTTCGAGAAGCTGGCCAGCAGCCCAGCGGTCGAGCTCTTCACCCAGCGAGCCCGCGCCGCGGACCCAGCCTTCACGTTGACGGCCGCGACTGCTTCGGACGTGGCCGCGCTGTGCGCCCGACTCGACGGTCTACCGCTGGCGATCGAGCTCGTCGCCGCGAGGATCGGCGATTTCAGCCTGCCCGACCTCGTCGCCACCGTGCCAGACCCGCTCGATCTCGCCAGCGACGGGCCCCGCGATGTCGCCCTCCGTCACCGGGCGTTGCGTGAGACGATCGCCTGGAGCGAGCGACTTCTCCCAATCACCGCCCAGCAGCTATTTGCCAGCCTCGGCGTGCTCCACGGCTTCGACGAGTCGCTGGCAGCTGGTGTTGGCAAAGGGCCATCCGTTGCAGCCGAGGCGATCCCCGAACTGCTCGCGACGCTGGCAGACGCGAGCCTGATCGAACGTGTGGGCGACGACAGTGCCCCCCACTACCGGATGCTGGCGACAATCCGCGAATACGCGCTGGAGCGCCTCGACGCCCTCGGCGAGCACGAGGCGGCCGCCGCCCGCCACGCCAGCGCGATGCTGGCGCTGGCTGAGGACGCGCCGCCGTATGTGCCGAAAGCGACGCGCGCTGGCTGGTTCCAGCACATAGACCGCGAGCGCGCAAACATCGATGCCGCGCTCGACTGGGCGCAGTCCACCGGCGACAGCCTGTTGCTGGCCCGCCTCGCCAGCGCACTCTGGCCCTACTGGCTGGAGTACCCGCTCGGGCGCATTGGCTATCACTGGGTCACCACCGCGCTGGAACACGCAGACGACCTGCCGGCCCGGGTCCGCGCGGAATTGCTCACCGGCGCATCCCACTTCGAGTTGACTTTCAATAGCCACGACCTCGCGTATGCCCACGCAACCGAGGCGCTGGCACTCTGGCAGAAAATCAACGACCCAGTCGGCCAGGCGCACATATTCGCGACACTCGGCTGGGCCAGGGCCACCACCGATGGTCCGCGCGAGGCGTTCACCATGTTCCAGCGGCAGCTGGAACAATGGCAGGCGGCCGACAACGAGCTGGGGATCGCAGCCGGGCTGAACGATATCGCCATGCTCCTCATCGCGATCGGCGAATTCGACACCGCGTTGCCCTATCTCCGACAGCAGCGTGAGATTGCCCAACGGACGGGCGACCCGCTCTCCCAGTCACATGCGCTCCACAACATCGGGCTCCACGCCCTGCTGCGTGGCGATATCCCGACCGCACTCAGAGAGCTTGGCGAGGCAGTCACTACGCTCGAAGCCTTGCGCCCGACCTTCCTGACCACCACCTCAAAGCTGTATCTCGCCACCGCGCAGTGTCTCGCCGGGCAACTCGACACCGCCGAGGCCGGCTATCGTGAGCTCCTGAAACTGCACGAGCGTACCGGCGACCACTGGCAGCAATCGCTCGCCATCCTCGGCCACGCCGCCGTCGCGCACCGCCGTGGCCAGGCCGAACGCGCCGCCTGGCTCTGCGGCGTCGCCACCACCCTGCAACACGCCAGCGGCCTCAGCCCAATGCCGGCCGTCCAGGCCTTCTACGAACGCGAAACCCAGCTCGTCGTCGACCAGATCGGCCCCGACGCCTTCGCCGCCGCCTTCTTCCGCGGCGCGGCAGTGCCGGCGAGCGAGGCGCTGGCGGCGGTGCGGATTACCGCTGGAAGAGAATCAGCCGAATTCCACTCTCGTTAGCCGTGCGCTGCCCCGCGCTGGCACCCTTGACCAGCGCTCCTGGCTTCAGCGCTGTTCCAGTTTGTTCCAGTTTTGCGTACAACTGGGGGTGCCCCATTGACGCCGGCCCTGTGATGCGTAGCATGAGCTCATAGGCAAAGCATACGAGAGGGCTCCCGGTGCGACGCAACGTCGGGCCTAGGTAATGATCGATGCCCCGCAAGACGGAGGGGTGTATGACGCATAGTTCATCAGTTTCAGAATACGCCGTTCGCCTGGGACGCCCCGGCGAGCGCGAACCCATCGTGACACACGTCCGACGCGAACGCGAAACAGCACTCATCCACGACAACAATATCGAGCCGGAATGGGTTCTGTTTGTCGAAGGGGTTCTGATCGGATTGTTTTCGCGCCGCGACGAAGCCATCGCCGGGCTGAATCGCTTCGAACGTTTGCAGGCTCAGTTGATGGAACTTGTTGTGTGGGCAGTTCAGCATGTGCTGAGTCGAAGCACAGACCCGACGTATTACGGTGAGAATGGATTCTTCCAACCCGTGCCAGCACTTGCAGCCGCAGTCACGTACCAGCGCGGTATTTATCTGCTCTATGGCCCCGCAATCGATCAGGGCGATGGTAGCTTCCCCGGCACGTCAGATCAGAAGGAGGCGATTTCGGATCTGCTCGGTCTGTGCCTGAGTGAGATTTACGAACGCTACATAAGTTCGACGGTAGCCGGATGGACCATGGCCGACGAGATGGAGCCGCTGCTCAATGTAGGACTGCAGAGGATGCGCTTGCGCAGGGACCTTGACGCTCAGGCGAATTCGATCATCGCAGATGTGATGCGCCGCATGGGACAGGTGTAACGCGGTCGCTCAGGACGAAGAAAGGACGAACTAGATGTGGCTGTATTGTCATCGCTGTGGCCAAGATCGCATCTTCGATCACGTGTTCAAGGATCACGGCATATTCGGTGGCTCGCATACAGATTGGCATTGTACCCATTGCGGGAGTTGTGAGTATGGACCGGCCCGGCAACATTAATGACTTTCGGGGCACCATCTGGCGCACCATTTCAGGACCGCGGCAAGCTGGTGACGTAGACCGGGCAAGTTCTCTCAACATAGGCAATCGATTCACAAGAGAGGACTAGCATCGCTTGAACCTTGTGCTGATCCGACGACAGGCAAAAGGTATGATGGGAGGTGTTTCCTTCGAGATTGTTGGGAAGATCACATTGTCACAGGAAGAAGCTAATCTAGTCAAGCATTACAAGTTGGAAAACGAAGAACTCGTGCGCAAGCCGTTTATCGTATTTGGAGTCGAGACTGGTCGAGTTCTCTCGGTCTCAGTTAAGAATCTCTTAAACGGTGACTCATTCAAGGCCAAAGACCTGAGTGAGGTCGTTGCGCATACGGACAGCCTTTTAACTGCGTGCGAGGCCCTAAAGACCTACCTAGAGGTCGCGCGTAAATTTGGTGGCGAAGAGATTTTGGAGTTTTGATACATGTCTTGCGAGTGTCTCGCCCGGAAAGTATCCGGACGTAATGTCACGACTGAGTCAGCAACTTGCCTATAGCAGACAGATGGCAATTGTCCGGAAGTCGCCTCGTGGCCGTCCCTGCACCCTCCATTATGGGCTTTGTCGGGTTCTGTTTGACATCAATTGCGAAGAATCACTGGGTCTTTCAGAGTGAAAATAACGAACCTCATGCACTCGACACTAAATGGCACGGACGATCCGTAATTTGTGAAAGTTGGGGATAACGAGCTGTCATGAGCAGTCATGTCTTGATCATCTCCAATCCAGAGGACCAGCACACCACAGTGGTCGCAAGCCACATTACTTCGCTCGGGGGTACTGCTACCTTGTTCTACCCTGAGATGCTCGGTCATACCGGACATTATCTTCTTCGTATGAATCACGGCGATCTGTGTCTCAGGCTGTCGCACTCGAGCGCACGTGAAGCAATTGACTTCGACTCTATCGACTCCGTCTGGTACCGCCGTCCGCGCCGAGTATATCGGGCACGAAGCTCGCTCGATGATGAGACAGTTGCATTTATTCGCGATGAGTGGGAAGCGACGCTTGAAGGCGCTTACGCTTTGATGAACGAAGCACTCTGGGTGTCGCATCCAGATCGGCTGCACACCGCAGCAAGGAAGCCTGTTCAACTGCAGCTCGCGCGCGCTCTTGGCCTGCGAGTGCCTGAAACACTCATTACAAATGATGTGGTGGCTGCGTCCAAGTTTGTCAAACGTTATGAGCAGGTAATCGCCAAGCCTAGTGGATCAGGATGGATGTTTGCCAATGAAGGGCAAGATATCTCCTACGTGCTGGCGAACCTCCTTCAAGAAGACGACAACCACTTCGCAGGCTTAGAACTCTCTCCCGTCACTCTTCAGGAATACATTCCTAAGGCGTATGAGGCACGAGTCAATATCGTCGGCCAGGAGGTCATGGCGATTCGGATCGATAGCCAGCGAAGCGCAATATCTCGAGTTGATTGGCGCCGCTACGACTTGGCCAACACACCGTATACACCGCTCCAGTTGCCAGAGCACGTAGAAGCGGCCTGCGCGTCTCTCGCCAAATCTCTTGGCCTGGAATATGGCGCGATCGACCTCATCTGCACACCTGATGGAGAGTACGTGTTCCTGGAGATTAATGGCAACGGCCAATTTCTCTGGGCCGAAGTTCATTCCGGCGTCAGCGTAAGCAACGCGTTGGCGCGCTTGCTAGTGGGAGCTACTCCTCCGCTTTCGTCAACCGCCATCCGAGAAAGGGCAATTGTATGACAGACACCGTTGCGACTGAGCCGTTCCTGCTTCGATTCAAGGAAACCGAGCCAGTAGAGGGTCGTCCGCTCTACGCAAGCCCGGAACAAGGAGGTGAGAGCAATCCCAAGGAAGAGACACCACCGAAGGAGCAGACCAAGAAGGGGCCCTGGGGCGACTAGCTAATCGGCAGCAGCGCGGGAGTAGCTCTCCAAGCATGCAAGCAAATACACCTGTAAGAATGGAAGAATACATCCGGTGATACGAGTCACGATCGTGGCGCTCCTCGTCCTTCTGACGTGCTCTGGTTGTGGCGATGTCATAAGCAACCCGTCTCCATTACCGGCACAACAAGCCATATCGTCATCGACCCCGTCAGATGGTGGCAGCATTCAGTCGGCTGACACCGTGATGTTCTGCCTTGATTCGACTAACACCTACGATCGTGATCTCTTTCGCTCGGCACTGAACTTTGCCGCCGACGGCATAGATGCTCTTGTCCGTCCGCGGGAACAGCGAATAGTGTTCTATTTCTCAGCAATCACCGCCAACTCCTACTCCACCGACAACGACTTGCTCACTGTGAGCATTCCGATCATCGCAGGGCCTCCGGAACCACCCGTGTATGCGACCGCCGTGAATCCCTACGGCTCGGCTGAGAAGACAGCCGTCGCGGAAGACAACAAACGACGCGAAGAGATCTATCAGCAGGCGCTTGAGGAATATCAGCGACATGTCGGGGGAGTGAAAAAGGCTCTTGCTGAAAGGACAGCCGCTTTGCGCCACCTGAATCCGGGCGTTGACACAGGCGGGAGTGATAACTATGGCTGCATTGCTCGCGCGGCCGATCGTTTCCAGGAATCAACCGGCAAACACGTGCTCATCCTCGCTACGGATCTCCTGGGAATCGGACCACAGCAGGATCGTGAGATCGTTAACCTGAACGGTGCTTCCGTGAGTGTGATCTTCTATCCATCCAAATATGCGACTGACAATCAGTATCGCATGGATCTGTGGCGCGGCTACTTCCAACTCAACGGTGCTGAGCGCGTCACCTTCTATGACACGGCACAGTCGCAAATCATCACGTTAGACGACTTGTTCAAGTAAGTAGAAGGAGTTGCTGAACATGGACTTCGACACGCTCATAGTCATTGTCCTTGGCACTCTGCTTTTCCTGATCGTCATTCCTCATTTTCACAAATCAGTCGTGCGTATGTTACAAGCGCTTTTCTCTCTTCCCTTCTATCCAGCGACTCTTGTTGCCAACGCGCTCAATAACATCTGCAATGACGCTTCCGAGCGCATTGAGCACACAGTTCAAGGGATGCGAGATAATTACGGGAAGAACGAAGCACGTCCCGTGAACGACATGTGGCTCGTGATTGAACCACTCCTGCATGCACTGCTCTTTTTCATCCTGTTTACCGGTGACGCGATTCTCGCCATGCTGCGCTTTGCCGGCCTCCTGAACATCCCAGTTCATGACCTCCCGACGAATCGGCTCGACATCATATTCGGGTTCATCTGGACCGTTGCTATCTTCGCGCTTGGAGAGATCTTCCTGCATCCGCCGACGTGGCTCAAAGTCCCTGATGATTGGCAGCGCAAGTTTCGCATCGGCCTGATCGTGACGATTGTTGTCGCAGCAGTGACTACCGTGCTGCTATTTGTCTTTGCGGCGATGGCCATTTCAGGAGAATCATCGCAGGCAATGAACATCAGTATCAACGGAGGTGTCGGGTTTGTTCTCTTTGTCATCACGGGGTTGACCGCACTCTCCATGAAGGCAGCTCTCGCAAGTGTCTGGGTAGTCATCCTATGGGGATTCATCCTGGTGGCTCGGTTAGGTAGCCGGCTACTGGCGCTGTTCGCAACCATTATCGAACGACTCTATTGGCTCGTCGTTCGCATTGTCGAGATTCCGATCGATCTCGGACGCCAGTTTCACAACTACCTATGCCACTATCATGTACTTTCCACATATCTTCATCTAACCGAGATACAAGAACTGGATAAAGAGCAGTATACGTTGAAGGGAGCAGCAACTGAGTGAGACTTTCGAATCGTCTACGAGTATAGACTGATCCTCTTGATTGAAGCGCCACGGAGATCGCCCCTCCTTATGCAGCGAGAAACGACTTGCATTGGAGCATCATCATGTGGTCTATAGCCATTGGCATCTCATCAGGTCTGGCAGCGTCTGCTCTGTTTCTCGCCGCACTCACGCTGATCCGGCCCCGACTCTCTCTCTCCAAGGACATCGCGCGAGAAACGCTGAAGGATGGCTCGCTCTATTATCAAATCAAGGTGATCAACCACACTCGGTTCCCGCTGGCTCGCGTTCAAGCGGAACTGTTACACAGTCACCGAACGATTTTACATAGCGACTATGGTGGCTCGCCTTTACTGCAAACTCGCCCAATTCAGCTCAAGAGATCGTATCTCTTGCGTCTTGCACGATACGATCGACGAGACTGGACTGCCAGTTATGCATTTCGGTTCGTAGCATATGATATAGAGGATCATGCTGACCCTTCCGACCAGTTCCTGTTTCGTATCTATGCCGAGCATACTATTACAGGATTCGGGGCTACATTTGAACATACATATACTTTGAAATCGCTTGTAGATGGGGATTTCGAAGGCGGCGACTCTCTCAATATCGTGCCAGTTACACAGCCGTTCCGAAAACCAACCAGAGTCCAGGACGATACACACAGAATGCTTGGAGAGATTGTTGATTGGATCCGCAGCCAGCCAGGCGCTGGCGTTCTTGTCGACGCACGGACTGACGAAGCAACCGTTACGTCCTCAACGATAGATACCAACTATCCGCGCTGAATGCTCGAGAATCGTCCAGCTCCCAGAAAATGAGCGCGTCACCAGAGAAATCAGCCCTACCTCGATCTGTATCACGACGCGCTTCCATGGATTGAGTACCACTGCAGGGGCCTTCTGAAATGTGGGACACTGCCTCCAATAGCCATTCGCCGCTACTGAAAGGCATACGCAGCATGTCCGAGGCAGTCCCGCAGATCGACCGCGACCGGCTGGTGGAGTTGGTGACCGACCTCGTCAGTATCCCGAGCGTCTCGGGCAACGAGCTGGCGGTTATGCAGCACGTGGCCGGCATCTTCGAGGGGGCGGGCATCGACTACGTCGTCACCGCCCGCGACCAGGACCGGCCGAACGTCGTCGCCTGGATCGGCGATGGCAACGGGCCGACGATCGCGATGAACGGCCACCTCGATACGGTGCCGGTCTCCGATCCCGACCGCTGGCGGACCGACCCGCTGACGGGCGTGCTGTCGGAGGACGGCAAGAAGATCTACGGTCGCGGCTCGTCCGACATGAAGGGCGCCGTCGGCGTGATGATCTACACGATGCTGGCGCTCAAGGATGCGCCGCTGCATGGCACGCTGCAGGCGCATATCGTCTGCGACGAGGAGCGCGGCGCGGACTACGGCACGATCCACGTGCTCGACGAGATCGAGGCCGGCCGCATCCCCCGGCCCGACTATGTGCTGATCGGCGAGGGGAGCCAGCTGAAGGTGCGCAATGCCGAGCGCGGCATCTGCGGGTTCCGCGTGCGCTTCATCGGCAAGGCGTCGCACACCGCCGCCGCGCGGGTCAGCGGGATCAACGCGATCGCGCTGGCAGCCAAGGGCATCCTGGCGCTGGAGGGCGACATCGACCGCGAGCACCCGGCCGTCGGCAAGCCAGTGATCAGCGTCAACAAGATCGAGGGCGGGATCGTCTCGAACGTCGTGCCGGGCGAGTGCACCATCACCGTCGACCGGCGCACGATCCCCGGCGAGACCGAGGAGAGCGTCATGTCCGAGGTGCGCGCCAAGCTCGACGCGGTCAAAGCCGAGGACCCGAACTTCAACTACGAGATCCTGCCGTCGAAGGAGGACGCCTACACGCCGGCCAACATCACCGAGGACACGTCGCCGATCGTCAAGGCCGTGCAGGAGAGTGTCCGCGAGGTCCTGGGTCGCGAGCCGGAGTACTTCGCCACCTGGGCCGGCGCGACCGATGGGCGGCTCTATCGCTTTGCCGGCATCGACACCGTTGGCTTCGGCCCCTCCGGCGAGGCCGCCCACGGCGCGAACGAGGCGGTCTTCGTGGATGACCTCGTCACGCAGGCGCAGGTGTATGAGACGACGATCCGCCGCCTCCTGAGTTGAGCGGCGACTTCAACAGGCGGTATCGGAGTTGGTCGGCCACGGTTGACATGTGAACGTGCGTCTTCACGCATGCTACCCGTGGCCCCAGATGACCTGTTAACAAGAATGCCCGGGAATTACACACTGGGCAGAGGCGCATCTGTCAACCGGAGAAGTCCGTCTCACAACCGAACATAGTCTTTGTGAAACAGCACGAGATCCTGGAACGGATTGCCAGCCGCGCCCTCGGGGAGGTGCTCGACCAGCGTCAGGCCGCGTTGCATCTGTTGCTGGACGTAGGCGGGCGGGTGGAATGTCGTGCAGCGGTTCGTGCCTGCGACGATTGCGTGACGGACCACGAGATCGTCAGCGTCGAATACTGCCCGTTCGGCGTCAGTCAGCTCCGGCCGGTAGTGCTCGCCGTGCAGCGTCAGCAACAGATGGCCGCCGGGTCGCAGGACGCGAGCAAGCTCGTCGAGCCAGGCATTCTGTAGCGCCTCGGGCAGGTGCGTGAACACCGAGAGCGCGTAGACCAGATCGAAGGACGCATCGCCGAATGCCAGCGGCGGCGCGAGCTGATTGACTTGAAACGCGCCGAACGGGAGATTCTTCCGGCACCAGCCGATCAGCTCCGGATTGTAGTCGACGCCCGACATGGTCGCGCCGCTGACTCCCGGCCAGTGACGAACCACCCGCCCGCAACCACAGCCAAAGTCGAGCACTGTGTCGAGGTTGCCGGCCGCAACCCCCTGACGGTCGAGCGCGTCGGTGATGCTCGTGAGCGCGAGCCGCCCCCCTTCCAGGAACCAGCGAACATTCGGCGACCCTGCGACTCGCATCAGCAGCGCCGCCGGCGGGACGGGCAAGTCGGGTGGATTGGCGCGAAGATAATAGCGATTCCGCCTCCGGAGTAACGGATTCACTGCAGTCAACGTCTCGGCTATACGTAGATGTAGACGACTTACGCCGCTCGCGACGTCAAGTATAACCGGCGCCACTACATTCAACCTCTCGTTCAGTGGAGTCGTCATCAGGATACAACAAGGATCATACGCGAGATCTAGCGATGTCGGCGCATCGCTCTTACTCTGGACATCGACTCCGTATCCTTTCCGTCGTTAGATGTGTTGCTATATTCGTATTATCAGCATAATTGGTAATTGCTATCGTCAGTATGGAGATTACATCTTCAAACATTTCGATATCGCGATCGTGCATTGGCTTTCCGTATTCGATAATGACTCAAACACGTTCTCGAAAACTGAGTCCACAGAATACATGTCCAGGTCGCCATAGATCTGTTGCACGATATTCGAGACCCGACCGACGACGTCCTCATCCCAACCGTTCATGACAATGAAGCGTCCGGACTCATCCACTTCGAGATAGACGCCGCGTATGCTGCCTCCATCGAGAACGAACCGCTGTTCCCATGCCTGATCATCTCCGTTCAATCGGTAGGTTCGCGTTGGATCCACTCCGTTGAGGAAAGGAGTGACTGGCATATCCCAGTTCCCAGGTTGCACCGAAGTGAACCCAAGGGATTTCAATGTGGCCGCATCGACGGCAAACGGGGGAACAACACGGGGCATGGGGTTTGCGAACGCTTCTCGGCATGCAGACGACGCTCTGGAGACATTATTCCCATATCTGACCGTCTCCATTCCATCGCGATAAAGGCTTTCCTGTGTGACTACCCCATCATTGGCTCTGAATACCTCGTGTGATCGGAGGAGTGAACCATCACTATCGAGCTCGATCCAGAATTCGCCGGTTTCCCTCTTGTCGATGATCCCGCCATCCGTCGTAGGTGATTGCATCGAGTTGGCGACCGTACCGTGAAGAATCTTTCCAGCGAATCGGGGAGGAGAAGTGAGCCACAGTGGGCCGCTACCGGGCGGAACACCGTCGGCCGACGACACAGCTGCCGGAACGCCGTGGGTACGAAGAGCCACCAGCATGACGACGATCAGGCCGGTTACGATCACCATCACCCCGACGTATCGGGCGCGCATTGGCATCTCCTTTCGGAAGTGATTGCTTGTTACCATAATACGTTCTTGGGGCAGTTTGTCAAGCGTTATGTTGCGCCATTGTGCCGTTTTCGAAGCCCTCCGACTCTGTCGTTCCCAACGCCTCGGGGATATCATCACCCCATGCAGGGGATGGTGATGTTGAATGTCCGATCTCGGACTCGATTGTTGAGCCCTCCTTGGATGCTATCTCCGGTAGCTCAACGCCGACGAGGTGCGCCCTCGATCACCGATTGACCCGATGCTCTTGACGCGGTAGAATGTTGTTGGTGATTAGAACATGCATTCTATTCGAGTCGTCTGCGCGGGATGGATTCAAAGACGAAAGGCACACGATCGTGACGGAACGCGACAAGGCAATCGACCTGGCGATGACGACGATCGAGCGGCAGTTCGGCAAGGGCTCGATCATGAAGATGAACGACTCCGCCGGCCGAATGCACATCGAGGCCATCCCGACTGGCTCGATCGCGCTCGACCTTGCGCTGGGGATCGGCGGCATCCCGCGCGGCCGGATCACCGAGATCTACGGGCCGGAATCGAGCGGCAAGACGACCCTCGCCCAGCACATCATCGCCGAGGCCCAGAAGATGGGTGGCGTGGCGGCCTACATCGACGCCGAGCACGCGCTTCGATCCGCTCTACGCCGAGCGTTGCGGTGTCGATGCTGGACGATCTGCTGATCTCACAGCCGGACACCGGCGAGCAGGCGCTGGAGATCACTGAGACGCTTGTCCGCTCCGGCGCGATCGATGTCATCGTCGTCGACTCGGTCGCCGCGCTGGTGCCGCGCGCCGAGATCGAGGGCGACATGGGCGATTCGCACGTCGGCCTGCAGGCCCGGTTGATGAGCCAGGCGCTGCGCAAGCTGACCGGCGCCATCTCTCGCTCGACGCACCTCGGTCATCTTCATCAACCAGCTGCGGATGAAGATCGGCGTCATGTTCGGCAGCCCGGAGACGACGACCGGCGGCCAGGCGCTGAAGTTCTACGCGTCGGTGCGGCATGGATATCCGCCGGATCGAGACGATCAAGTGCTGGCACCGATTCGATCGGCAGCCGGGCGCGGGTCAAGGTCGTCAAGAACAAGGTTGCCCCACCATTCCGCCAGGCCGAGTTCGACATCATGTACAACGAGGGCATCTCGAAGGCCGGCAGCGTCGCTCGATGTCGGCGTCGAGCTCGGCATCGTTCGCAAGAGCGGCGCGTGGTTCTATCTCGGCGAGGAGCGACTGGGCCAGGGCCGGGAGAACGCCAAGGAATTTCTCAACAACAACCCGGACGCCCTCGCCGACATCGAGAAGCGCATCCGCGCTACATCGCCAGAGCTCTCCGGCCGGACGGTGATGGACGAGGTCGCAGCCGTCCTCAGCGGCGCAAGCGAGGACGACGAGCTCTAACGGCGGGATCGAGAACTCAGGTAGCCAGTGAACGGGGACGGCGCTTGCCGTCCCCGTTCGTCGCGCTCAGGCAGCCTCGAATGCCAGCACCTCACCGTTCATCGGGATCCGCAGCTGGCCGGCGACGCCCGCCTCAGTGGCTGCGGCGGCCAGCGCGTGGCGGGTGAGCAGGCAGTGGTTGATCGCATCCATGTGCGTGGCGATAACGGCGCTATCCGGCGCGGCATGGCAGACACGGATGACATCGGCCGCTGTCATCGTGATCGGGTCGCCGACGAGAAATTGTGCCGCGCCGCTATTGACGACGATGATGGCTGGCGCATATGCCCCGAGTGCGTCCTCCACCTCAGCGCACCAGATGGTATCGCCGGCGAGGTAGAGGACTGGCTCACCCGGCGCGCGCACGACGAAGCCGGACACCTTGCCCATTCGCTCGCCGATCTCGCCGGTGCCATGGCGGCCTCCGGTCCGCGTCAGCTCCAACCCGTGCCACGCGAACGTGTCGTCGATCGGGGTCACGTCGGTGAACCCGTCGGCGCAGAGCCGCTCTTCATTCCCCGGTTGGCACAGCAACGGGAGGTCCTTTGGGAGGAGTTCCGCCGCGCGGCGGTCCCAGTGATCGCCATGCAGGTGGGTGACGATCGCGCCGTCGAGTGTGGCGATGAGCTGAGCGAGCGTCGCTTCATCGTAGGGCAGCTTGACTGTCGGGTTACGCACCTGGTTCGGCGTGTTCGGGATCGGGTCCGAGTTCTCCCGCGCGCCGAGCATCGGGTCGATCATCAGCCGCTGGCCACCGACCTCGACAACGAGCGTGGCATGGCGGAGAAGCTGAATCTGCATCTGCCTCCTCTGGCCGGCCCGACCGGCCTCTTCGACTCAGATCGTTCGAGCAGTGTACTCCAGGCCCGCGATGCCATCCCCCGGTCGGTCACTACGCGAGGGAAGAAAGACAGTGGGTCAGTCTACGCGGCAACGAGGGACGGCCCGGCAACTGCCGGGCCGTCTCTCATTCATTGTCGTTTCGGAGGGGTTAGCCTACGCGGCGAGCAGTGTAGTATCGCGAACCCCAATAGCTGTCCCAGATGCTGGCGATCGCAACGCCGACATTCTCACTCTGGGCATTGACCATCTTGCCGCCGCCGATGTAGATGCCGACGTGTGACAGGCCCCACTTGTAGGTGTTCTGCTGGAAGACCAGGTCACCCGGCTGCAGGTTCTCCGGATCGACGTAGGCGCCGCTAACGGACTGAACCTCTAGTGAGCGGGAGAGACCGGCATCCGTCACCCGGTTGACCACGTAGTAGGTGAAACCGGAGCAGTCGAAGCCCGCCGGAGTCGTGCCGCCCCAGACGTAGGCCAGACCGACGTAGTTGAGCGCTTCGGACACGATCGCATCGCCAACACCGCTAACCGGAGCAATCGGCGCGGCAGGCTGCTCAGCCGGTGGCTGCTCGACAGGCTGCTGGGCCGGCGGCGTGACGGATTCAAGGGTTGGCGAGGTCGGCGCGGCATCAGTCCACGCCAGGTATCCGCCATGAACCCAGCCGACGGTGCTCAAATAATCGACCTGATACCAGCCATTTCCCTCGCCATCCCAGGCGGGGCCGTCGACGATAACGACGACGTTGCCATCTGGGACGACGGTCAGCACGCCTGCGCCGTAGTACGCCTCGGAGCGGACGTTCAGCCCGCCACCGCCGGTGCCAGAGACGGTCGCCCGGTCACCAACGCTCAGCCCGCTTGTCACAGGGTGGCTGGCAACCACTGCTGGCTCGACAGAATCCCCGTTGCCGTCGCCGATCGACAGATAATCCATCGACGCGTAGCCGGTCATGCCGCCATAGGTAACCTGCGCCCAGCTCCCGCCGTCGCTGCCGGTGAGCCACGACTGGATAACGCCGACCGACGCGCCCTCTGGCATGACAGCGATGACGCCGGCCGCCGTCGTTGCGCCATCGCGCAGCCGCAGGCCGTAGCCATCGGTGCCGACGACCGCGGCCGAGCCGGAAGAAACCGCCGCCCCGGCAACAGCCTCGTAGCGAACTACGGATGGGTCGCCAGAGATGTAATCGGCGATGGCCCAGCCTTCAACCCAGCCGTCCGACGTGTCGACCGAGATGTAGTACCAGCCGGAGCCGTCGTCGGCCCAGACGGGGCCATCGACGACGGAGACCTCAATCCCCTCATGCAGGGTTGTGATGATCGCGCCGGAATATCCCGCCACGTCGCGCACGTTGATGCCGTCACCGTTGGTGTAGGCAATCTGAGCGGAATCACCTGGAACGAGGTTGAGATCAGCGGCGACTGGGATTCCAAGCGCCAGCGTCATCGTGATCGCTGCGACAATCGCCAATAACGAGCGACTTCGTCTCATGCGTCGCAATAGAGTTCCCTCCTAAGACACCCCACGAGAGAATCCGGCGCACGCCCTACGAGCGTGGCGCGCATCGCCAACCAGGCGGCTGATACGGTTGTCGGATTCTCTTCGAGCAGATCGCCGTGTCACTCCACAATCGTGGTGCTACGTCAGCGACTGCCCAGCCCCTCCCGAAGGCTGTCCTGGGTGTTGGCGGTTCCGAACATCTCCAGCGCCGCACTCCCCTAGTGCGTGCCCTGCCACTCGCGGCAGATATGCAGGAACCTGACGATTACAGCCCGGATTCGCGTCGTTGCCCCACAACAGCATCGAATCCAGTTTCACTGCTAGACGACCTTGCCGTCCAGCCGGGTCTGTTGGCCGTTTCCAGAACGCGTCCCAGACATCATCGTCTCAGGAACGAAGGCACCTTAGCACAGAATTCGAAGGCATGTCAACCAATTCACAAACTATGTACGTACACTCTTACGCACCCGATCAGGGCCAATCGTCGGCGTCGCGTTCGGCCACTTTTCGGGCCAAATAGCCCGTCCCCAAGCCAAAACCGAGGGCGGACACACTCGCCAGCAGCACCCCGGCGCAGAGGAATAACACAAGCGTCACAATCGACCGAATTGGCCGTCCGCCGGTGTCCAAACCGGCCCCCAGGCCAGTTGACAACATGGCACAGATTGCAAGTGACGCGAATGCGGAAATGACGGCCAGAAGTGTTGCGCGCCTTGCGCCGCGCCCGTGACCGATGAAGAAGGCCTCGCCATAGCCGAGCGCAACCGCGGCCGGAACGAGCAACACCCATCCGGCGATGACGATCGCGCGCGCGGCCCCGCCGTCGACGAAACCACCAGCGAAGACAGCCGCACCCAGGACAAGCACGGTCACTGCCGCGCGCTTGCGGAGGACAATCGGGTCGAAGAATCGATTCCGCGCATGCATCCAACGGGTCGACCGCACATCCACTGGAGACGATCCGTCCTAGGACATTCCGGCGTGGAGATCGATCGCGATGGCGATCGAATACCCTCGGCGTCGGGTCACGTCCCGGCCTCCCGGCGCTCGGGGGCCAGCTCCTGTTCGGTCGCGCGACGCGCGTCGGCAACCGACTCCAGCTCCGCCTGCGCCTGCTCCAATCGCATCCGTGAGCGCGACTCGTGAAGGACCCATAGCTCGCGGCGCAGCTGGCCGGAGAGTTCGCGCGTCTCCTCAATTCGCGTCTCGAGCGCAGTGGTCCTGGAGGCTAGCTCGCGGTCGATATCATCGAGATCCCCGAGGCGCTGGCCGAGCCACTCGTCGCGCTGATCGATGGACTGGCGCAGGTCATGCCACTGCGTCTGGATCTGCCGGCGGATCTCATCGATCTGCTCATCAATAAGGTCATCCCGCTCGGCAGACTGTGCGGCGAAACGGCTGATCTTCTCCTGCAGGCGAGCGTCAGCCACCCCCAACGCATCGAACAGCGGGTCCAGGTGGGCGATCGAGTCGCGCATATCCTCAATTGCGACAGCGTGCCGATCGAAGATAGCCGGCAGCTCGTCGATTCGCGCGGAGGCGTTGAGCGATTCCTGGCTGACTTCGGCGATGCGCCGCCGGAAGTCCTGCTCGACGATCTTGATCGCGTCCTCGGACAGCTGTAATCCGCGGCGGGTCTCGTCCAGCTCAGCTCGCAGCCCCTCGATCGATTCGCGCGCCGCCTGAACAACGCTCGCGTTGCGCTCCGTCTGCGCGGCGATATGGTCGATCAGCGGCCGCAACTCATCGAAGCGGCGCTCGCCCCTGTCGGCGTCTTCTCTGCCGCGCCGCAGTGCCTCCCCAAGCTCGCTGACATGCGCCTGGATCGAGCGCAGCGGGCGGACGAATCCATCAACGCGCGCATCCAGGTCGGTGAGCTGCTGACGCAGTCGCTGGTCGTCCAGATGATGCGTCTGCAGCGTCTGGGTGGTCTCGTGACGCTGCTGCTCGACGCCGGCTCGCACCTGGCCAAGCGCCATCTCGTGTGACTTGAACAGCTCGTCGCCGCGCGCCTGCCGGGCCATCAGCTCGTGAACAATCCCGCGCAGCTCATCGATCTGCTGCTGAAGCGCGATCATGCGGGTCTCATCGCCGGCATTCGCGCGCAGGTCCGGCCCTCCGCTCATGCTCTCCCCATCTCTGTCCAGACCCGACGATCCGGTCGTCCGACTCCAGACGCGCGTGGTCGACATGGTGCGCGCCCGAGGATTGCGGCCCGACCGGCATCAGCGCCGGCACGACATGTCGCGATCATCCAGTCGCCGCTCATCGAGCTTGACGCTCAGGCGCCAGACGATGTCGGATGATCGAGTGCCTCAATAGTCGCCACCACACTGTCGCCGAGGGCCTTGAGATTGTAGCCACCCTCAAGGATCAGCACGAGCCGGCCCGCGCAGAGCTCATCGGCCACGTTGCGTATCCTGGCAGCCATCTGGCCGAAGCTCTCGGTTCGCAGGCGCATCTGGGCCAGTGGGTCGTCGGCATGAGCGTCGAAGCCGGCCGAGATGAGGATCAGCTCGGGAGCGAAGGCGCGCAATGCTGGCAGGATCACGCCATCGAACGCCGCGAGGTAGATATCCTCGCCCGTGCCAGCCGGCAACGGAATGTTGATCGTCGTCCCACGGCCTGGCCCGCCACCCTCTTCCTGTCGCGACCCGCTTCCCGGGTAGAACGGGTACTGATGCAGCGAAACGAACAGGACGCTCGGGTCTTCCCAGAAGATGGCCTGGGTGCCATTACCGTGGTGAACATCCCAATCGACGATAGCAACCCGGCCCACACCGTGGGCAGACTGTGCGTAGCGGGCAGCGATGGCAACAGTGTTGAAGAGGCAGAACCCCATTGCCCGATTCGGCTCGGCGTGGTGACCGGGCGGACGGGCAAGCACGAATGCCCGAGGCGCGCGCCCTGCCAGCACGGCGTCGACTGCGAGACAGCCCCCGCCGGCCGCCAGCAGGGCTGTTTCGTAGGAGTGCGGCGAGACCCAGGTATCCGGGTCGAGCCACGCCCCACCCTGTTCCGCCGCCGATCGAACTCGTTCGACCAGCGCCGACCCATGGACCGCCAGCACACGCTCGACCGCTGCCGGCTCGGGCGGCAGCAGCGGCAGCGTGTCGAACAGGCCCGCCTGTCGCAACGCCCGCTCGATCGCCATCCAGCGCTCCGGTGATTCGGGGTGCGACCCCGTTTCATGATCCAGATACGCCTCTGACCAGACAAGCGCTGTCCGCGTCGTATCAGTATTCATGGCGAGAGTATACGGGCAGGTGGAAAACGGGAATGTCGGAGCTGATCAGCCGATTCGCCAGGGTCGGTCAATCCCTGTTTCCGCGAGCTGGCTGCTTACGATTCCTGAGCGACCCGCCGATTCTGACACAACGATCAGGGCGTGCCGCGCCAGGTCTCGGGGTTTGCCCGGGCCGCATAATCGGATGGGTGAGGGTGGCCGTCGAGCGGACGTCGCATGACGACCTCGACGCGATCTTCAGCAAAGCCAGAGCGTTTGTAGAACGCGTGCGCTTCGGGGTTGGTGACGTCGACCGTCAGCTCGACAAAGGCGCAGCCATCGGCGAGGCAGCGCTCGGTTGCCGCGTCGAGCAGGGCAGCGCCGATCCCTTTGCCGCGCCAGCCGTCTGCGACGACAAAGCGGCGAATAACCCCGAATCGGCCATGGTTGGACTTCCAGGCGAGGAAGAGCTCCAGTGTGCCGACGACCTCGCCGTCGACCTCGGCAACCAGCACCGACGATGGCTCGTAGGCGTCGTCGTGATATTCAGCCAGCGTTGCGCGCTCGTCGAAGCACCAGTCGACACTGCGATGCATCTCCGACCGCCGCGCGACATCCTCGTAACGACCGGGCCTGATGGTGATCTCCAGATCGGCCATATGCTGGATCCCCTTCTCCGAGCGTTCGCGCTACCGCTCCGGTTCGCGGCGCGTCCCACCGTAGATTCGCACTGTCGTCGACTCCATCGCAACCCGGACGATGTCGCGCCGCCCGACCACGACCTCCAGCCGTTCGGGCGGGCCGTCGGATCCGGTGACGATGGCCAGCGCCGCATCCCCACCGAGCCGCGGCTTGTCGGTCACCAACACCTGTCCCGGCGCGGAGACCCGCCCCGCGGTGAGGGCGAGAACGATGCTGGTCTCTCCACGACGAACGACGACTGCGGCAGCCTGCCCCGACGCCTGCGTGCCGATGACTGCGATACGCAGGGTTACCCCATCGAGCTCCATCATTCCGTCACTGAAGCGGAGGTCCACGCCCAGTCGGCGGCTCATTTGCTCGACCATAGTCCAACCCGATCCGGCCCCCGGGACTCCGGCGATGATCACCTGGGCTGGCCGAAGCTGCTCGATCACCGCCAATAGCGCCGGCACAATGTCGTCGTCGGCTGGCGCAATGACGACCCGTGGACGCGGCGACATCGGCCGCGACAATCTGCTTGTCAACGCCTGCGCCTCTTCGCGATCCCTGGTGTTGAGCACCAGTGCCCGCCAGTCGCCATCTTCGATCATCGCGCTGGGCCGATCGTCCACGTTGACGATCAACATCTGCGTCCCGCCCGAGTTCATCAGCCAGAATGTAATCGGCAGGCCGGCAGCAACGATGAGCAGCGCAAACGCGCCCGCAATTGCCACGAATCGTCGGTCTCGCCACGGCGGGGGACGATCCCCGGCGCCGCCAGGCCCGTTCATTGTCCCGGGTCGTAGTAGGTGAGATCGACCGGGGAACCGACCGGGACGCTCGTCCCCCAGCCGAGGGTGCTCGTCAGAATGCCGCCGGCCGGGAAGCTATCACAATCGAATGTCGCGTCGATCAGCTGATGGACGCGGACGCACGAGAGCGGCGTGAGGTTCGCGACGACGAGGCCGGCCGTCCGCATTTCGGCCACCGCCGACTGATAATCCAGTCCGTAGACATAGGGGACGACCGCCATCTGGGCAGCCCGCACGAACATCGTCACGGTCGCCCCGACCGGCGCAGAGCCAGCGGGGTCGGTCCGGATGACCGCGCCGGGCGCGACGGTGTCGCTCTCCTCTTCAGCCCGCTCGACTGTGAAGCCGAGAGCCTCGAGCTGTGCCCGCGCCGCTCCCGGCTCCATGCCGGCCAGATCGGGAATCCCAACTGTCGACGCGCCGATGCTGATGACGATCGTGATGACCTCCCCACCAGCCAGTATCGTGCCGGTCGGCGGCTGCTGGCTGATGACGCGCCCGGGGGGGACATTGGCGCTCGCCTGCTCGCGAATCACCAGATCCCAAGTATCCCCCACAGCGGACGTAGCCTCCTCCTGCGACATCCCGACCAGCGATGGAACCCGGCTGGCGGCCGGCCCCGGGGTTTTCGTCGCGGGCGAGATTGGCGTCGTCGGGACAATAGCCGGCGGCGTTACAGTTGGTCCAGTGGACGGTGGCGCCGGGGTCGGAGTCGCCAGAATAGCCGCGCCAGACGGACGCGGCGTCGCAGTCGGCGCGAGATCGGCAGCGAAGATTCCGGGCCCGACCCGGAATGCCAACAGGATCAGGCCAACAATCGTCAGCAGGATTGCCGAGCCTATCAGCCAGGTGACGCAGCCGACGTCGTCCCGGTTAGATCGCGTCGCTGGCGCCGGGTGGCCGCGATAGGCGCGCACGTCACGCTGCGCGGGGGCCTGTCGTGTCGTGAGCTGGCCAGTCTGCTGACGAACGCCGCCGCTGCCGCGCACCGCTGGCGGATGCACGACCGGTCGGGCTGCGCTCGGAGTCGGAGGGAGCGGCGCCCTGGTTTGTGGCGCTATGCGGGGAGGATCGACGGGTGGGGCCGGCGGGCGGATTGGGAGATCCCAATGTCGCAAGGCGCCCGCCAGAGCTGCGCCGGTTGGATACCGTTGGGCAGGGTCTTTCGCCAGCGCCTTGAGGACGATCGCATCGACGGCCGGAGGAATCGCGGGATTGTGAGTCGACGGCGCAAGCGGCGGCGTGTTCACATGCTGCATTGCCACGCCGACCGGCGTATCCGCGTCGAACGGCAGTCGCTTGGTCAGCATCTCGAACAGGACGATTCCGGTCGAGTAAAGGTCGGAGGCCGGCGTCGCTGGCTCGCCACGCGCCTGCTCCGGAGAGACGTAGTGAACGGTGCCCATGCCGGTGCCGGTCTCGGTCAGATTGACATCCTGCGCGCCCTTGGCAATGCCAAAGTCCACAACCTTGGCGTTGCCGTCGCGATCGACCAGGATGTTCTGGGGCTTGATATCACGGTGGACCAGGCCGCGTTGATGGGCATAATCGAGCGCCGACGCAACCTGACTGATGATGAAGATGGCCCCATCGACCGAGAATGGCCCCTGGCGGCGAATCAGCTCCTTGAGGTTCGGGCCGCGGATGTACTCCATGACGATGTAGTGGCGGTCACCATCGGTGCCGACATCGTAGACATTGACGATGTTCGGATGAGAGAAGCGGGCCGCCGCCTGCGCCTCACGCTCGAAGCGGCGCAAGAACCCTTCGTCAGTCGCATACTGACGGCGCAGGATCTTCATCGCGACGGCGCGGTTCAGCAGCAGATCCTGGGCACGGTAGACAACCGCCATGCCCCCCTCGCCAAGGACCTCGCCCAGGCGATATCGTCCGTTGAGCACCGCGTCCTGTTGCTCCACCAACCGACCTCCAGCGGTCAGTCCCGCCGACCGCGCAGCGCCAGCGCCATCCGCCCGGCGGCGTCGCGATCCGGAGCATCAGCCGACCGCGCGAGCCGGATTGCCCCGGCGCATGTCGGCGTCCGAGCCGCAATCATCTCTGCCTCGGTCCGACTCGCCGCAAGAGCAAATACCGTTGGCCCCGCGCCACTCGCCGTGACTCGCGTCGCTCCAGCCCGCCACAAGCAATCGTAAGCGTACCGTACCTCCGGGCGATCGAGGAGCTGGCGGAGAAACGAATTCGGTAATTCCGGCGGCCATGCCCTGCTCGTCACCGAGGCGCGAACCATCGATCCGTCCGAGAAATCGTCGGGCAACAAGCCACGATATAGCGCGGCAGTCTTCCCCACGATCTCCAGCGTCGGCGTTACCAGGACAACCCAGAGCGGCGACGGCGCCAGTGGCGCCAGCGTCGTGCCGGTTCCAGTCGCCAGCGCCCGGCCGGTCGGCCCCAGAAAGAACGGCACATCGCTGCCGAGCTGCGCAGCATCGTCGGCCAGCGTCGCATCGTCCGCGTCGGGCAACGCCAGCCGCAACGCCAGCGCCGCATCCGACGATCCGCCGCCGAGCCCCGCCGCGGCGGGTATCTGCTTGATCACCCGCAGCTCACCAGTCCAGCAATCGCGGTCCGTCGCACGGGCCAGCGCGCGGGCGACGAGGTCAACTTCTGGCGGCACGCCAACAGGGCCATAATAGATGAAAGGCCGGCCAGTCTCCCGCCATTCAAAACGATCGAACAGATCGATCGCCTGCAGGACCGTGACGATCTCATGGTAACCACCAGGGCGACGGGCAACGATCTCCAGTCCGAGGTTCACCTTGGCCGGCGCGAACGCCACCAGTGTCGCTGGCCGGCTCATCCCAGCGCCCCGACCGCGATCAGCGCCCGGTAGACCGCCACCCAGTCGGTCACCCGCAGCCGCTCGGCGCGCTCCTCCGGCCTCACCCCGGCAGATTCCAGCGCGATAACGACATCATCGCGCCCGGCAGGAAGACCGTTCGCCAGCGCGTTCGTCAACTGCTTGCGGCGCTGGGAGAATCCGGCCTGGACGACGCGGAAGAATGCTGCGTGCTCGGCTCGCGGCAGCGGCGGCTCGCGCGTCTCGATCCACACAACGGCCGACTCGACTCGTGGCGGCGGGATGAACGCGCCCCCGCCGATACGGAACAGCACACGTGGCCTTCCATAGAATTGAACGGCGACGCCTAGCAGACTCATCTGCGGCGGCGCGGCGGTCATCCGCTCGGCCACCTCGCGCTGGACCATCACCGTCAGCGCCCGTGGCGGCGGATCGGCCTCCTGCAGTCGCCGGACAATCGCCGTCCCGACCGAGTACGGCAGGTTGGCAACGACGGAATAACGCGGCCCGGCCAGCCCGGCCAGATCGAGCGTCAGCGCGTCTCCCTCGACGATCTCTACGTTGGCCGGCATCACATCCGGCAGGTGCGCCGCCAGCCGCCGGTCGAGCTCGACCGCGACGACGCGGCCGGCCCGCGCCGCGAGCTCCTCGGTCAGAATGCCCAGCCCCGGCCCGATCTCCAGCACCGTCTCGCCCGGCTCGATCCCGGCAGCCTCGGCGATCCGCCGGACGATCCCCCGGTCGTGCAGGAAATTCTGACCCAGCGCCTTGCTCGGCTCAACTCCCAGCGCCGTCATCCGCTCTCGCCAGGTAGTCATGGGAGGGACGCGAGGAGGGACCTCACCCCCCCGCCCCCCTCTCCCGCGGGGAGAGGGGGGTGTGTTGCGTGTGACGGCCCCGTAGGGACAGGCCCCGGCCTGTCCCGCGGCCCGCAGGCCGCCACCCCCGCGCCTGTTGCGCGCACATTCGGGCCGCCCCGCCCCTGCATCCGCCCCGCCTACCGCACGACGATGCCCGCGCCGGCGCGGGCACGGCCGATCTCCCAGAACGGCAGGCCGGCCTCATCGAAGGCGGTGACGAGCGCACCGGCGTCGCGTTCGCCGATCGTCACCAGCAGCCCACCGGACGTCTCGGGACTATAGAGCAGCCGGATCGTCTCCTCGTCAAGCTGGGCGGCATGAGACACGCCGCACTCGGGCAACGGCTCGTAGTAGCCCCGGTTCCGGTCACTACCGCCGGGGAAACGACCCTCGGCCGCGTAGCGCATCGCGCCCGGCAGCCAGGGAATCGCCAACGAATCGAGATCGAATCCCACCTCGCTCTTCACCGCCATCTCGGTCAGGTGTCCAAGCAGACCATAGCCGGTGACATCGGTGCAGGCCGTCGCGCCGCTGGCGCGGATCAGTCGTGACGCCGCCTGGTTGAGGGTCAGCATGCTCGCGATCACCGCGTCGGCATCCGCAGGATCCGCCGCCTGCTGCTTGATCGTCGTCGTGATGACGCCCACGCCGAGCGGCTTGGTCAGAAACAGCCAGTCGCCCGGCTGCGCGCCGGCCTTGGTCAGAATCCGCGCCGGATCGATCGTGCCAGTCACGACAAGCCCATACTTCGGCTCGTCGTCGGTCACAGTGTGACCACCCGCGATGATCATGCCCGCCTCGGCCGCCTTGGCCGCGCCACCCTCGAAGATGCGAGTCAAAATATCGAGCGGCAAGTTGTCCGGAAACGCGGCGATGTTCAGACCGAGCAGCACGTCGCCGCCCATGGCGAAGACATCGCTCATCGAGTTCGCCGCGGCAATAGCCCCATACAAGTATGGGTCGTCGACGACTGGTGGGAAAAAGTCCACCGTCTGGACGATCGCCTGCGCGTCCGACAGCTTGTAGACGGCCGCGTCGTCGCTCGTCTGCAGGCCGACCAGCAGATTCGGATCGGTCGCCGCAACCGATAGCGGCGCGAGCACCTGCGCCAGGGCCCCTGGCGCGAGCTTGGCTGCTCAGCCGGCGCAGGACGCCAGCGTCGTCAGCCGGATCTCATCGCGGGTCTGCATCCCTGACTCTCCATATTCATCAATGCCAGACGACGGTTGTCACCCGCGGTAATGATGGGTGACAACCGTCGTCGCGCAGCTTGTGGCTAGAACAGCACGTTCTCCAGCTTGCGCTGGAACTCGCGGGTCAACGTCGCGTCCATGCCCAGCAGCTCGAAGATCGCCAACATCGACTTGCGCGCCGCGCCGTCCTCCCAGTTCCGGTTCAGCCGGACCGAGGCCAGCAGCTCATCCAGCGCCTCGCGATACTGCTCGTTGGCAGCGAGCAGTAGCCCCCAGCGGTAGCGGGCGCGCGGGTCGGACGGCGCGGCCTGCGCCTCAGCGGCCAGATCTTCCCCGGCGTGCTTCTTCGCATAACGCTCCAGGAAGATCCGGTGCTGAAGAACCTTCACCTCGCGGTCCGGCGGCAGGCGCTTCAGGAGGGATTCGGCCTCGTCGTAGTCCTGCCGGCCGGCCAACAGCCCGGCCAATCCCACCACCGCGCCGCGGTTGTCCGACTGCTGGCCCAATACCGATCGGTACGCCTGCTCGGCGCCAGCCTCGTCTCCCTGCGCCAGCAGCGCCTCGGCAGCAGCGACTGCCTGGTCGGTCGCCGACGGCAGCAGCGACTCGAAGAACTGGCGCACATGTGGCTCCGGCAGCGCGCCGGTGAACTCATCGACGACGCGCCCATCGCGGAACGCCTTGACCGCCGGGATGCCCTGCACCCGATACTGGCCGGACGACATCGGGTTCTCGTCGACATTGAGCTTGGCGACAACGATCGAATCAGCGTAATCCTCGGCGACGCGCTCGATCACCGGCCCGAGGATGCGGCACGGGCCGCACCACGCTGCCCAGAAATCGACGACGACCGGCCTGGTCCGCGACGCCTCGATGACTGCCGTCTGAAAATCCGCGTCCGTCACATCATGGACGACCTGCTGAGTTGCCATCCTGTATCCCACCTCTGACCACATCTCCGGCGGATCCCCATCGATCCTGCCGTCATTTTGCAACACCCCAAGTGTACGCCGTGTTCCCGACTCCCTCCGGATACACTGCTGGTGTCGCGGCCCATACATAGGTTGTCAACGTCAGACTGTCCGATCGACAGCCACCTGCTTGTCTTGTCATCTTCCGCCCAGGCGATGGCGCCCGACAACCGAAAGATCTCCCCCAGGCATGTGACAGTCCAACGCAGGAGAGATCTTTCGCGTGCGCGCTCAAGATGACAAACTACAGAAGTGGCTGCCGTGCCAACATATGTGCCACTTTGACGTTGACAGCCCATATATGTCGCACGCTCGACCATACGCCGACAGTTCAGGACGCGATCGACGGACTGCTGACGCTCCCCGAGCTGGCCGACGCCGACACGCGCATCGAGGTTCCGGTCGGCAATCCCGACAACCCGCTCGGCAGGATCGCCGTCGTCCACGGCGCAGGCACGAACGGCGGCGCGCGGGTGGCTCGCGCCTATTTCGACAACGGGGTCGGCACCGTGCTCTATATCCACTGCGCCGGGGACCAGGTCGCGCAACTTCGCGAGCACGGCAACGGCAACCTGATCGTCACCGGCCACATCGCCAGCGACCTGATCGGCATCAACCGCTACGTCGCCGCCATCGAGGCGCGCGGCGTCGAGGTCATTCGGATGAGCGGGCTGTAATCACTGCATCCACACAGCAAGCGCCGGATTAGCACCCGCGAAGGGCGGCTGCTAAGGCCCCTTGCGTTTTGGCGCAGATTCCCCTATAGTTTGCGGTGGCTTAGCACTCTCCGTGCGAGAGTGCTAACACTTGCAGGGAGCAGGCGGCGCTGAAGCCGCGAATTGGTTTGAACTAGAGGAGGTTATCACAGGTGGCAACGACTCAGACGACACTGAAGCCACTCGGCGAGCGCGTCATCGTGCGGCCGCAGTCGCGCGAAGAGGTGACCAAGAGCGGCATCGTGCTGCCGGACACCGCCAAAGAGAAGCCACAGCGTGGCGAAGTGCTCGCCGTCGGGCCGGGCCGCTTCGACGACGATGGCGAAAAGCGCATCCCGATGGATGTCAGCGTCGGCGACAAGGTTCTGTTCGCCAAGTACGCCGGCACCGAGTTCAAGGCGGACGACGAGGAACTGCTGATCCTGTCCGAGAAGGACATCCTCGCCATCATCAACGAGTAGGAACCAGGCTAACCGCCGTCCAGCCGGGCGCGCGGTTCTGTCGTTCGAGGCTTATATAAGGAGGAATCCAGCACGTGGCTGCGAAGATCATTTCATTCGACGAAGACGCACGTAAATCCCTCAAGATCGGCATCGACACGCTGGCCAACGCGGTGAAGACCACGCTCGGCCCGAAGGGCCGCAACGTCGCGCTCGACAAGAAGTTCGGCGCGCCGACCGTCACCCACGACGGCGTCACCGTCGCCAAGGAGATCGAGCTCGAGGATCCGTTCCAGAACATGGGCGCCCAGCTCCTCAAGGAGGCGGCGACCAAGACCAACGACGTTGCCGGTGACGGCACGACCACCGCAACCGTCCTCGCCCAGGCGATCGTCCACGAGGGTCTGCGCAACATCGCCGCTGGCGCGAACGCCATGCTGCTCAAGCAGGGCATCGAGCTCGGCGCCGGCAAGGCCGTCGAGGCCGATCAAGGACATGTCCAAGCGAGGTCCGCGGCAAGGAGGACATCGCCAACGTCGCCACCATCTCCGCCGCTGACAAGGAGATCGGCGAGCTGATCGCCGATGTCATGGAGAAGGTCGGCACGCGACGGCGTCATCACCGTCGAGGAGTCCCGCGGTCTGCAGTTCGAGACCGAGTACACCGAGGGCATGCAGATCGACCGCGGCTACATCTCGCCTTACTTCGTCACCAACACCGAGCGCATGGAAGCCGTCCTCGACGACCCGATGATCCTGATCACCGACAAGAAGATCTCGGCCGTCGCCGACCTCCTGCCGGTGCTCGAGAAGGCGCTGCAGGTCACCAAGAGCTTCCTGATCGTCGCCGAGGACGTCGACGGCGAGGCGCTGGCGACGCTGGTCGTCAACAAGCTGCGCGGCACGATCAACGTCCTGGCCGTCAAGGCCCCCGGCTTCGGCGATCGCCGCAAGGAGATGCTGCGCGACATCGCCATCCTGACCGGCGGCACCGTCATCTCCGAAGAGGTCGGCCGCAAGCTCGATAGCGCCGCGATCCAGGATCTCGGTCGCGCCCGCCGCGTCGTCGCCACCAAGGACGACACCACGATCGTCGAGGGCAACGGCGACGAGGCGGAGATCAAGGGCCGCATCGAGCAGATCAAGGCTCAGATCGAGACGACCACCATCCGACTTCGACCGCGAGAAGCTCCAGGAGCGGATGGCCAAGCTGGCCGGCGGCGTTGCCGTCATCAAGGTCGGCGCTGCGACCGAGACCGAGCTCAAGGAGAAGAAGCATCGCGTCGAGGATGCGCTCTCGGCCGCCCGCGCGGGCGTCGAGGAGGGCATGGTCCCGGGTGGTGGCGTCGCGCTGATCCGCGCTGCCGCAGCTCTGGAGAACGTCGACGCCGAAGGTGACATCAAGACCGGCGTCGCGATCCTCAAGCGCGCCCTCGAGGAGCCGATGCGCGGCATCGTCGAGAACGCCGGCCAGGACGGCGCGGTCGTCGTCTCGACCATCCGCCGCCTCCAGGAGGAGCAGGGCAACCCGAACCTCGGCTACGAGGTCATCCGCGGCGAGTACGGCGACATGTTCGAGTGGGGCATCATCGACCCGGCCAAGGTCACCCGCTCGGCGATCCAGAACGCCGCCTCGATCGCTGGCATGATCCTGACCACCGAGGCGCTCATCACCGAGAAGCCATCGGAAGCGTCGGCCATGCCGGCCATGCCGGGCGGCATGGACTACTAGTCCAGCCCCAGGCAGCAATCTGCGCCGATAAGAAAGCCGGTCTCGCTTTGGCGGGGCCGGCTTTCTCTATGGCATGCTGGCCTTTTCCCCGCCAATCGGCCATCATTCCAGCAAGGGCGCATGATGCCGAGCGGGACGATGGGCAGGAATGGAGCGACGCATGAGTGACGAGGCACAGGAAACGACGACCGACGCCGAAGAGGCAACGGAGACCGGGGTGAGCCTCGAAGGGGATACATTCCCGATCGGCGTCTTCATCACCACCGAGAACGGCGACATCTACCGCCAGGCGACCCCCGGGTCCGGCTTCTACGGCTCCGGCGCCAACCGCGGCAGTGGCAACGACAACCACGCCCGCTGGACCACCCCCGGCTTCCAGAAGGACAAGTGGGAGCGCGGCCCGCTGATGCCGCGGTAGCCGAGGGTCATAACGCGGGTTTCGCGAACCTGATCATCGATAGCGACGCACGACATCCAGCATCATCACACTCCGTGGTCTGCGCCCCTCAATCCGCCGCGGCCGGCGCCTGACGCGCTCCCGGTCGCCAGACGTGTCCCGGCTTCACCTGCTCGGCAAGCACCTCGGCGATGTGCTTCACAGGCCGGCCGGTGCTCCTGGCAGCAGGAGATACGGGCGATGGCGTTCATCCAGTGCGGGGATCGACTACCCGATGAACGGCCCTGGTGGCCGGCGGATGCGCATGCGGCCCGGCTCGACGATGACAAGCAGCCCAGCGAGCTCCTCGTTGCGCAGCTCCTCTAGCGCCCGCGCTAGCTCGTCGTTCAACCTCGCGACCGACACCTCGTTGGGAACTCTCACGACCACGATTCCCGCGTGCGAACCCAACGGGTACGTCAGGGGGTTGGCGAAGCCCAGGTCTGCAGTAATGACTGTGAAGGAATGCTCCTGCGCGTAGGCAAACACATCGGCGTCGCTATGCCCACGAAGCCCAACATCGCGAACGTCTTCGGCAGCGTATCCAGCCTCCCGCAGAACACGCACGGTCGAGCGTGGCATGTCTTCGTCGATCAGAAACGCCACCACTCAGGCCGTCACTCGCCATTCTTCCGATTCGAGCACGTGAGCTGCATAGTGAAGTGCTGCGGTCACATCCTCGACGGCGATCCCGTACTCCTCCGCGATCTCGGTCGCCGTCATACCGCTGGCCAATCGTCCAACAATGACATCGACCGGGACGCGGGTACCCTCGATGACCGGCTTCCCCGAGCGCACCGCCGAATCGACGGTGATCCGCGGCGCGATAGTCTGGGCCATCCGATTCGCTCCCTTCGTCAGTCCGCCGCTTGCGCCTTCCCCACCCCCGGCCGCCAGACGTGCCCTGGCTGGACCTGTTCGGCCAGGACCTCGGCGATGTGCTGCACCCGCCGGCCGGTAAAGTGCTCGATCTGCTGGTGGCAGGAGACGCCGGCGATGGCGATCGTCGTCTCGGGCGGGGTCGTGCGGACCCGCGGGAAGAGGCGTTCCTCGCCGACCTTGCGCGAGACGTCGTAGTGCTCGGCCTCGTAGCCGAACGAGCCGGCCATCCCGCAGCAGCCCGCGCCGGACTCCTTCGCGTCGATCCCGGCCAGCCGCAGCGCATCCATCGACGCCTTCATGCCGATCAGCGCCTTCTGGTGGCAGTGGCCGTGGAAGAAGACGGAGCGTGGCTCGCTGCGCCACTCGATCCCCAGATCCTCGGTCGCAGCGACGCGGGCCAGGAACTCGTCGATCATGTACGAGTTGGCGGCGACGTGCGCGGCGTCCGGGTCGCCGGGCATCAGGTCGAGGTACTCGTCCCGCAGGGTGAAGATGCATGACGGCTCGGAGCCGACGATCGGGATGCCCTGGCGGGCGTAGGGCGCGAGGTGGAAGACGTTTTGCCGTGCCAGACCGCGCGCCTGCTCGACCAGCCCCTTCGAGAGCATCGGCCGGCCGCAGCACGCTCGCCGCGTCTCGACGATCACCTCGTACCCCGCCGCCTCCAGCAGCCGGACGGTCGCCCGGCCGACGCGCGGGTAGTTGTAGGTCGCGAAGGTGTCGTGGAAGTAGACGACCTGGCCACGAGTGTAGCGCGGCTCGGTGGCCTGCCGCGCGTCACGACGGGCGACATGCTTCGCCCACCATGCCTCGAACGTCTCCTCGGCGAACGGCGATATCTCGCGCTCGGTGGCGATGCCGACCTTACGCATCGCGATCTTCGCCGCGGGCGAGCGCATTGCCGCGTTCGCCAGCTTCGGCGTCTTCGACGCCAGCTTCGACGAGGCATGGATGTTGGCGAAGATGCGCGTGCGCAGCGGGACGCCGTGCTCTTCGAGGTAGTGGGCCAGGTACTCGGTCTTGATCTTGGCCATATCGACGCTGGACGGGCACTCGGTCTTGCACGCCTTGCAGGAGATGCAGAGGTCGAGGACGTCGTAGACCTCCGGCCCGAGCAGCTCCTCCGGCGAGAACATCCGGCCGGAGAGCGCGTTGCGCAGCGCGTTGGCCCGCGCGCGGGTGGTGTCCTTCTCGTCGCGGGTCGCCATGTACGACGGACACATCGTCCCGGCCCCGACCTTGCGGCAGACCCCCGCGCCGTTGCACATCTCGATCGCGCGGGCGAAGCCGCCCTCCCTCGAGAAATCGAGGAAGGTCTGAATCGGCACGGTCTGGTAGCTCGCGCCATAGCGCAGGCTCTCGGTCATCGGCGGCGCGTTGACCACCTTGCCGGGATTCATCAGCCCCTGCGGGTCGAAGATGCCCTTCAGCTCGCGCATCGCCTGATAGAGCTCGGGACCGAAGATCGTCTCGTTCAGCTCCGAGCGCTGGAGCCCGTCGCCGTGCTCGCCACTCAGCACGCCGCTGAAGCGGTGCGCCATCTCGGCGGCAGCGCGGGTAACCTCGTCCATCACGCGGACACCCTCGGCGTCCTTAAGGTTGATCAACGGGCGGATATGCAGGCAGCCGGCGCTGGCATGGGCGTAGTAGGCCGCGACGGTGCCGTATTCGGCGCAGAGTCGCTTGATCTCGGCGACATATTCGGCCAGGTGCTCGACGGGGACGGAGACGTCCTCGATGCCGGGGATCGGCTTGGCGTCGCCCCGGATGCTCATCAGCAGCCCGAGGCCGGCCTTGCGGACTGTCCAGACGTCGGTCTGGCCCTTCGCGTCGAACACGCGGACGATCGGCGTGTGGGGCAGCAGTCCCTTCTGGCGCAGGTGATACTCGAGCTTGTCGACCTTGTCGCGTAGCTCCTCGTCGGTCTCGCCGTAGAACTCGACCGCCAGCACTGCCTCCGGATTGCCAGTGATGTTGGCGATCTGGGCGGCGTAGCCCGGCTGCTGACGGGTCAGCTCGATCAGCATGCGGTCCATCAGCTCGACCGCCGACGGCTCGACCTCGAGGATCGACGTCGTCACCTCCATCGACTCGACCAGGTCGTCGAACTGCAGCAGCGCCAGCGCCGTCTTTGTCGGGCGCGGAACGAGGCCGACCGTTACGTCGAGCAGCGTCCCGAACGTGCCCTCCGATGAGGCCAGCAGGCGAGCCGGATTGAAGTCGTCCTTCAGCAGCTCGTTCAGCGAGTAACCGGTCGCGCGCCGCCAGTGGCGCGGGAAATCGCGGGCGATCAGTGGCGCGCGCTGCTCCTGGAAGGCAACGATCTTCGTCATCAGCCGGCCGAGCGCGTCGTCCTGCCCGGCCCGCGCCAGCGCGGATCGGTCGAGCGCGACGGTCGCGCCATCGGCCAGCAGCAGCGAGACCTGCTGCAGGTGGTCGGCGGTCATCCCGTAGAGGATCGAGTGCGCGCCGGCCGAGTTGTTCGAGACGACCCCGCCGACTGTCGCGCGGTTGCTGGAGCTGGGGTCGGGACCGTACATCAGGCCGTGCGGCAGCAGCTTCGTGTTCAGCAGGTCGAGGTTGATCCCCGGCTGGACGCGGGCGGTGCGCTCCTCGGGATTGATCTCCAGCACGTCATTCATGTACTTCGAGAGATCGATGACGAGCGAGTGGCCGACGGTCTGGCCGGCCAGCGCCGAGCCGCCCCCGCGCGGCAGGATCGAGATGCCGTGCTTCGCCGCCAGCTCATGGGCGGCGCGCACGTCGTCGGCGTGGCGCGGGATGACGACGCCGACCGGCTCAATCTGGTAATTGCTCGCGTCAGTCGAGTAGAGCATCCGCGACGTGCGATCGAAGCGCACCTCGCCATCGATACGCCCGCGCAGCTCCGCCTCGAGCATAACCGTCGCCCCGTCGGGCTTCGCCATCGGTACTGTCGTCGCCATGAAAGCCTCCCGCGTGGTCTCCTCGCCCTGCCCAGAGATCGCAGTGTACAGCAGGATCGGAGGGTCGGGTCATCGCGTAGACACGCGAACCCGTCGGGGAGCCGTCGGCGGTGGCGGACCAATGCGTCTCGAATGGTCGACGTAAGCTGTGTACGGACGGGACAGCTTTCGATGCCCCACACACTTGTGATTGACGTTGGGGGTCTACTTGACAGAATACAAGTCGTTGCATACTATTGAGTTAACAAGCATTCGTAATCGACGCGTGTCATCAGGCACTGTCGCAATCTCGTCCCATGCTGACAACCCCGCCAGTGCTTTGATAGGAGGCTCCTCCTGGGCAAGAGCACCTTCGCCATCGCGCTTCTCGCGATATTGACAGCAGTGCTCCTTGCAGTTGTCACTGCGGGTGGCGACCGTGACTCGATCGCGGGACACATCCCTGGGTCACGACCGCCACTACCAACAACTGGGCTGGTTCCAGAGGGTAACAATCTGCCAGTGCTAGCCACAGTCGCACCACCGGATGCTGATTCTCGACCTTGGCTGATGCAGAGTCCGGTCCGTGCGAACGCCGTCCTGCACTGGGTGGAATCCAGCGCGGCGTCGGGAGAGTCGACGATCGTTTCCGAGATCTGGGTGCAGCTCGATGGCGACGGTGTCATCAAGCGTCTGCACACCATCTCCACCGATAGCGACGGCGGATTTGTGCAGGAGAACGGGTATGAGGACCGGACCGCCTACACCGTCTGGGCAGCCGGCACGAACCAGCTACATCCGGGAGGCGCCGCCTGCGTCGAAGCCGGCAGTTCGCCACCACCACCGGGGCCGGCCGGTCCGCCGTTTCTCGTCGATGCGGTCACGCTGCAACAGTACGGATTTTCCCTGGTAACGGGCGACGCTCCGATCGTGCCAACGACGCCACCTCTTGATGGCGTCGAACCACGGCAGTCGTTCTCGGCGAACGGCCCGTTGACGACGTGGGAGAAGCAGTTGGAGCGACCAGGCGGCGGCACAACCGTCATGCGAGGGTCGATTGGCGCGGCGCAACGTGGCATCTCCAGCAGCCTGACCGAGCTGGCGGCGGATGGATCCGTCATCCGGATGTCCGAAGGCGCCTATGGCCGGCTCGATGTCTACGACCCTGCGGTCGTGCCCAACGCCGTGTTCGCAAAGGTCTCGACTATCGAGGAGCAATGTCATGGACCACGATAAGTGCAGATATCTCCTAGCGGTCGTAGTTTTAGCCACAGTGCTTGCAGGCGCCCTTTTTGCACCGTCGACAGCGCATGCCGGGTGGACGCCATGGTCATGTGGATGGGCAGTTCAGGATTACTATGTACAAGGAGGCGATCTCGACGGCAGCGCTTGTGCGCGCTGGAATGACACATTCGGTTGGGATGTTTGGGGACAAACGTGGGTTCCAACGTCGTACCGGATTGACACAATGGTTATTGGACAGAGGATACGTGCACCAGTTCTTGGACGAATCAAATGACGGGATCTGGCACCGCGTATAATGCCACCTATGGAGATAGTGGATCGGCAGCGTTTGGATACTATCAATCCTGTAAACCATGGGAGGTTCATCAATATCGCGTATACTATTCCGGATCGCGCATGAGATATAGCACATCCTCATGGGAAGGAACATATGGCTTTTGGTATCCATGACGCGACGACGCTATTGCGTCGACCCCTCGATAATACCTTGGCAAGCGCGATCAATGGCTCGCATCGATCGCGCAGAGCATCCGCGACGTGCGATCGAAGCGCACCTCGCCGTCAATGCGCCCGCGCAGCTCTGCCTGCAGCATCACCGTCGCCCCATCGGGCGTCGTCTTCGGTAGTGTCGTCGCCATGAAAGCCTCCCGCGTGGTCTCCTCGCCCTGCCCAGAGATCGCAGTGTACAGCAGGATCGAAGGGGCGGGTCATCGCGTAGACACGCGGAACCCGTCGGGCAGCCGTCGGCGGTGGCGGACCAATGCGTCTTGTGGGTTGTCAACGCCTCACTGTCCGATCGGCAGCCTGCTCCTCCCCCTGTCATCCTGAACCGCAGTGAAGGATCTCCCTCCCGCTCGATGCAGTCCAACGCAGGAGAGATCCTTCGGCTGAGGCCTCAATAGTCAACCGCAGTGAATATGTCACCCTTGAGGGTGTCACTGGCTCTGTCATTCTGAGCGAAGCGAAGAATCCGTCCCTCCTCGGTGGCAGCGAACGCGGGGAAACGGATCCTTCACTCCGTTCAGGATGACAGAAGACCGGGAGGCTGCCGACCTGACAAATCCCCTGCGGGTCGACTACTCAGAATGACAGGCCACGGGGGTGGCTGCCGCGCCAACATTCGTGCCACGTTGACGTTGACAGCCTACTTATGATGACAGTCGGGAGCTACTTGACACAACAGGAGTCGTCGACTATTATCGAACCAACAAATAGTCATAGTTGCCAGGTTTTGTCTGGCACTGTCGCCATCTCGTCCCATGCTGACAACCCCGCCAGTGCTTTGATAGGAGGCTCCTCGTGGGCAAGAGGACCTTCGCCATCGCGCTTCTCTCGATATTAGCAGCAATGCTCCTTGCAGTTGTCACTGCGGGTGGCGACCGTGACTCGATCGCGGGACACATCCCTGGGTCACGACCGCCACTACCAACAACTGGGCTGGTTCCAGACGGTAACAATCTGTCAGTGCTAGAGGGTGTTATGCACTTAAGCGAATGCTCGGTGCCCTTGGGCCAAGGATACCAGAACACTTCGCAATCCCTACCCGAGTGATGTCAGCGACGACGAACAGGGGTATACGGGGCGGAACGCGGAGGAGGCTGCCGCCGGCTGGGGGATCCGGCTGGAGGTGGTGAAGTTGCCGGAGGCGCGACAGGGATTTGTGCTCTTGCCGTGGCGCTGGGTGGCCGAGCGCTCGTTCGCCTCGCTGCGCCGGTTTCGGCGTCTGGCCAGGGATTATGCGCGCATGCCGGGGACGGTCGCGGGTTGCATCTGGTCGCGTTCGCCGCGTTGATGTTCGGTCGACTCACGAAGATCCTGCTAGTGATGAGTGCACAATACCCTATTGTAAATCGGTGATCAAGTGAAGTATACCCGACGAAGGACAAAAACTCAACTGGAAAGGTGCGCACCATGAGGAAGGTATCGGTGTTCATCATCATCGCTACAATCGTAGCGACGACGGGATACGCATGGGCAGCCACCGGGGTAACGTGGAAGGGGCCAAAGTATCGAGGGACCGCAGGTCTCAGTTGGTACGCGCCTTCGTGGATCAATTATTGGGGAGGCTATAAAACATACAGCCAACTCGGTGCCTGGGGCCATCATGTTTATGCAAGCACAGACTCGACCTATTACGACGCCAATCGCCGGTCGAGCTTGTATTCCTATTGGCAAGGAACCAACTACCAGTATGTCCCGACGACGATAAGTTTTGATGACCAAGCAGTTGGCGGCGGCTACCATGCTGGAGGAATTCATGCCACAGGTTGGTATTACACGAACTTCCCTAATATCGAGAAGTGGAGCCAAGACGATAACGGCGACGGCCGGCACGAGGAGGTCAAGTTCAGATGGTCACCATCGTTCTCGCCAGGAGGCTACAACATAGAGGTTGAGTATTGGGATCCTAACTTTAACTTCAACACTGGACTGGGGGACACGGGAGAGATCAACGTTTCTTCTTATATAACGACAGCGATCGGTCGATATAGAGTGGGATCGACCTGGCTCTGCAAGTTCACATACCCGAGTTCTCGTGCGAACTCTTGGCCATTCAATTGTTGATCGATTTCCGTCGCGATCATACCTTTTAAGGAGGCGAAATGCGCGGTCTTAACCGACAACAAAGGATTCGACGCGGCGCTGCAACATTCGCTATCGTGGCGTTCGTCTCGCTAGCGATCATGAGGATGAGCGACAAGGCGACCATTGCCGAGCCGGAGTTCCCGCCTCTCGCAAGCGATACGCTGCAGCAGGGTCCTGGATGGACGATCCGAACCGAGGAGTTCGACGGCAATGTCGCCGCTGGCGTTATCTTCAGCTCATACAGCCGCGAATCCCTCCTGTCATACGCAGACGCCGCGAGGTCGAACACAGAGGCAACATTCAGCCAGCACGAAACAGTGCCGGCGCTGGTGACGTTTCGTCGGCCAGTTCCCATTGATGAGTTCGCGGGACTGATTGAGCCCTCGGGCGCAACGGTCATCAGCTACCAGATCCGCACGATCGAGCCAGATGGGCGGCGTGGCACACTCGGTGGTGCGCCCGAACCGAACGGCGTTGTGCTAGACCTCGACCATGTCGCCGACTTTGCCGCGCGGCAGGAGAGTAAAGGTGCTAGCCCGCTACGTATCCTCGGCGTCATCGATGCGGAGGTTGTCGTTGATCGACAGTCGTATGACGCGCTGTCCAAGCTCGATGCGGTATTTCTCGTCGACCTGACTCGAGCAACGGTTGTTGATTCATTATCGATGGATCTTCGGGAGAAGATCGCCATCAGCGACGTGCGTCTGGAACCGCTCTATTGGCATCTCGAAGACACGGGGCTGGTGTCCTCTTCGGTTGAAGGTCCATAATCCATAGCCTTCGCTGGCACGCGTATTCCAGGCGGATACGCAGGGAGAGTTGTCCCGGATGCGAAGATTCGCCTTCATCGTTCCGACGACCATTGGCAGCGCGGCGGCTCCACCTGCGCCTCTCCGCTACTACCCTGCGCCCGACGCTGGAGGTGGCGCTGGCTGGCACGACCGTCGTCCTCTCCAACGAGGTTGCCGAGGCGTACGACCGGCTCCTATGCGCGCCGACCGGTCCGTCGCCGGCGATGGTCAACGCCGTCCTCGACGCGCTGACTCCGGCCGGCATCACCTACCTCGACATGCCGCTGTCGGCACCGAAGGTGTGGGCGGCGTTGCAGGCAGGTGGGCATGCATGTCGAGCCGAAACGCTGGATCGTTGAGCAGACGTTTGGCTGGTTGAATCGATACCGGCGGTTGAGCAAGGATTACGAGGCACATCCCGAGACGAGTGAAGTCATGATCTTGATCGCGATGACGCACCTGATGGTTCGCAGAGTTCGAACATAGCCTTCTCAGACAGGATCATAACACCCTCTAGCCACAGTCGCACCGCCGGATGCTGATTCTCGACCTTGGCTGATGCAGAGTCCGGTCCGTGCGAACGCCGTCCTGCACTGGGTGGAATCCAGCGCGGCGTCGGGAGAGTCGACGATCGTTTCCGAGATCTGGGTGCAGCTCGATGGCGACGGTGTCATCAAGCGTCTGCACACCATCTCCACCGATAGCGACGGCGGATTTGTGCAGGAGAACGGGTATGAGGACCGGACCGCCTACACCGTCTGGGCAGCCGGCACGAACCAGCTACATCCGGGAGGCGCCGCCTGCGTCGAAGCCGGCAGTTCGCCACCACCACCGGGGCCGGCCGGTCCGCCGTTTCTCGTCGATGCGGTCACGCTGCAACAGTACGGATTTTTCCTGGTAACGGGCGACGCTCCGATCGTGCCAACGACGCCACCTCTTGATGGCGTCGAACCACGGCGGTCGTTCTCGGCGAACGGTCCGTTGACGACGTGGGAGAAGCAGTTGGAACGACGAGGCGGCGGCACAACAGTCATGCGAGGGGCGATTGGCGCGGCGCAACGTGGCATCTCCAGCAGCCTGACCGAGCTGGCGGCGGATGGATCCGTCATCCGAATGTCCGAAGGCGCCTATGGCCGGCTCGATGTCTACGATCCTGCGGTCGTGCCCAACACCGTGTTCGCAAAGGTCTCGACTGTCGAGGAGCAATGTCATGGACCACGATAAGCGCGGATACCGCTCGGCAGTCGGCCGCAGGATAAGAAAACGCCCCGGGAGCAAGGGCTCTCCCGGGGCGTTGGACGTGCTAGTGGGTAGTGCCTACCAGCGGCTGTAGCTGCGCTGCTCGCGGCGCGACTGGAAGCAGTCGGAGCAATAGACCGGCTTGCCGCTCGTCGGAACGAACGGAACCTGGGTCTGCTTGCCGCACTGATCGCAGACGGCGTCGTGCATCTCGCGCGCGCCACCGCCACGGGAGCCGTAGCTGTCGCTGCGGTATCCCGAGTCGCCACCCTGGCGGGACGCCTTGGCGGCGCGCCGGCAGTCTGGGCAGCGGGTGGGCTCATTGGTGAAGCCCTTCTCGGCGTAAAACTCCTGCTCGCCAACCGTGAACACGAACTCGTTCCGGCAATCGCGGCAGGTCAGGGTCTTGTCAGTCAACATCGTTGTAGCGTTCTCCTCGCTGAACAGTCCCCGCCCAACATGGACGAGGTGACATCTGGGTTTAGTCGGACAGGTCTTTCAGCGAGATGAGGAAGGCGACAAGCCCTTGGTGTCACCGGAGACATCGGCGCGGAAATTCGTGACCGTTGATAGCAATCGTACCAGAAACACGGGTGTCAAGCAATACATCATGACAAATTCCGCGACCGGCGCGTCACTCCCCGACGTACCCCCAGGCCACCCAGGCCGACGCCGTCTCCGCGTCGACGAGGTAGACGGAGTGGTTGTAGTTGGGAGGCGGCGTGCACTCGGGGCAGCCGGCCCCGATGAAGAACGTATTGCCATAGTCGACGACCCACATCCGCCGTCCCTCGATGTGATCGAGCGTCTTGCCGTCCGGCAGCGGGAGGTTGCGCAGCCCGACCCATGGCTTGCCGCCCTCGCCGGCTTGACCGGCGGTAACGAGCCCATAGGTCGCCACGACCGTCACCGTCCGTCCCTCCCACTCGCCGCCGTTGCCCCACGGGACGCCCAGTCGGCTTACCGCCTCCATCGCCTCCGCCTGCGAGATCAGCGGCGGCGCGTCCGTCCGGACGACCGTCAGGTCCTGGCCGGCGAAGGCGGGGTTGTCTGGATACGGCTGGCCAGGAGCGGGAGTCGCCGGCGGCTCGGGCGTGGCGGGCGCCGGTCCTGCGGGGGCCTCGACGGTCTCACATGAAACCCAGCCGCCCTCACCGGATGGCGTCGGCATTTCGCGTGGGTCGCGATCCGGCAAGCTTGGATCACGTAACGCAGACTTGAAGATCGACCCGTCCTCAGAAGTGATGATCCCGGACAATATGCCCGACTCGACGTCGTAGACGAAGCCGATGTATGACGCGGGTGGACGGTGGAGGAACCCGGGAGCGAGGTATTCAATGTTGAAGTCGCCACCAACGATAACCAGTGCCATCTCACGCTTGCACGTCGGCGGGTAGGGCGTTCCAGCGAGCCCGAAGTCAAGCAGCTGCTGCTGGAAGACTGGCTCGGCGAACAGAACACGCGCCTCGCCGCTTCGCACTGCGTCCGTCACGCCAAGGTAGTAGTACACCGTCTTGAGTGCTGCATCCACGTTAGCCCGCTCGTGATCGGTGAGCGCCGTCGGTGTGGAGTCAGGCACGGCGGGGGTTATCAGCAGCAACGCCACATCAGTGCTGGTTCGCGCCTGTTGCCTGGTCGCATCGTTATCACTGCTTCTCGGCGCAAGCAACGCATAGAGCGCTACCATGCCTACCAGAACACTGGAGAACCCGATAGCGACGAGAGTCAACCGCGAAACGCGGTTCATCGGTGCGCCCCCATCTCCTGACGGTATAGCAGGTCGAACAGACGAGCGGCGACGCTCTGCCACGGTATCGTCCCGTCAGACACCAGCAGCGTCGTTCGAGCGGTCATGACAATCCTCACTTGGGACGCGTGAGTCGTGCCGCAGTCGGAGGTAGAGAATGGGCGTGTCACGAGTATAGCGCGATTCATCAAGCTATCGGCCGCCTGATCTGACCGTCACGCGGTCGTCCTGCACTGAGAACAGGAATCCCGCGCCCAGCGTCTTCGTTCCGTGACGAGAGCAGGCCCGACATCCTCGCCGGCCCGGATGCTGTGGCATGATCCGACCATCGTCGCGGGTGCGCCGCGGCAGGCAGGGATGGATGGAAACAATGGAAGTGCGACCCGGCGAGCCGGTGCCCGTCGTCGTCTTTTCCGACTACGTCTGACCGTTCTGCTACATCGGCTCGGTTCGAGTCGATCAGCTCAAGCGGGACTACGATGTCGTCGTCGAGTGGCGAGCGTTCCTGCTCGCCCCGGATACGCCGCCAGAGGGCCGGCCACACCCGTACCCACCGGAGGTCCGTGAGGAACGCGGCGCTCCGCTGCGTGAGATGGCCGCCGCGGCCGGCCTGCCGATCGTCGACCGCGACTGGGTCTCGAATTCGCTCCCGGCGCTGGAGGCGGCAGAGTTCGTCCGCGAGAACGGCGATTTCGACGCATTCCATCATGCGGTTTTCACCGCCTACTGGGCCGAGGGCATGGACATAGGCAAGATCGAGGTGCTGCAGGAGATCGCCACGTCGGTCGGGGTCGACGCCGAGGCGATGGCCGCGGCGGTCGAGGACGGTCGCTACCGCGAGCGGGTCATGGCCGACTACGAGCTGGCCCAGCGGGTCGGCTTCAGTGGCGTACCGGCCTTCATCCTCGGCAACCGGGCGATCGTCGGCGCTCAGCCGTACGCGGTGTTCGAGCAGGTCATGGCGCAGCTCGGACGCGATAAGCGCGACGCCGCGGATTGACGCAAGGTGGCAGGGCGTCCCGGCCGCGCCGCAGCCAGGACGCCCGACCCAACCGCCGGGTGGTAGCATCGGGGTTTGACACCGGATGAGCTGGGGAGTCACGAGCGCCGGATGACGGTCCTTCTCAAACGTCTCGACATTCAGGGATTCAAGAGCTTTGCGACGGCGACGCCGTTCGTCTTCGACCGTGGGATCACCGCGATCATCGGGCCGAATGGGTCGGGCAAGTCGAACGTGGCCGAGGCGTTGCGCTGGGTGCTGGGCGAGCAAGGCCACGCGAACCTGCGCAGCCGCCGCACCGACGACGTCATCTTTGCCGGGTCGGACAAGCGCGCCCAGCAGGCGCTAGCCGAGGTCGTCCTGACTCTCGACAATACTGACGGCGACCTGCCACTCCCGTTCAGCGAGATCACGGTCACTCGCCGCGCCTTTCGCGGCGGCGAAAACCAGTATCTGATCAACGGCAGCCGGGTGCGGCTGAAGGATGTCCAGCAGCTCGTCGCGCCGATCGGGCAGTCGTACACGATCATCGGCCAGGGGCTCGTCGACGCCGCGCTCAGCCAGCGGCCAGAGGAACGACGCGGGCTGTTCGAGCACGCGGCCGGGATCGCCGGCCTCCGGCTGCGGGCTAATGACGCCGAGCGCGGGCTGGCCGAGGCGTCGGCCAATTCGGTGCGCCTCCGCGATATCCTCTCCGAGCTCGAGCCACGTGTGCGCCAGCTGGAGCGGCAGGCGAAGATGGCGCGCGAGTACGGCGCTGTCCGCGACCGGCTGCACGATCTCCAGCGCCGCCACTACTATGCGCTCTGGGCTGAATCGACGGCAAAGGTTACGGCAGAGCGAGACGCACTCGATACCTCCGACGATGCATTTTCGGAGCGCGAGCGCGCTCACACCATCGCCGCCCAGCGGCTGGCGGAGCTGCGAAACGAGGATCGACGCCTGTCCGACGACCTGGCCGCGCTGACCCAGCGAGCCGCCGACCGCGACCGGGCCGCGTCCGATGCCCGCCACCGACTGGAGCTTCTGGATTCCCGCACCCGTTCGGCCGACCAGCGAGCGGCCGATATCCGCGAGCGCTGCGCCGAGCTGGAGCGAGAGAACGCCGCTGCGATCGCCCAATCGACCGGGTTGGCTCACGATCGGGAGCGACTGTCGGCTGAGGTCGCCACCCTTGAGCACGACCTGGCAGCGCGCGACGCGGCACAGGAAGAGGCTCGCCGCCACCGCGCCGGCCTCCGCACGGCGCTGGAGCTTGCCGACCAGCAAGCGTTGACATTGGCGCGCAGCGGGGCCGAGCTGGAAGGCGTGTTGGCCGGCCTGGCCGAACGACGCGCGGCGGTCGAGGCGCAGTCAGCCGGCGCAGACGCGGCGATCGCTCGCGAACAGGCTCGGCGTGATGCCGCCAGCGCGGCGATCGCGGCCGCCGAATCGCGAGCGGAGGAGCACGCGAGGGAGCGCGAGCGCGCTGTGGCCGCGCTCGTCGCGGCCGAGAACGACGCGCGGGCGATTCGCGCGCGGATGACTGACGAGCGTCGGTTGGCAGACGACGCCGCCCGCGACCTGACTGCGCTACAGGCGCGGCTGGAGCTGCTGGACCGCACGCATGCCAGCGGCGAGGGACTCTATGCCGGGGTTCGCGCCGTCGTCCGCGCCGTAAGGGGCGGCACGCTGGACTTGCCGGGGCTGGTCGGCGCTGTCGCCGAGGTTATCGAGACGCCGAAGGAGCTCGAGACGGCGATTGAGGTCGCCCTCGGCGGGCATCTGCAGGATCTGATCGTCGAACGCTGGGACGATGCCCGCCTCGCGATCGACTTCCTGAAACGCACCCAGAGCGGCCGAGCCACTTTCCAGCCGCTCGACACCGTTCGCGCCCCACGCCCACTGGCGCTCGAGATCCGCGACCCCGACCTCATCGGCGTCGCGTCTGAGCTGGTCGCATTTCCCGAGCGCGTCCGGCCGGTCGTCGAGCAAACAATCGGCCGGACGTTGATCGTCCGCGATCTGGACGCCACCCGACGTCTGCTCAACCGCGCGCGCGGATGGACGCTGGTGACGCTTGCCGGCGAGATCACGCGCCCATCCGGGGCAGTGACAGGCGGGGGACGGGCCAACGAGGCCGGGCTGCTGGCTCGCGAGCGCGAGCGACGCGCGCTGCCCGGTCGCGTCGCGTCCGCGATCGAGAGGCTGGCAGATATTCGCGATGAAATCTCCGTCAGCGGGCGTGAGGAGGCCAACGCTGCCGAGCGGATCGCCGCCGAGCGCAGCCGGGTCGAGTCACTCTCGGGCGCGCAACGCTCTGCCGATGCGGACCTTGCGCGATCGCGGGCAGACCTGACCACGATCGAGACGGCCATGGCCAGCGCTGGAGATCAACAACGCCACACTGCAACCCGGTTCGCCGAGCTGGACGACGCGGAGGCGCGGGCACGCGAGCAGATCACGCTGCTGCGCGCCGAGCACGACGCGCTGGCTGCCGAACGTTCCTCCCTGGCCACTCAGCTGCGCGACGCTGACACGATCGAGGTCGATCGCGCCAGCGGGCTACGCGCCACGCTGGCCGAGATACGCGAGCGACTGCGGGCAACCAACATCGCGAGCCAGCAGGCGGCCGACCGCATAGCGGCCACCGAGCGCGGCATCATCGCCCGACGCAGGGAGATCGAGCAGATCGAGTCCACGGCACAGCAGGATGCCGCAGCGGGCAACGAAATCGAGCGAGAGATTGAGCAGCTCGCGACATCACTCGACGAGGCGAACGCCGCGCTGCCGGCGCTGCGTAAGGCTCGCGACCACGTCCACGAGGCATTCGCCGGGGCGGAGCGCGCGCTGGATCTGGCAACCGAGCTGATCCGCGCCGCCGAACGCGACCGCGACCAGTCCGCTCTGCGGCTGGCCCGCGTGCAGGACGAGCAGGTGTTCCTGGTCGAGCGAATCCGAAACGACCTCGGCGTCGACGACCCGACCACGCTGGCAACAACTGGCGACAACGACGAAGCTGCGGCCGATGAGGCGGAGATTGCCCGGCTGCGCGACCGGCTGCGCCGGATGAGCGCCGTCGGCGAGGATGTGCTGGAGCAGCACGACGCGGAGTCGGCGCGTCTGGCTCACCTCCTGCGGCAACTGGAGGATGTCGAGCAGGCCGCCGGCAATCTCCGCCGGGTGCTCGCCGACCTGAACGGTCGGATGGCGACGCAGTTCAACGAGACGTTCCGCGAGGTCGCCGTCGCATTCGAGCAGACCTTCACCCGCCTGTTCGGCGGCGGGATGGCGCGGCTGGCGCTGACTACCAGCGAGGATGGCGCGGCCAGCATCGACATCGTCGCCCAGCCACCGGGTAAGCGGCTGCAGAACCTGACCGCTCTCTCCGGCGGCGAGCGCTCGCTGACTGCCGTCGCGCTGCTGATCGCGATCCAGCGAGTCAACCCCAGCCCGTTCTGCCTGCTGGACGAGGTGGACGCCGCGCTCGACGAGTCGAACGTCGTGCGCTTCCGCGACGAGCTGCGCGACCTCGCCAGCGCGACCCAGTTCGTCGTCATCACCCACAACCGCGGCACGATCGAGGGCGCGGACACACTCTACGGCGTCACGATGAGCGGCGACGGCGTCTCGCGCGTCCTCTCGCTACGTCTGGAGGAGGCCATCGAGGCCGTCGAAGCGTACGAGACAGCCTCGGCTGGCGGCTGAAGCAGCCATCCTCATCGGCACGAAATAGTTGCTGCCAATCAGGCCGGCGGCAGCCAATCGCGCACGTCCGGCTCATCCGCCAGTCGCCAGACACGGGCGACGATCGCGTCGATCTCGGCTTCCGTTGCGCCGTGGTCGTAGCCGGCCAGCAGGCGGGCCTTGTCCTCCAGCTCGCCGCGCGTCAGCGGATTGCCGGGGTCGCCCTTCGGCACATCTACCCGCGAGACGAGCGTCCGGCCATCGGTCGTCTCGACCTCGACCAGCCCGATCCACTGGCGCGGGTAGGCGGCGTCGATCTCGGGGTCGAGCGCCATCTCGACCCGGTCGTGGAACGCGCGAACCGCCGGATCGGCCAGCGCCGCCTCGGTGAAGTCGGTCACGCTCGCGTGCCCGCGCGTCGCCGCGACGGCCAGCACGAAGCCCATCGAGAACTTCGACTGGTGGATCGTGCGCGGGTCGACGACCGGCCCGAGCACATCGATCGCCCCCTGGTGGACGCGCGCCCGGACGTGGGCGATGTCGTCCGCCCGCAGCCCCTCGTCGCGCATGAGCGCGAGCAGCGCGTCGGCGGCCGGATGGGTATGGCGGCACGACGCGTGGTACTTGAACGAGGTCTCCAGCAGCGCCCAGCGCGTGCCGAGCCCGTCGGTGAGCCGGCTCGGGTCGGCGTCCTGCGACATGCCGGCCGCCATGCCCTGCGGCCCCTCCAGGATGCGGCGCGCGCCGGTCAGCCCGTCGCGGGCGACGCAGGCGGCCAGCAGGCCGTCGGCCGACGCCTTGGCGGTATGGAGCTGCTTCGAGTCGGCGGCGTCGCGGAGGAACTCCCAGAGGCCGGCCGCCTGCGTGCCGGCCGAGCCATAGGCGTGCAGCGTCTGCTCGGCGTCGAGCCCCAGCAGGCGCGCGACGCCGGCCGCCGCCGCAACCGTCCCGGCCGTGCCGGTCGTGTGAAAGATCGTGTAGTGCGAGCGACCGAGGAGCTCGCCGACCCGGATGCCCGCCTCGTAGCCCGCCACAGCCGCGACGATCAGATCGCGCCCGGACGCTCCGGTCTGCTGCGCCATCGCCAGCACCGGCGGGAAGACGACCGCGCCGGGGTGGAAGACGGAGCCGTTGTGGACGTCGTCCTGCTCGACGACGTGCGACGCCGCGCCGTTGACCAGCGCGGCGAACAGCGGCGAGGTGCGCCGCCGCGAAGTCAGCAGCTCGCTCGGCCCATCGGCCGGCCCCATCTGCTCGGCAAAGCGCTCCAGCGCCCGCACCGGCCGCGCCCCGCGCCCGGCCAGCGTCGATGCCAGCCAGTCGAGGAACAGATCCTCGGCGCGCCGGACAACCGCGCCGGGCAGGTCGGCGAATTGCAGGCCGGCAGTGAATTCCGCCAGTTCGCCAGTCGTGCCACTCATCGCTCCCCCTCCGGATGCAGCCGCGCGATCTTCGGCCCCTGGCCGCGCTTGTAGACCAGCAGCGTGCGCGTGAACTCGATCACGACCGTGCCATCCTGGTTATAGCCGGTCGTCCGCACCGTCACGATGCCGACGTTCGGCCGCGACTTCGACTCGCGCGTCGCCAGCACCTCCGACTGCGAGTAGATCGTGTCGCCCTCGAAGACAGGATTCGGCAGCCGCACCTCGTCCCAGCCGAGGTTGGCGAAGACGTTCTGTGAGACGTCGGTGACGCTCTGACCGGTGACCAGCGCCAAGGTGAAGGTGGAATCCACCAGCGGCTTGCCGAACTCGGTCTGGGCCGCGTAGTGGTGGTCGAAGTGGATCGGCGCGGTATTCTGGGTCAGCAAGGTGAACCAGATGTTGTCGGTCGTCGTCACCGTCCGTCCCAGCGGATGCTGGTAGACGTCGCCGACCACAAAGTCCTCGTAGAACCGACCTGCCCAGCCGGGCCTGATCGCCATGCGCTTCCTCCTGAACAGAATCGTCTTCGGCGCCGCCGGGCCCGGGCCGAAATCGCCGAGTCTGGCGTCGCTCGTCGACATCCATCCCTATTATGGACCGACCAGCTGCTAGAAGATCCCGAGGAAGGTGGCAACCATGGCTGTGTCTCACATCCAGGGGTGACCAGGCTATCACGCCAGAATCTACTGCCAGACATCCGATAACGAGTGTTGGTGGCAATACTTGTGATATTTAATCGAACATGAATTGTCTCTGCAATGACAAAGTCAACCACATCGTGATACGATTGTTTGCGCCAACATCACTTTGATATACCTCTTCCTGATTCAACACTATCGTTGGTATCGCGGTCAGGCCGCGAATTCGATCGGAGGACAGGATGTCGCAAGCGAAAGACGCGACGCGATTCACCCAGTCTGCCAATGACACGCTGCGCGATGAGCTGAATTGGGAGGATGTCCGGGACTTCGAATCGGCCAGTCGGGGCTTCATCGCCAGCCGTGATAACCCGGTCATCACGAATGCTGACGGCCGCCCTGTCTGGGACCTGAACGCTTTTCCGTTCCTGTCGGAAGAGACCGCTCCGCCGTCAGTCAACCCGAGCCTGTGGCGTGTGTCACGCCTCAACGCGCTCTACCATGGCCTGTTCAAGGTCACCGACGGTGTCTATCAGATCCGCGGGTTCGACCTGTCGGTCATGAGCATCATCGAGACCGATAGCGGCTACGTCGTCATCGATCCGATGATTTCGGCCGAGCCCGCGCGGGCCGGCATGGATCTTGTCTACCAGCATGTCGGACGGAAACCTGTCGTCGCGGTGATCTATACGCATTCCCACGTGGACCACTGGGGCGGTGTGAAGGGCGTTATCGACGAGGCCGACGTCAAGGCAGGCAAGATCAAGGTAATTGCCCCCGAAAACTTCGTCGAATATGCCATCAGCGAAAACGTTATCGCCGGTAACGTGATGAGCCGCCGAGCCAGCTACATGTACGGTAATCTGCTGCCGAAGGACACCAAAGGACAAGTCGGCGCCGGTCTGGGTCAGACGACGTCGGTCGGGTCAAACTCCCTCATCATCCCGACGGACTCCATCACGCATACTGGCCAGACGATGACCATCGATGGCCTTGATATCGAATTTCAGCTCACTCCCGACACCGAGGCTCCGGCTGAGATGAACTTCCTGTTTCCCCGGTATCGCGCGCTGTGCATGGCCGAAAACTGCTCGCACACTATGCACAATCTCTACACCCTTCGCGGCGCGCAGGTGCGCGATGCCAAGGCCTGGGCCTACTACATCGACGAGGCCATCGACTACTTCTCTGGCCGCTACGACGTCGTCTTCGCAAGCCATCACTGGCCCACCTGGGGCGCGGACGAGAGCACGGCCTATCTCAAGCTGCAGCGGGACATGTACAAGTACCTGCACGACGAGACACTCCGTCTCGCCAACCAGGGGTACACCCTGCTGGAGATCCCGGAGATCATCCACCTGCCGGCCGAGATCTACCGTGCCTGGCATAATCGGGGCTACTACGGCAGCATCAACCACAACGTCAAGGCGATCTACCAGCGCTATCTCGGCTTCTTCGATGGCAACCCGGCGACCCTGCACCCCCTCCCGCCCGAGGCCGCCGGCCGGAAGTACGTGGAGTTCATGGGCGGCGCCGACGCGCTGCTCGCCAACGCTCGCAGGGCCTTCGACCAGGGCGAGTACCGTTGGGTGGCGCAGGTGGTCAACCACCTCGTGTTCGCCGACCCGGACAACGAGGCCGCTCGTGATCTCCAGGCCGACGCGCTGGAGCAGTTGGGATACCAGGCCGAGTCGGGGCCATGGCGCAACTTCTATCTGAGCGCGGCCAAGGAGCTGCGCGATGGCGTGATCGACATCGCAACGCCCAAGTCCACGAATCCCGACATCGTACGGGCAACGCCACTGGACATGTTCTTCGACCTGCTGGCGGTGCGGCTCATTGGCGAGAAGGCCGAGGACACGGTCATCACCCTCAATGCCCACTTCACTGACATCGACGAGCAGTACGTGCTGCGCATCGAACATGGGGTGTTGAACTACGCCAAGGGTCGCCAGGCCGACGATGCCGATGCCACCCTCACGACAACTCGCGTCGTCCTGGACGCCGTCGTGCTGGGCGAGGCGACAATGGCCGACAAGCTGGCGACGGGGCAGGCCCGCATCGACGGGGATCCAGCAAAGCTGGTCGAGTTCCTGTCGATGCTGGATACGTTCGAGTTCTGGTTCAACATCGTAACGCCGTAACCCGTATCCAGGTCAGGCGCTTTGCCTTCCAGTGTCGCCAGCTCTGGCGGGCAAAGCGCGTGAGCCAGTCCGAACCGACTGGCCCAGCGGGCACGGAGGCCAGGGTCAGCGTACCTTCTATTCGCATGGTAATTCACGAATTGGTGGCCACCGATGGTATTGCGCCGACGACGTGACGCGCGCGACGAAGCTCGTAGCGCGAGAACCCGCTACCAGATGAGACAGAAGCTGATCAGCATCGGCGACGACTTCTGGATCGAGGACGACCGGGGACAGCGTGTCTTCAAGGTGGACGGCAAGGCGCTTCGAATCCGTCAGACCCTGATCATCGAGGACATGAACGGCAGAGCGCTGTGCAGGATCCAGGAGCGCATGCTGCGAGTCAGGGACACGATGGAGATCGAAGGGCCAGACGGGCAGCGAGTGGCAATGGTCAAGAAGGCACTCATCTCGCCCATCCGCAACCGTTGGGCTGTCAAGATCGGCGATGGACCTGACCTCGCGATCCGGGGCAATATCGTGAACCACGAATACACCATCGGCGATGGATCCAATCTCGTCGCCGAGGTCTCCAGGAAATGGTTCCGTGTGCGGGATAGCTACGGCGTTCAGATCGAGCCAGACCAGGATGACGTGCTGATTCTGGCGATAACCGTTGCCATCGACATGATGCGCTAGCGCCGTACGCTGCTCGCGCCGACGGGACAGTTCATGGCAAAGCGACCACGCGGCAAGGGCCAGTGGCAGTCGGATCTGGTGGCCGGCTTTACCTTCGCGGCCGTCAACATCCCCCAGGGCATGGCCAACGGCGCTCTGGCGACGGTCAATCCGGTGTTGGGCCTCTACAGCCTGATGATCGCGACACCTATCGCCGCCCTGTTCTCCGGCGCAGTCTTCTTGAACGTCTCGACCACCAGCGCCCTCTCGGCGGCAACGGCGAGCGCGCTGGTGTCTGTTCCCGGCGAGCAGCGAACGGCGGCGCTCGTCACACTCGTGCTGGCGATGGGGCTGTTTCAGCTGGTGCTGGGCGTCCGGAAGCTGGGCTGGCTGATCCGCTACGTGCCCAACTCGGTGATGATCGGATTCACGAATGGCGTGGCCATCCTGATCATCCTGGGGCAACTGGGCGACCTGACCGGTTTTCGAAGCGGCCAGAACAATGCCGTGTTCCGGGCGCTAGACCTGGTGATTCACTTCCAGCATGTCCAGCTGAGCATCTTCGCAGTTGGCGCGCTCACGCTGGTCGCCATCCTGATGCTCCAACGCAGCCTGCTCAGGAATTATGCGTTGCTCCTCGCGCTGCTCCTCGCCAGCGCCGTCGTCTTTCTGCTCGACACAGACCAGATTCTCATTGTCCGCGATATCGCCGAGATTCCCCGCGCCCTCCCCAGCCTCAGGCTACCCGTGCCCCTGCTGAACATCAACCTGATCGTCTCGGGAATGGCGCTGGCCATCGTCGGGCTCGTGCAGGGCGCGGGGGTGAGCCAGACCTACCGGAACCCGGACGGCAAATACGCGGACACGTCTCGCGACTTTCTGGGGCAAGGAGTCGCGAACATGGCAACCAGCCTGGTGCAGGGCATTCCCACCGGCGGGTCCATGTCTGGCTCCGCGTTGATGGTCCAGGCCGGCCAGCGGACCCGCCGGGCGAATGTCGTTGCCGGTGTCTTCGTCGCCGGGCTCGTGCTGCTGTTTGGCAACCTCATCGGGCTGATTCCACAAGCAGCGCTGGCTGCCCTGTTGATCGTGGTTGGCTTCCAGCTGCTGACGATTCCCCAGATGCTCACGGTGGCTCGCACCGGACAGATCCCGATGGTCGCGATGCTGATCACATTTGCAGCGACCCTCTTCGTCCCCCTCCAGTACGCCGTCTTCACCGGGGTAGCCGTCTCGATCCTGCTGGCTGTGTTTCAAATGGCCAACAAGGTCAATCTCGTCGAGATCGTTCTCATGCCTGACGGGTTCCTTGAAGAAGCGCCCGCCCCCGCGCAACTGCCCAGCAACAAGACGACAGTCCTGTATATCTACGGCAGCACCTACTTCGCCGCGGCCTCGACGCTGGAGACCCTCCTGCCGAGCGCGGAGGACGCCCGCCATGCGGTCGTCATTCTCAGCCTGCGGGGCAGCGGAGAGGTGGGCAGCACCTTCCTCACCGTCGTTCGGCGCTATGCGGAGGCACTACGCGCCAGTGAATGCGAGCTGATGCTCGCGGGCGTGGACGAGCACCTTTACGACCAGATGGAACGGACGCACCTGCTGAGCTGGCTGGGCCCCGACAAGGTATTTCGAGTCCAGCCCCGCCTGGGCGCGGCGGTCGAACAGGCGATGGAAGCCGCCAACGTCTGGATGGCTACGCAGTCAGCTGCCCCAGACACGGAGGGACGCGCCCCGACCGGTCAGTAGCGCGGATCAAAGGCCGCTTCCACCTCAGCCGCCGGACTCCCTGACAACCAGGGATCGGCTGACTGGAGGCGGAAGCGGCCGTATGGCGATCAGTCGCCTAGTAGCGCAGGATCATCGCGATTCGACTGTGCTGTTCCAGCTCGCCATCCTCAACGAAGACGACGCTGCCGCCCTTGCGCAGCACGGCGGTGATCGTCTCATCCACCGCGTCGTCGAGCACGTCCGACGCGCTCGGATCGTCGACGTCGAGATCGAGCAGGCCCATCTCGTTGATCCGCGCCGCCTGATGGTAGCTATCCTCGACGATGAGAGTGTCGCCGCGCCCGATCTGCGCCGCGCGCCACACCTCGCCGAGCGTCGACGACGAGCGTTGCGCGCCGACAGCCGTCCCCAGCCGGTCGAGAACCTCAAGCCGCCGGGCCATGAACTGCTCCTGGGCAACCGGCCAGACGAGCTGCGCTACCTCGTGCGGCGTCGCGTGGTCGTAGTTGCCCAGGACCGTCGCGATGATGTCGTTGGTGACTGCCGAGACCTCGCCGAAGAACGACAACCAGCGATCGACACCGACCACGATCAGCGGCAGCGGGTCGGCGTCGAGGAACGGCTTGAACGCCTCGTCGATCGCCCGGAAGAACTGGCGATGCCGCTCGTCCCGGTGCGCGGACCGCCGGATGCCAAAGCCGCCCGGGAGTGATTCCTCGCCGCCCGGCCCTGTATGGACCATCGGGAAGCCGCCGACGGTCACCTCCTCCAGGCTATCGCGGCTCGCGGCGAACAACCGTGTCGGCTTCTCACTCAGCACGAGCACCCAGTAGCGCCGGAACCGATTCATCGCGCGGACGAGATCACGGATCAAGAAGGTGTCGTCGATGATGACTCGTTCGGGGAGCGTGTGCGACACGGTGTGCCACTCCGCCACGTCGGCCGAGACGAACAGCGCGGTTCCGTCGAGCAGGTACGGATAGTTGATATCCGCGGCCAGAGCGTCCAGACGGGTAAGCAGCGGCTCGGCCTCGCGGCGCGTCATTTCGCCGAGCAATCGGTTTGTCGCCTCGGTCACCAGGTTCTTCACCCGGATCGGATCCTGCTGGTTCTCCGGGGATGTGCGATGTGTCGGCAGCGTGATGGTGATCGACGGGTACGATGTCGCTGCCTTGAGCCTCTGGAGTTCATAGTTATTCATGATCTGCCTCCCTGAAACGCAATGCTCGCGACCTGGCGCGAGCAGAGTGGGCCCCATGGGAGGGACACACGTCACGTCAAGTGTAGCCTCAGGCTGACGACCCGGCGAGGGATTCAGCATTGCAATGTCGTATCAGCTCAGACCACCCCCGCCGCGCGCAACCCCGCGATCCGCGCATCGTCGTAGCCCAGCTCGCGCAGGATCGCGTCGGTGTGCTGGCCGAGGTCGGGGACATCGCCCAAGGTGTACTCGACATTGCCGGCCACAACCGGCGGCAGCAACGCGCGCAGCGGGCCGACCGGGCTGCCGATCTCGCGCCAGCGGTCGCGCGCGGCCAGCTGCGGGTGGTCGGCAACGGCGGCGACGTCGTTCGCCCGTGCGTTGGCGATGCCGGCCGCGTCGAGCCGGGCGACAACCTCGGCGGCGGTGAGCCCCGCGAACGCCGCGACGATCAGCCCGTCGAGCGCGGCGCGGTTGGCGACACGCTCGGAGTTCGTCGCAAAACGCGGGTCGGCAGGATCGAGCGCGCCGCCCAGCGCCCCGGCGCAGAACCGCGCCCACTCGCGCTCATTCTGCACGCCGAAGAGGACCAGCGCGCCGTCGCCGGCCGGGTACGGGCCGTAAGGCGCGATCGCCGGATGGCTGGCCCCGGCGCGGGCCATCGGCCGGCCACCGTACATCGTGTAGTAGAGCGGGTAGCCCATCCACTCGACCAGCGCGTCCAGCAGCCCGACATCGAGCACCGCGCCCCGCCCCGTCCGCTCGCGGGTGTAGAGCGCCGTCAGGATGCCGGAATACGCGTACATGCCGCCGGCGATGTCGGCAACCGAGATGCCGACCTTCGACGGCGTCTCCGGCGTGCCGGTGATCGACAGGATGCCGGCCTCGGCCTGGATCAGCAGGTCGTACGCCTTGCGGTCGCGATACGGCCCGTCGTCTCCGTAGCCCGAGATGCCGCAGTAGATCATCCGCGGAAAGCGCTCCAGCAGCGCCCCGCCGCCCCAGCCGAGCCGCTCCATCGCGCCGGGCGCCAGGTTCTGGACGACGACATCGGCCCGCTCCAGCAGCGCCTCGACCACCGCCCGCCCCTCGGGGTGCTTGAGGTCAAGCGTCAGCGACTCCTTGCCGCGGTTGGCCCAGACGAAGTAGCTGGCGATGCCGTGCACCGTCCGGTCGTACCCGCGCGCAAAGTCGCCCACCCCCGGCCGCTCGATCTTGATCACCCGCGCGCCGAGGTCAGCCAGCTGCCGCGTCGCATACGGCCCCGCCACCGCCTGCTCGAACGCGAGGATGGTGATGCCGCGAAGGGGCGCATCCCGCTCCTCCCCGCGTCCCTCGTCCCCCGTCCCTCGTCCCCCATCCATCAGAAGCTCCTCGGCAGCCCCAGCACATGCTGCGCAACATACGACAGGATGAGGTTCGTCGAGATTGGGGCGACCTGGTAGAGGCGCGTCTCGCGGAACTTGCGCTCGATGTCGAACTCGGCGGCGAAGCCGTAGCCGCCGTGGGTCTGGACGGCGGCGTTGGCCGCCTCCCAGGAGGCGTCGGCGGCCAGCAGCTTGGCCATGTTCGCCTCGGCGCCGCAGGGCTGGCCGGCGTCGAACAGGGCCGCGGCGCGCTGGCGCATCAGGTCGGCGGCGCGGATGTTGACATACGCGCGGGCGATCGGGAAGGCGACGCCCTGGTTCTGGCCGATCGGCCGGTCGAAGACGATGCGCTCCTTCGCGTAGCCGGTGGCGCGCTCGATGAACCAGTCGCCGTCGCCGATGCACTCGGCGGCGATCAGGATGCGCTCGACGTTCATCCCGTCGAGGATGTAGCGGAACCCCTTGCCCTCCTCGCCGACGAGGTTCTCGGCCGGCACCTCCAGCCCGTCGAAGAAGACCTGGTTCGTCTCGTGGTTCATCATCGTGTCGATCGGTCGCGCCTCGAATTTGTCGGCCGGCGCGTCGCGCAAGTCCACCAGAAAGGTCGAGAGCCCCTCCGACTTGCGCGCCACCTGGTCGCGCGGCGTCGTGCGGGCCAGCAGGAGCATCAGATCGGAGTGCTGGACGCGGGAGATGAAGATCTTCTGGCCGGTGACGACGTAGTGATCGCCGCGACGGACGGCCGTCGTCCGCAGGCTGGTCGTGTCGGTGCCGCTATCCGGCTCGGTGACGCCGAACGCCTGCAGGCGCAGCTCTCCGCTGGCGATCTGCGGCAGGTACTCGCGCTTCTGCTCCTCGGAGCCGTGCCGCAGCAGCGTGCCCATCGTGTACATCTGAGCGTGGCAGGCGCCCGCGTTGCCACCGGAGCGGTTGACCTCTTCGAGGATGATCGCCCCCTCGGTCACGCCGAGGCCGAGGCCGCCGTACTCCTCGGGAATGAGCGCCGAGAGGTAGCCGGCCTGCGTCATCGCCCGGACGAACTCCTCGGGGTAGCCGCGCTCGCGATCCAGCTTGCGCCAGTAGTCGTCGGGAAACCGGCGGCACAGCTCGCCCACCATCGCCCGCAGGTCCGCGTGCAGCTCGGCCTGGTCCTTCTCCGCGTCGCCCATGTCGCCATCCCTCCCTCTGCGCCCCTGCCTCGTCCGGATGATCACAGAAAGACGCCACGGTCACAACCCACGCCGTTGCGCGACCGGCGGCCAGCAGATACCATCTGCCACGTATCGACCAGACAACGACAACGGAGAGACGGCGTAGCGGCCCCGATGCACTGACACGTCCAGACCAGCCATTGACCGATGATGGACGACCGCCCACAGCCGGGGGTTCTGGCATGGGCGACACAACAGGAGCATCCACCGTGCGCCACTCCAATCCCTCCGGACTTGCCCGTGAGATCGGGCCACTTGTTATCGCTGCATTCGTCGCCCAGCTCAGCGTCGGCACGATGTCGCCATTCCTCGCCGCAGTCGCGACAAGCCTCGACACGAGCCTGGCGATGCTGGGGCTGGTGTCGATGGGCGCGCTGGCCGCGACCGCGGTTGGCGGACTGATCGTCGGGCCGCTCGGCGATCATCTCGGACACCGGACGATGCTCCTCTGGGGGTTGGCGCTGATCGGCGTGGCTGCGGCCGGCACGGCATTCGCGCCGGGCGTCATCGTCCTCGCGATTGCCCGCGCCACCGGCGGCGTCGGGTTCGCCGGGGCCAGCGGCATGCCGAACGCCATCGCCGCCAGCCATTCCGATGGCGCGCAGCGCCGCCGAGCGCTGGCGATCCTGGCGACGGCGGGAACGGTCGCCGGCCTGGTCGGCGCTCCGCTGATGACGACCATCGGCGCGGCATCGAGCTGGCGGGTCGCTTTCCTCGTCGTCGCGGCGGTCGTCGGCATTGCCTGCGTCGCCACATATCTGACAGTCCCGCGGCCCGACTCTCCGCCCGCCGGCAGAATTACCCGCCGGGACATCGCGGAACGCTACGCGCCGATCCTCGCCGACCGGCGCATCCGCCTGCTCTACGGCGCGACCGCAACCCAGATGTTCTGCCTGATCGGCGCGTTGACGTTCACCGGGGCGTTCCTCGCGGGCGACCGAGGCTTCTCCCTTCGGGCGATCGGCTGGGCATATATGGCGCAAGCCGCCGGGGGCATCCTGGGCGGGCTGCTGGCGGGAGGCCGTCTCGGCGGGCTGGGGTTGACCAGGGCGTATGTGGTCGCGATGCTGGCGATGGGCTGCTTCTTCCTGCTGTTCTTCGCCGCGCCGCTGGGCGTCTGGAGCGTCCTGCCGTTGGCTCTCACCGGCCTCGCCCAGGTGGCCGGCTGGATCGTGCTCTCGACGATGCTGGCCGAGCGAACGAGCGCCGGCCAGGGCACGACGATGACGCTGAACGGCTCATTCCTCGGCGTCGGCGGGGCGCTCGGCGCTGCGGCCGGCGGTGTGCTGATCGATACCGCCGGCTACACGACGTTCGGCGCGCTGATGTTGCTCGCAGCGATGGCATCTGCTCTGCTGGGTTGGAGAGGATATCGGCTCGACGCAACGCCAGCCGTCTACAATGTCGACGCGGTCACGGTAGCGGGAGAGAAGAGGGGGATAGATGACGGTCGCGACAACGCTCCGCCCAACGATGGATGAGGTTTACGCGGCGCGAGCGCGGTTGCGCGGCGTGACGGTTCGCACGCCACTGCTGCAACTCTGGGGGAGCGATTCGATCTGGGTCAAGCCGGAGGTGCTCCAGCCGGTCGGCAGCTTCAAGATCCGCGGCGTCTACAACGCCGTCGCCTCGCTCGATCCTGACGAGCGCGCCAAAGGGGTCAGCACCGTCTCGTCCGGCAATACGGCACAGGCGGTCGCCTGGGCGGCGCGGAGGTTCGGCGTCCCAGCCCGGGCGATCATGCCGACGACGACGCCGGAGAACAAGCTACGCGCCACCGAGGCCTACGGTGGCGTGCCCGACCTGCGGCCGGCCGGCGAGGCGTTCGACTACCTGCGCCACGGCGGATATCGCGACTTCGAGGATGCCTTCATCCACCCGGTCGCCAACCGCGACCTGCTGGCCGGCCACGGCACGATCGCGCTGGAGATCTTCGAGGATATGCCGGATGTCGAGACGGTCTACGTCCCGATCGGCGGTGGCGGGCTGATCAGCGGCATCTCGAACGCGCTCAAGGAGCTCGCGCCGAACGTCCGGATCGTCGGCGTCCAGCCGGAAGGTTGCACGCCGGTCATCGCCGGGCTGGCGGCGGGCGAGCCGGTCGACGTCGAGGTGCACACGATCTGCGACGGCGTCGCGGTCAGCTTCATGTTCCCCGAGATGTACCCGCTGCTGCGCGACCTGGTGGATGAGATCGTGACGGTCTCGGACGACGATGTCATCCGGGCGATCCGGCATCTCGCGCTGCGCAACAAGCTCGTTGCCGAGGGGGCCGGCGCGCTGGCCACCGCCGCCGCGACGAAGTACGGCGACGATCGCAGCATCGCCATGATCAGCGGCGGCAGCATCGACCCGGCGAAGCTCGCCGAGATCATCACCGCCGAGGATTGAGCCGGCGACCCTGGTAGGGGGCGAACACGAGGTTCGCCCCTACCAGTCCCTTATCCCTCGCTGGACTCCTTGTTCGGGTAGGTTTTCTCGCCGGCCCGGATCGGGACCTTCAGCCAGTTCCCCATCGGCGGGACGGTGCAGACCCAGTTGTCGTTGTACTGGCAGTACGGCGCGTAGGCGTAGTTGAAATCGACCGACAGCCGGCCGTCCGGCCGCTCCTGCGGGTCGACGGTGCGGCCTGCTCCATAGGTCTCGACGGTGTTCGTCGTATCGCGGAATGGGATCAGTAATCGCCCGCGCTCTGGCTCCCGATAGACCGTGAGCGTCGCCTGCTGGCCCTCCACCTCGAAGGTGATCCGTCCGTGGGGCACGTATTCACGGCTCTCGCCGGTCGTCGTCGGCAGCTCGACCGGATCGTGCGGGATGTCGGTGTCGACCTCTAGCACGAGAGCCAGGCTGGGATCCTCCTCGAAGTAATCCAGCGGAACGAAGCCAGCCTTCTGCGTATCGGTCAGCGGCGAGTGCTCGCCGGTGCGCATGAACTCGTCGCGTCGCTGGCGGTAGCCGGCAAGCCGCGATGGTCGTGTCGTCGTCATTGGGTCAGGCTCCTTTCGGGTCGATGATACCCCCCGGGGGTATGATATCAGATCCGACTAGTCCTTCGCCGACTGGTCAGGTTCCCCCTCGATGCGAAGCCAGGCCTTCATGCGCTGCTTCATTCCCTCGACCGACTCCTCGTCCGACAGCTGATGCTTGACAGTCGACCAGCCGCCCCGCGCGGTCTCATAGATCGACTGGCCGCCGTGGGTGCGGAAGAACGCGGCACGGTCTGCGTACTGAATGAGGAACCAGTCGTAGAGCATCGCAGGCTCTGGCGCTGCGCCATGGAGGTAGAGTGGGTGGAAGGCGCCATCGACCTGCTGGTCGTCGACGTAGATCTCGCGGGCGGCCACGACGCCAGGATGCTCGATGATCAGCTCGGTGACGGCGGCGTAGAGCCGAGGGTAGTTGCGCTGGCGGTCGCGCCATCGCATGCCGAGATCGAGCGGCATCAGCGACGCGGCCTGGACCTCGCGGACAACCTCGATAACCGCCTTGCCCGGATCGTCGCGTAGCGCCTTGCCGAGCGCCATGCGCTCCTCGCCGCCTGGCTCTGTCAGCCGGGGCGGGTTCTTCCCGTCGATCATCAGCATCCCGAAGCGATTGGCGATCTCGTTCGCAAACGTCTTCCCCGTCGTCCTGCGAGTGAGCAGGAAGCGATCCCATCCATGCTCGGGATGATAGACGGGCAGCGCGTCGATCCCCGAGGTGGCATAGCGCGCTGTTACGACCGCGTTGGCAACGACCCAGCCGAGCGCGAAGCCCAGCCGGCTTGGCGTTGCCAGGTAGGCGACGTCCTCGGGGATGTCGTCGGCCAGCGGGACCTGTTCGAGCTCTCCGTAGTTTCGGATCGCCAGATCGACCAGTTCACGGATCTCCATCGACAGTTACTCCACCTGTTTTACACAACGGCAGACCGCGCCACCGAGCAATTCCACCGGCACATACGCCTCGGAATCCGATAGAACGCGGTTATCATCACTTATGATGATAGACGTTCTCGCCGTCAAGAGGCTCGTTATCTCGTCAGAGACGGCGTCCGAACCCCGACTCCGCACGCATGAACACCTGTAGAAGGGCCGTCGCTACATGCCCGAGCCACAAAACGACCGGTCGATCTTCGGTATCTATACCGGCTGGGTCGTCGTGATTGCCGTGATGCTGACGCTCGCGATCAGCTCCGGAGGTCGGTTCCTGTTCGGGGTCGTGCTCAAGCCGGTGAGCGACGAGTTCGGCTGGGATCGCGCCGACATGGCGCTCGCGGTGACGATCAGCGTCGTCGCGCTCTCGCTGCTACAGCCGATCGTTGGCTGGATAGTGGACCGCTACGGCTCGCGACGCATCCTGATCGCTGGCGTCATCATCACCGCGCTAGCGATGCTGCCGATGACGGTCGTCCATAGCCTCTGGCAGGTCTATGTGTTCTACGGGCTGCTCGCGGCATTCGGCTTCGCCGCAACCTCGCCGGTCAACACCACCGCGCTGGTCAACGGCTGGTTCGAAAAGCGCCGCGGGCTGGCGCTGTCGATGGCGACCTCCGGCTCGGCCTACGGCCAGCTGCTGATCGTCCCGATCGCCACGGTCATCCTCATGCACTGGGGCTGGCGCGCCAGCTACCTGGCGATCTCCATCGCGCTGCTGGTGCTGATCCTGCCGATCGCGATCCTCTTCGTCCGCGACGCCCCGCGAGACCGGCCGGCCCGCGGCCGTGATGGGCAGATCGACAATCGGCCGAAGGTGACGCTCGGCAGGGCAATCCGGACCCCGGCCTACTGGCAGCTCTCGTTCGGCATGTTCGTCTGCGGCTTCACGATGGCATTCACCTCGGTCCACATGATCCCGTATCTGACCGACATGCCCGAGCATTCGACCCACACGATGCAAACGACTGCATCACTGGCCCTTTCGGTCGTCGGTGCCTGCAGCATCATCGGCGCGATCGTGATGGGCTTCCTCTCGGATCGGGCCGGCCATCGCCAGATGCTGGCGCTGACCTACTTCCTGCGCGGGCTGTCATTTCTGATCCTGCTGGCAGTCGGATCGTGGATTCCTGGCATCTTCCTGGCGGCAGTCGTCCTCGGGATCTCCTGGACATCGACAACCCCGCTGGCCTCGGCAATGGCCGCAGATATCTACGGGCGCGCGTCGCTAGCGACGATCTTCGGCTTCATCTTCACCGCCATGAACGTCGGCTCCGGCGTCGGGGCGTGGTTGGCCGGCCTCGACTACGACATCACCGGCAACTATCACGCCTCGCTGCTCGCCAACGTCGCGATGGGCGTCGCGGCAGCGGTCGCGACGTTTGTCATCCGCGAGCGACCGATCGAGGCGTTGCCAGTTCCAGCCGGCCGGACGCCCGAGCTCGCAGGGGCGACATCGTCCGTCGTCGGCGATTGACGCCGCGGCCGGCTCATCGAGGCCGCTCTGTCTCCTCCGGCTCGTAGTAGGCCGACCGACGGCGCTGGATGATCGCGGCGACCTGCCGCTGCTCGAGCCCGTGGGCGTGCAGCACGTGGCGCACCAGCTCGAGCCCGGCCTCGAACTCGGGCTGGACGATCTCGTCCGCTCCGAGGTCTCGCAATCGTCGCATCTGTTCGCGGCTTCGCGCGCGCGCGACGATATCCACCCGCGGGTTGAGCCGCCGCGCGACAGCGACGGCCACCTCGGCCGCCAGCGGGTCGGAGATCGCGACAGCAAGTGTCCGAGCGTGCTCGACTCCCAGCTTCGTCATGAGGTTCGGGTTCCCGGCATCGCCAAAGATGGCGGTGACCCCCCTCCTTGCGCCGACCGCACGGTTGGCAAGTCGTTGTCGATGACGATGAAGTGGAAGCCCCGACGCTGCAACGCATCGGCCAGTTGCGCACCGATCCGCCCATACCCGCAGATGATCGTGTGCCGGCGCATCGACACGTCGACGATAGGCTCGAACATCGGCTGGCCGGCGGCGGCCGCGCCAGGCGTTGGCAGAAGTGCCAGAATTCCCGGCGTCGCATTGACCATCAGCGGCGCGACGATCAGCGTGCCGAGCGATAGCGCCAGGATCAACCGATACTGGTCACTGGCGATAATCCCGTGCCCGAGCGCCTCGCTGGCGACGATGAACGACACCTCGCCAACCTGGGCCAGTAGCACACCGGCCATCACCGCGCTGGCTCGCGAGAGGTTGAATAGCCGAAGAACCCCCGCCAGGATCACTGTCTTGCCGAAGACAACGAGTAGCACCAGCCCGGCGACTGCCCACGGATGCTCGGCGACAAGCCGCAGGTCGAGCAGCATGCCGATCGAGACGAAGAAGAGCGTCGCGAAGGCATCGCGCAACGGGGTGATGTCCACCAGGACCTGATGCGAGAAGTCGGATTCGGACACGATCAGGCCGGCCAGGAAGGCGCCAAGGGCGATCGAGAGGCCGGCCCATTCGGTCACCAACGCCGCGCCGAGCGCGATCACGATGATCGAGAGCACGAACAGCTCGCGCGACTTCGTCCGCTCGACCAGCTCCAGCAGGATCGGAACGAGGCGCAAGCCCAGGATCAGCACCGCCGCCAGCACTGCGACCGCGACTCCGACCGACCGGGCGATGACGGCCAGAACATTGCCGTCTCCGCTGCTGGCCAGGATCGGCAGCGTGATCAGGATCGGAACGAGAGCGAGATCCTGGAAAATGGCGACACCACCGGTCGCCCGCCCGTGGCGCGTCTCCATCTCGCCGCGAAGCAGCAGCATCTTGAGCGCGACGGCCGAAGACCCGAGCGCGACGACCATGCCGAACACGGCCGCGGCCTTTCCCGACCAGCCCAGTGTCAGCGCGACCGCCGCTCCGGCAGTCAGGGTCAGCACAATCTGGAGCGCGCCTGCGCCAAGGGCAATCCGCCGGATGCGGAGCAGCTCGCGCAGCGAGAACTCGGCCCCCAGCGAGAACATCAGGAAGGCGACGCCCAGCTCGGCGAGCGTCTGGACGATTTCGGAGTTGAGGTCAATCCCCGGCGTCGACGGCGAAATCAGGATTCCGGCAACCAGATAGCCGAGAATGACTGGCACGCGTAAGCGCCGCGCGACGACTCCGCCAACGAACGCCGCCGTCAGGGCCATGCCGATCGTGGAGACAAGCTGCGGGTGATCCAATCGGTGTCCCGTCGGTGCTGGTCAACAATCGGGCGCCGCCGGACGGCGCCTCTCCTCAGTCGTTCAGCCCGGTGGCTGGCTGTGCCGGCCGCTGATCTGATCGGCCCGAATGACGATCAGCACGCGCGGATCGGCTGAGAGCGACTCGACATAGCGCCCGGCAGCATCGCCTATGTAGCGCGCAGCGATCTGCCGTAGCTCGGCTCGCGCCGCGGCATCATCGTGGATGAGGCTGGCCAGACCGCGCACCCCGACGTAGGCGTAACCGTTCCCCGGATCGGTGACAACAACCGTCACGCGGCCATCGCGCGCGATATGCCGCGCCTTGACCGACGCGGCCGGCGCAATCATGCGCACCTCATCGTCCACGAGCCTGAACCACATGACTGTCGACTGCGGGCTGCCGTCGGCGCCCAGCGTCGTCAGCACCGCGAAGGCCGGCCGCTCCAGCAGCTCGCGATCCTCGTTCGTGTAGCTCGTCATTCGACGCTCCCCCCGGTCGCGACGCCCGGCGTCATGGCCCGCGGCCCCACCCGGACCTCGAATGGCGCGCAGGACGCAGGTTCATGATAGCCGGGATCGACCATCAGCGGCATTTCACGACCGGCACAGACATTGCGACGGTTACTCAGGAATATTGTCAGCGCGCCCCGAGTCGGGGCGTTCAGCATGAGGAACGCAGATGATGACGATGAATGCGAACCAGCGGCGAGCATGGTCCGACCGGCTCAATGCCGAGCTGCGTGAGACGCTGGAGTCGCTCCAGCGGATCGAGCAGGAGATCCCGGCGCTCTCGCGTGACGAGGATGAAGAGGGCGGGGTGCCGGCCAATCATCTGGCCGACGAAGCCAGCAACGTCTACGAGTTGGAGCGATTGGCAACGATTCGCGCAGGTCTCACCGACCGCGAGTATTCGATTCGCGATGCGCAGACGCGCCTGGCGAACGGGGTGTACGGCATTTGCCAACGCTGCGGCAAGCAGATCGACCCCGGCCGGCTGGAGGCGCTGCCCTGGGCGCTCTATTGCATCGAGTGCCAGGAGATCGTCGATCGGGAAGTGGACTAGACCGGCCTGCCACCGTATCCGCAGATCGAGCCGGCATAGGGCGGGACGGCCGGCGGCGCGCGCCGCACCGCGCGGTTCGCTGGCTACGGCATGTCTCTGCAACCGGTGCTTTCCACAGACAGAAGGGCGGCCGGACTGGGGAGAGTCCGGCCGCGAGGAAAGGGGTGGGATGGGGTGGGTGGGTATCAGGATCGGCGGCCGAAAAACTTCCGGCCATCGCGCCGGCCATGCGTTGCCAGGTCTTGTCGGCGCGCTTTGACCAGCACATCCAGCGTCATCGGGTCATTCATCATGCTCTCCTGCTTCATTGCATCACGCCGCATACGGCGTTGGTCGGGCCGCCACATCGCGGCTACCGAGGCGGCTTTCCTGCACGCCTCACCGACTGTGATGACAGTCTAGAACGCGGCCGGCGCGGGCGCATCGGCGCTTCGGCCTGTTCCGCGCCTGTCCAATGGTTCAGGGGCGCAACCGCCAGATGGGCAATTGGGGCGGGGATGTTGCTATCGGCAGTAACGCTCGGCGAGCCGAACCACCTCGGCGCGCTCGTCGGGGCCAAACCAGGGTGGGTCGCCGGCCTCGGCGTTGTCGCGTAGATGTTCGCGGCTAGCCGTCGCCGGGATCGCGACCGTCACACGCGGGTCGCTCAGGGTCCACTTCAGCAGCACCTGCGACCAGGTCCGACACCCGAACCGGACGAACGGCGCCAGCGCCGCGGCCGGCGGCGCGTTGCGGACGAGGCTGCCTTCGCCGAATGGGCGCATGACGATCACACCGATACCCCGCTCGGCCGCCAGCGGCAGGATCTCGCGCTCGGCCACGCGATCGAGCGGGTTCAGCGGGATCTGGACGGTGTCAACGTCTTCCGACCGGAGGACGTCGGCCAGCTCTGAAAACGCCGAATGCTGGTAGTGAGTAACGCCAAGCGCGGCAATTTGCCCGGCGTCCTTCATACGCTGGAAGACCGGCAGTAGCTCTCGCCATCGGACGAGGTTGTGGACCTGGTAGACATCGACACGGCCCTCGAAGTAGTGCAGGGCGCGATCGATCTGGGAATGACCCTCCACGTCGTCCCACGTCCAGACCTTCGTTGCGACGATCGCCCGCGAACGCCGGCCGGTGAGCGCAGCGCCAAGGACTCGCTCGGCTTCGCCATACATCGGCGAAGAATCGAAGAAGCGCACGGACAGATCGAGCGCCTCGCTCACGACGCCCACGCGGTCAGCCTGCTCTTCCTTGCCGTAGACATCGAACGTCCGCCAGGTGCCCATCCCGACCACCGGAACCCGCAGGCCAGTAAGGCCGAGCTCGCGCCACTCCATCAGCGCAACCCCACGGGCTCATCCGGCCCGCCGAGCAACAGGTCGGCCAACTCGACGAGGGTGTGGACGCGGATGTCCGGATCGAACCCCAGCGGGTCGAGCGGCAGGCCGTGGCGATCGACCCAGCAGACGGTCAGGCCGGCCGCCTTGGCGCCGGCCACATCGAACCCATTCGTCGTGACGAACAGCACCTCGTTCGGCCGGGCCATGAAGCGGTCGGCAGCGACTGCGTACAGATGGCGGTCTGGTTTGAACACCTGGACCATCTCGCTGGTCAGCACATCATCGAAGACGCCGGCAAGGCCATTGCGCGCGATCAGCGGGTCGAGCATGTCGTGTGTTGCGTTCGACAGGACGGCGATGCGGTCGCCAGACTCGTCGAGACGTCTGAGCGCCGGGGCAGCATCGGGAAAGGCCGGCAGCTCGATCCAGCCACGCATCAGCCGGCCTCGCTGGGTGGGGTCGATCGAGAGTCCGAAGATGGTGGTTGTGTAATCCAGCGCGTCCGACGTGATCTGGCCCCAGTCGCTATACCGGTCCAGCACCGTGCGCAAGGTGGCGTACTCCAGCTGCTTGACCCGCCACATCCGCGAGAACGCCGCCGGGTCGGGAGCGACGGCGGCGCAGATACCCTCCAGCGCGCCAAGATCGAAGATCGTGCCATAGGCATCGAAGACAATTGCCTCGAACCCGCCGAACCGTGTCGATGTCATTCCGACCTTTTCCTGTCCGTCGCTGGCGACAACACATCATACTGTTGCACGATCGATCGGCGGCCCCGGTAGACTCGCGCAACGACCACGGCTGGCTCATGCTCATGTACACTCAAAGGTCTAACGTATTTGTCCGCGTCATGCTAACGTCGCCGCCACGTCCGCGGAGAGCGCCAGATGTTCCCGGCCGCCTGCGACGAGTGCTGGCGCGAGACGATGGCGTCGTTTCAGCCAGGTGGCAACACGCCCGCCTACTGTTCCGACTGCTTCGCCAATCGCCGTCAGCAGCCCTCCCACTCACGCTACCAGCCGCAACCAGGCAGCCAACAGTCGGATCAGCGGGGTCGGTTCGCCGGCCCCGCTTCTCGTTCCTGCGCCGGGCTCAGACGCGTGACTGCTTGGCCGGAGTCGGCGTCACACCGGCGCACTGATCCTCGAAACGCGCCAGAATGAACAGCAGCGACGACAGCCGGTTCAGATAGGCCAGCAGCTGCTCGTTCTCTACTTCGCCATCGTGAATCAGCCGCACTGCCAGCCGCTCGGATCGCCGGACGATGGTCCGCGCAACATCCAGCGCAGCGCCCCCCTGTGAATCTCCCGGCAGGATGAAGTGTGGCGGCAGCGGCACGTCGGCTTCCAGCGCGTCCGTCTCGGCCTCGATCCGCAGGACATGCTCGGCAGTGACGTGGTAGCGCTTCTGGTGCACCTCGGGAGTAAACGCCAGCTCGGCCATCATCAGATAGAGATCGCGCTGGACGTCGATGAGAATCGACTGCGTGCGCTCGGAGCTTGCCAGCGAGCGGGCGAAGCCAATCGACGACGTCGCTTCATCGATTGCGCCCAGCGTCTCCGGTCGCGGAGCGTACTTGGGAACGCGCCCGCCGAGCAGGTCGGTATATCCCTTATCTCCACCGCGGGTGTAGAACGGCACATGGCCCTCCATTTCCTCGTTGCCAGTATCCACGAACCGTACCGGCGGTGGGCGCGGCGCGCAACCCGGCCAGAAAGGGGGAGAGCCCGCCAGGTGCGCGACTGGCGAGCTCTCAAGGGGTCCGATCCCGATTACACGCGGGACCGACGTGTGGGGGTAGGGGGTGGTTGGTTGTCAGCGTTTATTAACGCTGAACCTACTATCTACCCTGATGCTGAACCTCGCATGACCCGAACCTGAAATCTGGCTGAATTATTCTGGCAGCGTTAGCGATGCGATCGCTGCTCGTATACTTGGCTGGTTCGCGCCGCCGGCGGCGGCGACCAGATGCCCGCGAGACATCCGCTCCAAGCAGAGACGACAACACTATGAGCGCACCCGGACACCCCCACGAGCCGCCGGCCGGAGACCAGCCAATGGCCGCGCCACCATCGCCAGAGCAGCCACGACCAGGCCACCGACAATCGCCAAGAGGCGCAATCAGGGCGATTATTCTGTTTGTCGCCCTCAGTGTGCTGCTGTTCACCTTCTCAGGTGGGATGCTCTTCCAGCGCTTCGTCGTCAGCCCGCCCAGCGGCGGGGCCAGCGCGGCGCCGAACGCCCAGGCAGGCGGCCCCGATGCGATCAACCAGGCCTGGCAGCTGATCCAGGACAAGTACGTCGACCAGAAAGCGGTCGATGCCAACCAGATGACCGAGGCCGCGATCTCGGCGATGCTCGCAACGCTCCACGACGAGGGCCACACCCGCTATCTGACCGCCGAGGAGAGCCAGGCGCAGACAGAATCGCTCTCTGGCGAGTACGTCGGCGTCGGCATTCAGGTCGAGCAACGCACCGAGGGGATCGTGGTCGTCGCGCCGATCGATGGCTCGCCAGCGATGGAGGCCGGCGTTCGCCCTGGCGATATCCTGGTCTCGGTCGATGGACAGGATGTCTCGACCCGCACGGTGGACGACGTGGTCAAGATCATCCGTGGACCAGAAGGATCGAAGATCACGCTCGAATTCCGCCGTGCCGGCGAGGCGAATCCGCTCAGCTTCACGCTGACGCGGCGCAAGATCGAGGTGTCACCAGTCGCCTGGGTGATGCTGGACGATCACATCGCGCTGATCCGACTGTCGCAATTCTCGACTGGCGCCGGGGACGACATCATCAAGGCGCTGGATGCGGCGAAGAAACAGGGCGCAGAACGGGTGGTCCTCGATCTCCGCAATAATCCTGGCGGTTATGTCAACGAAGCGATCAAGGTTGCGTCGACCTTCGTCCCCGAGGGGTCCACGATCTTCGTCAGCCAGTTCCGCGACGGCAGCCGGCAGGAGCACAAGGCCGAGCCCCAGGCAGCGAACATCGGCGACCTTCCGCTGATCGTGTTGATCAATCAGGGGTCAGCATCGTCGTCGGAGATCACCGCCGGCGCGATTCGGGCGAACACGCCAAACGCGACGCTGATCGGTGAGCGAACATTCGGCACCGGCACTGTTCTGAGCACGTTCGAGCTGGATAACGGTGGCACGATCCTGCTCGGCACCGAGCTCTGGCTGACGCCGGACGGCAGGATGATCCGCGACCACGGCATCCGGCCAGATGTCCAGGTCGGGCTGCGGGATGGACAGTATCCGTTCATTCCCGTCAACAACGCCGGCCCACTGCCGGACAACCTGAACGATTTCCAGCTCGAATGGGCAATCGACGTCCTTCGAAACACTAGCGCGACGACCCCCTAGCCGACTGCTGGCGGGGCTAGCCGCGCCAGATCGGCGCGAACAATGCGGGATCAGAGACGCCTTCCAACCGGTTCGACCGCCGGGGCATTCACCGCGGCGGCGGCCGGCATCCTTGTCGCCGGCCTCTGGGCCGGCCTCGCTCAGCTCGGGCTCGCGACCTACCCACCCTTTGACCTCGCCGACCTGCTGATCCGCGCATCCCCCGGCGGCCTGGCAACCTGGGCAATAGAGACATTCGGCCACACAGCCAAGCGTCTCCTGTTGGCCGGCGGTGTTCTGCTCTGGGTAGCGGCCTGGCCGGCGCTGACGCTCGCGGTCGGGCGGGACCGCGAACGTCCAGGGATGATTACCGCCGCCATATCGTTCGCCGCGGGGTTCGGGCTGGCATGGTGGGATGGCGCCCAGGGTGGGCAGCTCGCGTGGCTGGTCATCACGCTCGGGCTGCCGGCCGCGCTCGGCGGGCTACTTCTCGATCGCTGGCTCGCGGGCCTCAAAGCGCTGGACGCCGAGCGGACACGGGAGGCAAGCGACCACTGGATCGACCAGCCGGGAGACTACGGCCGCCGCGAGCTACTGGGCCGTATAGCGCTGCTGACTCTGGGGCTCGGCCTCGGCGGTGTTGCCATCGGCCGCGCGCTGAGTTGGCTCAGCGGGCCAGAAACGCCGACGGAAGCCGGCGAGCCGCTGGCAGCCGTAGCCGCCAGCCCCGAACCATCCGTCGCGACGCCGGCCACCAGCGGCTTCATCGCGCCCGACGGCGTGCCGCCGCGCTACACCGATAACGCCGCGTTCTACAGGGTTGATATCTCCACCCGCGCCCCGAACATCAACCAGGATAGCTGGTCGCTGACCGTCGCCGGGCAGGTCGATCGCGAGGTCGTCCTTGCCTGGCAGGACCTGCTGGCTATGCCGGCTGTCACGCAGGACGGCACGTTGATGTGCATCTCTTTTACGTACGACAGCGGGCTCATCTCCACGACCCACTGGACCGGTGTGCCGTTGCGCGATGTCCTCCAGCGCGCCGGCATCGGCGATGGGGTTGCCCGCCTCGTCTGTCACGGCGCGGGTGGCTATTCCGACTCAATCCCGCTGGCGAAGGCTCTCGACCCGCGAACACTCCTGGCCTACGGGATGGATGGCACGACGCTGCCGCGCAACCATGGCTTCCCCTGCCGGCTCTACATCCCCGACCTCTACGGCGAAAAGAACGTCAAGTGGCTGGAGAGGATCGAGCTGATCGACGCCGACTATCGAGGCTACTGGCAGGAGCGCGGCTGGACGAACGACGCGACGATCCAGATCATCTCGACGATCGAGACACCGCGCGGGACAGTCACCCCGGGAGCAGACGGCATCGTGCCGCTGGGCGGAATCGCCTTCGCTGGTTCGCGAGGCATCCAGCTCGTCGAAGTGCGGATTGACGATGGACCATGGCAGCCGGCCGAGATCGAGCCATATCAGCCGGAGCTCGTCTGGCAGCGCTGGCGCTACGACTGGCGGCCAGCCGCCGGCCGCTATCGCGTGACAGCCCGCGCGACCGATGGAACCGGGGCGCTGCAGATCGCAGCAGAAACAGACCCGCACCCGGATGGGATGACTGGCTATCAGACGGTGCGGCTGGAAGTCGCCTGACCCGGTTCGCGCCAGCGTGCCCGGCGCGTTGTCAGCAACCGAGTTACCAACGCCTCGTACTCCTTCTCCCGACCCCGGCGGCGCTTCGGCTCGTCCCAGTGGACGCCCTTCTCGTAGTTGCAGGCGGCGTGGGCCAGCCCGAGGTTGAGCAGGTCGTTCGCCCCGCCGGCCGTTCGCGGGACGATGTGCTCGATCGTCGCCCCCGCGCCGGTCTGCGCATCGAACCGCAGCGGCCCGTTGCAGATCAGGCACTTGCCGATCCAGTCGCCCTCGACCAGGCGAAATGTGCGATCGGTCTCGGCGACAGCGCGCATGATCTCGGCGCGAGATGGCATCGGCGGGGGTTGCTCCAGACTTCCGTGATAGGCTAGCGATGCGCCGCACTCGGGGAGCCGACGTGGCCCAGATTCAATCACGAAATGCAGGGTATGGACGATGACTGACACCAGCGGGCCGCTCGACGGCATCCGCGTGCTGGACCTCTCGCGGGTGCTGGCCGGGCCGTATTGCACGATGGTTCTCGGCGACCTCGGGGCCGACGTGATCAAGGTCGAGCAGCCAGGCAAGGGGGATGACACACGCGCCTGGGGTCCGCCCTGGGCAGGCGGCGAGGCCGCCTACTACCTGGCGGTCAACCGCAACAAGCGCAGCATCACGCTCGATATCAAGAGCGAGCAGGGCAAGCAGATCATCCGCGACCTGGCTCGTGAGAGCGATATCGTCGTCGAGAACTTCAAGCGCGGGACATTCGAGCGGTTGGGGATCGGCTACGACGACCTTCGCAAGGACAACCCCGGCCTGATCTGGGCGAACGTCAGTGGCTACGGTCCGACCGGCCCGCTGGCCGACAAGCCGGGCTACGACTTCATCGCCCAGGGCGAGGCCGGGATCATGGCGATCACCGGCGAGCCGGATGGCGAGCCGATGAAGGTCGGCGTCGCGATCGTCGACATCACCACTGGCCTGTTCACTGCCGTCGGTGTGCTGGCTGCGCTGCAGGCGCGCCAGACGACCGGCGCCGGCCAGCGCGTGGACGCGTCGCTGTTCACCTCGGCAGTCGCCTGGCTGGCCAACGTCGGCGAGAATCATCTCGTCTCCGGCAATCCGGCCAAGCGGTATGGCAACGCCCACGCCAACATCGTCCCCTATCAGACGTTCCGCGCCCGCGACCAGCACATGACCCTCGGGGTCGGCAACGACCGCCAGTTCCAGGCGCTCTGCGCAATCCTCGGCCGGCCCGAGCTCGGCGGCGACGAACGCTACGCGACGAACTCGGCCCGCGTCGCTAACCGCGACGAGCTGGTCTCCATCCTGCAGGAGCGATTGCTGACGAAGGACGCCGACGACTGGATCGCCGCCTGCGACGCAGCCAACATCCCCAGCGGCAAGATCAACACCATCGAGCAGGTCTTCGCACACCCGCAAACACTGGCCCGCGATATGCTGGTCGAGGTCGAGCACCCGACGGCTGGACTGCTGAAGCTGGCCGGCATCCCGTTTGCATTGTCGGAAACTCCCGCGAAGATCCGGCTGGCCCCACCGACGCTTGGCCAGCACACCGACGAGGTGCTCCGCGAGCGCCTTGCCTACGACCAGAGCACGATCGACCAGCTCCATAGAGACGGGATCGTCTGATGACCAGCGACCAGGAGTCGACCCAGCAGCCCGACGAGCCGGCCGCCGAAGAGCAGCATCCCACGCCAGCGGCGCCGTCGGCCTCACGCGAGGTAATCCTCGAGAGCATCAGTATCGACCTGCTCAACGCCGGCATTGTCATGCCAGCCGCCGAGTTCGTCGCGTCCGTCCGGCTCGCGGCCGGCTACCGCGTCAATCCGCGTGAGATCGCGGTGGCGCTTTCCCACCTGCGCCAGGCCGGACGCGAGATCGACCCCGAGCAGGTTGCCCGCCTCCTGATCGCGACGCGCGGCGAACGATCCCAGCGCCAGCAGCGCCACTCCGATGACTGGCGTGCGCTGGGGGCAACCATGTCGTTGAAAGGCCAGGATGGCAGCCCCGAGGGCCAACGCGCGCTGATCGGCGCGGCACGGACGGTCGCCGGCCCGCGCGCAACCGACACGCTGCTGCTGCAGGTCGCGCTGGCGCTCGGGACGCTGAACGCGCCGTTCGACGCGGCGACGATCGGAGGCGTGGCGAAGCGACTAGCGCATAGCGCGCCCGACCTCAGGCCAGAAGACATGCCGGCCCTTGTGAGACGCGAACTCGGCGCGCTGCGACGCGGCCAACGCCCCCGCTCGGCGCGCCAGTCATCGGTCGGCGGTCGCCGCCAGGGCGGCAATCCCGGCGCGCGCAAGCTCAAACCCGGTCAGCGGCGCGGCGCGGGCCTGAAGCGATCGCTCCGAGAGGGAATCCCGGATGACGAATGACAAACGGAGCGAATCGACGTTTCCCCACCTTTTGGTATCGAAAGTGTGATAATTCTCACAGCCACCAGCGGCCCGACAGGGAAGGATTAGGGCCGTTGTGTTGAACTGATTCCTGAATGGAGGAACGAGATATGGCAACCGTTCGACCTGATGTCGCAACGATCGAGGAGATCCGGACCGAGAAGATCCGTGTTCTCGTTGAGCGTCACCCACAGTTGATGGAGCCGCTGGCCGAGTATGGGTTTGACCTGTGCTGCGGCGGCGAGCACCCGATTGCCGAAGCGGCTCGGCTGCATGGGCTCGACGCAGAAGAGATCTTCACGAAGGTCTTCGATACGCTCGACATGAGCATCCCGACCGCCTGACCGATGTTTCCACGGCTCGTCCCAATCGGCGCTCTCTCGGCGGTCCTCGCGTTCACGGTCGCGGCCGGCTGTGCCGCGTTCGTGCCGGGGCATATGGCGCTCTGGAGCGCGATTGTCGCGCTTGTCGTCCTCGGCGCGATCACACCGATGATCCTGGCGATCAATGTCCGGATCGTTCCGGTCTTCAGTCGCCGCGCCTGGCAGCAGCCGCGAATGATGGCTGCCGCGCTGGTGTTAGCCATCGCCGGTGGCTGGATAACGTTTCTGGGGCGAGCCGTGCCGCTCGGCTGGCTGGAGACAGCCGGCACGGTGCTGGCGCTCGGTGGCGGACTGTGCTTCATGATTTCGATCATGCGGCTGTTCCGCTCCGAGCCCGTCACGAACGTCGGCCCGCCGCTCCCACACCCCGAGCAGGCGCTTGCCGACAAGGTCGGGGTCGGCTTCACCCGCCAGGCAGGGATGTACCTGATCGTCGGCCTGGCAATCGGCCTGATGCTGCGCTTCTGGACGCCCGGCCACGGCCGTTGGGAGCTCGTCTGGGCGCACTCGATGCTGCTGGGCTGGTTCCTGAACATGGCATCAGGGGTCTGCTACCACACCCTCTCGCGCTGGACCGGCCGGCCCTGGCGCTCGCCGCGGATGATCACCCTGCACCTTCGCATCACGACGGTGGCGTTGCCGCTGATGATCGTCGCGCTGGCGATCGACAATCGAACGCTGTTCGCCGTCGCGGGGGTGGCGCAAGCAGTGATGCTGCTGCTGTTCGTCGCTAACGTCGCGCCGATGCTGGTCGGGCTGCCGCTCGTCTCGAGAATCGGGACGCTGGCCGCCTGCACGGCGCTGTCCACTGGCGTGCTGCTCGGCGGCTGGTTCGCAATCGATCCCACAGCTGGCTACCGTCTACGAATCGCCCACGGCTCAATCAACCTCTTCGGGTTCTCCGGCCTGCTGGTTGCCGGAGTTGGCTACTACCTGCTCCCACGCTTCATGGGGCAGGCGCTGCGCTGGCCGCGCCTCGCCATCGCCCAGATCATCATCCAGATCGCCGGGGTCGTCATCCTCGCGCTCGGCTGGTGGTGGCGCCAGCGTGGCGGCGATGGTGGAAGCATCGTCATCATGATCGGCGGGTTGACCACAATGGCCTCGCTGATGCTCTGCGCGACAATCCTTGCCGCAACCTTCCGCAAGAAGGTGCGTGGGACAGTGTCCGCGATGACGCTCAAGCCCTCGGCTCGTCCGGCCCGCTAGCCTGTGGACCGAGTCAGCATCCTCTACACCCGCGCCGCATTGATATGGCTCGTCGCTGGCGTCACGCTCGGCGCGCTGATGCTGTCGGATAGTCTCGTCCCCGGCAGCTGGCGGCTGTGGTTCGCGCCGACCCACGGTCACATGCTCTTCGTCGGCTGGTTCCTGCAGTTCGCCATCGGCGTCGCCTACTGGCTGCTGCCGCGCAAGCGCAACACCTCGCTGCCCTACGGCTACAACGAGCGGATCGCGACGGCCGGCATCGCGCTGCTCAACCTGGGGCTGGGCGTCCGCGTCATCGCCGAGCCACTCGGCCGCGCCGGATACGACAGCACCGCACAGCATCTCGCGCTGGCGCTCTCGTCCGTGCTCCAGCTGGCGGCCATTCTGATCATCGTCGCGCAGATCTGGAAACGGCTCATTCCCCGCCCCGCCAAGCTCGTCCGCGATGGCAAGCCCGTCGGTGGCGACACCGCGGAGCGGCCCTGATTGGTCCGCCCGATCAGCATCCCGAACGCTGCCGCACGCAGTAGAAGATGAAGCTGGCTGGAAAGATGGGCGACCGCACGACCATGTGTTGTTATCGCGAACTTCAACACAGGCGCCAGAGTGGCATCCGTATTATAGTAGCCACCCACTTCCTATAATAGAATCGGTTTACCGAGCCGCTTATTATTGTCGGCCGTTATAAGGAGCTGGTTCCGTGACGCTTATTACGCGCGCGGGTAAATATGTGAGACAGCCGCAGGGATACCGGGCGTTCATATCGGCTCCCCTACCGCCCGACCCGCCGGTGACGGTCGATGCCACGATGCTTCGTTTGCTCTCGCGCGCGGACCAGGCTCTCGGGCGACTCGACGGGATAGCGCAAACACTGCCGAACCCCAACCTGTTTGTCGCGATGTACGTCAATCGCGAGGCAGTCTTCAGTTCGCAAATTGAGGGAACCCAGAGCACTCTCGACGATGTTCTGGAGTTTCAACTAGGCGCGACCGTGCGCGACCTGCCGACTGATGTGGAGGAGGTCGTCAATTATATCCGCGCCATGAACTACGGTCTCCAGCGTCTCGAGACGTTTCCTCTATCGCTCCGGCTGATCCGCGAGATTCACGCCGAACTGCTTCACGGAGTGCGAGGCCAGGATCGCACTCCTGGTGAGTTTCGCACGACCCAGAACTGGATTGGCGCTGCCGATTCGCCCCTCAGCCGAGCTGCCTTCGTCCCGCCGCCGGTCTCTGAGTTAAACGTCGTGCTCGGGGACTTCGAGCGATTCCTACATGCCGATCACGACTTGCCGATTCTGCTCGTCTGTGGACTGGCGCATGCGCAGTTCGAGACAATACACCCATTTCTCGATGGCAACGGACGGGTCGGACGACTGCTCATCACGTTCCTGTTATGCCAACGCGAAGTGCTGCATCGGCCGCTGTTGTATCTGAGCTACTTTCTGAAGCGCCACCGCACTGAGTATTACGACAGATTGATGGCAATCCGTGACTCAGGAAATTGGGAAGGATGGCTAGCGTTCTTTCTTCGTGGCGTCGCCGAGACGGCCGAGGAAGCCACACAAACGGTCCGCGCAATCGTGTCGATTCGAGAGCAGCACCGTTCATTGCTCCAGGAACAACATCTCGGGACCAACGCAGTGAAGCTACTCGATCTTCTGTTCGAAAAGCCGATCATCAACGTCGGCTACGCAAAGGAGCATATGAAGGTCTCGTTCGCAACAGCGAACAAACTGATCGATCAGTTCGTGACGCTCGGACTGCTCCATCAGATCACCCCTGGACCGCGTAAGCGTGTCTTCCGCTATGCTCCATACCTGACACTCTTTGACGAGCGAGCACCTGACGACGGTGAATCGGTGCCACCACAGCGGACGGTGTCTGAAAGATAACGACGCCACCTGTCGTCTGACGCCTCACCGACATGTACGAGCGCGGCATCCCACGCGACGCTAACTCCGTAACAATCGTCCTCTATCCGATCTGCCGTCACGATAATACGGAGCATCCGACATCGTTAACAGGTCGGAAATCTGGTTGGCGCCGCCCAGGTCCGCAGCGTGCAAGCGTAGACGAACCCCATCCGCAGGTAGACGGGGAGCCCCATTTCGGTGGCGGTGAGCGTGATCGCGATGCAGCCGCGCTGCCTGGCCGCGTCGATCGCCGCCCAGGTCATCGCTGTGCCGATCCCGCGGCGGCGGAACGCGTCGTCGGTGACGACGCCCATCACCTCGCCGACCGCGCCGAGACACGACACACGCGCCGCCGCAACTGGAGCGCCGTCGACGTATCCGACGAAGAGGGCGACATCCGGGTCGAGGGCCGCAGCAAGCGACGGAATATAGCGGCGCGGGGTGCGGGTGATCGCAAAGAAATCATCCAGGCCGCGCTGCGTCGCGACGCGCCGGATCGCCAGTTCCGGCGGCGGCAATGGGCTTGGCGGGATCGGCGCGAGAACGAGTGCCGGCTCCTCCTCGTCGACGATCCAGCCGCCGGCCCGCAGCGCATCGTCCAGTAGCGCGGCGCGCTCGACATCGAGCATGACGCCGTACACCGCGCCATCGTAATAGGCAGCCGCCAACGACAATAGCCGCCGCGATGTCGCCGGCCCGGTCACAATGACCACGTTGCCGTCTGGCCCCGGCTCGTCGCTGGCGACAAAAACCATGCCGTCGCGCTCCATCCGGCGGGCCGGGTGTGACTGATAGCGATCCAACGGCGATGGCGTCAGCAGCGCCACGTAGGCGACGGCACGGAGATCGGTCATCCCCTGCGCCTTATCCTTCATCCCCCGCAAGCTCGACGAAGCGGTCGATATCGGCGCGGATGATATCGAGGCTGGAGCGCCAGAAGTCGATCGAGCGGATGTCGATGCCGAAGCGGGCAGCCAGCGCGGCGGCGTCGGCGAGGCCGGTCGAGGCGAGCAGATCGTCGTAGCGTTCCCGGAAGCCCTCCGGCTCCTGCCGGTAGCGGGCGTAGAGGCCAAGGCCAAACAGTAGCCCGAACATGTAGGGGTAGTTGTAGAACGCTCGATCGCTGCTGTAGTAATGCGATTTGACCGCCCACATGTACGGGTGCAGCAGATCGGTGTCCAGCCCGTCGCCATAGGTCTCACGTTGGGAGGAGAGCATCGCCTCGTTCAACTCGTCGACCGATAGCTCGCGTTCGCGCCGGCCATCGAATACGGCCTGCTCAAACAGAAATCGGCTGGTGATATCCACCACGACCTGGGTGCTGCCTTGCAACGACGCCTCGAGGATCGCGAGCTGCTCCCCCGGGTCCGATGCGGCCAGCACTGCGTCGCGGATGATCGTTTCGCAGAAGATGCTCGCCGTCTCGGCCAGCGTCATCGGAGTCTGGCGCTGGAGTGGAGTGCGGCCGGCCAGGTTGAGGTTGTGGTACGCATGACCCAGCTCGTGGGCAAGCGTGCTCATCCCGGCGAAGGCGGGCTTGAAGTTCGCCAGGACACGCGACTCATCGGCCCGCAGCGGCATACAGAACGCCCCGTCGCGCTTGCCTGGGCGCGACTCGGCATCCACCCAACGCTCGGCGAATGCCCTCGCGGCCAGAGCGCCCATTCGCGGAGCGTAGCCGTTGAACTGCTCCACGACGAACGCGGTCGCCTCGTCCCACTGCCAGTCACGGCTGCTCGCGCCGACGGGAGCGAACAGGTCATACCAGGCCAGCCGCTCCAGCCCGAGCAGACGCGCCTTCGCACGGAGATAGCGGCGGAAGTCGGGGAACGCCTCGTGGGCGGCCGCCAGCATCGCGTCGAGCGTCGCGCGGTCAATGTGGCTGTCGAAGAGCGCGACATCCAGCGGGGAGTCCCAGCCGCGCCGGCCAGCGAGCGTGACGAACTCCCCTTTGATCGAGTTCAACGCGGCGGCGATCGGCATCTCGACGCGCTTCCAGGCAATTAGCTCCGCCTCATAGCCACGGCGACGTATCTCTCGATCGGACTCGTAGGCCAGGTTGCGGACTGCGCTCATCGGCAGTTCGGCAACGTCGCCATCGCGCTCGATTTCGACGAGAAGCTGCGACGACACATTACCCTGGAGCTTTCCCCAGGCTGACCCGCCGGAGAGATTCAGCTCGGCGGCAAGGGCCTCTTCGGCCGGCGACATCTGCCGGCTCGCAGCCTCGGCGGCATGGCGCAGCGCGAACTCGTGCGACCTGGCCACATCTGACATCGCCAACAGCGCATCGATATCCAGCGACCCGACCCAGGCGGTGAAGCGCGTTTCCAGCTGGGACAATCGCGCCAGGTGCTGCTCGAGCTGGGAGTAGGCGGCCTGCGCGGCAGTGTCACGCGAGTCGGTCGTCACGAAGCTGGCGAGATATGCGCCGAGCGTCCCGACCTCCCGCAAGACAGCGTTGAGCCGTGAGACCACCTCGTCGAACGACACGACGGCAGCGCCATCGGTCGCGAGATGCTCGTGCCGGCCGACATCGTGCGCGTCGAACAGCGCCGCCAGCCCGGCGATCGCGTCGATGGCAGACTGAAAGCCCGCGCGATACTCCGCCGAGTCGAGGCTCGGATAGACGACCGTCATGTCCCATCGGGGAAGCGGCTGAGTTGCCAAGAACACGCTCTCTTCCGTGAGGCTCCGCGGCAGCGCCCACATCGCGCGCCGCAGAACGAGGATACGACACGCGGGATGTCAGTCGTGCTCCTCGAGGATCCGCAGAAGGAGTGGTGTGACGGCGTCCGGTCGTTCCCATGCGGGGAACGCGCCGGCCCCGGGGATGAGGTAGCGGCGGGCGTGGGGCAGCTCGCGCTCCAGCTGCCGGGCAGTATCGAGAAATTCCGTCAGGTCATCCGCGCCATTGATCAGCGACACCGGCTGGCGCAAGCTGCCGAGACGATCGACGATCGGCGGGACCGGGGACTGGCCAGCGTCGGCGCGCCAGGGGGCTCCCGAGAACTCGTCCATGATCTCCCGCAATTCAGCGGCGTTCGCCTCGCGACGAACACCGTCGAAAAACGGCTGCTCGAACCAGCTGGCCCGCGCCGCGACAACTCCCCGATCCCGTGCGATCTCGCGCATGCGGATCAACGCGGCATCGTTTGGCGCCAGCGGCATTCCGGGGATCACGGCGCCCTCGAGGATGAGCGACGCCACCCGGTCGGGATGCTCCAGCGCCAGCAACAGCCCGACGCCAGCGCCGGTGTGGGTGCCGAGGATATGAGCGCTGGCGACGCCGAGTCGATCGAGCAGCCGGATGACATCGACCAGGTGCTCGACGGGGCCGTAAGCAATATCGATCGGAGAGGGCGATCCGCCGTGCCCACGCAGGTCGGCCAGGACGAGCCGGCACGAGGACGCAAGCGGCCCGCGCTGCCACCGCCAGTAGCGATGATCGTGGCTGAAGCCGTGCAACAGCAGCAGCCACGGCCCGTCACCTTCGACGACGGCGCGCAGATCAACCGGGTCGGGCTGCATCGGCATCTCCTCCTCGGCGCATATACCCACGATCTCAGTGTAGGCGACCGATGGCGCCGCGCGGCAACAGCCCACTCCGATTTGTCGACTCCGGGGTGATAACTCGATATACGATACTGATGTTATGTCGTATAATCATCCGGCGACGGTCTCACCCCACCGTCGTGTGAACCCCACCTCATCCCCACAGAGTCGCCCGCCGTGTTGGCGGGCGACTCTGCGTTTCCAGGCAAACTGCCGGCCGTGGCGCTCGATCGCCGGCTTCGCGGTTCGCCGGATTGACGCCGATCTGTCACCGCGCATTATCATGGTCGGCGGGTGACGCGAAGGACTACGTGCGCCATCCGCTGTGCGCCGAAAGAACGCGAAGGATGGGGAGTATCATGCTCAATATTCCAACAGCAGCCCTGATCGCCATCCTGGCGCTGGCTGCTGTCCAGCTGGTCGTTCAGATCTACGCGCTGGTCGATCTCGCCCGGCGGCGTCAGGTGACCGGCGGCAAGCGCTGGGTCTGGCTGATCGTCATCCTGTTCGCCAATCTTGTCGGCGCGATCGTCTATCTCGCCATCGGCCGCTCGGCCACGCCCGCCGCCGAGCCGGAGCACGAGCCCGGCGACAACGCTTCCGACCGCGCTCGCGCCGCCGCGGATCTGCTCTACGGGCCGGACAAACGTCGGTGACAGCAGCCACCGCGATCGAGATCCGCGGATTGACGAAGGTGTTCGGCGCCACTCGCGCGCTCGACGGCGTCGATCTCGACGTGCCGGCCGGCTCGGTCTTCGGCTTTCTCGGACCAAATGGGGCCGGCAAGAGCACCGCGCTGAATATCCTCGCTGGGCTTTCCCGGCCGACATCCGGGATGGCTCGCATTTTCGGTCACGACGTGACAGCTGCCCCAGATGCCGTCCGGGCATCGATCGGCTACCTGCCAGACGTGCCGGGCTTCTACGGCTGGATGACCGGCGTCGAGCTGCTGCGCTTCAGCGGCGAGCTATTCGGCTTGCGCGGGCAGGCGCTCGAAACGCGCATCGCGGCGCTGCTCGATCTGGCCGGGCTGACCGGCGTCGCCACTGCAGTCGGCGGCTACTCCCGCGGGATGCGCCAGCGTCTGGGGCTCGCGCAGGCGCTGATCAACGCGCCGCGGCTGCTGCTGCTCGACGAGCCGACCAGCGCGCTCGACCCGATTGGCCGCAAGGCGGTGCTGGATATGATCGCCGCGATGGCTGGGAGGACGACGATCTTCTTCTCGACCCATATCCTCGCCGACGTCCAGCGCGTCTGCGACCGGGTGGCCATCCTCGACCATGGCCGGCTTGTCATCGAATCGCCGATCGACGAGCTACTGAGCCGCGCCGGCCCGCGCGAGCTGCGACTGGAGCTCGGCACGCCGGAAGAGGCGGCGACGTTGGCCGGCGCCATCGTCGGGGCTGGCTGGCTGGCTGAACGTCATCTCGAGGGCGCGCGCCTGGTTCTAACGGTGACCGACCTCGACGCCGCGCTGCGGGCGACCCCACGATTGATCGTCGAGCGTGGGCTGCTGCTCCGCCGACTGGAGCCCGTCGAGGCGACGCTGGAGCAGGTCTTTGTCGACCTGATCGGGGAAGGCAGCCGGTGAGCGTCTTCAACGTCCTGCTGCGCAAGGAGCTCCGCGAGATTCGCCGGACCTGGCGTATCTGGGTTCTGCCGGCCATTCTGTTGTTCATTGCCATCACCAGCCCGATTCTGGCCCAGATCACTCCCGCCCTCGTCCGCTCGCTAGCCAGCAATCAACCCGGCGTTGTCATTGAGCTGCCCGATCCGACGCCGCTCGACTCCTATCGGCAGTTCGCCTCGCAACTCTCGCAGATCGGGCTACTGGCGTTGATCATCACGACGGCGGGGATCATCTCCTCCGAACTACGTTCCGGCACGGCGATCCTCGTCCTGACCAAGCCCGTCTCACGTCGCAGCTTCGTGCTGGCCAAGCTCGCCGCGCAGCTCGCGTTGTTGACCGGGGCGACGATCCTGGCGACGCTCGTCTGCTGGGTCGGGACGCTGGCGATCTTCGGCGAGGCGGCGATCGGTGAGCTGGCAGCAGCGACCGCGCTGTGGCTACTGGTCGCTGCCGGATTCCTCTGCCTGATGACGATACTCTCAACGCTGATCACTGCGCAGGCGGGAGCGGCCGGAGCAGGGATTGCTGCCTATTTCATCCTGTCGATTCTGGCCGGCTGGGGGCCGGCCCAACGCTGGACGCCGGCGGGGGCGCTCCGTGCTGTCGCGGCAGTGATCGACGGCGCCGCGCAGCCGCTCGTCGCGCCGGTTCTGACGACCCTGACGCTCGGCGCGATAGCCGTCGCCGCAGCTATCTACCGCCTCGACCGCTCCGAGCTCGCTGCTCGCGCCCGGGAGAGCTGAACGAGAGACAGTCCGATCAGCCGATGATGAATCGCCGGCGGTGCTCGCCCTGCCCCATCGCAATGTCCTCGCGTTCCGCATCGCGCAGGGCCTGCTGAACCAGCTTCTCGTCGCTCAGCTCGGTGACCCGCAGCAGCGCCAGCGCAATCCGCGGTAGCTGAACCTCCGAGGCGAAGACGATATAGCGTGGCTCCCAGCGTGGCTGGAACTTGTTCTTGTAATCACGCAGCCCCTTGTATGAAAAGAACCGGTTGAAGCGCTCGTAGAAGAGGTGAACCGCCCGCTCGGGGATCGTCGCACCCGGTTCAGTGCCAACCTCGGCGAACGGCGCCATGCCCAGTGAGAAGGTGCGATACCCCCGCTCACGAAGAAGCTCGATCAGTCGCACCTGCAGCACGTCCATCGAGCCGCTCGGCTCCTGCCGACGACGCATCAGGTCGATTGTCGCCTCCCCCTCGACGCCATCGGAGACGAGGTTGGTGAACGCGACCACCCGTCCGTCCGCATCCTCGATGGTCATGATCGGCGTCGAGCGGATGTAGGCATCACTGTACTGACCGAGCGTGAAGCTACGCTCACGCCGGCCGTCGATCGTCAGCCACTCGTCGGAGACCTCACGCACCCGTTCCAGAGTCGCGTCGTCCAGCGGCGCGTCGTGCCAGACCGCTCGATAATCATTCCGATCGAACTGGTTGACCGTCGCGCGCAAGTGCTTCATTGGCTTGCCCGACAGGCTGAACGTCGTCACGTCGACGATCGCGTCCTCGCCGATCTTCAGCATCGACAACCCGGCTCTGCGGTAGGCATCGCGTCGTGTCTCCGGCGTCTGGTGGAACGCAACGAGCCAGTCGTTGGCATCGCAGAAATCCAGGAACTCGGCCAGCACCCGGTCGAACTCCTCGTCGTCGGTCGCGACCGGATCGCCAAGCGCGATAGCGCACGACAGCGCCACCCGATACGCGATGACACCGTTGCCGGTGGATGAAAAGAAGATCGTCTTGTCCGGCCACGTCTTGAAGAAGTCCAGCGACGAGTCGCCATGCGCGGCGATCAGCGCTGCCGCGTGGGCGCGCTCGCGCGGCAGCGTTCGCCGCCGCCATACCACCGGCCGGATCAGCGAGAAGAGCGCGAAGGTCACCGACAGCACGCCGACAATCTGCAGTGAATCCAGGAACCAGTCTGCGTAGCGCGTGTGTGGGTGAAGACCAGTGCTACCGAGTGTGAAGAACTGGCGCAGCGTCTCGCGAACCGCTTCACCCAGCGTGAAATCGATCCTGAACGCTCGCTTGTCGATCAGAAAGAATCCCAGGGTTCCGTAGGCAACCGCGAACAGCAGACTCGCCACGAACTGGAGGATTCCCCGGCCGATCGTGGGCAGATCACTGCGGACGCGGAAATGGTGGCGTTCCACGACCAGCAACGCCAACGCCCCGATCGCAAGAGCAAGAGCAAATTCGTCGTCTCGTTCGACGAGATAGGTCGGGATCATGACAATCAGCATTACGGTGGAGACGATCCAGGCAATTCGTTTGCGTCGCCACAGCGACCAGGAGAGGAAGAGCAGAAAGAAGCCAGCAATCAGGGTGATGTGCCGCGAGAGATCGGCCGGGTCGGTCAGCGAGTAGTCGCGGATATGGTTCAACCGCCGCGAGAGGCTCGGCTCCAGGACGGACAGGACGGCAAGCAGGCCCGAGACGCCGGCCAGCACGGCCGGCAGCCGCTCGGTGACCCAGCGCACCTCGCGCTGCTGGCCGCCCTGCAGCACCACACCGACGACGAACGGCAGCCAGATATCGGCAATCCGATACAGGAGCACGGCGGCCAGCGCCTTGCCCGATGGCACCCCGAGGCCGGTCAGCGCAACTGTCATCGAGAGCTCGACGGCGCCGAGCCCCTGGAACACCGGCGCGATGAGCAGGAAGAGCGTGCCCACTGCGTAGCCCACCAGAGCCTCGCTGAGGGTTGCCTGCCAGCCAACGGCCCGAAGCGCGGCGAAGAGGACGCTGATCCCGACGATCTCGACCACCAGGTTGATCCCCAGCGGCGAGACAAGATCGCGCGCGCGGACGCCATGCTGATGCGATTGCGCGACGAAACCGCGCGCCCACTCTGCCAGCCCGCGCGATGGCAGCTTGTCCAGCAGCCTCTCGCTCGCCGCCGAGCCGCGCAGCAGGACGACGAGACCGACCATCAGCACCGCGACGATCACCAGCATCGCCGCCGACCCGATGACAATCAGCCTGGACAGGCTGCCAGCAACGGAGATCACAATGAGCGCCGGAAGCAGGACCAGAACGAACGACCCGTACCCGAGCACCGAATTGACCAGCGCGACAAAGAGCGCGTCGGACGAATCGACGCCGGACCGGCCAAACGCCCGAACCCCGGCATAGACCGATGCCGGCCCGCCTGCTGGCACAACCGTGGCGACAATTATGCGCTGGATCTGGGCGTTGATCAGAGCACGGACGGGGATTGGTGATCCGATGCGTTGCAGAATTGGCAGGAATGTGAGCCCGAGCACAACCTGGAGCAGCAGACCGCCGGCAATCGCCAACGCCAGCCAACCGGGCGCCGCCGTCCGTATCGCGCTAACAGCGTGGACGAGCTCTCCGCGTTCGCGCTGGATAAACAGCGCGAGAACCGCCGCTCCAACCAGCCACATGACGGCGGTCTTCGCCACAGATCGCAACCCCGGCCAACGAAGTCTGCTCTGGGCGGGTACGATATCCATCACAGCCTCGCCTGCGCGTACGATCGATCCGTGGGCAAACCAGAACCGCGGGAGCATCGCATCATGATACACACCCATCGCAGCCACATGGTCGCCACAGAGACCAGCAAGCAACCGACCCCAGTGCCAGTGAGCTTTCGCAACATCCCGTTCACGATCGTCTCGCTCATCATGATCCTCGTCGCCTCGACCGCTGCCGGGGTCATGAGCGGTCCGATATCTGAGACGCAGACCAACCGCTGGGGACTCGGCGACGAATCGATTTCCAGGCTGCGATTATGGGGACTGTTCACCGCCAACTACCTCATCGATAAGCCCGTCGCGATCATCTCGACGTTCGTGATGGTCATCGTCTTTCTTGGCTGGATCGAAATCCGTTATGGAACGATGGCGGCGGTCGCGACCTGGTTCACCGGCACATGGGTGGCGACGGTGGTGGCTGCGATCATCTGGTGGCCGTTTGCCCTCCTGGGTATTGCCCAACCGCTCGCCGATGTCGCGATACCTGAGGTCGGATCGTCGGCGGCGACGTGGACGGCGCTGGGGGTCGTGCTCGGCTGGCCGGGCAAATGGTCGAGAGGGTCATTGGTCGCCGGCCTTGCCTCCACCACATTTCTGACCGCTCTCCTCATCGATCACCGGACGTTCACTTCCGTCGAGCATCTCGTCGCGTTTGCGTTCGGCATGCTCGTCGTCGCGCCGATGCTGGCCGGCTGCGCTCGCCCGGTCTATCTGGATCCCGCGTTCGCCGCACGGTTCCTCGTCGGCTTGTCTGGCGTCACGGCATTGCTGACCGCCGTGTCCGTCGGCGGCACTGGCTGGCCCGTGATGGTGATTGCCGGGGTGGCGCTGGTCATTCTCGGCGTGTGGCCGATATCACCGATCCCAACGCTTGCGCTGCTCGCCGTTGGCGGCGTCGCGAGCGTCCTGGCGACGCCAAACCCGGCGACGATTGTCGTCTTCCTCGGGGCGGCCGCGATCCTGGTCTGGCCCGATATCTTCGACCGCGACATACTGCGGGGAGCGAGCTAAGCGGTTTCGTTACGACGCTGGTGACGGCGGCGTCTCTGCCTCAACGAGAGGCGCTGATCGCTGCTCCGCCTCCCGCACCCGCCGGATCAACAACGTCAGGCTTATGATGGCGATACCCAGACTGATCAGCTCGACACCGAGCCAGTCGACAAACGTCGGGCCACGCAGGCTATTGAACATGTCCCACAGCGCGTGTAAGACAACCGCCAGGGCGAAGGCCCCGACCACGGCACGGTTGATAACCGGCCGGCCCAGTCGCGCTCGCTCTCGCCAGAGGGTGGCGCAGATGAGGCCGGTCCAGGCTGCGTGCCCGGCCGGCGAGAGAAGTCCGCGCACGAGCAGTGTCTCTTCGAGGGTGCCGATATTGCCACCCGACTGGATGAACGCGACAAACGCGTACCCCATCGTCTCCAGCGCAGCGAAACCCATGCCGGCGGCGACGCCGAAGGTGATCCCGCTCATCTCGCTCCGGTAGCGACCCCGAATATAGAGGATCAGTGGCACAAGGAGCTTGGCGCTCTCCTCGATCACTCCAACCCCAAGGAGCGTCAGCGGCCCCAGATCGCGCAGCGTCCGGTACTCAAGGATCCCGGCAATGATCACGCCGCTAGCGCCACCCCACAGGAAACAGACAGCCACTGTCGACAGCGGCAGCGGGTCGCCCTGCGCACGCCCGCCGAGATACGAGACGAGCGTCACCGGCACAAGGAACGCGCCGACCAGGATGAGTGAGGGAATGAAATTCGGGTTCCGGGTGCTGACCATCGTCTTGTCGATCAGATAGAAGAGCACGAGGCCGCTGACGAAGATCTGGAACCAGCCGGCCCGAAGAACTCGCACAAGAAAACGTCCGTCTGTCCTTCGCGATTCCGGGGTAGCGGACGTGTCGAGGCTCATTGTCCCTGCCTGTCGATAGCGATCCGACATCTGGCCGCCCGTGCGTTGATCGACAAGCGAGCGGTGAACCCTACTATGGGCTATCCCGAGAACACGCACAACAGTTGCCAGCAGATGGGAAGCCGTAGCGACCGGGGCGTTGTCGCAACGTCAAGAATGTCGCAGGAACCGAAGGTAAATCAATGCGAACACCACGACGATCGCGATATTGCCGATGAGCCGTTTCCCGATCTGATGCCTGAGGAACAGGAAATCGACGGCAACGATCGTGACGATCATCAGCGCGACGAACAGCACATGCGAGGCTCTGATCTCCATTGTGCCTCCAGGAGCTGGTGGCCAGGCCGAACAGCCGACAATGAGCCCGACCACGGTGACAATACAGCGATCGCGCCGGCAGCGCTATTGGACTGTCAACGTCAGACTGTCCAATCGGCAGCCTGTCGTTTGTCCTGTCATTTTGAGCCTCAGCGAAAGATCTCCCACCCGTTCGATCCAGTCCAGCGCGGGAGAGATCCTTCGGCTGCGCGGGCGCCATCGCCCATGTATAGACCGGGGACATAGGTAACACCCGGGCAGAGGATGACAGATCGAAGGGGTGCCTGCCGCACCAACGTACTCGTCACTTTGACGTTGACAGCCCACTTTGGCCGGGCGGCCCGTCTCGTTCCCGATCGTGGGGGCTGGCCGAATCGTTCGATCTGCGGGTAAGATGAGCGGAGCGTCTCGTGGCAGCAACGCCGGGGACGCGAGCATGAGACAAACATCCAGAGGAGGGGGTTCCGGTGGGCAAACTGTTCCCGATCGCGCTGCCGTTTATCGCAGCCGGCACGGCGCTCATCATCGCCATCTCGATCGGCGTGGCCTTCCTGGCCATCACCGATGCGGCTGGCGCCAACGCCACGCTCGTCTTCGGCACGCTGCTGACGATCGCCGTCATGGTGGTCGCGGTGCTGATGTCGATCCGCGTTGAGAAGGCGTATCACGAGGGCACCGCAAAGCGTGCGCTCAGCGACTGATGAGCGATGAGCGTTCGCGACAGATCGCCGCGCTGGCCGAGCGCTTTCGCGACTATCTGACGCACCAGACCGACACCGATATCCTGGAGATCGAGGCCGTGGCGACCGACCACGGCCTCTGCATTATGGCATTCGACCGGCTCGATGTTGCGTTGGAGCTGCTGCTGGACATGGCCAGCGTCTATAGCGACGCTGGCCCGGCGCGCGGCGCGCTCGAGCCGCTGATCCTGCCGGCCGCCGCGCTGGCCGGCGAATACCTCCGGGCAGCCGGTCTGGCCAGCTGGCACGAGCCGGGAGAAGATGACCTTGCCATCGAGGCGCTCGTGATCGTCTCTGGCGCCACCGCGATCGACCTGGACGGCGTCGCCCGCGCCGCGCTCGCCTCCGGACGCCCCAGCCTCAGCGCTGTCGCCCGGCGGCTGGCCGACCTCGACCACTAGCGCACGACATCCACCGAGCGATAGGTCAACGCAACGCTGGCGCCAGTGTGGATACGCTGGATCGTCTCGCCGATCAGCGTCCCGACCGAGAGCACCTTCAGCTTGCTGATGCGCTTCTCCGGCGGGATGGTAACGGTGTTGGTGACGACAACCTCACGAATCGGCGAGGATTGCAATCGTTCGATCGCCGACCCGCTGAGGATGCCGTGGGTGCAACAGGCGTAGACCTCGGTCGCGCCGTTCTCGATGCAGACGCGCGCCGCCTGAACGATCGAGCCGCCGGTGTCGATCTCGTCGTCGACGAGGATGGCCGGCGAGCCCTGGACAGAACCGATCAGATTGAGCACTTCGCTCTTGTCATCGTTGCCGACACGCCGCTTTTCGATCACCGCCAGCGATGCATCGATCGCTTCGGCGAAGTTGCGCGCGCGCTTCGTGTTGCCCAGATCTGGCGAGACGACGACCGGGTTGCGCAGCCGCTTCTCGTTGAAGTAGTTCGACAGGATCGGGAACGCGCTCATCTCATCGACCGGGATGTTGAAGAACCCCTGAATCTGGCCGGCGTGCAGGTCGATCGTCAGGACGCGGTCGGCCCCGGCCACGGTGATCATGTCCGCCAGTAGCCGGGCGGTGATCGGGACACGCGGCTGATCCTTCTTGTCCGTCCGCCCATAGGCGAAGTACGGCAGGACGGCGGTGATCCGGCCCGACGAGGAGCGCCGCAGCGTGTCAATGATGATCAGGAGCTCCATGATCGAATCATTGACGTTGGCGCCGAGCGACTGGACGACGAAGACATCGTTCTCGCGCACGCTCTCGCCGATCCGGACGAAGATATTCTCGTTCGAGAATTTCAGGATCTCGATCCGGCCGGGCGGCAGGTCGATATGACGGCATATTTCGTCCGCCAACCCGGGGTTGGAGGTGCCGCTGAAGATCGTCAGCTGGTCATAAAGGCCGGCCATCGGTCTCGACAATCCCTTCTAGAGACAGGCGCTCCAGCGCGTCCCGCGCTGCATCCTGCTCCGCTGCGCGCTTGTTCGATCCGCTACCGGCGCCGAGAATTCGATCTCCCAACACCGCCTCAACAACAAATGTGTGTGCGTGGTCCGGCCCGCTGACTGACACCGTCTGATACCCCGGCGTCAGGCGCTCGCGATCCTGGATCAGCTCCTGCAGCCGCCCCTTATAGTTCATCGTCTCGCTATCGTCGATCACCCGGTCGGAGTCGGCGTCGAGCAGCGCGCAGATGAATTGCCGCGCGACACGGATGCCCCGATCCAGATAGATCGCGCCGAGGATTGCCTCGAACGCGCCGGCCAGGATACGCGGTCGCACCTCGCCGCCACTCCCCACCTCGCCCCGCGCCAGATAGATCAGATCCGGCAAGCCGAATCCGATCGCCCACTCCGCCAGCGTCTCGGTCCGCACCAGCGCGACGCGGTAGGAAGTCAGGTTGCCTTCCGGAAGATCGGGGAATCGACGGTAGAGCCAGTCGGCGGTGACCAGCCCGAGCAGCGCGTCGCCAAGAAACTCGAGCCGCTCGTTCGACGCGACGACAGTTGCCGCCGCATCCGCGCCCAGGTCATTGAGCCAGGAGCGATGGACGAGCGACAGCCTCAGCAAGTCCGGATCGCGAAAGACGACGCCGAGGGCAGTCATCGCCCGCTCGGCGCGGTCGTCATCCGGCAGGCTGAGCCTCAGATCACCGATCGTCACCCGGCCGCCTCCCGGCCAGACACCGTCACCCGGCTCGACCGAGGATGTCGCGCAGGTCGACACGCGCCTCGCGGGCCACGCGGTCGAGCGCCGTCCAGTCAACGGAGATTGTGTAGATATAGTGGCGCGCGTCGGTCTCTCGCGAGGTTGAGGTGGCGAGACCTGCGCGGACGAGGAACTGGATCAACGCCTCGGCCTGGCGATCCTGGTCGGGCTTGCGGTCGTCGAGCGAGATCGCGTTGCCGCCGGCCCGCCTGGCCGAATCGGCGCGGCGCAGCCCCTCGCGAAAGGCGACGGCCAGCGTGTCTGCCCGCTGCTCTTCCTCGCGCGCGGCGCGGCGTTGGCTGGCGACGATCTCGCCCGCCTCATCGGCAGCAGTCGCATCAAGCTCGATGCCGATGGCCTCCTGGCGCGCGAGGTAGTGTCGGCCGATGTATCGCAGCAGCTTCCCGACATCATCCGCCACAGGCGCCCCTTATCGCTCGTGCTCGCGTCGAGGAATCGCGGAGTTCTGCCTGCGGCCGCGCACCCGGCCGCCTCGGACACTCGCGATTATAAGAGGTTGTCGAAAGAGCCGGCAATTCGCCGACTACTCACGAGGGTGTCTGGTACGATCAGTTGCCATTCGGCCACCCAGGCAGGACGAGGATCGCACATCGTGACAGGCAAGGCGATGACGATGGAATCTGGAATACGACGCCGCGTTGTTGTAACGGGCGTCGGCGCGCTGACGCCGCTGGCCCAGGGCGCCGAGGCAAGCTGGCAGCGTGCGCTGGCCGGCGAATCCGGCATCTCCTGGATCGAACGTTGGGATCCGGGCGATTTCCCGGTCCGCATCGCTGGCGAGGTGAAGACAACACCGGAGCTGCCCTGGATCGACGCCAAGGCCGCGCGCAACGTCGCCCGCTACGCCCGCTTCGGGCTGGCCGCCGCCGCCGAGGCGTTCGAAGCGGCCAAGCTGGACACGACGGAGTTCGACCGCACACGGGCCGGGGTCATGCTCGGCACCGGGGCCGGCGGGATGGAATCCATCGTCGAGATGACGCGCACCTTCGACACTCGCGGCTACGGGCGCGTCTCGCCGTTCTTCATGACGACCTTTCCCCACAACATGGGCTCCTATCACATCGCCCAGGCGTTCCAGCTCCACGGCCCGAATGCGACGGTGTCGACTGCCTGCGCGACGGGCGCCCAGGCGATCGGTGACGCATTCGACGTCATCCGGCGGGGCCAGGCAGACATCATGGTGGCCGGCGGGGCCGAGCATGCCGTCTTCCCGCTCTTCGTCGCCTCGTTCATCGTCCAGAAGGCCACCTCTCCGCGCAACGACCCGCCCGAGCGGGCCAGCCGGCCGTTCGATGCAGGCCGCGACGGCTTCGTCATCGGCGAAGGGGCCGGCGTCCTTGTGCTCGAAGAGATGGAGCACGCGATCGCGCGCGGCGCAACGATCTACGCCGAGATCCGTGGGGCCGGCACCTCCAACGACGCCTATCACCCGATCGCTCCCGATCCAGACGGCCGCGGCGCGGCCCAGGCGATCACCGCCGCGCTGGAGGATGGCGGCATCGACCCCGCTGAGGTCGATTACATCAACGCGCACGCTGCATCGACCCCGTTGGGCGACGCCGCCGAGACGCTCGCGATCAAGCGCGCGCTTGGCGAGGAGAACGCTCGGCGAGTGGCAATCTCGTCCACCAAGTCAATGACCGGCCATATGATGGGCGCCACCGGCGGCGTCGAGTCGGTCATGACCGTCCTCAGCATTCGCGACGGACGCGTGCATCCCACGCTCAACTACGAGACGTCCGACCCGGCCTGCGACCTGGATTACGTGCCGGGCAAGGCTCGGGACCTCAACATCCGTGTCGCAATCAAGAACTCCTTCGGGCTGGGTGGGCAGAATGCCTGCGTCGCCTTCAGCAAGTGGACGGGAAGCTAGCAACCCAATGACGATCACCAGCACCGATAACCCTCTCATGGGGCGCATCCCCCGCCGCGCCGCGCAGGTGCGGCCGGCCAAGGCGCAGGCGTTCGAGGTGAACCAGGATCAGTTCCTGCAGATCACCGACATGAATGGCAAGCAGGTCGCTTGCGTCATTCTCTTCAACCTGCAGGACTTCGACGAGATGCTCTCGGTCGCGCAGACCCGCTCCGCCAACAACTCGCTGATGTTGCGGCGCGACGATGGCATCTATTCCAATCGACGCGAGCGGATGTTCACGGTGATCCAGGACACGGTCGGCCGGCACGACATGCTGATGCCAACCTGCAACGCGCGCCGCTACCTCGATGACTACGGCATCCAGGGCCATCTCAACTGCCACGACAACTTCGTTACCGCGATCCGGGAGCGGGGCTACGACATCGACCCCGACCGCATGCCAGATCCGATCAACTTCTTCATGCACGTGGCGTTCAAGGGCCGCGGCGAGCTGGACATCCGCGAGCCGCTCTCGCAACGCAACGACCACGTCCTGCTCAAGGCACACATCGACACGCTCGCCGTCATCTCTGCCTGCCCGCAGGATCAGAATGCGACCAACGCATTCGACCCGACCGATATCCTCGTGCGCGTCTACGCCTGAGGAGCCAGCCGCCGGCTTCTCGCGGCGTGCCACGGCCATCAAGCACCCCCGGCCAGCCCGGAGATCATTGCGCGTCCGGCTGGCTGTCGCCCCTACGTACATCGACTAGCATGAAGTGTCACGATGACAGCCGTCCTTGCGCCCTGTCATCCACTTTTTAGGCGATGCCGCCCGCACGGCGAGGAATCTCCCTCGCGCTGGGCGCGTTCGGACGCCGGAGAGATCCCTTGCCTGCGGCCTCAGTAGTTGACCGCAGTGAATGTGTCAGGCCGGCCGCTTCCCATTTCTCTGTCATCCTGAACGGAGTAAAGGATCCGGTTCCCTGCGTTCGGTCACAGCCGCCGGGGAGGAACGGATTCTTCGCTGCGGCTCAGAATGACAGAAGCGGGGAACCCACGAGAATGACAGGATCACTGCGGTCGACTACTCAATGCTCCGACCAGCGTGATGTGTCCTGTACTGTGGTGCGACAGGCGCCACCGCTCGTTGTCATTCCGAGCCGCAGCGAAGCATCTCCTCCCGCTGGATGCATTCAGACGCAGGAGAGATCCTTCGGCTGCGGCCTCAGGATGACAAGGTGCGGGGAGGCTGTGTCCTGTATTGTGGTGTGACAGGCACCACCGCTCGTTGTCATTCCGAGCCGCAGCGAGGAATCTCCCCTGGCTGGGTAGAGTCGAACGCAGGGAGATCCTTCGGCTGCGCGGGCGCCCTCCGGGCAGAGGATGACAAGGGACAGGGAGGCTGCCAACCTGACACTTCATGCTGGCCGGAGCACTCAATGCTCCGACCAGCGTGATGTGTCCTGTACTGTGGTGCGACAGCCACCCCGGCCGTTTGTCATGCTGAGCCTCAGCGAAGCATCTCCTCATGCTGGATGCATTCAGACGCAGGAGAGATCCTTCGGCTGCGGCCTCAGGATGACAAGGTGCGGGGAGGCTGCCAACCTGACACATCATGCTAGTCGAAGCACTGAGGCGGCAGCCGCGGACGTCTGAGGGCACTGTTTTCAGAAACCCCTTGACAAGCTGGCAAGTGTACGTACAATAGTGGCAACGATGTACGTACAGCGCCCCGATCGACCGGAGTGGTTCTGGTCGGATTGGGGGCACCGCCCGACGGCGGTGACCTGGACGCAGCGGGCCGCCAGTCCGCGCACAGCCAGGCGCACGTCGTCTGGAGCTTCGAGGCGCGAGACTCGCGCGAGGAAGCCGGGCGGACGGCATCGGGATGGGCCGGCTGGAATCGACGGATGCGTCTTCCCGGGATGCGTCAGTCATTCGCGCCGGAGCAGCGGCCGGACGTCGGGACGCGACAGACGGCAGGTCACCCAGGTGGCTCGGCTCCCGCCTTATCCCTCGCCGGTGAGGCGGGCGGCGCGGGCCGATGGCCGGCCGCGGATCCCCATCCTCCACCATCGCAATTCTCTTCCCTCCCTCCCTGTACCCGGGGCCGTCCCAGCGGCCCCATTTTCTTGTGCGTTGCATGGCGACGGAATATGTCCGCCCACAATGTGGTTAGGTTGGATGAACGCCGCGGTCGTGTGGTGACGTGAGATAGACCCCGGAGGAGGGAATCGCCAGGATGTCGATCAGCAAGGAACAGTTCGAAGGCGGGATCTCGGTCGACGCATTCGTCGATCAGATGAACGTCAACAAGGAAAAGTTCATCGAGAATATCGAGGCGTTCAACGTCACCGATGAGGATCGTGCGTTCTTTGCCGACCACCCGGTGTCAATCGCCGCGTTCGGCGAAGACTGGTGCACCGACGTGATCCAGTTTCTGCCCGTCGTCGCGAAGCTCGCCAATGACGTGCCATCGGTCACGCTCCGCGTCTTCAAGCGCGACGACAACCTGGACCTGATGCAGCCCTACCTGAAGGAGGGCAAGTATCAGTCGATCCCGGTCTTCGTTGTCTATGGCGCTAACTGGAACGAGCTCGGACACTTCATCGAGCGGCCGGCGGCAGTCACCGCCGAGATGGCCGTCGAGACACGACGCTTCGCCCACGAGAACGCCCACCTCGAAGGCATCAATCGCACCTACGAGCACATGCCCGAGGAGACGCGCCAGGCAGTGCGTGAGAATTCATCGCGCTTCCGCTGGGGCAGCATGGACGCCTGGAACCGCATCTTCGTCGACGAGCTGAAGGCCCTTGCCGCCAGCGGCGCGACCGCCGGAGTAACGGCGTAGGATAGCGCGTCACCTCCGCACACCTACTGCGGCCCCCTGCTCACGAAAACGGGTCCGCAGTGATATTCGTCACTCCCACAGCCCCATCTCGACCGCGACCTCGCGGACAGCTGGGGCTGTATTGCCGTCCGCGACGCTGCGCTTCATAAGATCCCAGGCGCGCGACTCGAGGGACGGAGAGATGTCCTGCAAGCGTAGCCGACGTGGGTCGAGGTCGTGGATGCGGACGCGCTCGAGCCCGTCGGCGTCCTTGAGGATGCGCAGCTCGTCGCTCCAGTAGTCGATCAGACGGTCGGGGCACTGGTGGCCGACGCAGAGCTCGGCGACAAAGCTAAGGTCGAGTCCCGCGGCAGCGGCGGGGCGGACGTTGGCGAACTCCGCCAGCACCCACGCGGATGCACGGACGCCATGGTCTCGATCGCCCCCGTCGGTCCAGCGCTTGATGTCGTGCAGGCCGGCCGCCCAGAACAGCTCCTCACGGCGTAGCGCTTCTGGAAATCGGTCAGCGATCTGGGCCGACCAGACCAGCACACGCGTGATGTGTCCGATGCCGTGCATCCCGGCGTAGTCGCGCGTCCTCTGCCGATCGAACCAGGCCCGCTCGGGGATGTACTGATCGAGCGCGCTCATCCGACGAACCGCAGGTCCAGTGTCGAGCGGATATCGCCGACGTGCTGGTGGCGGTTGGACTCCAGCCGTTCGCCGAATGCCGCCGCCAACGCGGTATCCTCGCCGGGCTTCAACGCGTCCAGCCGCCTCAGCAGGTCGCGGACGATCACGCCGTGGGCGCGGAACGACCCGTCCTCGAGCTTGACGGTGACACCGAGACCCTTGTCGCGGATCGCCAGACAGACCACCCCCTCGGCGCCATCCTTGGCCAGCACACGGCCGCCGGTGACATCCATCAGGATCGTGTTCAAACCCGCCGTGCCGGCCACCATGAACGGCTCGCGACCCATCGCCTCGCCGATTCGGCGGATTGCCTCGCGGTGCTCGGCCGGGGCGCTGTCCGGGTCGGCGATCCGCGCCCAGCCGGTCGCGACATTGCGGATCGGCGCGGCGAAGGCCGGCAGCGTGCAGTTATCGAGCCCTGCCACCAGCTGGTCCTCCGGCACGTCCCAGTATTGCGCGACGATCGAGCGGATCGCCCGCTGGTGCGGGTGGTCGGCGGCATCGTAGGTCTCGGTTGGGTATCCCAGCGCGACGCAGGCGGCCAGCATCCCGGCGTGCTTGCCCGAGCAATTCTGAGCCAGCCGTTGGGCGACCTCGTCGCCAGCCTCGGCCAGTCGCTCGCGCTCGGCGTTATACGGTGGATCGATCGCGCCGAGCAGCGCAGTCGCCGGCTGGCCGATCTTCGCCAGTATCCCCGCGACTGTCTCACGGTGTCGCCGCTCGCCATGGTGCGAGCCGCAGCAGATCGCCAGCTCCTCGTCGCTGAACGCAAACCGGTCTGCCGCGCCGCTCTCGACGACAGCCACCGCCTGGAACGGCTTCATCGCCGAGCGCGGAAAGGTGAGCTGCTCGGGATCGCCAGCGTGTGCCACCAGCGTCCCATCCCCCCGCGCGACCGCCACCCAGCCCCGGTGTCGGCTCTCAGGCGTCCCATTGCGTGTCAGCTCTGCAAGGATCGGTGGCATATCACTCATCCCTTTTGCCTCATCTCTCATCCCTTACGTTCCCTATCCCGGATACGGCACACCGCGTTCGTCGCCCAGCTCCCGCAGCTCGTCGGTGACCGAAGGATGCAGCGGGATACCGCGTTCGAGACGGTCGGCGAGGGCGATTGCCTCCGGATCGCCGGGGATCATCACACGCTGGCCCGGCTCGACCGGCTCGGCGTTGCGGAGCGTCGCGAACATCTCGTCCACGCTGGCGGCGTACTCATCCAGTGGGCGGAACGCCTGAATGTCGATCGCCATAAAGGCGTGGCTGGTGTCGGCATACTGCGGCCCCTCGGCGTTGGAGTAGGCGATCTCCTTGCTCCAGAGCGATCCAGAGAGCTGCGAGCAGAGCATTTCGACGAGCAGCCCCAGCCCGTAGCCTTTCTGTCCGCTTGTCTCCCGTTCGCCGCCCAGCGGCATCAGCGCCCGTGCCACGAACGGATCGGTCGTCGGCCGGCCGTGTTCGTCCACCGCCAGCCCCTCCGGCAGTGGCGCGTTCATCCGTCGGGCGATCTCGACCTTGCCCCAGGCGACCGTGGTTGTCGCGGCATCGAGGACGAACGGGTCCTGCACGCCGGCCGGGAAGGCTGCCGCGATCGGCGCGGTCGAGAGCATCGCCTCCTTGCCGAAGGTCGGCACCATCAGCGGGGTCGCGTTCGTCATCGCGATGCCGGCCATGCCAGGGAAGCGCAGCGCCATCGTCGCGTAGTAGCCGGCAATGCCGAAGTGGTCGGAGTGACCGACCGTCGTCAGACAGACTCCCGCGTCGCGCGCCTTTTCGATCGTGCGTTCCATCGCCTTGTAGGCCATCAGCGGTCCGAGGCCGTGTCCGGCGTCGAATGTCACCGTCGCCGCCGTCTCGCGGACCACGGACAGCTTCGCGTCTGCCCGGATCGTGCCGTTGAGGAGGCGATCGACGTAGAGTCGCCGCAGTCGTGGCACGCCGTGGGAGTCGATGCCGCGCAGATCCGACTCGACGAGGATATCGGCGACGATCTCGCCATCCTCGCGTCCGATCCCGCATGTCTCCAGAATGTCGACCACCCAGTCACGCAGCATCTCACCGGGAATCCTGGGGACGTCGTCCCCCTCCTCGTAGCCGGCCATGATGTCTCCCCTCGCGCTCGATGCGAGCGCCTAGTCGCCGATCGTCGGAACCGCGGCCAGCCGGTCGCGAACCGGGCCGGCCGTCTGGTCGTGCTCCTCACTTGCCGCGCGGAGATCCTCCGGCCGGCAGAGCAGGTCGATCGCCGTCATCGCCATGATCTTCGCGCCGCGCAGAATCGCAGCATGCCCCTCCGGGGTGATCGTGCTCGCGGCGACCTCCTTCGAGTGCCAGCCGCACTCCTCGCCGCAGATGCGCAGCGTCGCCTGGGCTGCCGGGACGACGTGGCTGACGTTCCCGAAGTCAGTCGAGCCCGCGCCTTCGCGACTCACCCGCGCGCCGCCTCCCCCAGCTGGACCATGTTGCGCGAGATCGTGTCCCCAACGACGTGGTTGGTGATCATGTTCTGGTACGGCTTGATGTATTGCCGCCACTCCAGGCGTGCTCCGGTCGCCACCGCGCCGGCCTCGGCGCAGCGGACGACCTTGTCGACCACCTCGCGGGCGTAGACCGGGTCGGACGCGCGAACTCGGAACCGGGCGGCCGTGTAGGGTGGGATGACGTTCGGCGCGCCGCCACCGTGGGTGATGATGCCGTGGATGCGGACATCCGGCCGCAACTGCTGACGCAGCAACCCGACGGCGTTGAACATCTGGATGATGGCGTCGAGCGCGTTGATGCCCTCGTGTGGCGCGGCAGCGGCGTGGGCCGGCTTGCCGAAGAACTCGAACGACAGCCCGTAGGCGACGAGTGTCGAGTCGAACGGCACGTAGTCCTCGGTGCCGGGGTGGATCATGATCGCGGCGTCGACATCGTCGAAGTAGCCTTGCTCGACCAGCGGGATCTTGCCGCCAGCGTCCGGCACGGCAGACTCCTCGGCCGGGCAGCCGAGGACGATGACGCGCCCGGGAAGCTGGTCGGCCAACGCGCCGAGCGCGATCCCAGCGCCGATCGCGGCAGTGGCGATGATGTTATGTCCGCAGCCATGGCCAACCTCGGGCAGCGCGTCGTACTCGGCGAGGATCGCCACCGTCGGCTCGTTCACCGGTCCATCGAAGCTGGCCCGAAAGCTAGTTTCCATCCCGGCGGTCTGCCGCTCGATCGTTGCGCCGTGCTGCTCGAGGGCCGCGGTCAGTCGGGCGACGGCTTCCCGCTCCTGGTGACCAAGCTCGGGATGCTCGTACATCCAGTCGCTGATCCCGATCAGTTCGCCGGCAATCGCCTCAACCCGCTCGGCCGCCGCTTTCTTCAGCTCGGCGACGCGCTCTTCGGTCACATACCCACCGCTCACTGGTCGCTCCCTCCCTGATTGCTCTTCAGCATCCCCGTGCGCGCCGACGATAGCCGAGGCAGACCGTTCGCGCAATTCCCCTGCCGGCAGCGAGTACACTGCGACGATGAGACGGCGCGCAATGGGGAGGATCGAGCGTGGGCCAGCAGGAGTGGTTTCAGGTGCGGCAGTTGGACGGCGGGATCACGATCATCGCTGAACCACTGCATGAAGAGGGTGTCAAGTCATATCTCGTCGAGGGTGAACGCGATGTCGCGGTGATCGACACCGGCCTTGGCGTGGCCGACTTTGCGACACTGGTCCGCGGGCTGTCGAACCGCGATCCGATCGTCCTCCAGACGCATGGGCACTGGGATCACATCGGCCACACCTGGGCATTCGAGCGGCGGCTGATTCACCCCAGCGAGGCGTACACCCTCCGCCGCGGCTTCCCGAACGCGATATACAGGCCGCTATTCTCGCCAAGGCGGCTACGCAACGCGGTCCTGCCGCCGGAATTCGACCCCGAGACCGCCGCGATCCCTCCGTGCGAGCCGACCGGCACGCTGGAGCAAGGCGATATCGTCGACCTTGGTGGCCGCACGCTGGAGGTGTTCCATACGCCCGGTCACTCGCCGGGCGGCGTGAGCTTTCTCGACCGTCAGACTGCGACGCTCTTCGCTGGCGACGCGATCAACTACGGCGGCATCTGGCTCTTCCTGCCGCGCAGCGACGCCGCCGCGTTCCGCGCGACGCTGCAACTGCTGGCCGGGATGGCCGGCCAGCTACGCGCCGTCTACCCCTCGCACCAGCGCGCGCCGATGCCGCCAGAGCATCTGCAGCTGGCCCACGAGGCGTTCGAGGAAGTCTGGGCCGGCCGCGCGCCGGATAGCCGACTGCGTTGGGACATCGGCTTCCCGGAGAAGGTCCCGGTTGACGTCCACGACGTCGGCGAGTTCCGTTTCCTCCTCCGGGAAGGGGCATACGGCGAGACGCGCAAGGACGGCTAGCCCTCGCTATCCGAGCTGCGATCCTCGCTCGAAGAGCTGGCCGGCCACCGTCGCGAACGCTTTGCTCATCGACGTGTCGGCGTAGGTCTCGGCGGCAATCTGAAACTGCGCGCCGGCCGCGAAGTAGTCGAGCGGCCCGATCCCCTCGTCGCCCTTCGGCGGGGGGATTGGCCCGTGGCGACGAAGCCATTCAAACAGATCAATCATTCTGGGACAGAGTTCGGGGTCCTCGACACTCGCATTGACCGATCCGCTAAGCCTGCCGGCGAACTCGAGCCCGATGGCCTGATCGATCACCATCCGGGCCGCTCGACCAGCCACCTGCGCCTGTCGCCATGGTTCAGGGTGAGGCCCCCGGCGCAGCCCGTCGGAAACTGGCGGCAGCGGCTGCGGATTCAGGGCAGCCCACGATACGGTGTCGAAGATGAACTGGCGGATATGTGGTCCCAATGGCCCGTATGGTCCCCAGGGATTGTTCGGGTCGCCGGGATCGTCGGGATTCGGAAAGAAGACGCTGCCGAAAGCGCGGGCGAAGACTACCTTGTCGATCGTGATGGTGTCAGCCACAGTGTGTCTCCTTCGTTACGATGTGTGACGGTGGCCAAACAGCGGTGTCGGTGATGCAAAGCCTTCGACGATGATCTCTCCTTATCCACCATGCCGCGCTGGATATTGTGAAGATGACGCACACTATGTGTAGTGGATAGATACCTCACTCTGTGTGCCTTGCGTCGAATGATCCTGATTCTCAGCACACAAGAATCTTGCTCTTGACGGGGAGGGTCGTCACTGTCCGTTCGGACAGCGCCGTGCGGACCAACCGATCAGATCGAGCTCACGCCCGCCGGTAAGCCGCTCCATATACTGGCGAGGAGCGGTGTTCATGGATACGTGACACAATCTCACTCACTATCGGTCGATCCTGTGGAACACAGTGCTGAGGACGAGGGGGTACGCGCATGGCAGATAGCTGGTTCACTGTCACGCCGCTGGGCCATGGCATCACCGCAATCGCCGAGCCGCTGCGCGAGGGGGCAGACGTGAAGTCGTACCTCATCGAGGGGCAGCGCGAGGCGGCGATCGTCGACACCGGCGCCGGAGTCGGCGACTTCAAGGGGCTCGTCGAGCAGCTCACCAGCCTGCCGCTCGTGGATGTCCAGACCCATGGCCATTGGGACCACATCGGCGCGTGTCACCAGTTCGAGCGGGTGCTGATCCATCCCGAGGACGTGCCGTTCCTACGGCGTGGCGAGCCGGCCGATCTCTACGCCACCCACTTCGGCCCCGACCAGATCCGCGACGAGTGGCTGCCAGCTGGATTCGTCCGCGAGGGCGCGTCGATCCCCGGCTGCCGGCCGACCGGCCTGCTGAACGACGGCGACACGATCGACCTCGGCGGGCGCGCGCTGGAGGTCGTCCACACTCCCGGACACGCGCCGGGCGCGGTGGTTCTGCTGGACCGCGACGCCCGCATACTGCTGGCCGGCGACACACTGCGGTTCGGCACGATTCTGCTGATGCTGAAGAAGGGCGACCCCGTCGCCTACCGCCAGTCCCTCGACCGGATCGTGGCGCTGCTCGACGCTGTCGACGTGGTCTACCCCGCCCATGGCGCGCCGATGACGCCGGACGATGTCCGCGCGCTGCGTGATGCCTACGAGTCAGTCTGGGCAGGCAACGTGCCGAGCACGCCCGAGCGCGCGCCGGCGATGTGGGCCGGCGATATCGACGCGTACCAGGTCGATCGTTTCCTCTTCCTCACGCCGCGCGACTCGATCGGCGTCTAGCGGACCAGCCACGACGCCTCCATCACGCAAGGTATCCTGCCCGGCCAACGATCTCGATGCCGGGCGGGATTGTTGCGACGCCCGCGCTCGATGACACAAGCAGCCTGGACGGGCCGGCCGTGCGGAAGCGAATGGCTATCGGCCTGGGCTGCAATCCCTCATGCGCGAAAGACAGGCGCATTGGCGAACATAGCCGGGCACACGGGAATTGACCATCCTTGAGTGATGTTACGTCAGTCTTGCCTCTGTGTCACATCCCGTAAAAGCTATTCACAGCCCATCCTCGATTGTGCCCTCGCATTACCTCGCCTCTACGCTTCAGTGACAATCTCCTTTCACACCTCACCAACCACAACATATCGTCTCTCGGCGCCGCGTTCGTTCGCGGATATTCTGATCGCAGCCGCCTCTTCACGCCGTCGAATGGCGCGGATGATCCCGTCGCGCGTCAATCTGATGAACGTGTCCCAACCGCGCCGCAATACTGGCCATCGTCATTCGAAATCGTTTCTGTACAAAATGTAATGTGCAGTGTATGATGGGCCAAATCGCGACGTATGACTGACGCGTGGGCTCGAATAGCCCAACCTGAACGCACCAATCTTGCTTGGCAGATGGGGGTCTGCCGAGCCGGGGAGGCGTGCCGTCGGCGTGCGCGCGAGCGGGGGTGTGGGCGGAGATTCCGGATCGAGCGAGGCGCTAGACACAAGCCGGATCTCCGTTATGTGAGGACGGTCAGATGTCACGAATCCTGAATCTGGTGGCGCTTGCCGGGCTGATCGCGTTGTTGCTTGCGGGGTTGGTCCCAGAGCCTGCGATGGCCCGCAGCTCGCCCGAACGGTTCGTCCCCGGTGAGATTCTGGTGAAGTTCCGCAGCGGGGCCACCGGCGCGTCGATCCTGGAGGCGCACAGGGGCACCCGAGCGACGGTTCGACGAACACTTCCCCGAGTCAATATCGATGTGGTGTCGGTAACGCCAGGCCAGGAAGACGCCACGCTTGCCGAGTACCTGCGTAATCCCAACGTCGAGTTCGCGGAGCGCAACGGCTTCTACTCCGCGGTGGCAATGCCGAACGACCCCCAGGTTGGCCAGCAATGGCACCTGGAGAACGGCGGCCAGAACAGCGGCATAGCAGACGCCGATATCGACGCATACGCCGCCTGGGATGTCACCCAGGGGAATAGCAACGTCGCGGTGGCGATTCTGGACACCGGGATCGACGAGCAGCACTCGGATCTCATCGGGAAGGTCCAGAAGAGAGTCAACTTCAGCAACAGCACCTCGGACCAGGATGTCAACGGCCACGGCACCCATGTCGCCGGCATCGTCGCCGCTTCGACGGGCAACGGGGTCGGGGTCGGGGGAGTGTGTCCGAGCTGCGTGCTGTACAACGTGAAGGTCCTGGGCGACGACGGCAACGGCTCATGGTCGAGCATCATCTCCGGGATCAACTGGGCGGTCGACAACGGCGCACGGGTTATCAACATGAGCCTTGGCGGCAGCGCGGGATCGCAGTCCCTCGCGTCGGCAATCGACAACGCCTGGAGCAGGGGCGTCGTCGTCGTCGCGGCCGCCGGGAACAACAGCTCCGACGCCGCGTTCTATCCCGCCTACTACGCGAATGTGATCGCGGTCGCCTCGACCAACAACCGCGACCAGAAATCCACCTTCTCCAACTATGGGACGTGGATCAACGTCGCCGCGCCGGGTGAGAGCATCCTGTCGACGACCAAAGGGAGCGCCTACGGCCTCATGAGTGGCACGTCGATGGCCTCTCCGGTAGTGGCTGGGCTGGCCGGCCTCCTCTGGTCGACCTCCTGGGGAACGAGCAACGCGAGCGTGCGATCGCGGCTGGAGGGCACGGCCGAATCGATCGGCGGCACTGGCGTGAGCTGGTCCAACGGTCGCGTCAATGCCTGCAAGGCTGTCGGGGGGAGCTGCGATGGCGCGGCCGGCCCGATAGTGACGCTGGTGACGCCGAGCAGCGGAACCGTCATGAACGATGACGGATCGACCCAACGGCTGCAGGTGCGGACTGACGATACGATCACCCCCGAAGGCGCGCTGAGCGTCCAGTTCCGGATCGACGGGGGCGTCTGGAACCAGGCGAGCTACAACCAGTCGCGCAAGCTCTACGAGTGGAGCTGGTCGCTGACCGGAGTAGCCACCGGCGCGCATTCCGTTGATGCCCGCGCGACGAACGGCGCCGGCGGCGTCACCATCACGCCACCAGCGAGCGTTCGCGTCACCCGCTCGGTATCGATCCCCAATTCGTTCGACGCCAAGGATTACTACCGCTTCTACGATCTATCGGCCGGCAACAGCGGCGGCGCATTCTGGGCCGACGATGTCGATAAGCAGACCTGTGCCGATGGGTCCGGCTGCATCGCCATCACCGACATTGAGCCCGGCGAGTGGCTCTCCTACAGGATCGAGAGCGCGAACGAGGGCGACTACGTCTTCTCATTCCGCGTGGCAACGCCGCAGAGCAACGCGACGATCACGGCGCTCATCGACGACGTCGACGTTTCCGGGGCTATCAGCATCGCCAGCACGGGCAGCTGGACCACATGGGGCGATCGCGCCAGCTCGCCGATCCATCTGCGGGCTGGTAGCTACACGCTCAAGCTGCGCTTCGGCTATTCCGGCGCAAATCCGGGCATGCTCATGAACCTCAATCGCGTCAGCATCACGCCATCCGGCGTCGTCGGAACACCGCCACCACCACCGCCGCCAGCGTCGCCACCATCGGTGGCAGTCTCCAGCCCGACGCAGGGAACGACGCTCGGTGGATCGGTGAACGTCACGGCCAGCGCGAGTGGCGACAAGGGTGTTAGCCGCGTCGAGTTCTTCGTCGACGGCGCGTCAATCGGCGTCGACACCAATTCGGCCGATGGCTGGTCGATGCCATGGAACTCGGCGGCAATCGCCGACGGCGCGCGCTCTCTCACCGCGAAGGCGACGGATACTGCCGGACAGGCGACGACGAGCACGCAGGTCGTCGTTACCGTCAAGAACAACGTCAATCAGTTGCCGGTCGCCAGCTTCACCGCAAGCTGCAACAGCCTTGCCTGCTCGTTGGACGCGAGCGCGTCGAGCGACCCCGACGGCACGATCGCGTCGTATGCCTGGACATTCGGCGACGGCGTCAGCGGCACAGGCAAGACGATCGGCCGCACCTACAGCAAGGCCGGCACGTACACCGTGACACTGCGGGTCACCGACAACGCTGGCGGAGTCGCGTCGCTGTCGCGTGTTGTCACCGCAACCACGCCGCCGCCACCCCCGCCGACGACGCTCCACATCGGAGACATCGACGGCGTGCTGAAGGCCGCGACACGAACTAGCGGGACAGCCACGATCACGATCCTGGTGGAGTCATCAGCGGGAGCAACGGTCGCGAACGCCACGGTCTCCGGCACGCTCACCTATACCGGAGCGTCGCGCAGCCTGTCGTGCAAGACCGGAACGGCCGGCACATGCTCCGTCTCGGTGACATCGATCCCGACGCGTGTGACCAGCGTGACCTTTGCGGTCACCAAGGTGACGCACGCGACACTGGCGTACAAGGCGGCCGACAACCGCGACCCCGACAGCGATAGCAACGGCACGACGATCGTCGTCCGCAAGTAGACGAACGCGGAGCCAACAGGACGCCGCCCACCCTGCAAACCAGGGCGGGCGGCGTCCACATACGTCACAAGGTGGCGCTACCCTAGCGCGTGCTGTGGGGATCGAAGGCGTCGCGCAGGCCGTCGCCAATATAGTTGATGCTCATCACCGTCAGGAAGATCATCAGGCCGGGGGCTATGGCGAAGAGCGGCAGCTGCTGCATCTTGCCCTGAGCGTTCTGCAGCAACGTGCCCCAGGTGGCCGTTGGTGGCTGGACGCCGAAGCCGAGGTAGGACAGGCCCGACTCGGTGATGATCGTTGCCGCAACCAGTAGCGTGCCCTGGACAATGATCGGGCCGAGCGAGCCGGGCAGGATATGGCGGATCATGATCCGGCTGTTGCTCGCGCCGGCCGCGCGCGCCGACTCGACAAACTCCTTCTCGCGCAGGCTGAGGAACGTCGCGCGGACCAGCCGCGCCAACGCCATCCACGACAGCCCGCCGATAACGATCGCGATCGGCCAGATGCTGCCCGAGAACTGCCGCAGGACACTATTGGTGCGGATAACCGTCGCCAGAACGATCAGAATAAACAGCGACGGGAATGACAGGAAGATATCGACGACCCGCATCAGCAAGCTGTCGATGAAGCCGCCAAAGTAGCCCGATACTGCGCCGACGACGGTGCCGATCAGCAACGACACTGCCGTCGCGGCGACCCCGATCAGCAGCGAGATACGACCGCCGTAGAGCACGCGCGAGAAGATGTCTCGGCCAAGGTCGTCGGTGCCGAGCCAGTGCCGTGTGGATGGCCCCTGCAGCCGTTCCGTCGTCGAGAGCGCGTCGGGGTCGAACGGTGCGATGATCGGCGCCAACGCCGCGCTCAGGGTGAGAAGCGTCAGGACGACGAGGCTCGCGGCCGCCAGCCGGTGACGCAGGAAGCGGCGCAGGATCAGCCGGGTCATTGTCTCGGTCCGACGATTCGCGTCGGTTATCGGCTCTTCTGCCGGTCGTGCCGAGGTAACCTGAGTGTCTGACATGAGCTCCATCCCCGAAATGTCAACGCCCTAGCGAAAGCGAATGCGCGGATCCAGCCAGGCGTAGAGGACATCGGCCAGCAGGTTGGACAGGACGATCAACGTGGCAGTAATCATGATGATCGCCATCAACAACGGGTAGTCGCGCCGATCGGCAGCGGTAAAGAACAGCCGGCCCATGCCTGGCCAGGCGAAAATCACCTCGGTAAAGAGCGCGCCAGAGAAGATCAGCGGCAGGTCGAGCGCCATCAGCGTGATCAACGGGATCGCCGCGTTGCGGAAGGCGTGACGCATGATGACGACTCGCTCGCCCAACCCTTTGGCTCGCGCCGTCCGGATGTAATCCTGATGGATGACCTCCAGCATGCTGGCACGCAGAAAGCGCGTGTACCAGGCCACCCAACTGGCGGCCAGCATCGTCACCGGCAGTATCAGATGGACGATCCGATCCCAGATCGAGAAGTCCGCGCCGAGCGTGTACATTCCGCCGGCCGGCAGTAATGGTCCACCCTTGAACGGGTTGTCGAGCCAGATATAGAAGATCAGGATCAGGATCAGCCCCAGCCAGAAGATCGGCACCGACTGACCGACAAATGTCAGCCCGGTGACGACATGATCGAACCACGAGTACTGTTTGATCGCGGTGATGACGCCGACCGGTATCGCAATCAGGATCGTCACGACCCAGGCGGTTGCCATGAGGTAGAGGGTGTTCGGCAGCCGGTCGCGGATCGACTGGATGACCGGCCGGCGCTCCGAGATCGAATCACCGAAGTCGAGCTTGACAACCCGGCCCAGCCACTTGCCGTACTGGACATAGACCGGGGCGTTCAGCCCCAACCGATCCTCGATCCGGCGCAGATCCTCAGCGCTGAAGTTGCCGCGTCGGACATAGGCGCCCATCGGCCCGCCCGGCGCTGCCTGGAGTAGCCCGAAGACCATCATGCTGATGATCAGAAGTAGCGGCACGGCCAGGATCAGCCGGCGGATGACGTACTGTCCCATAGATCGCTCCAGGTGCGAGGCCGGAGGCGCGACGCTGACCGCGTCGCGCCCCGTCGTTCAGGATCCCGAAGGCCGCTCAGGCCTTCGCCAGCCACCAGTTCTGGGCGTCCCAGGTCGAGTATTCCCACGTGCTGACCGCAAATCCGTGCAACCGTGTCGAGTAGGCATTGCCTTCGAGGAACTGCACGACCGGGATGACGACGACATCATCGCGCAGAGCGTCGGCGACCTTCTGATAGTTCTTCCGTCGCTCATCGCGATCCGGCGTCGCGCCTGCGGCGTCGAGCCATTCGCCAACGTCCTTGCGCACCCAGCGCATGAAGTTCTGGCCAGATGGGTTCGTCGCGCTCGGGACCTGGTCCGGGTGATAGCGCAGCACGATGCTGTTGTGCGGCTCGATGAAGAAGCCACTGTCGTAGAACAACGAATCGAAGTCGCCGATCATCCGTGGCGACTTGTCGGCCCAGGTGCCGAAGATAACGGCGAAGTCCTGGTTCTCGATCTTCATCGAGATGCCGATCTTCTTGAGATCCTCCTGGATAGCGAGCTGGGCCAGCTCGTTCGGCAAGTAGCCGGTATAGCCGTTGCAGACGAACTCGGCCTTGACGCCATCCTTCGCGCGGACGTCACCATTCAGCTTCCAGCCGGCTGCCTCCAGTGTCGCAGCGGCCTGATCCGGGTCGTAGACCCACGGATCTACCTGAGACATAATCCAGCCGACCGCCAGTGGCGAATCGATCAGCACCGACTCACGCAGCACCTCGTTGGCAATCCGGTCGCGATTGATCGCCAGCCCCACTGCCTTGCGGAACTCGACATCGCCGAAGAGCGGGTGTGGCGGTGTCACTCCCGGATCATTGTCGAACGGCTTCGACAGATTGAAGATCATCGCCAGCGTCCAGATTCCCGGGGCGGTGCGTGACTGGACGACGGTGGAATCGCGGAACTTATCGCCCGCCTCACCACCCGGCCACAGCATCACGTGACCATCGCCCTGGAGCATCTGCGCCGTCCGCGACTCTTCCGACGGGATGACCAGGAAGTTGATCCCATCGAGATATGGCTGGCCTGCGTCGCGGAAGTCCTCGTTCCTGACAACGGAGACATGATCGGCGGCGGCCCACTCCTTGAACTTGAACGGGCCGGTTCCGATCGGAGCGCGGTTGAAATCCCAGTTCATCATATCGGCGGCTTCGCCGGTGGCATGTCGCGGGATGACGTACTTGAACTGATCGACAAACGCCGGGTTGAACGAGGAGTACTTCACGACAACGGTATGGTCGTCAGTCGCCTCGACCGAGGTGACCTTGTCGAACTCCGACGCGAATGCCGAGCCGGCCTCGCCATCCTTGCCGATCTCCCACGAGAACTTCACGTCGTCGGCAGTGAGCGGCTTGCCATCGTGCCACTTGACACCCTCGCGGAGCTTCCAGGTGACCGTCAGCAGGTCGGCGGAGATACCGCCGTTCTCCAGCGAGGGGATCTCGGCGGCCAGGCGCGCGCTCCAGTCACCGTTCGGCAGTGTCTCTGCCAGCGGCTCGAGAATAACCGTCGTCACCTGGACAGCAATGCTCGTCTGACCAACGTAGGGGTTCAGCGAATCCGGGTCCTCGTAGAGCAGGTAGTTGATCGTGCCGCCCGATTGCGCCGGGCCTGGGGACGGGTCAACGTACCAGGCGGTTTCGCCAGCGCCGGCCGATGGCGAGCCACCGGTGGCCGGCGTCGCCGCCGCGCTCGTCGGGGATGCGCCTCCGGTGGCCGCGGTCGGCGCCGGGGTCGACTTGTCCCCGCCCCCGCAGGCCGCCAACAGACCAGCGATAACCGGCGCGCTCAGCCCAAGCGCGAGACCACGCCGCATGACATCGCGGCGCGACATCTGGCCGGCCATGTGAAACAGTTCGCCGCGCTGCTCGCTCAACGATCGTTCATCCATGCTTCAGGTTCTCCCCACCTCATCCTCGACACCGCCAGACTAGCCGTGCGATCGTGCGAAGGCAACCAGCAGACCAGACAGATCGATGCGCAATCCACTGTCGCCGGTACGCCCGCCGTCGGTTCCTGTCGTAACAGGTGAATACCAATATGTACGCACACGTTGGCCAGATGGCCATCAGGACGCGGGCGAAGATCGCAAGACGTTCGTATGATATCAATTCCTGGATTGTGGGTTACGCAATGCGACTGGTTGACATCAACCGGTCGGGCATGCAAGCATCTGTTGGTCTCCAGACCACGATGATTACGCGGACGCGCCCGACACCGGGCTCGGGCGACAGAGACACATGCAGGCGTTAGGCTCGCGCGAGGAGAGGGAATACGATGAAGGACTACGCTTCATACAGCTTCTGGCTGGAGAACAGCGGCGACCTGACGCCACGGCCGGCGCTGGACGGCTCGATTTCGGTCGACGTGGCGATCCTCGGGGCCGGCTTTACCGGGCTCTGGACGGCATACCATCTCCTGCAGCGCGATCCGTCGCTGAAGGTCGTTGTGCTGGAGGCAGAGATCGCCGGCTTCGGCGCGTCTGGTCGCAACGGTGGCTGGTGCTTTGCCGGGTTCCCCTATCCGCCGCTCGAGCTGGTCGATGAGTATGGGCGCGACGCAGCCCGCGCCGTCTCCCTGGCAATGTACGACTCCGTCGACGATGTCGGCCGGGTGTGCGAGCTGGAGGGTATCGACGCGCACTATGCGAAGGGCGGCGAGCTGGAGATTGCTCGCGCCGGCTACGACCTCCCCAAGATGGAGGAAATGTACGACGAGTTCCGCGCGATCGGGCTCGAGGATCATTACCGACTGCTCGACAAGAACCAGACTGAGGAACGCATCCGGGTGGCCGGCGCGCTAGGCTCGTTCTGGAACAAGGAGGGCGCGGCAGTCCAGCCGGCCCGGCTCGCGCGCGGGTTGGCCCTCACCGTCGAGCGGCACGGCGGAACGATCTACGAGCAGACCCGCGTCACCGATTATGTGCCCGGCCCGCTGCCGCGGCTCGACACCGAACTCGGTAACGTCTCGGCGAAGGTCATTGTTCTGGCCGGCGAGGCCTACCTGTCGCGACTGCCGAAGATGCGACGGCGGGTCGTCCCGGCCACCTCGCACATCGTCATCACCGAGCCGCTCCCCGATGCTATATGGCAGGAAATCGGCTGGGGGGCCCGCGACGTGCTGGGCGGGTTCGGCTCGGCGGGCGGCTACCTGAACCATACCGCCGACGGCCGGATCGCCTTCGGCCCCTACCGCGGAAAGGTGCCGTTCAACTCGACAATCACCGACGCGCTCGACCGGGATGAGAATGTCTTCGAGCACGGACGCAAGTCGGCGCTCGAGTGGTTCCCGATGCTGGAGGGTGTGCGCTTCACTCACTCCTGGGGCGGGGTGCTGGGCATCCCACGTGACCACATGCCGATCATGCGGTACGACCGGAGCACCGGCATCGCGATGGGCTATGGCTATACCGGCGAAGGCGTCGCGACAGCCAACCTCTCTGGCCGAGTGCTGGCCGATCTGATCACCGAGGCGGACACCGACCTCACACGCCTGCCGATGACCACGCACGCGCCCGTCGACTGGGAGCCAGAGCCAGTGCGTTGGGCGGGCTACTCACTGGTCCGACGCGGTCGCTACCAGATCAATGAAGAGGTCGAGCGAACCGGAAAATACCCGGAGAAGCCCAGCATCCCGCAGCGGCTATGGAATATGTACCCGCCGCGCGCGTGGCGGTCGATCTGGAAGATGGGGGGGCAGGACTGATGGCAACGCTGAAGATCGGCGCGGAAAGCGCCGCAACAACGGCGCTCGACGAGTGGGGCACAATCGGCTCGGCGCTGGATGGGCCAATGGGTATTCGTGGCCGCGAGGTCTGGGTCAGCCCGGACAAGCGTGTCGGCACCGGAATCTGGGAATGCGACGCCGGCAGGTTCCGCGCCAGCTTCTCCGGCAGCGGTGAGTTCATCCAGGTCGTCAGCGGCCGGATGACCTGCACGGCCGAGGATGGCACATCCGTCGAGCTTGGCCCCGGCGACGCGATGACCTTTCCGCCGGGCTGGGCCGGCGAATGGCATGTCCACGAGCCGCTCCGGAAGCTGTACTGCGAGTTCAAGCCGGAGTAGGCCAACGATCGACCGATTGACGGACTCTGCCCCGCAGGCGTAAGGTGCGACCGTTCGACCCATGATCCTCCAATCATCGGAAGGAACCGGACGCAGCATGAGGAGCAGAGTCTTCAATCGAGCGTGGTTCGCGGGCATCGCAGCCGCACTACTGATCGCAGCCAGTCTCGCAGGACTGGTGAGCGCAGAGGAGCCGGCCACGGCGGCGTTCCAGCGCACCTGGGCACGCACCGACCAGCCCGTTACCAGCGGTCAGGCCAACCGCACATGGATGTGGGGTCCCAGCGCCAACACCGGCCCGCTCCAGGAACCCTACGCCGACGCCCCCGGTGGCGTCCGCACCGTCCAGTACTTCGACAAGTCCCGCATGGAGGACAACTCCTGGCGCGCCACTGCCCCGTGGGACGTCACTGACGGCCTCCTCGTCGTCGAGATGGTCACCGGGCAGATGCAGGTCGGCGATACCCAGTTCCAGCCCCTCGCCCCCGCCGTCGTTAACATCGCTGGCGACCCGGGCGAGCATCCCACCTACGCCGACATCAACACGTTCAACCTCCAGTCTCAGCCGGCCACGCCCGTCGGCACGGTCCTCACAACCTGGATGGACGCCACCGGCATCCTCCCCAGCGGCCCGACACCGCCTTCCGCCGTCACCGCCGCCGAGCGACTGACCGTCACCAGCATCGACCACACGGTGGCCTCGGTGTTCTGGACGTTCATGAACTCCTCCGGCACGGTCTTCGAGAACGGGCAGTACGTGCAGGGGCCGCTCTTCGAGAACCCGTACTACGCCACGGGGTATCCGATCACCGAGGCGTACTGGTCGATGGTGAAGATCGGCGGGACGCCGCAGACAGTGCTCTGGCAGTGCTTCCAGCGGCGCTGCCTGACCTACAACCCGGCGAATGGCCCGGGCTGGCAGGTCGAGGCCGGCAACGTCGGCCAGCACTACTACGACTGGCGCACCGCGTCGACCCCCATCGAGCCAACGCCAACGAGCACGACAACCCCGCCGGGGGTAACGCCAACCGTATCCCCCAGCCCGACATCCGACACCGGCTATAAGACCTTCACCGACGGCGTCTGGAAGGTCGGCAAGGATATTCAGGCCGGCACCTACCGCAGCAGCAAGGGAGACTCCCACTGCTACTGGGACCGCCTGAGCGGATTCAGCGGCATGCTCGACGATGTCATCGCCAACGACGTTGTGTACGGCCGGGCTGTCGTGACGATTGCCACGAGTGACGCCGGCTTCCAGTCCGAGGACTGCGGCACATGGTCCAGCGATCTGTCGCCGATCACAACCAGCCAGACGGCGTCCTTCGGCAATGGCGCATGGATCGTCGGCGTCGACATCGCGCCGGGAACCTGGAGCAACAACGTCGCGGCAGCTGGCTGCTACTGGGAGCGCGTTAGCGACTTCTCTGGAGACGTTGTTCGAATCATCGACTCCGGTGATACGCACGCGACCGGGGTCAAGACCATCACGATCGCGCCGACCGACGCCGGATTCAAGTCCTGGGACTGTGGAACCTGGACGCGGGTTGGCGGCTAGAGACCAGCGAACCCCGGCCAGTCCGGCCGGGGCTCGCTATCCGCGGGTCTGATTTCCAGCGGCGATCCCGTTGTCAGGCAGCCTTGAGGTCGGACGTGCAGGCCGGGCAGCGGGTCGCCGCAAGCGGCACGGCGGTCAGGCAGTAGGGGCAAGCGCGAGTAGTCGGATCTGACGCGGCCTGCTTTGCCCGCCGCGCGTTGATCATGTTAAACGGCTTGATGACGAAGAAGAAGACCGCTGCCGCCACCAGCAGGAACGCGATCATCGCATTCAGAAACGCGCCGTACATGACCTGACTGTTGTTGATCGTAAAGCTCAGGTTGGAGAAATCCGGCTTGCCGAAGATCGCGGCGATGATTGGCGTAAGAATGTTCTCGACCAGCGAGGTAACGACCGCGCCGAACGCCGCGCCGATGATGACCGCGACGGCCAGATCGAGAACGTTGCCGCGCAGAATAAACGCGCGAAACTCATCCGCGATTGATTTCAATACTTCCCCCTTCGCTCTTCACCCATGGCCGGCATCCCCGCAAGCCAGTGTGTTATCACCACGCGAACGTTCGCGGGTTTGTGCGTCATACTCTATCATCCACGTCAGCAGCCGTATACGTGTTCCGCCAACCCGGCGCGTGAGTGCGCAAGAGCGGGGAGTAACCAGGCAGGAGAACCCGGCGTGATCCACTTCATCGTGCGCTGGCTGATCATTGTCGCGTCGGTCTGGGTGGCGGCCTGGATCGTGCCGGGTATCAGCATCGAGGACGACCGTGGCGTCTCGGCCATTCTGATCATGGCGGCTGTGCTGGCGATCGTGAACTTGTTGGTCAAGCCGGTGCTGACGGCGCTCTCCTGCTGCCTGATCGTCATCACGCTCGGCCTCTTCCTGCTGGTGATCAACACACTCACGTTCTGGCTCGCCTCGGGGATCGCGTCGGACTGGTTCAGCGCCGGGTTCCACGTCACTGACTTCTGGTCCGCGTTCTTCGGCGGCATCATTGTCAGCGTCGTCTCATGGCTGATGACCGCGTTCATCGACGACAGCTGGGTGCGCTGAAGCGGGCTCCAAAGAATCGGTGTACTGGACCGATCAGGCAAACACGTCGGAGACGCGCAAGCGGAAGCCCGGCAGGACATCGCCAAAGTCGATCTCGTCCGCTTCGCGGTAGACGCGAGCGCGCTGGTCAGGCGTCCAGACCGCGATTGAGCGAAGCTCCGGCTGGACGACGAGGACGAGCTGCGTGCCGGCCCGAAGATACTCCGCGACCTTCGCATCGACAGCGGACGCGCGATCCGACGGCGAGACGATCTCCACGGCAACATCCGGAGCCAACGGCAGGAAGCCCTGACGACCGCCGCTGGGAGGAAGTCGATCGTTGCGGACGAATGCTGCGTCCGGACTCAACAGGACATCGGGATCACGTGCGAGCAGGAATCCCGCATCAGGGCCGTATACCCGACCGACTTCGTCTCTACGCACGTGTCCCCACAGCAGATAGATGAGGTTAACGCCAATCTCGCTGTGGTCTCCCCCGGCTGGTGGCATCTTCAACAGCTCCCCGCGGATGAGGTCGTAGCGCCCCGGTTCCTCGATCGCGGCGAGGTCGTCGATGGTGTAGTGCCGCGTCGTTGTCATGCTGGCCTGCCTTCGGTCGCGACTGGCGTTCGATGCATTGATCGTAGCACGCGTCGCGCCCCGGCCGAAACGAATCGACCGGGGCGCGACGATGACAGCAGGATGAGTTAGAGGACGCGGTTGGCGATGCTCCAGTGGTGCGCGTGATACCCCTGGCCGGCCTTCTCCAGCTCGGCGATGACGACCTCCATGTCTCGCCGCTCGACTGGGAACGGCTCGACGGTGGCGAGATAGGCTGCCACCCGGGCCGCCGTCGCCGCGCCACCCTGCAGGCCGCGCAGCGTGACCTTATCGACCGTGTCCGCTTCGGTGTGGCCGTAGCCGCGACCGATCATCCCAACGGTCGAATCCCTGGTGTTCAGGGTCGCTGTCGGGAAGCCCGCCCGGAAGAACGGGAAGTGGTCGGAGTGCGTGCCGACCCGGTTGCGCACCTCCATGTTGTGCTTCAGGTCGCCGGAAAGTCCGCGGAACCAGCCGGTCAGCGTCTCGTCGCCAGTGACAGTGATCTGGTCTGTGCCCTCGCGGCCAGCGCCGTCGAGATTGAGCGCGATGACCAGCTTCTCGTTGCCATTGAGGTAGCGCTCGTGGTGCTTCCAGCTGCCGCCGAGGCCCAGCTCCTCGTAGGCGAAGCAGATGACCCGCACCGTCCGGCGCATCTGACCGGCAAACGGCGCCAGCACCCGGCCGGCCTCCAGCCCAACCAGCGTCCCCGCCCCGTCGTCCGCCGCGCCCTGGGCGACGTCGTGGCCGTCGTAGTGGCCGCCCATCAGCACGATCTCCTCGGGGTGCTGGCCGGGGATATCGCCGATGACGTTGTAGGAGCGCGAGAGGTACGTCTTGTTCTCGGTATGGATCTTCATCCGCACTGCGCCGCGCTCGGCCAACCGCCGGATCATGCTGCCGGACTCGTGGTTGATGCCGATGCCCGGGATAGCCGCCTCGTGGTCGCTATCCTCCGGACCCTGGGGATTCTGCGCATAGAGCGAGCCGGTGATGTGCAGCATGCCCGGGTTCTTGTTGACGAAGATGCAGCCGATCGCGCCGGCCGCGACTGCCAGTCGGAACTTGTCCGTCCGATGCAACGTCACCTCGCCCGGCTTGTTCGTCTCGGCGGCGGTCAGGATGATCTTTCCGCGGATCGCCTCGCCGGCCCGCTCGAAGTCGGCCGTCTCGCCCTCGCCGATGTCGATCATCTCGCCCTCGATGACGCCGCTGCCGGTGAACGGCATCGAGATCGCCGAGAACGTGCGCTCCAATGGCGCCAGCATCGTCAGATCGCAGGTCCCGCGCTCCCACGTGTAGACCGGGAACTCCTCCAGATGCGCGTTCTGCAGGCCGTATTCCTTCATCTTGCCCAGCAGGAACTGGCCGGCCTGATGCTCGCTCTCCGAGCCGCCGAAGCGCGAGCCGAGGTCGTCGCAGATGTAGCGCAGGTTCGTGTAGATCTCGTCCGACGTCCAGACCTCACCCAGCACGTACTTCTCAATGTCGCGAACGGTTGACTGATCTGCCATGTCTCACTCCTCACTTGATACCGTATCGACGCTGGCGGCAGCATCGCCCCAGTGCAACTCCCTGTCAACGCCCTGGATATGGCTCGACCAAACCGTCGCCAGCAGCGATGATTGATCGTGGACAGGTGGATGATCTGGAGGAACACATGACCGAGCGCATCGAGGTCGACCCGGCGGTCGTCGAACACTACCTGACAGCGCTGGCACAGTTCGGCGCATACGGCGAGACGGGCATCTGGCGGCTGGTCTACTCGCCGGAGTGGGTGGCGGCCCAGGAGCAGGTCCAGCAGTGGTGTCGCGAGATCGGGCTGACGGCCCGCATGGACGGCGCGGGCAATGTATGGGGCCGGATCGACGGGGCCGAGGGCGGCAAGTCGATCGTCACCGGCTCGCACATCGACTCGCAGGCGCCCGGCGGCCGGTTCGATGGCGCGCTCGGCGTCGTCGCCGCGCTGGCGGCGGTGCGGACGCTGGTCGAACGCTTCGGCCCGCCGAAGCGGCCGCTGGAGGTGCTGTCGTTCTGCGAGGAGGAATCCAGCCGTTTCGCCTCGACCAACTTCTGGGGCTCGCGGGCGATTACCGGCGTCATCGGGCCGGACGAGACAGAGACGGTCGTCGGCTTCGACGGCATCCCGATCGGCGAGGCGATGCGCGCCGTCGGTCTGGACCCCGACACGCTGCCCGGCGTCGAGCGCTATGACATCGACACGTTCATCGAGCTGCACATCGAGCAGGGACCGATCCTCGAGCAGGAGGGTCTGCCGGTCGGAATCGTCACCGCGATCACCGGCCTGCGCCACTACGTCGTCGAGCTGACCGGCCGCTCCGACCACGCCGGCGCCCGGCCGATGGATACCCGTCGCGACCCGATGCCGGCCGCCGCCGAGATCATCACCGACGTCGTCACGACCGCGCTGCGTTTCGGCCGGCCGGCCGTCACCACCATCGGCAACATGCGCGTCGAGCCGAACCTGCCGGCGGCCGTGCCGGACAAGGTCACCTTCATGATCGACGCTCGTCATCCCGACCCGGAAGTGCGCCAGCGCCTGTTCGCCAAGCACGAGCGCACGATCGCGGAGGTCGCCGCCCGCCACGACATCGACGTGACATGGCGCGTCGTTGCCGACCACGATCCGGCCGTCTCCGACCCCGGCGTTGTTGCGACGTTGGAGGAGGCGGCGCGAACGCAGGGCATCCCCTACCGGCTGATGCACAGCGGGGCCGGCCACGACACCCAGCGGATGGCGAAGAAGGCCAAGGTAGCGATGATCTTCGTCCAGAGCAAGGACGGCCGCAGCCACACCCCCGCCGAGTTCACCTCCATCGACCACGCCGTCCAGGGCATCAACGTCCTCACCGAAGCGCTGTATCGGTTAGCGTATGAGTAGGGATGAGGGACGAGGGAGACGAGCGCAATAAGGTCGTAGGGACAGGACCCGGCCTGTCCATCGCCCGCAGGCGACCACCCCGCGTAAGAGCTGAGATACAGGAAGGTTAAGTCATTATGACAACCAACAAGCCGACCCGCCCAACCACCCCCGAGGTCCGGCTGGAGCGCCTGACCGGCGGGCCGGTCGAGGCGGGCAAGTTCGACAAGGCGATCCTGGGCCTCGGCGCGACCGAGTACCACGGGCCACACCTGCCCTACGGCACCGACACCGTTGCCGCCGAGACCTGGGCCGAGGCGGTCGCCCGCGAGCTGGGCAACACCCTCGTCCTGCCGACACTGGCCTACGGCGTCAGCCACCACCACCTCGCCTGGCCGTGGACGCTCTCGCTGCGCCCCGACACACTCTCCAGCGTCATCGTCGATATCGGTGAGTCGCTGCTGCACAACGGCATCACCAAGCTCATCCTCGTCCCTGCCCACGATGGCAACCCCGCCCCGGCCGAAATGGCCGCGCGCCTGCTCAACCAGAAGCACGGCATGGCCGTCGCGCTTGTCGAGCGTGTCATCGGCAAGGCGAGGGAGATGCTGGCCGGCCAGTACGACATCGACGGCGACCACGCCGGCCGCACCGAGATGTCGATGGTCCTCTACGGCGCGCCCGAGACCGCCCGCCACGACCTCGCCACGACCGAGAAGACGCAGTACGTCGACCTGCCGGTCCTGCTGGTCGACAGCTTCAAGGGCACTGTGCCGAAGGGCTTCTCCGGCGACGCCGCGGCCGGCTCTGCCGAAGAGGGCCAGGCGATGACCGAGGCTGTCGTCGCCATCCTCGTCCCCTTCCTCCGCGAGCTCGACGCGCGCGGCTGGAAGCGCGGCACCTGGATGAGCCGGATGGAGGATTGATGGGCGATAAGTCGCGGCGCAGGGAGCTGCGGGACCAATACCGGGAGACGCCGCCCGAGGCAGGTGTCTACCGGATCGTCAACCGGGTGACGGGCCGAGCGCTGCTCGGCTCATCCCCCAACCTGCCGAGTATCCGCAGCAAGCTCGACTTCGCCCGCTCGACCGGCTCGGCCGGCGTCTTCGACCACCGCCTCCGCGCCGACGTCGCCCGCTACGGCATCGCCGCCTTCGATCTGGAGGTCCTCGAAGTCCTGGACATCACGCCCGCGATGACCCGCGCCGACATCCTCAGCGACCTCGCCGCGCTCGAAGCGCTCGTCCGCGAGCAGCTGGACGAGGGGATGCTGTACTGAGCGGCCTGGCGGCGCCAACATGTCGGGCCGCCAGCCAACCCCGTCTCCTGTCAATCACTGTCCCGGGTATACCGGATATATGGATAGATACGGACATCAATCGACACGTCACGCCCGAGCGTATCAACCAGATGATCGGCGAGCACTGACGTCCGTGGAGGCTCATCAGTGCCAGTCAGTTCCACAATCACCTGATCGTGAGAGAACCTGATACTCATGATCTCCAGGTCTGTCCCGGCGGCCCATTCGGTCACCACGTCCTTGGCGACCGAGGCCTCGCGTGCGCTACTCCAGACCTGTCGTGACACCTGGACCAGCGGGATCGCGAGCAGAACCACCATCAAGACAGAGACAGTCAAGCCAACCTTCACGCGACGAGGCAGCGCTCCACCGCCAAGACCGGGGAGGAATCCTGAGAGCACCAGGACCAGCGAGCCCGCTGCAAGGATCGCGGCGAGGTTAACCAGGAACAACAGGAATGCGCTGCCGACCAGATCGGGACGATTCTGCGCCATCATCATCCCGGCGGCGGCGAGTGGCGGCTCCAGCGACAGTCCGATCGCGACGCCTGGCAGCACGAGTGAGGACTCAGTATGAACCAGGCAGTAGATTCCGACTGCCCCAGCGACAAGTGCGATCAGCACGTCGGTCAGCCGTGGATCGGTAAAGTCGAGCAAGATAGCCGACGTCAGCCAGTGACCCGGGCTGATGCTGCTGACAAACCACGCCATCACGAAGATGAAGCCGGTTGCTGCCATAACGAGCGCCAGTGTCTCAACCTGACGCCGCGGTCGCCCCGTTACGAGTGCCAGCGTCAGCCCCATGATCGGCGTCATCAGTGGCGCGACGATCACCCCGGCAACGACGACGACAGCCGAATTGCTTTGCAACCCAAGCACGACCAGGGCGATTGAGAGAGTCAGCAGAATAAAGAACCGGCGCAGATAGACGAAGCTCTCCGCGCCGCTGAAATAGACGGCAGCCTCCGAGCGGGTCAGCACCTCCGGCTCGGCACGCATTCGCCAACGATCGTCCATCAATCGTTGCAGCCGTGCCAGGGGCGCGCCGACCCGGCTGCGCTGCGAACTGGCTCCAGTGCCCGACGATGACACACCTGCCGGCAACCCGAAAGTATCATCAACACGCAGCAGGACCGATATTTGCGCGCAGAGAACGCCGACGCTTAGCGCAATCGCCGTGGTGAGAAGAATGCGGAATACGAGGCCGCTCGCGCCGCTGAGATGCAGGCCTGGCAGCCAGCTTGCCATCACCGCAGCGATACCGACGACGATCGTCGCCCAGACACTGCCGACGATGACACCGAGACCGAGCCCCCAACGCAGCCAGCCAACCCCATCGAGCGATTCGAGCGGAGGGTCGATGCTCCCCGCCACACGTGCCTTCAGCGTGCGACGAAGGACAATTGGCCCCTGAACAATCGGCATGAGGAATGCCGGAGGAACGTAGAGCTGGATGAACGACGCGCTATCGACCCCATACCAGGAGATGCTGCTGCCGCGTATTCCCACTGTGTACAGATAGTGGATCGTCGCAATGACCAGGGCCGAGGCGAGCGCAGACGGCACGGTGTAACGCAACGCAAAGCGCGCCAGACGAAGCTGGTCCTCACTCATATAGACTTCGTCAGGCGCCGCGTTATCGCCTGACGTGTTGTCAGGATCTGCTATGTCTTCTATCAATGCGGGATCGTTCGATGTCATTGCATTTGTGATTCCGGCTCATTGCAACTCGTGCCCATGCCCGGCCAATTTCGCTGGCAGTACTACAATCGCGAACCGGCTCAGTCGGTCCGCCAACGCCATGCGAATCTGACCGCTCCACGGCCGCATCCCAGCGCGCCGACCCTCTTGGTCAGCCTGTCAAATAAGGTTGTGGCAATTGTACGGTGTGAGGGACGGGGCGGCCTGTCGAGCGTTGGCCCGTGCCCCCGGTCGTGACTTCCAGCACCGCTAACTCAGGAATGAACCAATCGCAACGGGCGCGACAAGCGGGCTGGCGATGTGGCCGCAGACGGCGCCGGGCGTCAACGAACGGTGAGACTCCGCACCTCGGCCGGGTGATCCTCAACCGGAATAGGAAGATGCCGGGCGATGAGGGCTTCCAGATGCCCTGAGATAGCATCCTCAGCCATCTCAAAAGCTTCGTCAGCAGTCGTGCCAAACGTCATGATCCCTAACGTCGGCACGTTGGCCAGCCAGGTCTCGCTCTCCGCGTCCCATGTCACGATTACGCTGTAGCGGCGGGGTGGTAGTAACGTGGTGTTCATAGCAAGTTCCTGAACTCCTCTTCGGTCAGATTCGCTTGCTTGAGGATCGAGCGGACAACTAGCAGGGGAACGTCGCGACCTGAATGTACCGGGATGGTGACAATTCCCGGCTTGTAATCATGAGAAAAATGCTGGTGGCTACCACGGGTTCGCTCCAGATGCCACCCGTCGCGACGTAATGCCCGGATGAGCTCCCGAGCAGTTAATTGTGGAAGTTTATCACCGGCCAGTGGGGGCCACCTTTGTGACAGCTCTCTCATCACGTCGTGGGGTTCCGATGCTGGGCTAGCCCTCACACGAGGACCAGCCCAGCATCGTGGCGTGCTTCAGGCTACGAACAGCCCAGGCTGTTGCCGCAGTTGAGGCACTTGTAGCAAGCGCCGTTGCGGACGGTGATGTGGCCGCAGACGTCGCAGAAGGGGGCGTCGCCCATCATGCCGGCCAGTTGCTGGCTAACGCCGCCGTCGAGCACTGGCGCGGTCTCGGTGGCGATGCTGGCCTGCGGCGCGGCGGCGGCCGGCTGGGACTCGGCCTTCGGCGCGGCGTGGCTGCCGTTCTTGTGGCCGTTGCCGTTGCCGTTCGTCAGCGTCATTCCGCCGTTGGCCGGCGCGGGGGCTGGCGACGTCGGCGCGGGCGTCGGGGCGGCGGACGACTTGACCTCCGGCGGCAGCATCTCGCCGAAGTTCGTCGCCGATTCCTGCGGTGGGATCTGGACGAGGTCGGTCCGGCCAAGATACTCCAGCCCGAGGACGCGGAAGACGTAGTCGATGATGCTCGTCGCCATCTTGATATTCGGGTGGCCGTCGACCATGCCCTGCGGCTCGAAGCGCGTGAAGGTGAAGGTGTCGACGAACTCCTGCAGCGGCACGCCGTATTGCAGACCCTTCGAGACGGCGATGGCGAAGCAGTTCATCAACGAGCGCATCGCTGCGCCCTCCTTGTGGAGGTCGACGAAGATCTCGCCGAGCTGCCCGTCGTCGTACTCGCCGGTGCGCAGGTAGATCTTGTGGCTGGCGACGCGCGCCTCCTGGGTGAAGCCGCCGCGCTTGGCCGGCAGGGTTCGGCGTGTCGGGCGGAAGCCGGTCGTGACGGTGCGTGGCACGCCACCCTGCGCCGGGTCGATCTGCCCGATAACCTTACGCATCTCTGCCAGCTCGGTTTTCAGCCGGGCGATCTCCGCCTTCTGCTCGTCGGCTGCCGCGTCTTCCTTCTTGTCTGACGTGCTGGAGAGCGGTTGCGAGAGCTTCGAGCCGTCGCGGTAGAGCGCCATCGCCTTGATGCCAAGCCGCCAGGATTCGTGGTAGGCGTTCTCGATGTCGCGGATCGTCGCCTCGTTGGGCATGTTGATCGTCTTCGAGATCGCGCCGGAGAGGAACGGCTGTGCGGCGGCCATCATCCGGACGTGGCCCATGTAGTGGATAAAGCGCTGGCCGTGCTTGCCGCAGCGGTTGGCGCAGTCGAAGATCTGAAGATGCTTATCCTTCAGGTATGGCGCGCCCTCGACCGTCTGCATGCCGCAGATGGCGTCGTTGGCCTCGTCGATCTGCTGCTGGCTGAAGCCGATTGCCCGCAGCAGGTTGAAGCCGGGCTTCGACCATTGCTCCTTCGTCAGCCCCAGCCGGCCGAGCGCATCCTCGCCGAGGGTCCAGACGTTGAAGGCGAACGGCAGCTCGAACACCCCCGGCAGCGCCTTCTCGACCTTGGCGATGTCTTCCGCGTTGAGCCCCTTGGCCGCCAGCGACTCGCGGTTGATGTGCGGCGCGCCGTCGAGGGTGAGCGTGCCGAGGACATAGCGCATGATGTCGTCGATCTGCGCCTTCGGATAGCCAAGATTCTCGAGCGCCGGCGCGACTGACTGGTTGGCGATCTTGAAATAACCACCGCCGGCCAGCTTCTTGAACTTCACCAGCGCGAAGTCTGGCTCGACGCCGGTCGTGTCGCAATCCATCAGCAGCCCGATCGTGCCGGTCGGGGCCAGCAGCGTCGTCTGGGCGTTGCGGAAGCCGTGCTCGGCCCCGAGCAGCAGCGCGCGATCCCAGGCATGGCGGGCGGCTTTCAGCAGGTCGTCCGGGCAGAACTCCGGGTTGATCGCCACCGGCAGGACCGAGAGCAACTCGTAGTCGCTGGCCGGCGCATTCCAGGCCGCGCGACGGTGGTTGCGGATGACCCGCAGCATGTGTTCGCGGTTCTCGGCATAGCCGGGGAACGGGCCGAGCTCGCGCGCCATCTCGGACGAGACGGCGTAGGACTCGCCGGTCATGATCGCAGTCAGCGCCGCCGAGATCGTGCGGCCCTCCTCCGAGTCGTACGGCAGGCCCATCGTCATCAGCAGCGAGCCGAGGTTGGCGTAACCGAGGCCCAGCGTGCGGAAGATGTACGACAGCCGGGCGATCTCGGCGCTGGGGAACTGGGCCATCAGCACGCTGATCTCCAGCACGATCGTCCAGAGTCGGATGGCGTGCCGGTAGTCGTCGAGGCGGAACGTATTGGTCTTGGTGTCGTAGAACGTCATCAGGTTCAGCGAGGCGAGATTGCAGGCCGTGTCGTCGAGGAACAGATACTCGGAGCACGGGTTGGACGCGTTGATTCGGCCCGATGCCAGGCTGGTGTGCCAGTCGTTGATCGTCGTGTCGAACTGCACGCCCGGGTCGGCGCAGGCCCAGGCCGCCTCGCCCACCTGCCGCCACAGGTCGCGGGCCTTGACCGTGCGCGCCACTTTGCCATTTGTGCGCCAGGTCAGGTTCCAGTCACCGTCGTTCTGGACTGCCTTCATGAACTCCGAGGTGACGCGGACGGAGTTGTTCGAGTTCTGGCCAGAGACAGTCGCGTAAGCGTCGCCGTTGAAGTCGCTGGAGTACCCGGCCGCAATCAGCGCGGCGACCTTCTTCTCCTCCTCGACCTTCCAGTTGATGAACGTCTCGATATCCGGGTGATCCATGTTGAGGACGACCATCTTGGCCGCTCGGCGGGTCGTGCCGCCCGACTTGATCGCGCCGGCCGCCCGGTCGAACACCTTCAGGAAGCTCATCAGGCCCGACGACGTGCCGCCGCCAGAGAGCGGCTCCCCCTCGCCGCGCAGCTTCGAGAAGTTCGAGCCGGTGCCGGAGCCGTATTTGAACACGCGCGCCTCGCGGGTGGCCAGATCGAAGATGCCGCCATCGGAGACGAGGTCGTCGTCGACCGACTGGATGAAGCAGGCGTGCGGGGTCGGGCGCGAGTATGCGTCGGCGGACTCGCGCAACTCGCCGCTGAGCGCGTCGACGTAGAAGTGGCCCTGGCCCGGGCCGGTGATGCCATAGGACCAGTTCAGGCCGGTGTTGAACCACTGCGGCGAATTGGGCGCGGCCATCTGGTGGACGAGCATGTAGCGCAGCTCGTCCTCGAACGCGGCGGCGTCGGCCTCGCCGGCGAAGTAGCCATGCTGCTCGGCCCACCAGCGCCACGTGCCGGCCAGCCGGTCGATAACCTGCTTCGCAGAGCGCTCTGGCCCGAGCTGCGGCGATCCGTCGTCGTTCAACAACGGGTTGCCCTGCGCATCGCGCTGCGGGACGCCGGCCTTGCGGAAGTACTTGGAGACCATGATATCGGTCGCGATCTGCGACCAGTTGGCCGGGATCTCGGCGTCCTCCATCTCGAAGACGACCGAGCCGTCCGTATTGGCGATGCGCGAGGTGCGCCTGGCCCACTCGATGCTGTCGTAGGGGTTGGCCCCGGTAGTGGTGAAGCGCCGCTCGACACGCAACCCGGCGCCCTTGCGCTCGTGGGCAGTTGGGCGAACCAGTGCGTAGACGCGAGTGTTAGCCAGACGAGTCGAGTCAACCACCATGAACGATCTCCTCACAACTGGCGCGCAACCTGCCGGGCGCCACCGCTAGCGTCGCGTCGCATTCGCGCGACGACCGGGAACCGAATCTGCCTTGATCAGGGGGAGCGCCAACTCTGGCAAGAAACCGCTCGCCTCGCGCCACGCCTCCCGGCCGGCCGCAACGTCGGAGTGTCCCCCGGGAATCGCCACGCAGCTCGCGCGATCCATTCGCGATAGCATATCTGGTAGAGCGCGACCCACGCCACCGCAAGATGTAGTGTACAACCGCCCGCGCCGCCCGTAAAGACGTGACACGGAGTCATCGCCCATCAGAGTGTACGTACACTCTATCCACTTCCAACGTCGCGCGCAAGTGGGAATTGTCGCCCGCTGATGACTCGCCGGCCCGAAGCCAGCGCGGGCGGGTCTGGCGGGGTTGTCGTATCCTGCCGGCATTCGTGAAATGAAGGAGAGTCAGGGCCACCGATGAGCAGCGAGACGACCAATACCAGGCCGGCCGCCGTGGCGACGCGGCAGATCGAGAACGAGCGGGTGATTGTGACCGAGTGGCGCTTCGCGCCGGGGGCGCACACCGGCTGGCACCGGCACGAGTACGACTACGTCGTCGTCCCGATGACGACCGGTCGGCTGCTGCTGGAGACGCCGGATGGACAGCTGACGGCGGATCTCGTGGCCGGCCAGTCGTACACGCGCGGCATCGGCGTCGAGCACGATGTCATCAACGACAACGATAGCGAGTTCGTCTTCGTCGAGATCGAAATCAAGGCGTAGGTCAGTGCCGGTGGCCGGCGTGGGCCGGCGGCGCGGCGCGCTCGACCCGCGAGCGGCAGGCCAGCACGCCCTCCGGCGAGTCGAGCGAGCAGCCACGGAACGCGTCCGGCAGCGCGCCGACGGTCTCCGGCTGCAGCGTGATGTGGCCGACGCCGAAACGGTCGGCCAGCAGGTCGGACGCCTCCGGCAGGAGTCGGTCCCAGTCGCTGCCGGGCGCGACCTCGACGTGGGCGCTCAGGGCGACCAGGCCCGAGGTCACCGTCCAGACGTGCAGGTCGTGGATCCCTTCGATCCCGTCGATCTCGCCGAGCGCGTCGCGCACTGCCGCCGGGTCAATCTCTGGCGGTGTCGCCTCCAGCAGCACGTCGACCGACTCACGCAGCAGTCGCCAGGCGTTCCAGAGCACCAGCAGCCCGATCCCAGCCGAGAGCAGCGGGTCTGCCAGATACCAGCCGGTCGCCAGCATCACCAGCGCGGCGACGATCGCGCCGGCCGAGCCGAGCATGTCGCTGATGACGTGGAGAAACGCGCCACGGGTGTTGAGGTTGTGGTGGTGGCCACCGCCACGCGAGAGCACCCAGGCGCTGGTGGCGTTTGCCAGCAGGCCGGCGATGGCGACGACGAGCATCGGGCCGCTGTCGACCTCAGGAGGCGCGCCGAGGCGACGGATCGCCTCCCAGAAGATGAGGAGTGAGATGGCAATCAACGCCGCCGCGTTCGCCAGCGCGGCCAGCACCTCTGCCCGCAGATAGCCGAACGACCGCGTCGGAGTCGCTGGCCGCTGCGCCAACCAGATGGCGAACAGCGCCAGCGCCAGCGCGGCGACGTCGGTCAGCATGTGGCCGGCGTCGGCCAGCAGCGCCAGTGACCCCGTCAGCAGCCCGCCGGCCGCCTCGACCACGAGGAATATTGCGGTGATCGCCAGCGCAATGGCCAGCGGTCGACGCTCGACTCGCTCGGCCGGCGCATGCTCTGAGTGAGGCTCGTGGTTCACTGTGTCCAGCCCCTTCCCGCCTCGTCGGATGCACGATTCGCGCCATGCGCCGCGCTCGAGGAGTTCGAGGCGATCCAGACAGACCTCGCGGTCATCAGCGACGATTGACACACGCTGTTCGGCCTCGCATTGCCAACCGGGGGGGAGGGCGCCTGCGGGCGCCGGACAGGCCGGGTCCTGTCCCTACGAAAGCCCTGCGCCACCGCCGCTCCCCTCATCTCCCCGACGACTGATACGCGCTCCACCGTCTCGCATTGCCAACCGGGGGGGAGGGCGCCTGCGGGCGCCGGACAGGCCGGGTCCTGTCCCTACGAAAGCCCTGCGCGACCGCCGCTCCCCTCATCTCCCCGACGACTGATACGCGGCGCACCGTCTCGCATTGCCAACCGGGGGAGGGCGCCTGCGGGCGCCGGACAGGCCGGGTCCTGTCCTTACGAAAGCCCTGCGCGACCGCCGCTCCCCTCATCTCCCCCTCTCCCAGCATTGGGAGAGGGGGCAGGGGGGTGAGGGCCGTCCACCGGCAACCGCACCGTAAACGTCGCCCCCTCGTCCACGGCGCTGGTGGCGGTGATATCGCCGTGGTGCGCTTCGACGATCTGGCGGGTGATGAACAAGCCGAGGCCGCGACCGGGGGCGTCGCTGGACGCGACGTTGGCGCCGCGGGAAAAGGGTCGGAACAGCGCCGGCAGATCGGCAGCCGGGATGCCGACGCCGTAGTCGGCGACGGTCAGGACTGCCGCGTCGCCATCGCGGGCAAGGCGGACATCGACCGGCCTGTCGGGCGGCGAGTACTTCAGCGCGTTGTCGAGCAGGTTGAGGACGACCTGCTCCAGCCGCAGCGGGTCCCACTGGCCCGGCAGCTCCGGCGGTAGATCCAGCAGGATGCGGTCGCGCGATGCTTCGGGCAGCGTTCTGGCGACGCCAGAGACGAGGGCGGCGAGGTCGATCAGCTCGGGTCGGAGCGCGATCCGGCTGGTCTGCATCCGCGAGACGTCGAGCAGGTCATCGACCAGCCGATCGATCCGCGCCGCCTGTGTGTCGATCGTGTCCAGCGAGCGCGCCGCGCGGTCGAGATCGAGGCGGCCGGCCGCGTGCAGCTTCAGCAAGAGTTGGGCTGTGCCCTTGATCGCGGTCAGCGGCGTCTTCAGCTCGTGCGAGGCGATGCTGATGAAGCGATCCCGCAGCGCCAGCGCCTGCTCGGCCTGCCGCAGCGCCTCACGCTCGGCGGTGACGTCGAGGAGAATGATCAGGTGACCGGAGAACTCGCCGGACTCGAAGACCGGCGCGGCAATCCGCCGCAGCGTCTGGTCGGGCGCGCGGAGCTGAAAGTCATCCACCAGCACTTCATTGCGCGTCAGCCGGGTGGTATTGATCAGCTGCAGGAATCGATCTGGCTCGCCACCCCAGCGACGATGCTCTAGCTGGCCCGCCAGCTCTGTCCACGACCGGCCCAGCCGCAGCTCGCCCTTCGGCAGCAGGTGAAGCGCGTCGGAGAGTGGCGAGTTGGCGAACGCCAGCCGGTCTTCCCGGTCGAAGAACAGCACACCCATCGGCGCGTGCTCCAGAATCGCCTCCAGGCGGGAGCGTATCTGATCGAGCGCGTCACGCAGCTCGATCTCGAACCGGTAGCGCGTCGCCAGCTCGATCGGCCCACTGATGATCGTGCCAACGGTCTGGAGCAACAACAGATCGGTGTGGCGGAACGCGCCGGCCGCCTCGGCCACGAGCTGGAGGAGGCCAAACGGCTTGCCATGCCAGACGAGCGGGATCGCGAGGTAGGAGCCGGGAAGCTTTCGAGAAGAGGGGAAATGCCCCCGGCGCGGGTCAGACGCCACGTCGTTGCTGAGGATCGGCTCGCCCCGCTCGACCACGAGCCAGCCGAGCCCGACCCCACGTGGCCGGCGATTTCCGTGGCTGTCGGAGACGAGCGGGTTGTGCGCCGCGCGGACGACGAGGTCGTCACCCTCGACCAGCGCGATCAGCCCGCCGGTGAAATCCAGCACGGTGGCCAGGCGGGACAGCGTCTCGCGGAGGATCATGTCCAGATCGGTTTCGCCGGCCACGGCCACGGCGATCGAATGCAGAAGCGTCATCTCGCGGGCGTGCCGGGTCAGCTCCTCTTCCATCCGGGCACGCTCGACGGCTGCGGCGATCCGGTCGCCGACCTCGCGCAGCAGGCGCGTCTCGTCGGGGGAGAATGCGTGCTCCTCGCCGAGGTTGTAGACGAGGACGCCGAGCGTCCGGCCGGCGGCGACCAGTGGCACGGCAGCCGAGGCATGGATGCCCATCCGGTCGGCAAGCTCCAGGCTGAACGCGATCTCCGGTGGCGCCTCGGCTCGCGAACCGATCGTCACTACATCGCTGGTCAGCAATGCCAGGGTCGACATCGAGGGGATGTCGAGCGAGATATCACGGACGCGCTCGAGGACGTCGGGCGGGTAGTTGACGGTGTAGGCCGGGCGGGCGACGAGCTGGTCGAAATCCGTGAAATAGACTGCCGCGCTCGTCGCTCCGACTTCGGAGACGAGCGCGTCGAGCGCGGCGCGGACGACGATCTCCGGCCGCGATTCGAGGACGAGCGCGCGGCTGAGCCGGGCGAGCAGCCGCGCAACGCCGTGCTCCAGCGCGTCACGTCGGTCGTCACCGCGTTCGTCAACCATTGGCGCGAGCTCTCGCTGGCTGCGGCTGCGGATCGATCGGCGCGCTGTCATCGACGGCGATCCACGGGCGCCAGGTGAAGCGATCGCGGTAGCGATCGAGCAGGCGAACGAGCGGCCGGCCAAGCGCCAGGATGAGCGCGACGTTGGCAGCGGCGCGGAACGCATCGTAGAGCAGCGACGTCGTCAGATAGAACCGGCCATAGGCGGCCAGCGCCTCCCCGACGCCCATGCCGGGAACCCAGTAGAGGCCGGCGCTGGTGTCCAGCCCCGGCGCAGCCCAGGGCCACTCGGTCAGGTTCAGGATCGCGCCATACAGCAACCCCCAGGCAGCGCCGAACGCCGCCAACCGGAGGATCTCGGCGCGATCGCCCGGCTCGCGCCCGCGCGGCAGCCAGGCGGCGGTGAGACCGACCCAGCCCGCGCCAAGCATCTGGTAGGGCAGCCATGGCCCGACTCCGCCGGTCAACAGCGCGGAGACGAGCATTGTCAGCGCGCCCATCAGAAAGCCCAGATCCGAGCCATAGGTGAAGCCGACCAGGATGATCAGCAGGAAGATCGGGGAAGCGCCCAGCAATGTCGGAACCAGGCGCAACGTCGCGTCGATCGCAACGAGAGCGCCGAGCAGCGCGACCATCCGCGACGCTCCGCGCGTCCCGGCGGCCGACTCCTGAACCACCAGCAGCAGCGCCACCAGGCAGCCGATTCCCAACGCGGTGAACACCAGCTGGGCTTCGAGACCACTGCGCCCCGCCTGACCACCCACTCCGGCCAGCGCCGGCAGGAAGAACGGGTAGAGGAACGACGAGACGCCGAGCAGGCTGATGATGGCGATCAGGATGCGTGATGAGCTCCTGCCTCCACTGCTGCTCATCTCGATACATCCGGCGCAAGCACATGCGAAAGCACCGGGCTCTCGAACTCGGTCGCGAGGCAGTCCATGTAGATCTCGTCGTAGTAGACGCCGTTGACCCTGTCGGATTGACGGCGGCGGCCGAACTCGCGGAACCCTGCCTTCTGATAGGCGCGGACGCCGGCCGGGTTGTACTCCGCGACTCTCAACATCACGTTATGCATCCCGAGCGCGGTGAAGGCGTAATCGAGCATCAGTCGCGTCGCCTCGGCGCCGTAGCCCTTGCCGCGCGCGTCCGCCTCGCCGATCAGGATGCCGAACTCGCAGGCGCGGTAGCGATATTCAATGTCGAACAGGTCGGTCGTGCCGATCGGCCTCTGCGTCTCGCGCTCGTAGATCGTGAACCAGCGCGCCTCGCTGGATACCTGCCCGTCGAACCAGCGCGTCTGCTCCTCGATCGTCACTGGTTGCAGCGAGTTGCCGAACGTGATCTGGATCGCGAAATCATTCCGCCAGCGCGCATAGAGCGGGATCAGGTCACGCCGCAACGGTCCGAGGGCCACGCGCTCGCCGATGATGTTGAAAATTGGCTGGTCCGCCACGGCGAATCCTCTCGGTCGATGGTCCAATGATAGCCCGTGGTATGTGCCCCACGTCATCAGCCGATCGACGGATTGGCCCCACGGGCAACGAGGAGACGAGTGATCGCGTCGCCACCACCGTCTGCCGCCAGGTCGAGCGGCGTGTGGCCGTTGGCATCGCGGGCGTTCGGGTCAGCTCCGACCGCCAGCAGCAGCCGCGCGCTGTGCAACGCCCCGAAGCGCGCAGCCAGCGCCAGCGGCGTGTATCCATCCGCGCTCCAGCCGTCGATCTGGCCGCGCGCGCCCTGCAGGAGGATCGCCAGCCGATCGGCCTTGTCCATCGCAGCGGCAGTGAAGATGTCCAGCCGCGCACCCATATCGGCGAGCGCCTGGGCTATCCGTGGGTGACGGAAGTAGACCGCCAGACGGACAACCGGCACACCGTCCTCCTCGGTATCGATCAGCTCCGGCGACAGCGACGCGATGGCCCGCACGCGATCCTCATCGCCGGCCTTCACCGCGTCGATCAGCTGCTGCTCGGTATAGAAATCCCGCATCGTTTCCTCTTCAGTGTATCGCCCATCAGACCCAACAGATGATACCGGGCGAGACGAGGCTCGTCCCCGATCGTCGTACACTGCCCCGAGGGATTGGTACGCGAGAGGAGTGAGGCATGGCTGGAATAGACGTCTTGATCCGCGGCGCGAAGGTGGTGGACGGGTCGGGGAACCCGTGGTTCTACGGCGATGTCGCCATCGCGGGGGACAGGATCGCGGCGGTCGCGCCGGCCGGCAGGATCGACCCGGCCAGCGCGGGCGAGGTGGTCGAGGCGGACGGGATGGTCGTCTGTCCCGGATTCATCGACATCCAGTGCGCACTCGATCATCCCGCTGATGCGCGACGGGCGCTGCCTGTCGAAGATCACGCAGGGGGTGACGACCGAGATCATGGGCGAGGCGTGGACTCCGGCGCCGGTCGGCGGGCGTTTCACCAATCCGATGGCCGGCCGCTTCTCGACGCTCCCCGGCATCGACGAATGGTCCGAGCGGGCGCGCGACTGGACGCGGTTCGCCCACTGGCTAGAGGCGTTCGAGAACCACGGCGTCTCGCCGAACGTCGGCTCGTTCCTCGGCGGCGGCACGCTGCGCCGCTACGGGCGAGGCATGGACGTCGGGCCATCCGGCGACGATGAGATCGACGACGATGCAGCGGGTGATGGATGAGGCGATGGCGGACGGCGCGTTCGGCGTGTCCTACGCGCTGATCTACCCGCCGGACGTCTTCGCCGACACCGGCGAGGTGGCCGACATCTGCGAGGTCGTCGGGCGCTACGGCGGCGTCTACATCACCCACCTGCGCTCGGAAGCGGACATGTTCCTGGAGGGGCTCGAGGAAGCGATCGAGATCGGCAATCGCTCCGGCGCGGCGGTCGAGGTCTACCACCTCAAGGCGGCCGGCCAGCGTAACTGGCCGAAGATGGCGCAGGCGATCGCCCGCATCGACCGCGCCCGCGCCGAGGGGCTGGACATCACCGCCGACATGTACCCCTACGAGGCGGCCGGCACCGGCCTGACCTCGGTCCTGCCGCCGTGGATCGCCGAGGGCGGCAAGACCTACGAGAACCTGCGCGACCCGGAGGCGCGGGCGAAGATCCGCGCGGCGACCGAGAAGCCGGACGGAACCTGGGAGGCGATGGGTGATCTGGCCGGCCCGGAGGGGGTCATGCCCGTCTCGTTCGCCAAGCCGGAGCACCGTCACTACGCGGGGATGCGCCTGTCGGAGATCGCCGCCGAGCAGGGCAAGGATTGGATCGACGCCGCGATGGACCTGCTCATCTCCGAGGAGCAGCGCATCTCGACGATCTACTTCATGATGAGCGACGACAACCTGCGCCTCCAGCTCCAGCAGCCGTGGATCAAGGTCAGCTCCGACGCCGGCGGCATGGGCCCCGAGTGGGCTGCCGCCGACGGGCCGACCCATCCGCGCGCCTACGGGACCTGGACCCGCGTGCTGGGCCACTTCGTCCGCGACGAGGGGGTTATCGAGCTGGAGGACGCCATCCGAAAGATGACGTCGTCGGTCGCCGACCGGCTCAGCCTGCGTGATCGCGGCCTGCTGCGCGAGGGCATGCTGGCCGACGTGGTCGTCTTCGACCCGGAGACCGTGCGCGACAACGCCACCTTCACCGACCCGCACCAGCTCTCGACCGGCGTCCGCGACGTCTGGGTCAACGGCGGCCGCGTCCTGAAGGACGGCCAGCACACCGGCGCAACGCCGGGCCGCTTCGTGAAGGGGCCGGGGGCGTAGGGGAGCAGCCCCAGAATTCATAAGCGCGGCAGGTAGAAGGATGCCTACCAGCTAGGAGAAGTACGGTGCCAGCAGTTGTCATCAGCGTCTTGGCTCTGCTCTTCTCGGTCAGCAGCTTTTGGTGGATGTACTGGAGACGGGGCAATCTCCACGTTGGGCCGCCACGTAGTTATGGTGCGTATGCCAGTGCTGATCGGCAGATGGTCCTCTATTTGCCGCTTGTCTTCTACAATGATGGACCTATACCCATCATGATCCAAAATCTCCGCTTGACGTTCATCAACGAAGCCCCTGATAGACCACTGGGGTTCGTCGCTACGATTCACAAATTGATTTCGAGCGACGACCGTCGGCTGGCGGTGCAGTTTCCAGTACGTGGGCGTGAGGCGCTATCGCTCATTTGCGAGTTTCAACGCCGCCCAGCGCCTTTCCTGTTTCAGGAGGGTAGCTACTGGATCCGCCTTGAAGCACAGCTCTGGGGTAAACGCAAGCGAGATGCGTACTGGGAAGATCTTGTTACGTTCGAGCTGAATATTTCGGCCCAAGCAGCCACTCAAGCTCCGGAGGTCGCCGTTGCGTATGACAATCTTAGAGAAACGCTAGAGCGGAATCTAAGTACTTAAAGGGCCTTACACACTTATCGCAAGCAGCATCCTCGTGAGTCAACTGAATATCAAGACCGAAAAAGCGACGAGCTGCAACCCCGTCACCGTCCCCAGCAAACGTTCATAGTCATTGGCCAGCCGTCGGAAACAGGACAGCCAGGCGAACGACCGGACCACCACTCAGCGGCGCGGCAGCAGCACCGGCGCACGAAGCAGATCGGCGACGACCATCGCCAGCCGCTGATCCCAGCGATCGGAGAATAGCCCCGCGACCCATCGGTCGCGACGGTCGAGTCCGTCAGCCGGTAGACGTGCAGCGGCAGCGCCACGACCAGCGCGAGGTCGGCAGCGATCGAGATCAGCCCGGCCAGCCCGAGCAGGCCGAAGTCGCGGACCCGCAGCAGGGCGAACACCCCACCTCCGGTCGTTCGGAAAAGGCCAGGGATCATATCACAGCGAATGGAACGAGGAACAACTAGAGGAGATCGAACGCGGAACCCTGAGCGATGCCGGTCAGTCGCTGGTACGTATCAACAACCTGATGTTCGGTCATCGACGCAATCAGGTCGATCACAAGACGTGTGCGCTCGGCATCGTCCGCAGCCTGCTCCAGAAGTTCGCGGTAGTATGGAGGGAAGAGCGTATAGCGCTTGTTTTTCCCACCGGAGGTAGCGTGTGCGTCGTCGCGCAGCGTCTCGAACAACGTCCGGATCATCTTCCGCTGTCCATACTGCTGCGTGGCGAGTGATTCCCGCTCAATAACATAGTGCCAGGTAAGTTGCTTCAACATCGCAACTTCGAGCTCAGCCCGCGGGGCAATCGCAAGGTGCAGGTGACCGTTGTCAACGACCGACCACGTCATCGCTCCGATGTACCGTCCGATGAGCGTTGATGTCCAGCCACGGAGAAGGGCACGTTGCTCGCGAGTACCCGCGTATGGTTCTAATAGAGGGATGACTTCTGTGAACTCATCAAGAACCTGAGTTATGTTTGTCTCACTTTTCCCTAGAGACAAAGCGCCCGTGCGGGCATCGAGCAGGCGACGCCGTTCCGCTTCATCGGTCGCAAGACGATCGAGAGGTATGAGCCCAGCACGGTAAAAGTCCTCAACGTCATGGACAGCATATGCAATATCGTCAGCCCAATCCATGATCGAGGCTTCCGGGCAAGGCTGAGCAGAACCGTCCCACGAGTCATCCGGGCGAACCCAGCGTGCGAGCTCCTCCTCCGAATGATAGGCACCCCATTTGAACCGATTGGATCCAGCGGTAGGACGAAACCACGGATACTTCAAAACGGCATCCAGCGTAGCGCGTGTGAGATTTAGTCCATCTGCGCCTGTGGTGCGAACTGCGAGCTTCGCCAGGATGCGAAACGACTGCGCGTTGCCGTTGTAGCCATCATGATCGTCGCTACTGGTAGCAAGCCGGTCTAATTCGGCTTCTGCTATATGCCCGAATGGCGGGTGCCCGAGATCGTGGGCAAGCGCCGCCGCTTCAACAACGTCCGGATCGATTGGACACGCACCATGAGTGCGAGCACTCACGATCTCAGCACAAATCTTTTCCGCCAAGCGCCGTGCGACCTGGGCAACCTCAAGGGTATGTGTCAAGCGATTATGGACAGGAGGCCTCTCATTAGGCGAGACAACCTGTGTGATCCCCGCCAGGCGCCGAAAGGCTGTCGTGTAGAGGATTCGGTCACGATCACGCTGAAAAGGCGAGCGCTGATCGTCGGGAAGATCGTCATCGTAACGTCGCGCAGATCTCTCGGCCACCCTCGATCACGAGGCTGGCTTTGGAACTGCGGCAACCCGCCAGTTCGGCGTCAATACAATCGACCGCCGATCGAGAAGAAACCAGAGTGCGGCACGTGCAACATCCTCGCGGATATCGCTCCGCTTGCGCACAATCCTCACTACCTCACCGGGCGTATACGAGCCATTATGATCTCTGACAGCCTCAAGAATCATCTCTTCGGCCTCGGCTATAGTGCGTCCGCGCGTCACGCTCACATCAGACTCCAAATCCACCTAGCACGAACCACCCGAGTGACCACGGCACGGCTATAGTACAGCATTCGTTCGGTTTTAGTACTGTGCTGATCGCATCGAAGGGTACGCCAATGCAGATCAACCAGGACGCAGGTCTCTCAGCGCTGATCCGTGGCGAAGCCCAGCGCCTCTGCGGCGGATTCGCCTTCACCGAGGGGCCGGTCTGGGTGGCGGCGGATGACTGCCTGCTGTTCACCGACATCCCCAACAGCACGATCCATCGCTGGCGGCCGGGGTCGGAGGCAGCCGAGGTCTACCGCGCGCCGAGCGGCCATGCCAACGGGCTCACGCTCGACCGCGATGGCAACCTGCTGGCCTGCGAGCACTCCGGTCGGCGCGTCTCGGTCACGACCTACCGTGGCGTTGAGGTCCGCGCGATCGACCGTTTCGAGGGCCAGCGCTTCAACTCGCCGAACGACATCGTGGTCGATGCCAGCGGCGCGATCTGGTTCACCGACCCAACCTACGGGCTGACGATGCCGTCGATGGGCGAGCCGGGCGCGCAGAAGGAGATCGACGTCCAGGGGGTCTACCGCATCGCGCCGGACGGCGTCCTCACCTGTGTCACACGCGATTTCAGCCAGCCAAATGGGCTGGTGTTCACGCCAGACGAACGGCGACTCTACATCGGCGACTCGCACGACAAGATCATCCGGCGCTACCTGGTCGGCGATGACGGCACGCTCGACGCTGGCGAGCTGTTCGTGGACATGCGCAAGGCTGATGGCCCCGGCGCGCCGGACGGCATGGCGGTCGACGAGGCCGGCCGGCTCTGGACGACGGGGGTCGGCGGCGTCTGGGTGGTCGAGCCGGACGGCCGCTTGCTCGGCATCCTCGCCCTGCCGGAGAATCCCGCTAATCTCTGCTTCGGCGGGCCGGCCTACTCGACGCTCTACCTCACCGCCCGCGCCAGCGTCTACGCGATCGAGACGACCGTCCGCGGCGTCGCACCCGGCTCGCGCTGATCGGGCGCGAGTGGACCCTCACAGCGGCGGGAACCTGGGTGAGGATGGGTTCGTGCCTGAGCGCAACGGCGGATGGGAGAGCACGTGAACCACGATACGCGCGAGCAACTGATCGGGCAGTACGCGAACGGCTACGACATCATCGTCGAGGCGTTGCGCGACATCACCGCCGAGGAGATGGACGCGCGCGAGGCGCCGGGCGAATGGTCGCCGCGCGAGGTGATTCACCACCTGGCCGATTCCGAGATGACCAGCGCGATGCGGCTCCGCCTGCTGCTCGTCGAGGACAACCCGCCGATCCGCGGTTATGACGAAGCGGCGTTCGCCCGGCGACTCTGGTACGACCGACCGGTCGAGCTGTCGCTGGACGCGTTCCGTCTCGCTCGAGCAACGACCGTCCAGATCCTCGCCCGGATGAGCGATGCCGACTGGCAACGCTCGGCCATACACAGCGAGAGCGGGCGCTTTTCCGCTACGGACTGGCTGGAGAGCTACGCGGCGCACGCCCCGGAGCACGCCGACCAGATTCGCCGCGCGCGGGCTACGGTCACGGCCGGCGTGAGCACGACACGCGCCTCCTGAATCAGCAACGCGCGGCGTCGTCATGCTGGCCGGAGAGCATGACGACGTTCGCAGCCGGCGGGGCCTATCCGCCGGCCATCGCCCCGACGATCGAGAACGGCTCCTGGCCGGACGCGACGGCTGCCGGCAGTGGCGCGTCGGGCGGCTCGTGGGAGAGATCCTCGGAGCAGGCGAAGAAACGCAGAAACGGCCGGCGCGCCTGCGTCGCGTGGTCACGGACTGTTCCTCGCAGCATCGGGTAGTCCGCCTCGAGCGCGTCGAGGATGGCCCGCTGGGTAACAGGGCCATCGACAACCAGCTCGACCTCGCGGCCTACCTGGGCCAGGTTGCGCAGGTGGTAGGGCAGCTCGACGCGGATCATGGCAGCGTCTGCACTTCGATCGACGTCACGGCCGGCAGGTCGCGGACGATCGCGTTCCAGGTGTCGCCAGAGTCGGCCGAAGCGTAAACCTGGCCGCCTGTCGTACCGAAATAGACGCCGCATGAGTCGAGCCGGTCGACCGCCATCGCGTCGCGCAGGATATTGACGTAGCAATCCTGTTGCGGAAGGCCCTCGGTCAGCGCCTCCCATTCGTTGCCGCCGGTGCGGCTGCGGTAGACCCGCAGCTTGCCCTCCGGCGGGAAGTGCTCGGAATCGCTCTTGATCGGAACAACGTAGATCGTCTCCGGCTCGTGGGCGTGGACGGCGATCGGGAAGCCGAAGTCGCTCGGGAGATTGCCGCTGACCTCGTGCCACAACTCGCCGGCGTCGTCGCTGCGCATCACGTCCCAGTGCTTTTGCATGAACAGGACGTCCGGCCGCGTGGGGTGCATCGCGACGCAGTGGACGCAGTGGCCAACATCGGCGTTCGGGTCGGGCAGCTCGAAGTCGGAGCGCAGGCCCCGGTTGATCGACCGCCAGGTCTGACCGCCGTCATCGGTGCGGAACGTGCCGGCCGCCGAGATCGCGACGACGATGCGGTCGGGGTTGGCCGGGTCGAGGACGATCGTGTGCAGACACATGCCGCCCGCCCCCGGCTGCCAGAGGTGACCCTTGACATCGCGCAGGCAGGCCAACTCCTGCCAGCTCTGCCCACCGTCGGTCGACTTGAACAGCGCGGCATCCTCGACCCCGGCGTAGACAGTATCCGGCTCACTGAGCGAGGGCTCGAGGTGCCAGACGCGGTTGAACTCCCATGGGTGCTGGGTGCCGTCGTACCACTGGTGCGTGCCGGGGTCGCCGACATACTGGAAGGCGTTGCCGACTGGCTCCCATGTCGCGCCGCCGTCGTCGGAGCGCTGGATCGTCTGGCCAAACCAGCCGCTGGACTGCGAAGCGTAGATACGGTCCGGGTTCACCGGCGAGCCTTTGAGGTGATAGATCTCCCAGCCGGCGAAGAGCGGGCCTTGCACGTCCCACGCCTGCCGCTGCTCGTCCGATGTCAGGATAAACGCCCCCTTACGCGTGCCGACGAGGACTCGTACTCCGGGCATGTGTCGTCCCTTTCGGTGAGGTGTGTCACGCGGCTCATCGAAGATTCGGGCGCCGATGGGTCGCGTACGTTCGCGGAACACGTCGCCGATTGTAGTAATAGGTTGACCGCCAGTCAACCTGTCCAACAGGACGGGCTGTAGCTGTCCGACCACGCAGCACGGGTTATCGCCGGGGGCAGCTGAACCGGCGCAATGAGCCCCCTCATGATCGAAGGATGTCCCGTCGTCGACCTCAATCTCGTGGGTAATCAACGAGACGCAGACTCGAGCGACGGACAAGGATCGCGCCCGTGGCCTATCTCGGTGTCATTCGCTTCGACCAGGTCAGCATCCTGACCCGCAAGTCGCGGCGGGTCGTTTACACTGCCACTGGTCGATAGAGTGTTGGAGGAGTGGGCAGATGGCGACGTACGATGCGCTGATTCGTGGCGGCAGGGTGATCGATGGGTCGGGCAACCCGTGGTTCTACGGGGATGTTGCGATCGCGGGCGGCAAGGTCGCGGCAATCGCGCCGGCCGGCAGGATCGACCCGGCGAGCGCCGGCGAGGTGATCGACGCCAGCGGGCATGTCGTCTGTCCCGGCTTCATCGACATCCAGTCGCACTCACTGATCCCGCTGTTCAGCGACCCGCGGTCGCTGTCGAAGATCACCCAGGGGGTGACGACCGAGATCATGGGCGAGGGCTGGACGCCGGCCCCGTTCGGCGGGCGGATCGAGAAGCCGCTCGGCGGCTACGACCGCGCGCCAGAGGGAATGGTCGAGGTCATCCGCGGCTGGACGCGCTTTGCCGACTGGATCGACTGGCTCAGCAACCGCGGCGCGTCGGTCAACTTCGGCTCGTTCCTCGGCGGCGGCACGGTGCGCGAGTACGTCAAGGGCTGGGAGATGGGCGACCTGACGCCCGCGGAGATGGAGCAGACCCGCCAGGTCGTCCGCGAGGCGATGGAGGACGGCGCGTTCGGCGTCGCGACGGCGCTGATCTACCCGCCGAACTCCTACACCACCGACGCCGAGCTGTACGCAATGTGCGAGGTGATCGCCGAATACGGCGGCGTCTACATCACCCACATGCGCTCGGAGGCGGACACGTTCCTCGAGGAGCTGGAGAAGACGCTCGACCTGCCACGCCAGACCGGCTGCGCGCTGGAGCTCTACCACCTGAAGGTCGGCGGCCGGCGCAACTGGGACAAGATGACGCGGGCCATCGCGATGGTCAACGCGGCGCGCACCGAAGGCCTGGACGTGACCTCGGACATGTACCCGTACATCGCCGGCGGGACCGGGCTGGCATCGTCGCTGCCGAACTGGGCAGCGGCCGACGGAAAGCTGATGGACAACCTGCGCGACCCGGTGATGCGGGAGAAGCTCCGCCACGAGCTGGTCGAGCCGACCGGCGGCTGGGAGGCGCTGGCGACGCTGGCCGGCCCGGAGGGGGTGCTGGTCACCGAGCTGACCGCCGAGCAGAACCAGCAGTACTCCGGCAAGCTGCTGGGCGAGATCGCCGACGCACGCGGCCAGCACTGGGCCGACTGTCTGATGGACCTTGTGCTGGAGGACGGCGACCACTGGATCAGCGCCATCTACTTCATGATGAGCGAGGTCAACCTGCCGCTCCAGCTGCAGCAGCCATGGATGAAGGTCTCGACCGACGCCCCCGGCGTCGATCCCGAGGTCGCCCGGGCGCACGGCCCGGTCCACCCACGTTCCTACGGCACCTACCCGCGCGTGCTGGGCAAGTACGTCCGGGAGGAGGGCGCGCTGGAGCTGGAGGACGCCGTGCGCAAGATGACCTCGGCGGTCGCCGACCGGCTGATGCTGCGCGACCGGGGATTGCTGCGCGAGGGGATGCAGGCCGACGTGGTCATCTTCGACCCGGCGACGGTCGGCGACAACGCCACGTTCGAGGACCCGCACCAGCACTCGACCGGCATCCGCGATGTCTGGGTCAACGGCGGCCGCGTGCTGCGCGACGGCCAGCACACGGGGGCCACGCCGGGGCAGGCGGTGTATGGGCCGGGACGGGGGTAGGGGGGTCAGGAAGACCGGGTTCGCCAGTTCAGGAACGCCGCCTCAGTCCGGTTAAGTTCGTCGACCCAGTTTCTCTTGAGCGGGATTGCACCGAACTCGGTGATGGCGAGGCGGATGATTGCCTCGACAGAGACACGGCCGGTTGGAATGTGGATCTTGTGGAAGTCCCGTGGGCGAATCGGTGCGTCCTGGGCGATGATCGCACTTCCGGCGTGCAGGTGGGGAAATGTGACAACGCCATCGCCTTCGGCCTCGGGAGTCCAATGAAATGTCAGAAGTTCGGTGTGGTCATCAGACCGCAGGTCGTAGAAGTACTCAACTATCTGGATCTTGTAGGGGCCGCGAGGATCTGAAGGTTCTTCGGTCTTGATGATGCGGACCTGTTGCCCGACGGACATGTACACGGGCAGGATACCGGCTGCCGTTCGCAAGCGCACCGGGTTGAGATCGTTCAGCAGAACGGAGTAGATCGTCCCGACCTCGTATGTATGCTGGCGCGACGCCGTGAGGCGTTCCTGCGTCACGCAGTTCAATGCGCTTCTGAGTGGATCGATAAACTGCTGAAACGCGGCGTTGGGATTCCGGCCGGCCACGGCTCAGGCGTCGGTGAGTGGGATCAGCATCGCGACGCGGCGAACCTCGGAGCGATCAGGATCGGGGATCCGGCCGGCGCGATACTCACGCACGAACACCTCGCCGCTCATGCCAAGGTACTTCCGCGCCTGACGGTCGAGAATCTCGCGTCCCTCCTCAGAGGAGACATACTTCATCCCGCGATCTGTGCTGGTGAATGATCTCGATGGATACCTGATCGCCATGTTCTCCTCCTCTCGCTACGCTGCACTAGTAGCGTAACACCGGTCAGAATTCGACACCAAAGTACGGCGCAGGCCGCTGGGGCCGATTGATGGACAGATATCCCGCGCCTCACCGCCGGACGCAGACATACGCTGCCAACGTCCCTGAGGAGCGGTCGTCGGACTGCTGGATGGCGAAGCCGGAGCGTTCGAGGATCTGGGTGTATGTGCTGTGCTCGGCGCGAGTGAGACGACAGGCGGGATCAGGGTACTCGTCGCCAGCAAGAGCACACTCAGCCGGGGTGGGGCGTTGGCGCTCCTTGCAGGTCAGACGGCCGCGGCTACCACAAGGCGGCGGACAGGGCCGGGCGGGGCCGAGCGCAGATCCACGACGCGGCCTGACCGCAGCCGAGCGGAGGAGATCCTTCGCTGCGGCTCGGAATGACAAAGGGCGGGACCGGCTGTCACCCGGCTGGCTTGTCATCCTGAGCGCGCACGCGAAGGATCTCTCCTGCGATCGACTGGCGCCAGCGTGGGAGAGATTCCTCGCTGAGGCTCGGAATGACAAGTATCAGGGGTGGGCGCCGCGGTTGACAGAATCACTGCGGTCGACTACTCAGTACAGCGACTAGCATGAAGTGTCCAGTTCAGGGACCGGATACAGCCGGCGTAATTTGATGCGTGCGTGCTCCACCATGAAGTGCCATTGCACCGGTTTGGCGCGGCTGTTGCGCCGGGTTGTCCAGGCATCAACCGCCTGCTGCAAGTCCGTCGGCGTGGGGATGCGCTGATCCAGACATTGGCGCACCAGCGCACTAAACTCCAGTTCGGCGATGTTCAGCCACGAAGCATGCTTGGGGGTGTAATGCGGTTCCAGCTTGTCGCGAATGCGCTTTGCCTCCCGGGGCGGGAACGCCGCATAGAGTGAGTGGTCGGCATGGATGTTGAGATTGTCGAGCACCACCACGATCCGCTCCGCCGTCGGGAAGACCTCATCGACGAGATGGCGCATGGCGACGGCCCAGTCGACCCGGGTGCGCCGCTCGGTGACGGTGATGCCTCGCTGTCCAAGATGGGGCGCACACCAGAGAAAGAGGTTGGCACTGCCGTGGCGGATATAGGCCGGATCTTCCCGCAGCGCGTGACCGGGTCCAGCTGGCTGACTGGGACGGACATCGCCCCGGAGTGCTTTGCCACTCTCGTCAAAGCAGACTAGTGGGGACGCAGTGGGTCGATCGGTCGAGCATAGACGTCGAGCACATCTTCCATGGCTGCGACGAATCCCGCATCAGGCTTCCCGGACAGACACCAGCTGCGTTTCAGCCACGGCTTGAGGACGTTTTTTTAAGTGTCATGCGGACCGTCTCCGGGCACACCTGGGGGACAATCTCCTGCTCCACCACGGTATCGGCCAGCAAGCGCAGCGTCCAGCGGGCAGCACCCGCTGGTGCAGGACTACAAGCAAGCGTGGTCAGCCGGGCTTCCGCTGCGCCATCAAAGCGTCGCCGATAGACCCGTGTCGAGGGACGTCGCCCCAGACTGGCGGCCAGACCCTCACGACAGCATCGTTCCCGGAGTCGCGCGACCGTCCGGGGACTGCATTCCAGTGCCTCCGCAATCTGGACATCGGTCCACCGTGGTCCGGCGATACTGGCATCGGCTTTGAGCAGGATGCGGGCGCGTTTAAGGCGCCTGGCATGGGCGGACCCTGTCTCAATGAGCTGGCGCAATTCCGTTCGTTCCGCTGCCGTCAGCCGTACCACGTGTTGCTTATTACTCATGCCAGACCCTCCCGCTGGTGCACACAAACTGCGTTGCATCCCATCAGCCAGTTCTGTGCCAACAAGTCACTTCATGCTAGTCGCTGTACTCAGTGCTCCGACCAGCGTGATGTGTCATGCAATGTGGTGCGACAGCCACCCCGGCCGTTTGTCATGCTGAGCCTCAGCGAAGCATCTCCTCATGCTGGACACAGTCGAACGCAAGAGAGATCCTTCGCGTGAGCGCTCAGGATGACAGCGTACAGGGAAGCTGCCAACCTGACACATCATGCTAGTCGAAGCACTCAGGATGACAGGGCAGAGGTGATGCCACGTGCCTCACGGGGTCTCCAGTCGTCGCGGTCGAGGACGGCAACGAGGGCGAACGACATCAGCAGGTCATCGTGGAGGCGCTGGTCCTCGACGCCCCAGCGCAGAAGCTTGCCGGGGCCGGGGAGAACGGTGTAGCGGCAAGCGGCGAGCTGCTGCCAGAAGCGACGGTCCAGACGGTGCTGCTCGGCGTCGGCGTCGGGGTCTGGCGCGCAGACCTGGACGCGGCCGGCGTCGATCAGGCCGAGAAGGTCCCAGGCGAGCTGGCTCTTGGAAGCCGAGGAGAAGACGAACGGGGTGACGACGCGCTCGCCGAGGGTGACGGCGAGGAAGCCGGCCAGCCCGGCCCCGACGCCGGTCGCATCCACGACGACGCGCCGCACCCGCCAGACTCGCGTCGCCAGGGCGACGATGCGGTCGTGGAGGACAGGGTGGGGCGTGCCGGTCCACTCGTAGCGGGCGATGATGTCGTACGACGGAAGGGACGGGGGACGAGGGACGGGGGACGAGGAGAGACCGGGAGGTGAGAGGATGCGGACGACGGTGGCGACGGTGGAGTCGCGGCGGGGAGCGAGGGCACGGAGGGCGGCGTCCTGGAGGCCGGATTCTTCGGGGCCGGCCACGTCGATGGTGAGGGCGTACGTCGCGCCGGGCGGGTCGGTGGGGTCGGGGCGGGAGAGTGGCGGGAAGCTGCCACGCAGCGGCTCGCGACGCTCGGGCGGGAACAGGATGCCATCGTCATCGAGCTCCTCCAGCTCGTACTCGGTGCGGATGTAGGGGTGATGCTCGCCGAGCAGCGCCATCTGGCGCCGAACATAGTCGCCATAGGGCGGCAGCTCGGCGGCGACATCGCGCCAGGGGACGAGGAAGCGGCGACGGACATCGTCGGCATGCTCGAGGCCGGCCAGCAACCGGAGCTGGCGAGCCAGCAGGGTGGAGCTATTCCAGACGGTGCCCATAAATAGCGTGGTCGCGTTCGTGGAAGCGGCCATCGGGGCGAAGACGGCGTCCCAGGTGTCCGGCGCGATGTCCTGCGCCTCGTTGGCGACAAGCAGCAGGTCGGCGGTGTTACCGCGCGAATGGGCGGTCGGGGCAGCCGAGAGGTAGCGGACCGAAGCGCGGCCCATCTCGACGATCGTGCCCTCGCGGACGCGGTACCGACCGGCGGTGTACGGGCCATCCAGCCGGGCAAGCAGACGATCGCGGGCGATGATGCCCTGCGGCCGCACGGCCGGGAGGGCGACGACAACGTTGCCACCGATCTGCTGGTAGCGCCAGAGCAGCCAGGCGCACAGCTGGGCCAGCATCTCGTCCTTGCCGGACTGGCGGGCGAAGACGGCGGCGAACTCCATGCCGCGCCCATCGACGACACTGCCGGCCACTGCCCGCGCGACCGGGGTCTGGTAGGCGCGCAGCCGGTGCGCTGGCGCCTGGACATGGCCGAAGCGGACGACATCGTCCAGCCCAGGACGAACGTCGGCGGCGAGGGGGTGCGGCATAGCGGCGCTCCGTTCGAAACTGGGATGGGGGAAGACGGCCCTCACCCCCTGCCCCTCTCCCAATGCTGGGAGAGGGGGGAGTTGGGCAGCATTGGCGAGCCGTTCGCGTTTGCCTCGTCCCCCGTCCCTCAAACAATCCGCGAGAGGATTTCGCCGATGACGGCGGCGACGACGAGGTAGAAGAGGGAGTCGACGCGCTGGCGGGTGGCGGTGACTTCACGGACGAGGTCTTCGACCATCTGGCGGGTAACGACTTCGTAGACGCTTGCCGGATCGAGATCGACGGGCCGGCGCGGCGGCTCGGGCCGGCGGCCGAGGAGGACACGGGCGAGTCGGGGTATGCGGGTCGTGTCGATCACGCGTCACCTCCTGGGCGTCGAGCTCGTCGAGTGCGCGGGCGATCTCGCCGTCGAGCTCGCTGGCGGGGTTGTCCAGCCGGGACTGCGTCTGGATGGTGCGGACGATGACGTTGCACAGGCTCGCGACGCCCTGGGCGAGGCGGCGGTCGTCGCTGGCGTCGTCCATCGCATCGAGCAGCCGGCCCAGGACCAACCGCGCCGCGGCGAGCTCGTTCGCGAGGGAAGGATCCTGGCCGAGAGCGACCATCTCGGCATGGCGATCAGGGGGCATATGACGCGCCTTTCGTCGAAGCGGGAGACGAGAGGTATTCAGGGCCTCTACTATTCGAACGCGTTCTGGGACGAAAAATGGGACATTCGGGGGGATGGGGGACGAGGGACGGGGGGACGGCAGCGCCCCCACCCCCTCCCTTTGTCATCCTGAACCGCAGTGAAGGATCTCCCCCGGCCGGCTGCGGTCGAACGCAGGAGAGATCCTTCGCGTGCGCGCTCAGGATGACAAGGCGGCGGGAGAGGCTGCGCGGCGCCTACGTCCGGTACTTTGTCGGGGTGATGATGAGGGGGGCGGAATAGGTGGCGGCGAATTCGGGGAGGGTGTAGCCGAGGTCGATGATGTGTGCTTCGTACTTGGCGACGTAGGCGGGAGAGGCGTCGCAGGCGGGGTGCGACTCGTCGATGGCGGCGGCGCCTTCGATGCGGATGACGTCTGCGCCCCCGTGGGTGTCGTCGACGACGAGGGAGACGCGGGGGTTGCTGGCGACGTTGCGTAGCTTGACCTGGTTCGGCCGGCTATAGATGACAGCCGTCGCGCCATCCCAGAGGAACCAGACGGGGACCGTGTCCGGCTGGCCGTCGGGGCGGACGGTGGTGAGCCAGGCGACGATGTCGCCGCGCAGGCGGGCTGCGACGTGGCGGCCGCGTTCGGTGCTGGTGTCGAGCGTGATGTCGGGCACTGGTTCTCTCCTTCTCGTCGGGCGCGGGTCGCCGGGACGAGAATAGCATGCGAAGGGATGATGGGTTGGAGGTGGGGCGCGCACGAGGTTTACCCTTGCGAGAAAGTCACGCCCTTCTTTGCTGGCACGGGAGTTACCGGTATTCTGGGGGCCACTGAGAGGTGAGAGGAGAGCGCGGATGGTGGTGCGGCTGGAGCTGGATGTTTCGCGTGATCCCCTGCGGGTGCTGGAGAGCACGCAGCCGATCGTCGAGCAGGCGAGGCAGGTGCGGATCGATCAGCAGCAGGTTCAGCGTGCGGCGGCGTTGATCGAGGGGCTGCCCGCGCCGACGGCGGACTGGGACAGGATGCTTCATCCGATATCGGACGATCCGGCGAAGCTGGCCAATCTGGTTCTGGTGGTCGACGCGCTGAACTTCTGCTTCTGGTCGTTGCCTGGCTCCGACCGACCGCGCTGGCAGGTGACCTATCAGGGCACGACCTACGACGGCTACGCGGCGCTGGCGGTCGCGCTACGGCGGGCCGTCGAGGGGGGCTATCCGCTGTGGGATGGCGACCTGCTGGGCACGATCACCGAGGCGGAGGTGACCGAGCTGCTGGCCGGCGACCCGGGGAGCGAGGCGATCCCGCTGCTCCACGCACGGATGACACATCTCCGTGAGGTCGGCGTGGCGCTGGTCGAGCGCTGGGACGGGTCGTTCCTGCACGCGATCCGGGCAGCTCGCGGATCCGCGCCGAGGCTGGTTGCCGAGGTGCTGCGGGCGCTGCCGTCGTTCCGCGACACTGCCCCGTGGGGTCAACGCGAGGCTCGGTTTTACAAGCGCGCGCAGATCCTTGTTGCCGATGTGTTCGGCGCGTTCGCCGGCCAGGGGCTGGGCGCGTTCCACGACCTCGACACTCTCACCGCCTTCGCCGATTACAAGGTGCCACAGGTGCTGCGCCAGTTCGGGGTGCTGTCCTACGAGCCAGATCTGGCGGGCAAGATCGCGCGCTGCGAATTGATCCCGCCGGACAGCGACGAGGAGCTGGAGATCCGCGCCAGCACGGTCTGGGCGGTCGAGCTGCTGCGTCAGGAGCTGAGCCGTCGGGGCCGGCCGACGCCGTCCTACGCGATCGACTGGGCGCTCTGGCAGGCAGGCCAGTCCCTGCCGGCGAACACAGACCCATATCACCGAACCCTGACGGTGTATTACTGACGAAGGGATGAGGCTCGCAGGGACGCCTCTCGTATTCGCCGCCATTGCCGCCACGGATGCCGCGCGCACCCCCATCCTCACCTCTCCTCATCCCCTTTGCCTCATTCCTCATCCCTCGACTTCCCCCATCCCTGCTACGCTTCGTCGGTCGTGGAGTCGGGTGGGGAGGGCGCGTGCGGGCAAAGGGGTCGAGAACAACGGTGGCGGCTGAACACTGGCGGCCGGGGCCGGCCTTCGGGCTGATCCTCAGCCACTTCGCGTTGTTCGGGATCATCGCCGGGGTGCGCGGGGTCGTCTGGGCGGAGATGGTCGACGCGCTGCGGATTGGGTCCGGCGCGTTCGGCACCGCCCAACTCGCGGCATCGTTCGCCTCAATCGCCGCGGTCGTCCTCTATGCCCGAGTGGCGGCGAGGACGGGCACTCGGAGCATTGCGCTGGTTGGGCTTGCGCTGATCACCGCATCCATGCTCGGCCTGGCGGGGGCAGGATCGCTGGCCACGCTCATTGTCGCGCTGGCCATCCTCGGGGCCGGCACCGGCCTGCTCGATGGCGCGATGATCCAGGGTTCGGTGGATTGGGAGCGGTTGGCCCGGCGGGCGCGGATGAACGTGATGCACGCGGGGTTCAGCATCGCCGCAGTGGTTGGCGCGATCGGCGCGGGGATCGGGTTGGCGGCCGGCGCCAGCTACAACGCTCTCCTGGTTGGCGCGGCTGGCTTCAGCCTGCTCACCTTCGTTGCCACGCTGTTTATCGCCTACCCGCCGACCGGCGAATCGGCCAGGGAGGAGCGCGGCGACTGGCGGGTGGTGTTGGCCTCCGGCGCGGTGCGCACGCTGATCGGGATCATTCTCTTCGGCATCGTCGTCGAGAGTGTCGCCTTCATCTGGGCCGTGATCTATCTGCGCGAAGAGCTGGGCGCTTCGGCTGCGGCGGGCGGGGCGAGCTTCGCGCTCTTCAACGCGACGATGTTCGCCGGCCGGCTGGCGAACACGCCGCTCGTCGCCCGATCCGGCCCACGCGTCTCGCTACTGGCGTCCGGCATCGGGATCGGCGCTGGCGGGCTGCTACTCGTCGTCGCCGGGAGTGTCCCGCTGGCGATGGCGGCGCTGGCGCTCGTCGGGCTCGGTGTGGCCGGCATCTTCCCGACTGTCATGAGCGCCGCCGCTGCTCGCCTTCCGGATCGGAGCCGCGAGTTGACGGCGGTCGTCATGATCGTCACCTATCTCGCGTTCATGGTGACCCCGCCCGCGATCGGCTGGGTCGCCGAGCTGAGCTCGCTGCGAATCGCGATGATCCTGCTGCCGGTGAGCGGCGGGGCAATCGTCTGGCTGGCGGCGCGAGGGCGTGAAATGACGCAGGCATAAGCTCTTCGACCCTAAATGTCCCATTTTTCGTTCCAGATCCCGTTCGAATAGTAGAGGGGTTGTAACGGACGACCCCAACACCATCGAACGGAGGACCGATGAGCGACCACGATGCGATCGAGGCGGACCGGGATCCGGAGCCACGGATCGGCGATGACGCGGCGCTGCTGCGCGATCTGATCGTGCAGGCCAATCCCGATGTGATCCCGGAACTGGTCCAGGGGGCATCGCTGCGCGAGATGCTCGATAGCCTGCCGGCCGCTCGCGCCGCCTTTGCCCGCGTCGCCGAGGTGACGGCAGCCACGACCACTCCCCCTGTCCCCTCAGGCAATGTGATCCGATCACGCGAACTGAACCTGGCTGACCTCGGGCCGGCGGCCAAGGTGCGGGCCGGCATCGACGCGATCCGGCGCTAGCAGGGCTCGACCACCAGATTTCGACACGAAGGGAATGTCCAGATGGCGATGACGAAGGTTGAAGCGGCGAAGCTGACGAACGACGTGCTTCTCGCGGGCGTGATCGAGACGATCATCATGGAGTCGAGCGTGTTGCAGATGCTGCCGTTCGAGGACGTGATCGGCACGGCGATCACCTACAACCGCGAGAACGCGGCGCCGACGATCGATTGGTACGCGCCGGGCGACACGTGGAACGAGGGCACGCCAACGTTCACGCAGAAGACTGCCGTGCTGAAGATCCTCGGCGGTGACGCGGACGTCGACAATTTCCTACAGCAGACGTACCGGAATCCCAACGACCTCGAAGCCGAGGTGTTGCTGTCGAAGGCGAAGGCGACGGCGTATGAGTTCAGCAAGAAGTTCTACCAAGGGGACTCGGTTGGTTTTCCCAACGAGTTCGACGGGCTGGCGAAGTTGACGGCGGCGGAGAGCCGGGAAACGACGGCGGGCGCGAACGGCGCGGCGCTGACGCTGGACATGATGGATGCGCTGGTCGACACGATCATGCCGGGCCGGCCGGACGCGCTGCTGATGTCGAAGCGGACGCGGCGGAAGTTGAGCGCGCTGCGGCGGGCGAGCGGTAATCTGCTTGAGACGGGGGTCGACGCGTTCGGCCTGCGCGCACTCTATTACGACGGCATCCCGCTGTTGGTCGATGACTGGATCCCGACGAACGAGGTACAGGGGTCGAGCGGCGCTGTCTGCTCGAGCATCTATGCGGTGAAGTTCGGCCGGCAGGGCATCACTGGTCTCGAGAACGGCGGCATTCAGGTCGAGCAGGTCGGGGAGCTCGAGACGAAGGATGCGACGCGAAACCGGATCAAGTGGTATTGCGGGCTGGCGCTGATGGGTCCGCTCGGTATCCAGCGGTTGAAGGGCATCAACGCGAGCTGATCTCGCTCCCCTGCATATTCCACGGCATCTCGTGTCTCGAAAGGAGTCCCGATGCACCCCGTCGCCGCTCCCACGGCCGGCCGGCTGGCGGCATGGCTGCTGACCCAGGATACGCAGCGGATGAACCGCTATCAGGAACACCTCGATTTCTACGACGGCCGGCAGTGGACCGGCGCCCGGAGAGCCGGGGAGACGCGAATCGTGCTCAACTACGCGCGTGTCCTGGTTCGCAAGGCGGTCGCCTATCTGATGCCCGCGCCGGTGACGTTCGATGTCCTGCCCGGAACGTCAGACGTGCCGGAGGAGACCATCCGGCTGGCCGAGCGGGCGTTGGCGGCCGTTTACGACGAGATCGACCAGCACGCCGCAGATGTGCAGTCGGCACTCGACGCGGCCGTTCTCGGTGATGGCGCATTCAAGGTCACCTGGAGCGATCGCCACCGTCGCCCGGTGGTCGCGCCGGTCGATCCGGCCGGCCTTTGGGCGTGGTGGGAGCCAGACGACCCGCGCACGATCTACCGCGCTATCCAGCGCTACCGCGTCCTGCCGGCGGAGGCCGAGCGGCTGTTTGGCCGGCCGCTGAACGCGGCCACGGGCGGTGGCCGGCCGCTCACGGTCATCGAGGACTGGCTCGCCGATCGATATCGTGTCGAGGTCGACGGCGCGGTGGTCATCGACGCGGCGAATCCCTACGGATGGGTGCCGTATGTGATCTATCCGAACGTCCCCCGACCGCACGAGTTCTGGGGCGCGTCCGACCTCGAAGACCTGGTCGACGTCTGTCGCGAGCTGAATCAGCGAATGACGACAATCTCCCACATCCTCCAGGTCAGCGGCTACCCGGTCACCGTGCTGGAGAACGTCTCCGGCAGCGAAGGTATCCGCGCCGAGCCGGGCGCAGTCTGGGAGCTCCCGGAGGCGTCGAAGGCCTACCTGCTCGACATGCTCGGCAGTGGGATCGGCATGCATATTGATTACGTCAACTTGCTCTATCGTCAGCTGCACGATCTTTCCGAGACGCCGCGGACTGCCTTCGGCGATTCGGGCCGCTCGCTCTCTGGCGTCGCGCTGGAAGTCGAGATCCAGCCGCTTGTCCAGAAGGTGACGCGTAAACGGCGAGTGTGGGACGCCGTCTACGCCCAGCGCAACGCATTGGTGCTGGACCTGCTGGAGCGCTTCGGCGGTCTGCCACTGGCCGGCCTGCGCCGGACCCGCCCGATCTGGCAGGAGATCCTGCCGAGCGATCGCGAGAAGCTGGTTCGCGGCGAGTCGCGCCTCGTGGCCAGCGGCGTCCACTCGCGCCGGCAGGCGATGGCTATCCTCGGCGAGTCCGATCCCGACCGCCGCTGGGCCGAGGTTCTCGACGAGGCCGCGGCGCTGCACACCATCGGATACGAAGGGGTGCTGGATGGGGGATGAGGGAGATGGCCCTCATCCCCTGCCCCTTCTCCCAATGCTGGGATAAGGGAATGTCCGGTCGTTTGCTGATACCCGTTCCCCTGGATCGAAGGGACGATCGAAGGCCGAAAGCGATCCTGCCCTCATCCCCATCCCTCGATTACGCGATCTCCTCCATCTGGACATACCGCAGCGTCTCGGCCGGGCGATCCGGGCCGTTGGCTCGGTCGCCAATTGCCTGCCAGCCCGCGTCGGCCTGCTCCTTCGCCCGGATCTCGCGGAACGCCTCCAGGCCCTCGTACTCGATTGCGATGCTGACATTGCCGGCGTCCGGCCCGTCTACCACGCGGAAGACACGCACCGTCCGGCGTGAATCGACCCGTAGCATCTCCTTCTTTGCGTCGCGCATCAGCTGAACGAGATCATCCTCCCGCCCCGGCTCGGCCCGAAACGTCTTCATCGATAACAGCGCCATCGTGATTCCCCAATCATTCGAATCGAATGTAGCCCGGACAGGATACGGCACGCCGGGAGAAGTGGAACACCCGTATGACCACCCTCAACGCGCTCCGTGCGCGGCTGCGGACCCGGCTAGAAGAGGCGACCCCGGCCGTATGGACCGACACCGAGCTCGACGAGTGCCTGACCGGCGCGCTGGAGCAGTACTCGGACCGGTATCCGGCGGAGATCGAGAGCGTCGTCGCCGTCGGCAACGGGGACAAGAGCGTCGCGCTGCCGGCCGGCGCATTCGCGGTGCGCCGGGTAACGCTGGCGAGCGGCGAGGTCGTCCCACGCCGGGGAGCGCCGTCGGGATCGATCGCCGGAGAGCGGTTGGCCTGGGAAGTATTCGCCGGGCTGCTGCGCTTCTCCCGGCCGCTGGCCGCGCAGAACGTCCGGGTCTGGCACCTGTCGCCGCAGTCGGTGACCACCCTGCCAGCCGCCGACGAGGGTCTCGTCGTCCTTCTGGCCGTCGCGGCCGCCGTCGATGCCCGGGCCATCCAGAACGCCAAGCGCGGGATTCCGACCGACCACGACCTCCTGAATCGCGCCCGGGCCGCGGCCGAGAGCGCGCTGAGCGAGAGATCGCGGCGACTCCGCGCGAGCGTCGTGGGGTAGGCCCTCACCCCCCGCCCCTCTCCCAACCCTGGGAGAGGGGTGTCATAGATCGGACGCATCGGCTGTCGTCTCCCTCGTCCTCGCCCCCAAAGATGGGAGTGGTGGCCGCGATCAGCGGCGACATCGACGCCGCTCTTCTCTCCTCTCCCAGCCTTGGGAGAAGGGAACAGAAACGCCACAGCAACACGTCCGATCCATGACACCCCCCTCTCCCAAGGTTGGGAGAAGGGGAACAGGAACACCGCAGCAACACGTCCGACCCATGACACCCCCCTCTCCCAAGGTTGGGAGAGGGGGCGGGGGGGGGTGAGGGCCGCCCACCCAACTCTGAAAGGAACCCCTCATGCCCGACTACGACATCACTCTCGGCGGCGCGGCCTACATGATCATGCCGGGTGGTTACCGATTGGCAGCCGGCAGCCCGGGAGGCGCTCGGGTCGGACGGCAGCGGGTGACGGCGGCGGATGGCGTCCTCGCCAGCCTCGGCGCGTTACCGGACAGGGCTGGCGGAGTCGGTCCTGGGCCGGCGGCTCAGATCGTCGCTGGCAGCATCACCTCCGGCCAGCCTGCGCTGTGCGCCAGCGACGGGGAGTATCTGTTCATCGCCAGCGGCACAACGCTGTATCGCTGGGATCGCGCGGTCGGTCACGCCCCCGCCACCCGGGCGACCCTGCCGGCCGCGGCAACCTGCCTGACCCGCGCGAACGGCCTGCTCTTCATCGGCTTCGGCGCGACGGCCGATGTCGCCAGCTGGAACGATGCGACAACGACCCTGACATCGTCGGCGCTCGGCGCGGGCGTCAAGGCGTCGATGCTCGGCTCGCACAGCCGCGGCGTCGTGGTTGTCGGGCCTACCGCGCCGGCCAACCTCCATATCTATTTCGGCAGTAGCCTCGCCTATCGACGCTCGTGGAAGCTCGACGCTCGAATTCGCGCGCTCGCCTCGTTCGGCGACGGCATGGTTATCGCCACCGACGCGGGCCTGCATCGTCTCTCCGGCGAGTGGTATCAGGAAGCCGACCCGCCCCCGCCGGACGACAGCCTCCGCCTTGCCGCCTGGAGCACCGTCGCTGGCCAGCTTCAGGACACCGACGACTTTGCCTGGCTCGTCGTCTTCCACGGCCGGCTTGTGGCCTGGCTCGGGAAGCGCGTGGTCTGGCACGACACCGCGCGCGGGTGGTGGCTGCCGGCCGGTCTGGACGGCGCGGCGACATCCGGCGCGGCAGTCGTCAACGGCTGGCTGATGGTGAGCGTCACACCACGCGCCACGCCGACGGCCACGCAGCTGTGGGGCTACGACGGCACAGGCTGGTGGAGGCTCGCCGTGGCCGATCCCGGCGGTCCGCTCGGCACGCCAACCGCCGATGGCGGCGGGAGGATCGTCACGATCGACCGGTCGACCGGCGTCCTTGCCGCCAGGAATCTCGACGACAGATTGACAGCTTGCGGCCCTCGTCAGCTCCGTCACGATGACCACCCACCCGATCGATGCTGGCGAGCCGGAGCGAGAGAAGCGCTGGAGTCGGGTCGGGGTCACGCTGGGCCGGCTGGATGGCGCGACCATTGGCGAGTGGACGATCGCGCTGGACTACTCGACCGACGGCGGAGCGACGTGGCAGAGCGCCGGGCCGGCGACGAGTGTCACAACCAGTGCCGCTTCTGTCGAGTTGGAGATCGACGCAACCGCCCCGGCAATCCTGCTGCGGGCCACGATGACGCGCGTCTCCGGCCTGCCCCCGGCCGTTCGGACCATCTGGGCCGAGCACGAGACGCCCGGCGATCCTCGCCGTCGTTGGGGCAACTCCGCATCCGCGCCCGCGACCGGGCGATCAACCGCGCTGGCCAGCTCGATCCCCGGACGCCAGCGCAGGTCCGCGCCGCGCTCTGGGCGCTCTGGCAGGCCGGTGGCACGACGACGTTCCAGGACATCGACGGCTCGCCCGCCCGTCCTGTCCGCATCGTTGCTCTCCGCGAAGAAACCCCGCGCCCTTCCGACCACGACGCCATCGCGGTATTCGAGGTCGAGATGGTCGGAACGGTAGGGACGAGGGATGGATGGGGAAGACGGCCCTCACCCCCTGCCCCCTCTCCCAATGCTGGGAGAGGGGGTTAGAGGTTGTGCGCTCTGAATACCCGTCCCTCGTCCCCCGTCCCCCGTTGACGACTGAAAGGAACAATCGTGCATATCACCGAGCGTGATTCCTTTGTTGCCACGCCGCGAATGACGCGGGACCGATTCGTCGGCGTGCTGGCCGAGGCCGGCTCGCCGTGGGCCGGCCAGGCTGGCGAGATCCACGACCTCATCGTCGGCGCCGGCCACGATCCAGCCATCTGGCTGGCGATCTGCGCCCGCGAGCATAGCTACGGGACGAACCGCGACTCCGTCCTCTGGCGCAACGACACGCGCTCGTGGACCAACGCGCGGAGCGTCCGCGACCCATCGATCGGCGGATGGGAGGTCGTCCACGATTCGATCCGTAAGTCGGACTACGTGCGCTACGCCACACATCTTCGACTCGGTCCGCGACGGCATGTACCGCGTCACCGACCCGGGTTATCGCTATGTAAAGGAAGGGAGGACGACGATCGGCCAGGTCCTGGCGATCTGGACGGAGTCGGACTCCGCTGCCTACACAGCCGCCGTCGTCGCGCTGATGAACTCGTGGCGCGACGCGACCACCCAGGGAGGGGTCGTTGAGGGGCTGGGCCTCACCGACGTTCGCCACCTGCTGGCGCGTCGCTCTCCGGCCGATGGCGTTCCGGCCGGCCCGTACGCGCGCAGGCCGCTTGCGGAGAAGCGCGGTGTCGTCGTCCACTACTCCGGCCCGGAGGTGCGCGACCGGGCCAATACGCTGGCCGTCCTGCAGGCCGAAGCACGCTACCACGTCGACAAGGACTGGGCGAAACCTGAGCGGCCGGCCTGTTATGGGGACGGACTGATGTACCACGTCGCGATCGGCGACGACGGCGCGCGCTATCTCTGCCGCGACCTCGAAGATGTCCTCTGGCACTGCGGCGTGACGGCACAGAACGAGACCGCCCTCGCGGTTCACGTCCCGATCGGCGACAAGCAGCGCGCCACGCCAGCGCAACTGGAGTCGTTGCGCGGACTGATCGACACCTGGCGCGCGCTGACCGGTACGCCGGTCGAAGAGGTCTGGGGACACCAGGAGCTGTCATCGACCGACTGTCCCGGCACGCTGATGGCTGATTTCGTCGTGCCGTATCGCCGAGGGAGGCTTGCGCCGGTGGAGACGCAGCAATGGTTCCCCGAGACCGGCCACTCGGTCGGCGGGGCGTTCTGGCAATTCTGGCAATCGCGCGGCGGTCTGCCGATCTTCGGTTACCCGCTAACCGACGAGCTGAGCGAGAGCGGGCAGACCATCCAGTACTTCGAGCGCGCCATCTTCGAATGGCATCCGGAAAGCGACGACCTCTGGAAGGTGCAGCTCCGGCGGCTGGGAGCGAAAGCGCTCGCCACGGCCCTCACCCCCCATCCCCCTCTCCCAATGCTGGGCGAGGGGGAGTAACTGACCCATGACACCCCTCTCCCAGGATTGGGTGAGGGCGAGTAACTGACCCATGACATCCCTCTCTCAATGCTGGGGCGAGGGCGCATGACACCCCTCTCCCAGGGTTGGGAGAGGGGCAGGGGGTGAGGGCCAGCCTCCCCATCCCCCCATCCCTGACACCCCGAAAGGAGAAACCATGACCACCATCGACCTGACGATCTACACGATCGCGCTGCCGCTGACGCTGGGGCTCGTCCAGGTGGCGAAAGATGCCGGGCTGGCCAGCCGCTGGGCGGGGGCCGCGGCGGTCATCATCGGAGCGCTGGCGGGGGTGTTCGCGAATCTCGCGGGGGCCGGCGAGACGAGCGCGGCGACGGCCCTGCTGAGCGGGATCGTCGCCGGCCTGTCCGCAGCAGGGTTCTGGTCCGGCGCAAAGGCGGGAGCGGGAATACGCTGATCATTCCGACTCTTGTATAGGTCAATACCTCGTCGTACGATGCGCGGCGGCACTCGGGAAAGGAGATGGTGGTGGTACCACGGCTAAACACGGGGAAAGCGAACCCCCAGGTGACCGAGCCGATGATGGCGATGAGTCAGGCCGTCGGCGACAGCGAGCTGGACAGATCCCTCATCGAGCTGATCGATATTCGCGCCTCGCAGATCAACGGGTGTGGCTTTTGAATAGACATGCACACGATCGATGCCCGTGAGGCAGGCGAGAAAGAACATCGGATCTATCTGCTGAGCGCCTGGCGCGAAGCGCCCTACTACACCGACGCCGAACGCGCGGCGCTGGAGCTGACCGAAGCGGTCACCAATATCTCCCATGCCGGCGTGCCGGACGACGTCTACGAGCGCGTCCGTCAGCACTACGACGAGGCGCAGTACGTCGCGCTGCTGATGGCGATCAATACGATCAACTGCTGGAACCGGCTCAGCATTGCGAGCAACACCGGCGCCGGCAACTACAAGCCGCACCTGCGGCGCTAGGACAGGCTCGGCATCAGGCGCCCCCCATCCCGGAATCCGGGATGGGGGTGTTGCGTGCTGGCGGACATGCGTCGCGCCGGAAATCACACCCGGCATGCATCTTGCTCGCGTTGAATCATGACCAGAGAGTGTCTGGCAAACACCTGGGGAAGGAACGTGTAGTGGAACCACGGATGCGGGCCATGCAGGCCAATCCGGACGTAACGAAGCCAATGCTGGCGATGAGCCAGGCGGTCCATGACAGCGGGCTCGATCCGGCGCTGGTCATGTTGATCGACATTCGCGCCTCGCAGATCAACGGATGCGGCCAATGAATAGACATGCACACGATCGATGCCCGTGAGGCAGGCGAGAAGGAACATCGGATCTATCTGCTGAGCGCCTGGCGCGAAGCGCCCTACTACACCGACGCCGAGCGCGCGGCGCTGGAGCTGACCGAAGCGGTCACCAACATCTCTCAGCGCGGCGTGCCGGACGACGTCTACGAGCGCGTCCGCCAGCACTACGACGCGGCGCAGTACGTCGCGCTGTTGATGGCGATCAACGCGATCAACTGCTGGAACCGACTCAACATTGCGACGAACACCGGCGCAGGCCACTACAAGCCGCACCTGCGGCGGTAGGACAGTATGGGGACACGAAGACGGCCGGGGCGCGGTGTTGCGTTCCGGCCGTCTTCATTCCAACAGGAAGGTCCTGGACGATGAGGATCAGGACCAGCAGGCCTCCCCCGATGTACATGCTCGATGATCCCTCTCGTTTCGTGGCATCGGCAACGACTCTGCTGTTCACCGGGGATGTACTGCTCGTGCCATGATTTGGAGAGGGGAGTAAACAGGCCGGGATAGTCGTCTGACCGCCCCGGCCTGTCGCTGTGTTCTCCGGCTATCCAGAGACAGAATGAGTTACCCGGCGACGGCCGGGATGCTGGCCTGCTGGACGGCGGCGTTGAAGGCTGGGACGTCCGTCGCGACGACGGCATCGAACGCCTTGAGCTGCTCGCCGATTCGCCCGGCAAGGTCTGCGTAGAGATCCTCCATCTGGCGGGTCGGCGCGGCGTCGGCCGTCTCCAGCGCGCCGCCGAGGGTGGCAAGCTTGGTGTTGAGCCTGACCGGGTAGTTGAGCGTGTCCTGGACGGACTGCACCTTGACCTGCAGCAGCTCGCCCTCGATCGCGTCGAGCTTGTCGACGAGCGCCTTGCCGGCCGCGGCGATCGCCTCGCCCGACGCAGCGTCCTTCGCGCGCCCGACCCAGCCGTTCGCCTGCTCGCGCAGGGCGCGGATGCGGTTCACCGCGCGGTTCAGCTCGCCGTGCGTGTCGCGGATCTTCAGGCCCAGCGCCGTCTGGGCGGCGAAGTCGTCGGCCGTCGTCGTCAGGCGTGGATCGGGAGTGACGACAATCGGCACGGTCAACGTCTCGCCGCCGGCTGTCAGGCGCGCCTGATAGCTCCCCGGCGCGGCGAGCGGGCCGCCGACGCCGGGCTGGTCGCCGCCCTTGGTCGCGATCTTCTCGGCATTGGCGTAGCGCAGGTCCCAGACGAAGCGATTCAGCCCGACGCTGGTTGGCAGCTTCGGCTGGCCGTCGTCCTCGGCGTCGTCGGCGTCGGCCGCTGGCTTGCTGGCGTACTCGCGGATGACGTTGCCGCTGGCGTCGAGGATCTCCAGCCGGATCGGATCGGCCGGCGTCTCGGCCAGCGCGTAGTGGAGCAAGACGCCATACGGCGGGTTGTTGCCGGCGTCGGTGTAGGTGAACTTGGTGCCGCCCTCGGCGGTCTTCTCAACGTTGTAAGACGGGATCATCCCGCCGACGAACCAGTAGTTCCGGCCGGGAACCGGCGCGTGGCCGAAGCCCCGCCAGCTGGCCCAGGCGCAGCGTCTCGCGCGGGGCGAACAGGCGCGTCTGGCCGGCGGCGTCGCCCATCTGGCGCAGGACCTCGAGGTCGTCGAGGATCCAGAAGCTGCGGCCGTGGGTGCAGACGACGAGCTCGTCGCCGCGTGATGATCAGGTCGTGGATTGGCACGACCGGCAGGTTGCCGCCCAGCCGCTGCCACGAGTTGCCACCGTCGTCCACGAGATGTAGATGCCGGTCTCGGTGCCGGCATAGAGCATGCCGCGCCGCTTCGGATCCTCGCGGACGACGCGGGTGAAGTCGTCGTGCGGGATGCCGTTGGTGATCGTCGTCCAGGTCTTGCCGCCGTCGGTCGTGCGGAAGAGGTAGGGGGCGAAGTCGTCGAGCTTGTAGCGTGTGGCGGCCAGCGTAGGCCGGTCTGGTCGTCGTGCGGGCTGGCGTCGATCAGCGAGCATGAGCGCCCAGTCGGGCAGCCCCGTCGGGCTGACGTCGGCTGCCATGTCTGCGCCGCCGTCGCGAGTGACGTGGACCAGTCCGTCGTCGGAGCCGGTCCAGATGACGCCCGGGCGTAACCGGCGACTCGGCGATGGTGAAGATCGTGCCGTAGTACCTCGGCGCCGGTGTTGTCCTTGGTGATCGGGCCGCCGGACGAGCCCAGCGTCTCCGGGTCGTCGCGGGTCAGGTCGGGGCTGAGTCGATGTCCCAGCTGACTGGCCCTCGTTGGTCGTGCGGAAGACGTAGTTGCGCGCCGACGTAGCAGGCGTGTCGGGTCGTGCGGCGAGAGGACGATCGGCGAGGTCCACTGGAAGCGGTACTTCATGCCTCGGCCGCAGCGATCGCCGATGGAAGTTCTCCGGCCAGACGGCTGATGTTGCGCGCTCTGCTCGCGGCCGTGGTCGTAGCGGGTCAGGAAGCCCTGCATCGAGCCGGCGTAGACGATATCGGGGTCGTCGGGGCGAATGGCGATGTAGCCGCTCTCGCCGCCGCCGATCTCGCGCCATTCGTTGATGATGATGGCGTCGTAGTTCGACCGGCTGGGCAGCGACATCGTCGTGTTGTCCTGCTGCGCGCCGTAGACGCGGTAGGGCGTCCGGGTGTCGGTGGCGACGTGGTAGAACTCGCCGGTCGGCTGGTTGTAGAGGGTAGACCACGAGCCGCCGCCGTTGAAGGTGACCATCGTCGCCGCCGTCGTTGCCGAGGATCATCCGGTCGGTGTTGGTCGGGTCGATCCACATGTCGTGGTTGTCGCCGTGCGGGGCGGGGACCTGCTGGAAGGTCTTGCCGCCATCGACCGAGCGCCAGAGCTCGACGTTCAGCACCCAGACAGTGTCGGCGTCGCACGGGTCGGCGACGATGTGCGAGTAGTACCAGGCGCGCTGGCGCAGGTTGCGGTCGTCGCTGGTCCGCTCCCAGGTCTCGCCGCTGTCGTCGGAGCGGAAGACGCCGCCCTCCTCGTGCCTCGAACATGGCGTAGACGCGGCCGGGCTGGCGGCGAGGCGACGACGGCCGATCTTGCCGAGAATCCCCTCTGGCACGCCGGGCCGCTCGGTCAGATCCTGTCCAGGTGTCGCCGCCATCGAGCGAGCGGAAGATGCCGCGAGCCGGGGCCGCCGCTGAGCTCATGTAATGCGGGCCGCGCTCGGCCTCGCAAGAGCCGGCGTAGATGATCCGCGGGTTGTTCGGGTCGAGCGACAGGTCGTTCGCGCCGGCGTCGGTCGGAGACGAAGAGGATGCTGCTCCCAGGTCTTCGCCGCCGTCCTTCGAGCGGTAGAGCCCGCGCTCGGGGTTCGGGCCGTGGGCGTGACCGAAGGCAGCGACGTAGACGAGGTCGGGGTTGGTCGGGTGGACGCGCACCTTGCCGATGTTGCGCGTCTTCGGCCAGCCCGAGGTGCTGCCAGGTCTTGCCGCCGTCGGTGGACTTGTAGACGCCGTCGCCGTGGGAGACGTTGCCGCGGATGGTCGACTCGCCCATGCCGACGTAGATGACGTTGGGGTCGGACTCGGCAACGGCGATCGCGCCCACCGAGGCGCGCTTGAAGAAGCCGTCGGAGATGTTCCTCCAGTGTTGACCGCCGTCGTCGGATCTTCCAGACGCCGCCGCCGGTCGAGCCGAACCAGGCAGTCGCGGGCATCGACGCGTGGCCGGCCACCGTGACGACGCGCCCACCGCGCGTCGGCCCGATGCTGCGCCACTCCAGCCCGTCGAGAAGCTTCTGATCCATGCCGTTCCCTCTCACGATCACTCATGCCATCTCAGCAGCCCCGAGTATAGGCCGGATGGATGTACGGGGGAACGAGAGGGTCGGAGATCTGGCGCAACCTTATGCTGTCGCGGCAGTAGATATCCATCAACCACTGCGCGGGCAAGATCGTAGATGGCTGCCGGCTACGACGTGATCGGCGGGTGCACAGCAGCCCCTGACGATACTGTGCTTGCGGCTGAGCATCACCAGCCGTCGGAGCGCGTTCACAGACACTAGCTGTCACAGCTACGGCATGTTTCGCAGTATGAAGCCCACAAAAACGCGGCACCGGCAATCTCGCCAGGGCCGCGTGATGTCTCCGACAGGCAGGGCTACCGCATGCGGAACGTGACGGTGTGCTCGACCGGGTCGCCAGCAACGGTGAACGTGATCGCCCAGACGCCGGCCACACGGCCGCGAATCTGGAAATCGTAGACGTACCCGCGGAGCCGCGAATCGTAGCGGAAGTTACTATCCCGGTTTGCGCTGATGGCGGTGTGGGGACGTGTCGCGGCGCCACCATCGAGCGTCGTCAGCTGCACCGCGTTGAGGATGATCTCGGCGTCCGATACGTTCGCCCCCTTCGCGTCGGTCAACCGCAGCCGGACCGGCAGCGAGCTACCGGGCCGGTGCGCCTCATCCTGATCGTAGAGCGTGGCGATGTTATAGGTCACACCATACCCGACGCTCACGGTGGCCGCGTTGCCGACGTTGTCGATGGCATCGACGGTGAACTGCTTCGTTCCGGCCGACGCCGTGTCGATCGCCGCGCCGCTGGTGACCGGCCCAGTGCAACCTGCGACGCCGGAGCCGCCGTCGGCACAGGTGTAGCTGGCGATGACGGACTGGTTGAGCACGTAGATCGTGTCAGTGGGGGAGGTCAGCGTGATCTCTGGAGCATTCTTGTCAACCCTGTTCCCGCTGACCGGACCCGCGATGGAGCAGTTGCCGGCAACATCGCAGACCTGACGACTCCCCGTGGCCGCGCCGGTCGTCTCAGTTCCGAACGTGACATTGGTCGACAGCACAAACGCGACGTCACTAGCGTTGTCCAGACCGGAGGCGGCATCGCTGGCGACGCAACGGATACTGACGTCCGCGGCGTGCCACTGGCCGTCGGCGGCGTCGCAGAAGACAGCCGGCTGGGTCTTGTCGATCTGAACGATGAGCGTCTGCTCGGCGCTGCGCCGGCCGGCCTGATCGACTGCCTGGTACGTGATCAGGTATTCACCCTCGGCCGCTGGCAGAACCGTGCCGGGGTCGAGGACCATGCCGTCCGGCAGCGTCCACCCCTCGGCCGGCACGACCTTGTCCTGGCCGAAGCTGGCAGACGCGCCCGGACCAGCGCTGAAGCGCGTATCGCCATCCAGCAGCAGGCTGTGGTATTCGATCAGGGCCACACCCGATCCGCCGATTGTGTCACGACCGTCGAATCGGACGTCGACCGCCGAGCGATACCAGCCGTTCGCGCCGGGCAGCCCGGCGACGACCGTAGCGGTCGGGGCGATCGGGTCGTGGAGGTCCACCTTCGCGTCGTACTGGAATGTCGAGCTTGCGCCGACCAGATTACTGGCGGCGAACGCAAACTGGTGGATACCGTCGGCAGCGATCTCGATCGTCCAGCGGTACACACCATCGCTGCCGAGCGCCGCGGCGCAGGTCACGCCCGCGACGGCCGCGCAATCTGCGCCGTTGACAGTGAGGCTTGCGCCGCGGAGGCCGGCCGCGTCGAACGTGGCGATGGTCAGCACCGCCCTGTCCGACGCGCAGCCGCCGCCCGCGTCACAGACGCCGGTCAGCCAGCCAGCAGCCCCGACTCTGGAGGCGATGGCGCCAGACGTGGTGGACGCGGTAAAGCTTGGGCCAGGGCCGTCAGCAGCCGTGAGGGCCTTGACGACCTGACGGGCGTAGGCGCGCTGGCCGGCCGCGTTGGGGTGCATCGTGCCCTTCTGCTCTCTAGCTCAAGCAGGAAGATCGGCCCCCACGAAGTCGTCGTCTTCCAGACAGGTCCCTGTTGGCGCGCCGATTCGTACGGTCTCACGACCCAGTTGTCGTTGGCGCAGTAGCCGTGTCGGGCGAACTGCTCGGAGATGCCGGTCACGAAATGCCAGCCCTTATCGGCGTGGCGTTCGGCAGCGTCGCGGATCGCATTGTTGAGCGGGATGATGACCGAGTTGCGCGCCCACTCCGCCTCGTCGCGGTCGATGTGGATCTTGGCGAAATCGAACGGAGTGGCCGGGACAATCTCGCCTAGCATCGAGCTACAGGTCTCGCCGTTGGCATCGCCCGTCGGGTCGGGGTATTCGGTGATGTAGACATTCTTGATGTTCAGCGCCGGCCGACCATCAGGGGTTGGGTTTGTCAGGGCGTTCGCCAGCCGGTCATAGCGGTTCGGCAGTTCCGCCATATCGTCCCGCAGACGGTCGAGGACGGCGGGCTGCTCGTGACAACGGCCGCCAGTGCCGAAGACGCGCGGCATGTTGTGCCAGACGCAGTCGGCGATGATGTCGGCGAAGTGGATGTCATTGCCGCCGCCGCTGACGATCAGCGCGTCGATCTCACGCCCATTCGCCACCTCGGAGAGCACCTGGAGCTGTGACTTCAGGTAGGCGCCGGGCGAGTAGTCGTCGGGATTCGGCGGGACGGTTCCGCGGAACGGCCCGAGCATTCCGCTGCCCTCAAATTTGTCGCCGTTGTAGATTGGTGCGTCGATCGTGCCGCCGGAGCAGGCCAGCGAGATGAACGTGACCGACGACTTCGAGTCGCCGCGCTCGATCGCCATCGCCGCCTGCGCCGCGCCGGCCGTCGCCGAGCGGTGACAGCGCTCGTCCACCCACTTCGCGCCCGCGCTGACGAAGCCGAGATCATCGAACTTCTGCGGTATATCGGGGTTGCCCTCGCCCGACCCGTAGGAGTCGCCGATCGAGACGATGAACACGTCCTTGACCGTCACGATCTGGGAGTGGCTCATCGTCGCGCCGGCCAGCGTCGTGATCGTCACCGCCACGTCGTAGTCCCCCTCGGCGGAGAACGTGTGCTGCCAGAGACAGCTGTTGGTCGGCGCGCCGGCATCTGCGCCATCGACCGCCCAGGCGTACGTGTTGGCCGACAAGCCGGAGGCGGCCTCCTCCTCGGTCTGGCAGCCGTCGAAGTTCAGGACAAAGCCGCTCGGGTTGACATATGCATGGTCGTAGGTCGCTGTCGCCGGATCCCAGTGGTAATCGATGATGCCGTTGCCGTCGGCATCAAGGCCGAAGCGGCTCGGCGTGCTCCAATCGAACCCAGCTGCGGGCGGGATAAATGGTGGATTGGGAACATCGTCGATCGGACTTGGGTCGAGCCGATCTTTCGGCAGCGCACTGGTCGCGGCAGGGAAGAGCCCCGAGATCAACGTTACCGTCGCGAACAACACGAGTAATCGGCGAGGCATGCAAAGTGTCCCTTCATCAACCAGCGAAACGGGCGAGAGAAACCCATGTTCTCTGAAAAGTCACCAGCCGAACCGGTGATGGTGTTGGTGATGTGATGTGGTGGTGAAGTGATGAGGATGCGTGAAGGCTTCGGGAGCCTCGCCAAGCATACCGCACAAATCAGCCCGACCGGCGCTTCCACGGCCCGGAACGCGGCTCAATCCCGCTGCCGGACGCCTGACAATACGCACTCGACGCGAGCAAGGATAGCGAGGACGGGGTCGGAGTCGGAGAACATCCCGGCCCGCGAGGCGATGAATATCGGCCGGGTAACGCAAGATCTATCGAGAGATCAGCAGATTCATTCCCGTGCTCTTAACGACCCCGCCACAGCAATCCCGACAGCCACAGCGGAAGAGCGTTACTCGAATTGCGAGTCAGTGATGCTGGCCGGGCGACCGATCGATGCCCCATTGACCCGAGCGGGCGTCGGGCGTATTCTGGTTCCATCGCAGTACTGCAAATTCGTTATTCCGTTGTGTAGCCTCCGCAGCCGACACAAATCATTCGTGTTCCCTCAAGCACTGAACGATCAAAACACCAGTGGATCGGAGAACGCACAGGAGGCGCCACATGTCACGCCATATGGTCCGCATCGCCGTAGTCTTGCTCCTCGCCTGCTCTGCGCTCGCAAGCAGCGCCGGCGCCACGCGAGCCTGGGACGAGCCAACGCTGGTGGCAGCCACCGGGAACGCGGTCTCGATCACCCGGCTGAGGACGGACGGACGGTTCGTCATCTGGATCGTCTATTCCTCACAATCTCCGGGCTCCACGACAGCCACGCTCGACGGTATCGATCGGTTAACCGGCGAACCTGTCAGCGTTGACATCACGGGCGACCCCGAGAACCCTTCGACTCTCTGGGACGCTCTGGCCGTCGACCTCGATATCGACGGCGGGCTGCTGGCGCTGTCCACGACGTGGAACCACTACCACGGCGAGGGTCCGCACGGCGTCTTCGCCAAGAACCTGTATACCGGCGAACAATGGCAACTCTCGTCAGCCAAGGTCCCAGGACCGGTTGGCGTCTCCGGCAGCACCGTCTACTGGGTCGAACGGATTCCTGGCGGCGGCGATCGCGATGTCATCCGCGCCCAGGGTGCTTATCCTGGCGCCGACACGAGCAACCTCTACACCGCCGCAACCCGGGAGACGTTCGTGAAGGATCTCAGTGTCGCCGAAGGGCACGTGATCTGGCAGGAGCACGACGAGGCGACGGATTCCTGGCGGCTGGCGACGCTGGCTGCCGGCGACGACCTGACAATTGCCGAAGGCACGCAGCGGATCCCATTCGACGCACGCGGCGATGTGCTGGTGTATCGGGAAGCCGGGGGCCTGTCTGTCCGATCGCTGACGACGGGGGTGACACGCCACATCGCGATCGACGCCACGCAGTTCGCCACCGACGGCCGCTACATCGTCTGGAACGCCAACCCGTTGATTCGGATGTACGACCTTCAGACGGACGCCTCGTTTGTCGCGGTCACCTCGAATATCGTCGATGGCGCGGGCGGGCAATTCGGGCTCGTCGCGGCGTCTGGCGGAGCACTCTCCTGGACACGGACATTCCCATACGTGTACCCACCGCCATACGATCAGGTGACCAACGAAATTCACGCGGCGCCGATCTCCACCCGCCTGCCGAGCGCGCCACGCCCCAACCCGGACGCAATCGGCGCCACGTGGAAGTATTTCCCGGAAACCAGCCACTACCTGTCGTGGAGCTTCCTTGAGTATTGGCAGGCGAATGGTGGCCTGCCGGTGTTCGGCTTCCCGCTGACCGAGGAATTCTCCGAGCTCAATGCCGACACCGGCGTGGACTACACCGTCCAGCTCACGGAGCGGCAGCGCTTCGAGTACCACCCCGAGAACGCGCCGCCGTACCACGTGCTGCTCGGCCGCCTCGGCGCGGAGCTGCTGGTGAGCCAGGGTCGCGACTGGACCACGTTCCCGACCGCTGACCCCAGCGCCCCACACTACATGCCCGCAACCGGGCACGCCATCGACGAACGATTCTGGGACTGCTGGTCCGGCCGCGGCCTCGACGTCGGGGATCCGGGCGTCTCGTTCCGCGAATCGCTGGCCCTCTTCGGCTACCCGCTCTCGGAGCCGATGATGGAGACGAACGCGGACAACGACACCGTTCTGACGCAGTACTTCGAACGCGCCGTCTTCGAGTGGCATCCGGACAACCCGCCGGAGTGGCGGGTGCTGCTGCGCCGGCTGGGCGCGGAGGCGCTATCGGACAGGGGCTGGTAGGGGCCAGCGGCACAGGCGAGACGAGATTGCCTCAGCTGACGTAGCCGGCCATCCCCGCCGTCTCCTCGCTGGCAAACAGCTCGGCCTGCTCGATGACGAGCTGGGTGGCAACCGCATCTCGTCATCGAGTGGCTCATTGTCCTCCCCGGCCCTCGCACGGTTGCCAGAGTGTTCGGCGGGCTGCGGGGCGCGCTCGTATACAATCCGTTCCCACGATGTGGCTCGCGAATGCGTCCAGCAGGAGTGGAAGACTAGTCGATGGCCCGGCACAACGCTTCGCCGCGCCTGGCATACGAGGAGCCGGCATGAGCCATCACCCGATCGCGCCTCTGCGCGGCTATCACCACCTGACGATGGTCACCCGCGACGCGCGGGAGAATGCCCGCTTCTATCGCGATCTGCTGCGGCTGCGGCTGGTCAAGCAGACGGTCGATCTCACCATGCCGGATGTCCGCCACGTCTGCTACGGCGACGAGATCGGCGCGCCGGGGTCGCTGCTGACCTTCTTCGAATGGCCGGACGCCCCCCATGGCCAGCGCGGCTGGGGCGGGACGGAGCACATCGCCCTGCGGGTTGCCAGCGGGGCGGCGCTGGCATGGTGGCGCGGCCATCTGGAGCGCGAGGGGGTCGACCTGGAAGGGCCGTTCCACGACCACACCAGGCCGGCCATCCGGTTCCGCGATCCGGACGGGCTGATCGTCGAGCTGGTTGCCCCAGCCGGGGATGACGTGCCGGATGGCGCGCCGGTCTTCTTCGTGCCCGCGATGGCGATCGGCCGGATCGACCACGCCGCGCTGCTGGCGACCGATCGCGAGACGGCATCGGTCTACTACCAGCACATGCTGGGCTTCGACCTCGCCGGCGAATATCCAAACCCGATCAACCCTGGCCGGGCCGATCTCGTCTTCGAGATTGATGGGCCGGCCCCGGCCGAGCGGCTGATCGTGACACTGGTGGACCACGACGCCGTCGGGCGCGCCGTCGCCGGCCCCGGCCAGATCCACCATATTGCCTTCTGCGTGCCGGACGAGGCAGTCGAGCTGGTCTGGCAGGAGCGGATCATCAGCGCGGGCGTCAACGTGTCGGACATCCAGGACCGGCAGTATTTCCACAGCATCGACTTCCGTGACCCGGACGGGCACCTGCTGGAGATCGCCACCGCTCACCCCGGATTCGCCATCGATGAGCCGCTGGAGTCGCTCGGCCAGGCGCTGAAGCTTCCGCCGTGGCTCGAGCATCGCCGCGACGAGCTGGAACGCAGGCTCCGCCCGATCGACGGGGACAACGAGTGAGCCGCCGTCAGATCCGCGCGGCGGTGATGATCGCCGGCGTCGTCCTCGCGATCATCCTGCTGGTAGTGATCGCCGCCAGCGCTTCCGGATCGACGCGCATCATTGTCCTCGCCCTGCTGGCCCCGTTGCTGACACTCACGTCGGTGGCAGTCTGGCGCAGCCTCAACAGCTGATCTCCGTCTCGTGACAGCCTGACACAGCCGTGATATGCTCTCTGTACGTACACGGTGAATGTTCAGGCAGGGGCGCCCAATGGCACAGGCACGACGAGCGACGCGGACGATGTATGGCTACACAGTAGACGAGGTGTCGCGGTTCCTGCAATACGATCCGGCAGCAATACGCTACTGGCTGCGGACCGGCCACCTGGCCGGCGCATTCGACCCGTCGATCGACGACTGGCGGGTAACCGCCAACGACCTGGTGATCTTCCTGCGGCAGTCCAGCGAGCCGATGCCGACCGGCGTCGTCGTCTGGCACGACGCACCGGCTGTGCCATCCCCCGCGCCCGTCAGCGAAGCAGCGCTCGTGATGTCGGGAGCCGACTGAGCACTACGGGCCGGGAGTCGCCCCCGATTCCCAGGCGAGCGCGTCGAGGATACCGCCAACGACTTCTCTCGCCGAGAACGACCGGTCGTAGTACGTCGCCGAGCCATCATCGCCCAGAATGAAGCGCTCAACACCCCACCAGACCGGTCCGGATGCCGTTTGCACGAGCGGCTCAAACGCCACGTCCGCTCGGTTGCTCCGAGTCGCGACAAGCCCGAGCAGGATTCGTTCGCCCACAGCCAGCAACTCGGACGGAGCGTGCACGACGGAGGAGTCGTCGACCGTCCCACCCTCGACAACGACGACGAGCCGCGTCGTGTCGACGGGGAACGCAGTTGCCCCACGGTCATCTCGCGGAATGAGGGGTCCCGTCATCTTGCGCAGGTAATCCGGCACGTCGAGCTCAAGTACAAACGGGGTGATGATGGTATATCGCTCAGGAACGTCAACGAGCAGGTCGGCCGGGCGGCTACCATCTGGTGTTGTCCAGCGCGCCGGCTGCTCCTCGACGACACGACCGATGACGAAGAGGTCGTACCCCTGAACCAGCAGATCCGGACGGAACGTCGGATCATATCATAGTGAGAACGAATCCATCAGGGTACGCGTCATCCGTCGCCGCCGGTTCAACGTGAGCGGTTGGAGACGATTCAACAGGCGTGGCGACCTCCGGGGATGCATCCGCCGCGCTCCCGGTCGGTACGACATCCGGCGCGCCACATGCGATCACCAGAAGACACACGACGACGATGAAGAGTTGGCGCGCGGGCTGTCGTGTTGCCATCGGCACAGCTCCTGTTCGATCAGGTGCGGGAACATCTTACGTCTATACAAGGGGGTGGTGTCAATACTTTCTCGTCCGATCACTCATGGTATCGAATGCAACACCATCGAGTTGCGCGATGCGAAACCATCGCACTCACTTCGTTCCCGAGTCGTTCTGAGACGATCGAGTGCAGTGATACTGTCACCCTTGGGGGCGCTACTGCCTCTGTCATTCTGAGCGGAGCGAAGAATCCGTCCCTCTCCGGCGGCAGCGAACCAGCGCGGGGAAACGGATCCTTCGGCTGCGGCCTCAGGATGACAGAGAGTCGGGAGGCTGCCGACCCGACATACTCACTGCGTTCGTCTACTGAGCTGATCGAGTGCGACGGGCAAGGCGTCGCCAAGATGACCGTGGTTGCTGACCATGGCAGCTGCAACGACACCCAGTGGACCAGGAATGAGAAGGAGAGAATGAGGCTGCGGTCACATCTGCACAGAGGATCGTCCCCCACCCATCATCCTTCATCCCGCTTGCCACCGAACGCCCCGGCCGCCTGGCGCAGTGCGGCGACGAACGCCTCGGAGACCGGCGCGAGCGACTCGTCGCGGGCGGCGCGGGCCAGCGCCAGATGGCGCTCGAAGCGTGGCGCGTCGGTGAGCTGGAGCTCGGCGAGGTAGCCCTCCAGCAGATCGTCGGCGACCAGGTCTTCGGTCAGGAAGGCGACGCCGCCGCGCCGTCGTAGCAGCCGGCGGGCGGTCGCGAACGGCGCTTCGATCACCGCGCCTGCGCCGTGCGGCGTCGCCCGGACCGCCTCGACGAACGTCGCGTCCCAGCGAATCAGCACGAACGGGTTGCCGCCGGCGATCGCCTCGGCGAACGACACCGACCCACCGCGGGCCAGCGGGTGGGCCGGCGAGGCGACAGGAACCAGCCGCTCGTGAAGCTCGACCAGCGCAATCAGCCCGGCCGGCGGCGGCGCCCAGCCAACGATGCCCAGCGTCAGTACGCCGTCGCGCAGCAGCTCGGCGATCTCGTCACTCTCGCCGGCCCGGACCTCGATCCCGACCGCCGGGTGCTCGTCGCGGAAGGCAGCGAGCGCGCGGGCCACGAACCCGCCGGCCAGCGAGTCGAGCAACCCGATCGCCAGCGCGCCCTGCTCGCCGGCTGCCGTCGCCCGCGCCGCCGCGACCCCCTCGTCCAGCACCTCCAGCGCCCGGCGGGCGTACGGCAGGAAGGCACGGCCCATCTCGCTCAGCGCGATCGTCCGCCCCATCCGGACGAACAGCTCGCCGCCGACCTCCGCCTCCAGCACCCGGATCCGCGCGCTGATCGTCCCCTGGGCGATCCCCATCTCCGCCGCCGCCCGGCTGAAGCTCCCCACCCGCGCGATCCGCTCGAACGCCAGCAGCTGGTCGCGATCCACGGCCATCACCCCCGATCGATCGAAATTGTCGATCGAGAGCATAAATCAGATCGACCTGAATGAGGACAGACATCGCAGGGGCGAACACAAGGCTCGCCCCTACAAGTCGATGAACGTCGCCTTGCGTCCCTCGAAGCGCGTGATCGCAGTGAACCCGGCGGCGTCGAGCAGCTCGCGGGCGTCGTCGAAGCGGTAGCCGATATGCTCCGGGCGGTGGGCGTCGGAGCCGACGGTGACGATCTCGCCGCCCAGCTCGCGATACCACTGCAACACCGGCAGATCGGGCGACGGCTTACCGACCGGCCGGCGGGCCGTGCCGGTGTTGATCTCGATCCCGATCCCCCGCTCGATCGCCGCGCGAAGGACGGCGCGTAGCGGCTCCTCGTAATCGTTGCTGTCGTAGCCGTTCTCGATGCTGAATCCGGCCCGCTTCGGCACGTCGATATGACCGATCACGTCGAACCCGCCGGCATCGACGACCTCCAGCAGCTCGGCGTAGTACGTCTCGTAGGCGGCTTTCGGCGTCCAGCCCTCGAAGTAGCCTGGCGTCAGCGTCAACCGGCTGGTCACCCAGTGGAGCGAGCCGATGACGAAGTCGTATGGTTGCGCGGAGAGAAGCTGCGCCGCCTCGACGCCAAACCGGTGGATCTCGCCGATCTCGACACCCGCCCGGATCGTCAGGCGATCGCCGTATCGCTCGCGGTTGGCGGCCAGCTCGGCAAAGTAGGCATCCGGGCGGTAGAAGCCCGAGCAGCTGTCCAGAGGCTCCCAGTCGGAATGATCGGTGACGCAGATCTCGCGCAGCCCCAGCGCGATCGCCGCCTCGCACTGCGCCGCCATCGTCGCCTGCGAGTCGCAGGAGAACGCCGTGTGCAGATGGTAGTCGTTCGGAACTCGACTCATCGTCCCCTCATCCTCAGTCCCAGACTATACGGCGGCCCAGCCTCCGTCGGCAGCGATGATCGCGCCGTTGATCTGGCGCGACTCGTCCGACGCGAGGAAGAGCGCGACATTGGCGATGTCCTCCGGCGCGAGGAAGGCCGGCAGGAGCGCGTGGAACTCGCCCGCCCGGGCCATGCCGACCATGTCGAGCCGGTCCTGCGGCATCGTCTCGGCGATGTTCGTCGCCGTCGCGCCGGGGCAGATCGCGTTGCAGCGGATGCCGCGCTTCGCGTACATCCAGGCCGTGTTGCGCGTCAGCCCGATCAGCGCGTGCTTGGAGGTGGTGTAGGCCGCGCCGCCCGCGCCGCCATGGAGGCCGGCGATCGAGGCGATGTTGATGATCGAGCCGCCGCCGTGCTCCAGCATGTGCGTGACCGCGCGACGGCTGGCGAACATCGGGCCATCAACGTTGATGCCGATCACCCGCCGCCAGATCTCGTCGGTGACCTCGCCGACGCCCTGCATGTAGTCGGATATGCCGGCGTTGTTGACCAGCACATCCAGCCGGCCATACGCCGCGATGGCCCGCTCGACCAGCTCGTCCGCCGTCGCCGGGTCGGCGATGTCCCCCTGCACGCCGATGGCCGCGCCGCCGTCGGCGGTCAGCGTCTTCACCGCCGCATCCAGCCGCTCGCCGTTCCAGTCGGCCGCCACGACGCTGGCTCCCTCGGCGACAAACCGCGTCGCCATCGCCAGCCCGATCCCCGACGCCGCCCCGGTGATGATCGCTACCTTGCCGCTCAGTCGCATGATCGTTCCTTTCTCATCCCTTTTGCCTCATCCCCCATCCCTCATCTCCATCCCCGCCGCGAACAGCGTGTTGAACAGCAGCCGGTAAGCGCCGCGCGCCTGGGCGCGGAACTGCGGGCGGAAGCCGAAGAGGATGACACGGCCCTTGTCGACTGGCACATCCAGCAGCGCCGCCTTGCCACGCAGGTGCTCGCCGCCGAGCATCCAGCCAGAGAGTAGCTGGTTCTGCAGCGGGTAGCGTCCGACGACAGTCGCCCCGCCGTTCGGGGAGACGACATCGAAGGCCGGCGAGCTGACAAACAGCACCGCAGCCTCCCGCTCATACCCCCAGGCAATCGGATGAGTCGGGTCGAGCAGCAGCCGTAGCAGCGAGCCGGGATTATAGAACGTCTCCGGCCGCACACCCTCCAGAACATTCGTCACAGGTAGATAGAGCTGCTTGATCGCCACCTCGCAGGCAGCATCGAGCGCGACGAGTGTGCCGCCACCTTCGACGAAGCGACGCAGATTGGTCATGCCCAGTTCGCCAATCCCGCCGGAGTACTGCTTCGGGTATTCGGATGCCGGGTTGCCCTCCAGAATGTCGCGCGCCGACTGCTGGGGCAGGACGATGGCGTCGAACCGCGCGCCGAGGCTGCCCTGACGCAGGTCGCGGTCGCGGATTGTCTCGAACCGCTGGTCGTAGCGCTCGAAGATGAAGCGCGTCCAGCCCTCGTCGATCCCATTCGGCCGCCACGAGCGATAGAGCCCCACCCGTGGCGTGGTCAGCCGCGCGATCGCGTCGCCCAGATCATTCCGCCCGGCCGCGTTTGCGACGACGTGCGTCGCCCGCGCGACCTGCTCGACCGTCGCACGCGCCAGACCCTCGACGACGAACGTGCCGATCGGGAGGCTCCCGCCCTGAGCTGCGACGCGAGAGACACGCCCGCCGGCCGCCAGCAGCTGGTTGACCGCCCGCACGCTGGCGTTCACTCGCGGGTCGAGCGTGTAGAGTTCGCCGCTCCCGTCGACCCCGCCTTCCGGCATGGCAATCCGTTCGACCGGCGTCAGCTCTGCTTCGAACGGGTGCTCCACCTGGATCGTCTCGACCCCCATCTGGATCGGCAACGAGTGGGCGGTGATGTCGTAGGGCGGCTTCGGCGGGCCGCCCGGATAGAGGCGCAGATCGGGGTAGTGTTGCGTCTGCAGCATCGTCGTGGCGAAGCGGCCGGCCGGCTGGCCGGCCAGGACGACGTGCGAGCCGGCCGGGAACTCGACGCCATCTGCCACGATCGGCTCGACTGCCTGCTGAATCTCGACCGCGCCAGTGCGCAGCACATCCAGCAGCTCGGCGGCGGTGACCGGGTCGGGCTGGCCGGCGGGGACGACGAATGCGTACGGCGCGCTGGCCTCGACAGCGTGGCGCTGGATCGCGAGGAAATTGCGCACCCAGCGGTCGCGCCAGACGGCGGCGGTGTTGAGCGCGGCCCAGGTGGCGATCGTGTTGTAGTCGACGATGTCGCGCAACGTCCAGTCGCCGCCAGTCCACGGCAGCGGGTGGTTCCATGTCGCGACTTTCGGATCGAATCCCCGCCGCTCGGGCAGCTGGGCTTCGGTGAGCACGATCGGTGTCGCGATTCGCACGCTGGCCGCCTCCGACAGGATGCGGACCCCGCCGTGGTAGTGCTGGTAGGCGCGCGAGGGGGAATAGGCGTCGAAGATGATGTTGGTCGCCACGCCGGCCTTGCCGGCCGCCGTCAGATCGGCAGCCATCGCCTGGCCCATCAACGCCACCTCGGAGCGGAGGATCGGGTCGACATTCGGGTCGTAGGGGTCGATGAACGGCGGCAGCACGTAGCGCGCGCCATCCGGCATCATCTGATGCTGGTCGAAGACGATGTGTGGGTGCCAGACGTTATGGATCTGCTCGATTGCCAGCCGCGTCTCGGCCTGGGTAAACATGAACCAGTCGCGGTTATTATCGTGACCCGTATAGGTATGGTAGAGCGTCGGCGGCTGGGAACCCTCGTGAGGAGTGCCGAGCGTCTGCTCGTACCAGTCGGCGACCAGCTCCATCCCGTCGGGATTGAGCGAGGGAACCAGCAGCAGGATCACCTCGTCGAGGATGCGCTGGACCTCGGGGTCGTCGCGCGTGGCGAGATCGTAGACAAGCTCCGGCGTCATCTGGACAGCGCCGACCTCGGTTGCATGGATCGAGCATGTCAGCAGCAGGACGGAGCGGCCTTCGATGACGAGTGACTCAGCCTCATCATCGGCCAGCCCACGCGGGTCGAACAGCTGCTGCTGGATCGCGCGATAGCGATCGAGTCGGGCGAGGTTGTCGGGAGCGGAGATTGTCAGCAGCACGAACGGCTGGCCCTCGGTTGCGATTCCGAGCTGCTCGTATCGCACGCGGTCGCTGGCGGCGGCAACCTCCTGAAAATAGGCCAACATGTCCGGCCAGCGCACCAGCTTCCGGTCGCTGCCCATCCGAAAGCCAAATCGTGCCTGAGGCTGCTGGATCATGGTCGTGTCCTTCCTCGTTGCGTCATTGCCGGCGATCGTACCCGATGACAGGCCGGCGTGGCGTCTTTACAATCCAACCCGATCGACCAGATGGCAGGGGTATCGAGTGGTTTCGAGCGCACGGAAACCAGCGCGCGGATATAGACGGGTAACGCGGGAGCTCCACCTGGCGCCCGTGCTGGTCGCGCTCGTGTTGCTGGTGGCCGGCTGCCGGATTGGATCGCCGCCGACTCCGACACCACCGATCAGCGCCAGCCCGACGGAGACGCTCACCCCGGCTGGCGATGTCCTGCGGATCAATGGTGTGCCGGTGCGGCGAATCGTGATTCCATCGGCGAGCATCGGCCCGATCTTCGCGCTCGCCGCCGACACGCTCTATCGCATGGAGAAGGGAACGTGGACGCCGATCGGCAACGATCGCCTCGGTCGTCACTACCTCGTCGACCCCGAAGATCTCGAGCGCGTCTTCCGTGGCCGGCACCGTGTCTGCGGCGGCAGCCCGCCCGAGCCGGACGTCCCGATGGAGGAATCGAAGGACGGCGGCCTGCACTGGCGGCAGCTGACACTGGGAACGAATATCGAGCCGATGCTGTTTGACCCGAACGACCACGAGGTGATCTACGGCGCGGACTGCAACAGTCTGGTCATCTCGACGAATGCGGGGAACACCTGGAGCCGGATCGACCCGCTGCCAGGCTACTCTATCGTCGATGTCCGGCTGATCGGCACGATGTTGCTGGTGCTGGGCATCAATCCGGTCGGAACGTCCGCGCTGTCCGCGGTAGATGTCACCGACCCACACACGCCAGAGGCCGGCGGAATACTACTGACCGCCAACGGCAAGGCGCGGATGGACGCCACTCGTGAGCTGATCGTCGTCGCAGGGGCAGGATCGATCCACACGTCCTCCGATGGCGGGCAGACCTGGTCCGAGACAGAGGCGCTGGTCGAGGTCGACCCCGTCCAGACTCCCCCGGCCGGCGCGACTGCGGCCGGGAATCCACTGGGGAATGTGCTGTCTCTCCGGATCGGGCCATCGAAGATCAAGCGACTCTACGCTGGCACGGCGGCCGGCCTGATCGTCTCGCAGGACGACGGGCTCACCTGGGTGCGCTACGACGGGGTCTCCGCCACCGCGATCGTCACCGAGATCCAGTTCGGCCTGGCTAACGCCGACCTCTACGTCACAACCGACCCGGGGGTGATCATGGTCCCGGCGCCGTAGTGGCGGTGATGGCGGTGAGGGTGGCGGTGAGATCACGACGACGCCGACCCATCGCACATGCTACACTGGTGCGATCGATCAATGAATGAGCGACTCCGGGCGGTTGGCAGTCAGATGGGGTGATCCAGGCCAACGTCCGTTTGTCGTACGACCGACGCAACAGGCAGCTGGTCATGCAAGTGCCTCGCCGGGGCCAATATTGGCAATTGCATGAAGCCCCGGGAGGCGAGGGAACGCTACGTGGGACGATTCATTATTGGGCGGCTACTTGCCGTTATTCCGACCCTCCTACTAGTGTACACACTCACTTTTGTTGTCATGCACGCGACACCAGGTGGGCCGTGGGATAATTCAGAGAAGCCGCTTCCGAAAGCAGTTGTGGAAGCCATTCGGGCAAAATATAACCTGGATAAGCCGCTATGGAAGCAATATCTGTATTATTTATGGGATGTACTGCACGGTGACTTCGGTCCTTCGTTCACGAATTCATCACAGTCCGCGTCGGATATCGTTCGGAACTTCCTGCCTGTATCAATTGCAGCTGGGCCTTGTAGCGATGCTGATCGGGATTCCGTTAGGTATTGGCCTGGGCCTGCTCGCGGCGCTCAAACAGAACACTGCCGCGGATTACACGGCTATGTTCGTGGCAGTCATCGGGATCTCAACACCGAGTTATGTCACCGCAACATTGCTCATCGTCGTGCTTTCGCTGAAGTTGCATCTCGTTCCGACGAGCGGATGGGGCGGCATCTTCAGTTCCCACATCGTCATCCCGGCTCTGGCGCTGTCGTTCGCGCCTGCCGCGTCACTTGCCCGATATACGCGCTCGGCGACGCTGGAGATCATGCGCCAGGATTACATCCGGACCGCCCGCGCTAAGGGACTCCACGGACGCTCGATTGTCTTACGTCACGTGCTGAAGAACGCGCTTATCCCTATCGTGACAGTCGGTGGGTTGATCTTCGCCGGCATTATCACAGGTTCATTTTTCGTCGAGACCGTCGTCGGTGTGCCGGGTATTGGTCGCTATTTCGTCACTGCCGCAACCGCTCGGGACTACCCGGTTCTCATGGCGATCACGCTGCTCTTTGCCGTCATCATCATCATGATGAATCTGCTTGTCGATGTCGCCTACGCCTTCCTGGATCCACGAATCCGATTCTGAGGCAATGCGTTCACATTGGTGAAGGGGAAGCTGTGACTACGCCGGTTGCAACAGACAACAAGGCTAACGATCGGGATCACTCCCTCGCCGGAGCCTCATTTACGAACAGCCGCCAGCGCAGCCTCACACGCGATGCCATGATTCGGCTGCGTCGCAATAAGGCGGCGGTTACCGGGCTTGCCATTATCATTATCGTTCTGCTTCTCGCGATTTTGGCCCCACTGCTCGCCCCTTATAACCCTAACAAACAGGACCTTCTCCAGACGTACGCAACACCCAGTCGGAGCCACCTGCTAGGAACAGACATCCTCGGCCGTGACATTCTCAGCCGCTTGCTGTTCGGTGCTCGTGTTTCAATGAGCGTCGCACTTGTCACAACGACCCTTGCGGTCCTGATTGGCCTACCGATCGGGCTTGCATCGGGGTTCATCGGAGGAAAGACCGACTTCATCATCATGCGGATCGTCGATGCCTTCTACGCGTTTCCTGACTTGCTCTTCATCATTATCATCTCGACATATCTGAACGCGGCCCTTCCCCATGCGACCAGTGGGTTTCTCCTCGTACTGAAGCACGTCAACGACTTCGCAGGTGGCCTGGCCGGCGTGTTCATCGCATTGGCTCTCTTTGGCTGGCTGGGATTGAGTCGGGTCGTTCGTGGTCAGGTTCTGTCGATCCGCAACCGGGAATATGTGACATCGGCTGAATCTATTGGCGCCGGGAAGCTTCGGATCATGTTTCTCCATATCCTCCCGAACTCGTTAGCGCCGATCATCATTCTAGTTGCTCTTCTGTTGCCACAGTTCATCATCGCTGAGGCTGGACTCAGCTTCATTGGGCTTGGGGTTCAGCCGCCAAACGCAAGCTGGGGAATCATGATTTCTGAGGGTGTCCCGGCCCTGCGCGCCCATCCGCACGTGATGCTGGTTCCGGGCATTACACTTTCCATCACGCTGCTAGCTTTCAACTTCTTCGGGGACGGGCTCCGCGACGCACTTGACCCATCGATGCATTGATACGGGAAGTGTGGCCGACGTGCCGTCTTTGTCATTGTCCGCCGTCGTAAGCGAGAGGAGCAGTGAGCGGACGACCTCGTAGAGCATAGAGGATGATCCCGGGGATCTGTTCACATTGTCTTTCACGAAGGAGGGGACCCGTGGGCACGGAATCAACTGTCTCGGAACTACTGGACGGCAAGAAAAAGCTCTCGCGCCGCAATGTGCTGCGGCTAGCAACGTTCGCCGCGGGCTCGGCCGTCGTTGGCACATTGCTGGCGGCGTGCGGCGGCAGCAGCAGCAACGATAAGGCAACCCAACCGGCTACCAGCGCCACGGCGCCTGCTTCTTCAACAGGTGCTGCGAGCGGCGGGGCCACTGCTCCTGCTGCGGCCACTACGGCAGGCGGCGCCAGCACACCGGCTGCGACCGTCGCACCACCACCGAGCGCTGGAAGTGGGCCTGATCCGGCCAAGATGGCCGCCGACCAGGTGATCCGCATCGCCAATCTCGAACCACAGAAGGTGGATCCGAACCTGACGGCGTCCGGCAACGAAGTCCAGGTGGTCATGCTTCTGTTCGATGGCCTGCTCGCGTTCGACCGCGACGCGAATGCGCTTCCGCTCTGTGCGGAAAAGTGGGAGATCTCAGCCGACGGGCTGGACTACACCTTCAAAATGCGATCGGGTGTGACATGGTCCGACGGCAGTAAGGTCACCGCGAAGGATTTCGAGTACTCGTTCAAGCGACTGGTTGATCCGGTGCTGGCATCGGAATACGCCCAGTCTGCGTTTCCCATCACGGGCGCTGAGGACTTCTTTAGCGGCAAGAGCACCGACGCCTCGACGATCGGTGTGTCGGCGGTCGACGAATCCACGCTTACGCTCAAGATGACAGGCCCAGCCGCGTATTTCCTTGCCGTCCTGGCTACGTGGAACTTCATGCCGATTCCGAAGGCCGCAGTCGACAAGTTCGCCGAGAAATGGGTCGAGGCCGGAAATATTGTCACAAACGGGATGTACACGATGACATCCTGGAAGCACGACCAGAGCATCGTGCTCGATATCAACAAGGACTACTGGGGTGAGAAGCCGTACCTGACGAGGGTTGAATACGTCATCACCCCCGATCCGTCCGCGACGAGCGTGGCGGCCTTCGAGAACAACGAGCTGGACGTGACCTACCCGGTGCCGGCCGGTGATGTGGACCGCATCCGTGGCGACGCGAAGCTGGGTCCACAATTCATCAAGTTCCTCGCGTCTGGGTCAACCTTCATCCTGTACGACTGTGCCAACAAGAACTCGCCGGCGAGCAACCCGGACGTCCGCAATGCCATGTATCTGGCGATCGACCGCGAGAAGTTGGTCAGCGCAGGACTGAAGAATCTCTATGACCCAGCACCGCTGATGACGCCCCCGGGCATCAAGGGTCGCAACGAAGCCGCCATCCCGAAGGGCGGACCGGACGAGGCACGAAAGCTCCTCGAAAAGGCCGGCTATCCCGGAGGCAAAGGCTTCCCCAGCATGACACTGACCTGGCCGGTAAATCCGAATTACGACCTGGCAGCCCAGATCATCCAGCAGATGTGGAAGGACGAGCTGGGGATCGATGTCACACTTCAGCGGATGGAGGCAAAGGCACACCGTGCGTTCTTCGGATCGCTGAGCGACGAAAATATCCACTACGATTTCTATATCTGGGGCTGGGGCTCTGACTACGAAGACCCGTATAACTGGTTCAATCTCCTCTGGGAGTCGAGTCAGGACTTCTATCGCACGCGCTGGAAGAACGATCAGTACGACAAGCTCGTGCAAGATGCTGCCGTCGAGCTCGACACCGACAAGCGCACCAAGCTCTATGAGCAGTCTGAAGTCATCCTGATGCAGGACATGCCAGTTGTCCCGCTCCATTACGCCGCGAACAACTTCCTGGTGCGTTCGACGGTGAAGGACATGGTATGGCGGCGCGTGGCCAACGAGCGCTTCCTGCACAAGGTTTGGATCTCCAAGGAATAAGCGATCAGAAGCTCGGTCCCCCAAGCCTGGCTTGGGGGACCGAGCCTCTGAGGAGGAGGGGTGATGACAGAGCGCATCGACCGCGTGCGCGGGTTGCTTGCCGAGCGCGGCTATGACGGGCTGATCGTCAGTAAGCCAGCCAACATCCGGTATCTTACCGGCGCAACCGGCACGGCAGCCGAACTGCTGGTAACCGCGAACGACCTGTTGTTGCTGAACAGCTTCGTGGATATCACCGAGAACGGTGAGACCGCGCCGGACGTGCCACAAGCAACCCGGACGAACTCAGCCGCGGACATGGCCACGGCGGTACATTCACGCGGACTCCAGCGGGTAGGGATCGAGACGCACCATCTGTCCCACGACACCTACATCACCTATCAGCAGTCGCTGGATGGGGTCGAGTTGTGTTCATCCGGAGGGATGGTCGAGGATCTGCGGGCCGTCAAGGATGAGGGCGAGATCGATCTGATCCAGCAGGGTATGCAGGTAAACGATCTCGGCGTTCAGTATGTCAGGGACCATGCTCGGGAAGGAATGACCGAGTTCGAGCTTGGTGTCGGGCTCGAGACTGCCATGCGTGAGGCGGGCGCCGACGGACTGGGCTTTCTCATTGTGCAGTTTGGCGAGAACGCCGCCAAGCCACACCATCGCTTCAGCCAGCGTGCGCTGAGGCAGGGCGACTTCATCCTCATCGACATCGGCGCTCTCCACCAGGGATATGGCTCTGACACAACGAGAACGCTCGTATTCGGTGAGCCGACCGAGCGCCAGCGCGCCGTCTATGAAGCGGTGCATCGCGCTCAGGCAGCAGCCCTTTCCGCTGTCCGTGCAGGAGTAACTGGCGAGAGTGTGCATCAGGCCTCGGCGGACGTGATCCGAGAGGCGGGGTACGCGGCCTACTACGGCCACGGTGTTGGCCACGCGATCAACGAGGGGCCACGCCTCGCGCCATCATCGACCGACATCCTTCGTCCGGGACACGTCGTCACGATCGAGCCGGGCATCTACATCGCCGAGTGGGGAGGGGTCCGCGTCGAAGACACGGTCGTTGTGACTGAGGGCGGATATCGAAATCTGGCGCGGTTCCCGAAGGACCTTACGATCATCTCAGCGCGATAATCCTCACACAGACCCGCTCACGTCGATTCCGTAGCAGGATCGGGGTGGGCGGGCTAGCGTGACGTGCGTAAGCAGCGCAGAGTGGATAGTGGTCTGAGATTGACGTCGGTCGCTGGGTCCCGACTGACACGACGATCCCCATCGGGGCCCAGCGACTGATGGGCGTCGCCTTGCGAACTTAGGAAGGTGGTACATCATGATTTCAGGTCGCGTTGAACGCGTAGCCAAGGAGCTTGCCCGCCGGGAGCTCGACGCCATTATCGTGACGGAGCCAACCAGCCGGTACTACCTGACGGGCTGGAAGATGGACGATACGCAGGTCGGGGAGTTGGCATACTGGGTGCTGGCCGGTCCCGATAGCCTGACGATCCTGACCGGGCAGAATAACCTGTCCGAGGCGATCGAGGCAGCGCCAGGATCGAAGATCATCGGGATCGCACCTCAGGACCGTGGCAAGAACGCATCGATGATCGCGGCGCTCATTCAGGAGGCCGGCTACAAGCGCGTCGGTATCGACGATGTGCATCTGGGCGCCAACTACTATCTCCAACTCACCGAGTCGCTTCCTCCTCACATCGAACTGACGCCAGCCGCAGATCTCATCCGCACGGTTCGAGCGGTGAAAGAGCCGGGCGAGATTGAGCTACTGCGCGAAGCGATCCGGCTGACGGACGAGGCTTACATGGCGCTGCGCGAGTGGATTACCGCGGGGACGACCGAGAAGCAGGTGGCGTGGTTCCTGGAGCGACACATGCGTGATCGCGGCGCCGACGGCATCGGCTTCGGGACGATCGTCGCGGCTGGGCCGGCCGGCGCGGTGCCACACCATGAGCCGACCGACCGGCCGATTGAGGCGGGAGAACCGGTGGTTCTCGACTTCGGAGGAACCTACGAAGGCTACACGGCCGATCTCACACGGACATTCTGTATTGGTGAGCCACGCGATCAGCAACTCATCGACATCCACACGGCGGTGCTCGCGTCACTCACCAGAGGGATGGCGGCCCTGCGCGCCGGGGATCGCTGCGACGGACCTACGGCAGTGGCCACCCATGAGGTGGAAAGTCGGGGGTTTACCGTGAGCCATCCGGGCGGGCACGGGATCGGACTTCAGATCCACGAGCTTCCCAGTGGCCCGATGGTCCTCCGGGAGAACATGGTGATGACATTCGAGCCGGCAGTCTATATTGACGGCTGGGGCGGGGTTCGGATCGAGGACAACGTCCTGATCACGGCAGATGGTCCAGTCGTTCTCACAATGAGCCCGCATGACCTCGTCATCTGAGGACTTGTACGGCAATTGAGCAAGAAAGGCTGGCTGGAGATCCGGATGAATGCCACCAAGCACACGATTGAGGCTCGCGATCTCTATCATCTCGAAATTGCCCATACGGTCGCAGTCTCACCAGATGGACAATGGGCAGCGTTCACCGTGTTGCGGCCGGACGAAGCAACTAACCGTAATCAGTACGATCTCCTGATCGTCCCAGTTGACGGCACGGGCAGCCCTCAACCGCTGGTGCAGGGTGGTTCGCACGATCCGGCGCCATCCTGGTCGCTGTGCAGCCAGCATCTCGCCTACCTTGCCGATCACGAGGGCGTGATACAGGTCTGGACCATCGAGCGAGCGAGCGGAAAGACGCGACGCGTCACTCATAGCACCGTCAATGTCAGCAATCCGCTCTGGTCACCGGATAGCGCTCACATTGCCTGGGTTGCCAGCGTCCCGTCCGTTGCTGCGCCTGCCGGCCCGACGGGTGGCAGCGACCTCGGCGGCCAGCCACGGGTGATCCTCCGTGCGCGCTACAAGTTCGACGGCATGGGCTGGTTTGGCCAGTCACGCAGCCAGCTGTTTGTCTCCACACTCGACATGCCGGAAGCCAACGCGCGACAACTGACGTACGAACCGGCTGGAATCTCTCAGCCGATCTGGGCGGCAGAACGAGGCACGTCGATCGGAGGGCCAGCATGGTCGCCGAATGGGTCGCAGCTCGCGTACACCACCAGCACGAATGAAGACGAAGAGCTGGACAGCCGGTGCGATGTCTGGACGGTCGATATCGCTACCGGTGATCGAACCAGGATCACTCCAAATGACGGCCTGTACGGATGTCCCGCCTGGTCTCCGGATGGCACGCGACTGGCGGTCGTCGGCGCACGACTGCCGAAGCGTGGAGGCTCGAACTCTCTCATATGGACCGTGCCGGCCGGCGGCGGTGAGTTGACCCTAGCGAGCCAGGCAGATATCTGCGCCGGCGCGCTTCTGTTGGCCGACGCGGGCGCGCCGACACGCGTACAGCCACAATGGATCGGCGACTGGATCTACTTCAGCGCCGGATTCGAGGGAACTGTCCAGATCTTCCGCACGCCTTCGGCCGGTGGCCAGCCGGAGATGGTAACGACCCAGCAACACGCGCTCGGGAGTTGGTCGATCGATCGAGGCGGCACAACGCTCGTGTACGCCGCGACGACAGCCTCCAGCCCCGGCCAGGTGTTCTGCCAACGGCTGGATACTCTCGAGGCGCCTCATCCATTAACGGCACTCAACTACGAGATACTGTCGACTGTGGCGCTTGCCGAGCCTGAGTCATTCTGGACAACATCAACTGATGGATCCGAAACCCGAGTTCAGGGCTGGATACTGAAGCCCCCTGACTTTGATGAGACGAAGACATATCCGCTCATCCTCCAGGTCCACGGTGGGCCACACTGCGCCTATGGCGCAAGCTGGTATCTTGAGTTTCAGTATCTCGTGGCGCACGGATACGTCATTGTCTTCTCCAACCCACGCGGGTCCAGCAACTACGGTGAGGAGTTTGCGACCAGCATCTACCTTGACTGGGGCGTCAAACCGATGGCCGACGTGCTCGCCGCGCTGGACTACGCCATTGATCATGTTGCCATCGATCCAGAGCGGATTTATGTGGCCGGCGGGTCATATGGCGGATATCTGGTCAACTGGATCGTGACTCATACCGATCGTTTCCGAGCGGCAGTGACGGGACGCTGCGTCTCCGACCTTCAGACGCTGGCGCTCGCCAGCGACAACGGGACTCTCTGGATGGCGGAGTACTTCGGCGGGATGCCCTGGGAGATGCCGGAGGTATATGAATCTGGCTCGCCAATCCGCCACATCGCCAACGCTGTGACTCCGCTCCTCATCGAGCATCAGGAGCAGGACATGCGCTGCACGATGGATCAGGCCGAGCAGATGTACAACGCGCTTCGGTTCCTGGGCGTCGAGACGGAGATGGTGATCTATCCCGGGGAATCCCACGGGATGAGCCGGGGCGGCCGGCCGAGTCACCGCGTTGATCGACTGGAACGCATCCTCGACTGGTTCGAGCGACACGGGGGATCTGGTTGATCGTGATCCCTATGCCCCACATACCGCGTCCCTCGGTTACAATGCAGACGACGCACGGCTCGGTGGTCGCGGGACGACAGGCGGAAGACAGGGGTGGGAGTCGATGGCCTATCGCTTCATGCTGGACGTGCCAGAGGCGGCACATGACGACGCCAAGACGGCGATCGAGAGTGTGCGCAACGCACAGATCCTGATCGACCGGCATCCGCGCCCACACACGCCCGACCCGGTCGTGACCGAGGCGGATGTCTTCGACAGCCGCGCCGAGCTCACCGTCGTCGCCCACACACTCGATGTCATCGACGCGCTCTACCACTGGATGGGCGAGCGGGAGATCAACACCGACGTGTACGTCGATGCCCACAAGGGCGGCAAGCTGCACCTGCCCGACTACACCGCCCCGGAGCTACGCGCGATCATTCAGGGCGACCAGTACTGGTTCGCCAATACGATGCCGAAGATCCACTATCCACCGGATGTCCTGATGGAGGGAGGGGCGCTCGTGTCTGAAGTCCCGTATGGCGGCCGCGCCGCGAGCTCTGCGATCGTGCCGGCCGAGACTCAGGTCGCGCTAGGCGGAATCGATCACGTCGCCGTCCGCGTCCGCGACATGGCCAAGGCCGAGGCGTGGTATCGCGACTTCTTCGGGATGGACATCATCTACCGCGCTCGCCGCGCGCACGACCGCTGGCAGCATCTGCCGGCCGACTATAGCTGGGACGCAGGCGTCCACAGCGGCATCGAGCCAGAGATCGTCCGACTGGAGAATGGCCCGATCGCGATTGTGCTGATCAACGCCGGCATGGGCGCAGTGATGCACGAAAACCGCGTCGCCCACCTCAGCCTGAACGCGCCAATCGAGACCGTCAACGCCGTCCGCGGACGAGCGCTCTTCGCATCCTTCACGGTTATCGAAGATACGGCGCGCTCGTTTGGCTTCGTCGATCCGTTCGGGATTACCTGGCAGTTGATCGCAAGCAGCAGCTGAGACAAACGATCTACGGGGCGGCCAGGCTGGCCGCCCCGCCCACGTCCGACTCGTAGCGAAGGCGAGATATGCTAGACGATTACCGCGAACTGATCGACCTCCTGGCACGAGCGCCGCAGCAGCTTGCAGCGGCAGCGAAGACGGCGGGCGAGCCGGCCAGCGGAGTCTGCGGCCGTCTTGTCATGTCAGAACGGCTCTATCTCGGCTGGCTCAACGAACTTTTCCAACGCACCGATCCGCTGCTACGTTCGCCAAACCTCGCCCACCTCGCCGAGCAGGAACGCCTCCAGCAACAGCCCGCAGCCGACAGTCTGGCCACATTCAGCGACTCGCGTGGCGACACAATCTCGCTGCTGATGGGCCTCTCGCTGCGCGACTGGGAGCGCACCGGTATCCTCGAGGAAGAGGGGCGTGAGGTGACACTGTCCGGGCTGGTCGAGGCATTGGTTGACCTCGACGCCGATCATCTGGCAGAGCTGCAACAACTGGCCGGCTAGCCGGCGCATCGAGATTGCTCACAACGGACCGCGGGACGGGGGAGCAGGACCAGATGGGGGGGCGGAGGCCGCGCCGACGTGCAGGACGCGCGGCCACCGCAAGAGGAGTGAGTGAGACCGGCCAACCGGGAGTGGGGCCCGGAAGGCCAGGGAAGCAGAGGCACCGTCGGGTCGAAAGGCCCGCGGCCGGCGGCAGCGTCGGTGGGGTACTCCGCTGACCGGTGGGACCCGCTATCGCGGGTCCTTTCCTTTTCCGCGCGAACAGCAGGCCGCCGCGACGATGATCTCCAGAATAGCACGCATGTTCTAGTCCGTCAACTCGCTGGCGCGGATTGTTGGCGCGTTCGTACGCTGATCCCGGGATTCCGGCGACTAGCGCACCCGATCCGCTCCGGCGCGTTACTATGCCCGGGTTCGATGCGGAGAGGGGCAGGGGAATGAACAAGGTCGTTCGGGTCGGAGTAATCGGAACCGGGTTTGGAGCGCACCACATCGAGGTGTTGCGGCAGTTGCCGGATGTCGAGGTCGTCGGGGTAGCGTCGGCCCAGCCGGCGCGAGCGGAGGCAGTGGCCGAGCGCTACGGCGTCCCGCTGGCAACCGGCGACTACCGCGAGCTGCTGCCGCGCGTGGATGCCGTCGTGATCGCGACCCCGCCGGCGCTGCATGCTCCGATGGCCATCGACGCCGCCAGCGCTGGCGTGCATATCTTCTGTGAGAAGCCAACGGCAGCGTCGCTGGCCGAGGCGCGGTCGATATACGCAGCGGTCGAGCAGGCCGGCGTTGTCGGCATGGTCAACTTCCACCAACGCTTCATGGCCCACTGGCGGCGTGCTCACGATCTCGTCACCGAGGGGGCGATCGGCAGGCTGGCGGTGGCCGATATGCGGGTGACGATGAATCCGGTCGAGTACCTCGCCTCACCGTTGTGGAGCGACTCGAAGGCCGGCTGGTTCGCCGATGCTGCTCAGTCGGGCGGGCTACTGGCCAGCTCGGTCGGGCCACACCTTGTCGACATGATGCGCTGGATCGGCGGGCCGGTCTCCGAGGTTGCGGCGCGGACAATCACGTCGAGAACCGAGATCCCGCTGACCGGTGGCGGGACACGTGGCGATGTCGATGCCGATGACGGATTCATCATCCTCGGCCGCTACGAGAGCGGGGCGCTGCTGACCATCCGTGGCGAGCCGGTGACCTACGGTGGCAACGAGTGGGACATGGCGCTCCACGGCGACGAGGGCTCACTGATCGTCGCCGGGAGCGAGCTGAGGCTGGGACGGTCCGGCGACCCGAGCCCGCTGGTCATCGACCAGCCGGCCGCCGTCAACCCCCGGCTGGCCATCGCCGGACGATTCATCGACGCTGCGCGGGCCGGCGGTCCGTCGCCCGAGCCGGACCTCGCCGATGGCGTCGCCGCCCAGGGGTTGCTCGACGCTGCCCTTCACGCCGCGCGATCCAACCAATGGGTTCGGGTCGAGGCTCGCTAGCGCAGCCGTTCGCAGTGGATACGCACCGCGCCGGCGATCAGGGTGAATCGGTCGCCATCCGCGATGAACTGGCGCGGCAGCCGCTTGCCAACGTTGGCCGGGTCGGCGTGCATCGCCGGGATGTGGAAGACGGTGTCACCCTCGACTTCGTAGTTGCCACAGTACTGGACACCGCCGGCCGAGCCGTCGGGCGCGGTGAAGGAGAACGCCTCGGCGAACCAGCCGCCAGCGTCGTAGAGCAGAAATCCGTGCGGCCCTTCGTTGCGCAGCAGCGCGCCATCCGCCCCCGGCCGCTCGATCGCCACCATGTTCCAGATTCCGACGATGCCGTTGTCTGCCATGTGTTGCCCTCCTCCGCCGCGATATGTCGATGGGGAAGTATCGCAGGCAACGAGGGGATGAGGGTGGTTCGCATACGCTCGTTGGCGCGGTCAAGCGTGGGGGTGAGGTCGCGCTGTCCGCGACGCTGCTCGATAATGAGGGTATCGATCGCCGGACGCGCGCCAACCCAGGTGTGCCTCGACCCGGGCGTGCTCACCGGCCAGCGCATCGAGCTCGGTCGGGATCAACAGGCCTGGCCAGACAGCCAGCGGTCGATCGGCACTCAATAGCCCACCCGAAACTATGGCGCTTGCGCGCCGGAAGGAGCAACCGGATGCTGGAGGACGATTACGCGCCAGCGACCCGCAGCCTCGTCCCATCATGGCTGGCGCTGGCCGCGCTGGCGGCAGTGGTGGGGTACTTCGTGATCCGGCGACGCCGAGGGTAAACGCGACTGCGGGGCCCCGGCTTTCCCGGGACCCCGCGCGCTCTTCGGCGATACAGGCTGGAGTGAGAGGAAACTGTAGATTCCGCCTAGGGAAAGCCGTGTGGCGCTGACAGCGACGGTAACTGCCTTGCGCATTCGCGAACCCGCCAGGCTCGCGTTACGATCGAGGTCGATCGATTACGGGGTGTCTAGAGGCCCCAGCCTATCGTCCAGTCGGTCTTACTTCACCCTTCGCAAGGTGTATGCCGCTATACTCAGTGCGGCCCGCCTGAGGGCGGGGCGGTGGGCATAACAGCGAATGATCTGATAGTAACGACCTGCCCTGACGCCCCCATGACGAGAAGATGAAGATCCGGTGACATTCTTGATCTCGCATATGCCGATGGAGTGATATGGGCGAGCGGGTCCTGGTCGTCGACGATGATTCCAAGATTCTCGCGATGATGCGCCGCGGGCTCATCTTCGCCGGTTACGAGGTCGACCTCGCCGAGACCGGCGAGCAGGCGCTCGACAAGACTCTCGGCGAGCTGCCCGACCTCGTCATCATCGACGTCATGCTGCCGGGCATCGACGGGCTGGAGGTCTGCAGACGGCTCCGCGCCGCCGAGCCGCGCCTGCCGATCCTGTTGCTGACAGCGCGCGACCGTGTCCCCGACCGGGTCGCCGGCCTCGACGCCGGGGCCGACGACTACCTGGTCAAGCCGTTCGCCTTCGACGAGCTGCTGGCGCGCATCCGCGCGTTGCTGCGGCGGGCCGGCGACGAGCACCAGGACGCGCTTGTCTTCGCCGACCTGCGCCTCAACTCGACCACCCACGAGGTTCTCCGCGGCGAGCGCTCGATCGACCTGACGCTGACCGAGTATCAGCTCCTCGAATACTTCATGCGTCATCCACGCCAGGTCCTCTCCCGCGATCGCATTCATGATGCCGTCTGGGGCGACAGCTTCTTTCCGGAGTCGAACGTCATCGACGTCCATATCAAGCGGCTGCGCGAGAAGCTGGAGTCGGACAGTGAGTCGCGGCTGATCCAGACAATCCGTGGCGTCGGCTACAGCCTTCGCCAGCCGAGCGACTGAGGCCGGCGGTGTCGCTGCGCGTCCGGCTGGCGCTGATCTACACCGTTGCCTTCCTGGTTGCGCTGGCGATCATCGGGAGCGCGATCTATCTCATCCTGCGTCAGGCGCTGGCGGCGGAGGTAGATAACGAGCTGATCGAGCGTGCCGCTCAGATCGATCGCGCGATGGTGATCCGTGGCGGCAACGAGCTGGACGCCCAGCATCTGCTCGACGAGATCTTCGTCCTGTCACCCCCTTCGCCCGACCAGGAGCTGCGCGCCGCGAGTATCCACATTCATATCCTCGGCGAGGATAGCCACTCGCTGGCCAGCTCATCGCTGACGGCCGAGACGGTGCCAGTCGACCGCGAGGCGGTCGCCGCCGCGGTCGCGGGTGACACAGTCCTTCGCACGTCGCGGGTCGGCCGGGTGCAGATTCGCTCGCTCTACAGCCCGCTGCGGATCAACGGAAAGATCGTGGCGGTCGCTCAGCTCTCCGAATCGCTCAGCCCGATGACGCGGACGATCGCCGAGTTCCGGACACTACTGCTGGCCGGCGGGCTGCTTGCCCTGCTGGGCGGGCTGGCCGGCACCTTGTCGCTATCTCGCCAGGCACTTCAGCCGGTGGCCGATCTGACCGACCGCGTCGCCCGGATCGCAGAGACAGGCGAGTTCGCGGAGCGCGTTCCGGAGGCGAAGTCTCCTGACGAGATCGGCCGGCTGGCGCTGACCTTCAACACGCTGCTCGACCGGATCAGCCTGATGCTCGATCGCCAGCGGACGCTTGTGGCCGACACGTCTCACGAGCTGCGCAATCCGCTGATGGTCGTCCGCGGCAATCTGGAGCTGCTGGCGGTCGGCCTCCCGCCGGAGGAGCAACGCGAGGCTGCACGCGACGCCATTGATGAGGTCGATCGAATGACGCGCCTCGTCGGCGACCTGCTGTTTCTGGCCGACGCCGACGCCGAGCGGGCGATCGAGCATCATGACGTGCCGCTGGAAGCGCTGGTCGCCAGCGTCATCGCCGACGCGCGCCGGCTGGCCAACAACCCCGACAGTCCCCGCGAGCTGGTGTTGACCGCGAACGACGCGCTGACTGTCCGCGGCGACGCTGAGCGACTGCGACAGCTGATCTGGAATCTGGTCGAGAACGCGCTGCGCTACACGCCGGCCGGCGGGACGGTGACCGTCAGCCTGCGCCGTCGCGGCCCGGTCGCCGAGCTGACCGTCGCCGACACCGGCATCGGCATCCCGCCGGAGCATCTGCCGCACCTCTTCGAGCGCTTCTACCGCGTAGACACCGGCCGCTCGCGCGCCGTCGGCGGCACCGGGCTGGGCCTGTCGATCGTGCGCCAGATCACCGAAGCGCACGGCGGCCAGGTCCGCGTCCGCTCGACGCCGGGCGTCGGCTTCGACGTTCACGGTGGCGCTGCCGGTGACGGAGGGATGAGGGTTGAGGCAAACGGGATGAGTGACGAAAGAGGGATGACAATGGCTGATTGGCCGGCGACGGCAGCAGAAATGGGGTTGATGGAGGGGTATCCGGCGCCGCCGGAGAAGCAGGTGACGCGCGAGAACCTGATGTCGGGGCCGTATAACCGCTGGGGCTTTCAGCACATGCGCGAGCTGATGGCGACGGCGGCGGTGTATCGCGGCGATGGGCCGGTGCGCGAGCTGCCGCAACGGCCGCGCGACCTGAGCGGGCTCACTTTCGCGGCGGTCGACGGGACCGAGCAGACGGTCGATGACATGCTGGCGCTCAGCTACGCCGACGCGCTGGTCGTGCTGCACGACGGGACGCTGGTCTACGAGCGATACCTGAACGGGATGGGGCCGGCCAGCCAGCATCAGATGATGTCGGTGACCAAGTCGCTGGTCGGGACGCTGGCGCTGCAACTGGCCCACGAGGGGCTGATCGACGAGTCTCGACCGGTGATTGACTATATCCCCGAGCTGGCCGGCAGTGCCTGGGAGGATGCCAGCGTCCGCCATGCGCTCGACATGACGACCGGCATCCGCTTCAGCGAGGTCTACGACTTCGAGGACGGCGATGTTGCCCGCTATGGGATCGCCGCCGGGTTCAGGAATCCGCCAGAGGGGTATCAGGGGCCGCGCACGGTGCCGGAGCTGTTCCCACAGTTTCCGAAGGCCGGCGAGCACGGCGAGGCGTTTCACTACGTCACGCCAAACACCGATGTCGTCGGCTGGATCATCGCCCGCGCCACCGGGAAGCCGTTTTCGCAGGTCTTCGGCGAGCGGGTCTGGTCGCGGCTGGGGACGGAACGAGACGCCTACATCATCCGCGACAGCATCGGGATGGAGATGGCGGGGGCCGGATTCAACGCAACCGCCCGCGACCTGGCGCGTTTCGGCCAGATGCTGCTGGACGGCGGGATCTGCGACGGGCAGCAGATCATCGCGCCGGAGGTGGTCGCGACCATCCGGGGCGGCGGCGACCGCGAGGTGTTTGCCCGTGGCGTCGAGGAATGGGGACCAGTCTGGGAAGGCTGGTCGTATCGCGCCTTCTGGTGGAACACGCACAACGCGCACGGCGCATTCACCGGCATCGGGATCAACGGCCAGTGGCTGTACGTCGACCCCGCCGCCCGTGTCGTCATCGTCCAGCAGTCGAGCTACCCAACCGCCGACCTGCCCGAGGTCGACGGCATCACCGTGCCCGGCTTCCACGCCATCGCACAGAATGTGACGGGGGGATGAGGGGGAGCGGAGGGGGCGGGACGTGCATCTGTTCCCACGACAGTAGCCAGTTACCGCAGTTGAGACCGTCGTGTAAACAGGCGTTGACAGTGGTTACGATCAGTACGATAATTTTGGTTGGATCTCCCATCGCTGTATCTATCTAACGGACACGCCGTGACCATGGTTGAACGGTTCAATCAGCCAATGAACTCCCTCAGATCGACTGGTGGCCAAACAGTTGTTTGGGCGGTGGTTAGTGGTGTAATCCTTGCGATCGTGGTTGGTGTCTGGCATCGGCTGATCTCCTCAGCATTGGTATTACCTCTCATCCTCGTCACTATCGTTTTTGTCACTGGAGTCATCGTTGGCTACTGGTTCAGGAAGCAACACAAGACACCTTCGGTGTCGTCTACCAACTACCTCACAAAGATGCTAGAAGCTGATGGTCGTTTGTTCATTGCGCTCGGGGGCCTAATATCGAATCATCATGGTTCGCACGCGTTCGATAATGCCCTCAAAGCCTGCGTATCCGCCTGCTGTGGCCTTCTTGCTGACGGTGCTCGTGGCATCATTTACCGGCCCGTCGATGGCTGTTTAGAACCTACGGCGGATCACCTTATGACCCCAAATGAACTAAAGCGAAAGTTTGCAGCAACACGAGATTATGTCACGAGCGACGTACCGTGGGGTATTGCTAGCGCTGTCTATCAGGGGAATCAACACAGAGTTGTCCCCTTCCGCGAGTATCAAGGGAAGTGGATACCGCTGGATCCGGAATACCATGTCTTCCCAGAAGACGCTACCGGGCTACCGTACCGCTCATTCATTGCTATTCCGCTGCGGGTCACGCCAGCATCTGATTGTCTCGGCGTTCTCTGCCTCGATAGTATGCGGCCAGACGCTTTCGACGACGCTGATCTGCAACAGTACCTTGTTAACCTCGGGCTTCGCATGGCAATCCCTATGCTCCTATATAATCACTCGGCGACGGCGTCGGACCCCGGTTAGTCGATTGGAGGCTATGCTATATTGACACGGTTTTAATAAGCTTCGTTATCGACACGGATCTATTCTATCCGTGTCCTTGATGCCCAGAGGAAGGGGCTATCATGTCCACGATCGAGGCCGGGGAAACGCGCGAGCAGAAAGTCATTGATGCCTTCGACGACTATCTCACCGGCAAGATCACACTTGAAGAATACGAAGCCCTCGAAAGCTTGTATCGTACCGACTATCTAGCTGTCGCCCGGGCCTTGGCGGGGCTTGGAGCCAGCCATCGGTCACGGATCTCAAATCCCGAATGCTCATCCAGCACCAACACATCGCGCGAGTGTGAGCGATAGCCCGTAACGACTAGCTGCCGAGGTGCTCGCGGAGGAAGGCGCAGGCGACGGTGAACTCGGCGTGGGCGCCGGGACCGGCAGAGCGAGCGCGCAGGAAGCCGTGGATCATCCCGCGCGCCTCGCGGTAGGTGACCGGCGTGCCGGCCAGCGCAAGGCGTGCGGCGAAAAAGCGGCTGTCGTCGCGGATGGGGTCGATGCCGGCCGCATGGACGAGCGCGGGCGGCAGGTTGGTGAAGTCGAGCGCGCGGACGGGCCGCGCGTAGGGATCGGCGCTATCGGGATCGTCCGGAAGGTAGAGCCGGTCGAACCGGTGCATGCTCGCGCTGGTCAGCCCCGGCCCATCGGCGAACTCGACGTACGACCCGGCGTCCTGCTCGAGCCCGAACCAGCCGTAGAGCAGCGCCTGAGCCGCGATCGGCGGGCCGCCACGGTCGCGCGAGGCGAGCGCCAACGCCGCGCCGAGCATGCCACCGGCGCTATCGCCCACAACAGCGATGCGGCCGGCGTCGATGCCGACCTCGTCCGGATTCGCCGCCAGCCAGGTCAAGACGCCGTAGCAGTCATCGAACGCCGCCGGGTAGGGGTGCTCGGGCGTCAGGCGGTAGTCGATGCTGACGACTGCCGCGCCGGTCTCCTGGGCGTAGCCCCAGGCGTTGCCGTCGGAGGTGTCGAGGTCGCCCAGCATGAAGCCGCCGCCGTGCATATAGAGGACGCACGGTCGCGCGCCGCTCCGGCCAGCGGGCTGGTAGACGCGCACGGGGACGCCGCCGTGGCCGGCGGGGATCGTCGCGTCGAAGACATGCATATCGGCGGGGCGAGGCTGGGGGAGGATGCTCGCGTAGACGCGCCACCAGCGGCGGGCGTCCTCGGGCGTCTCGCCTTGCGGGCCAACGAGGGCATCTGCCTGCTCGCGCGCGTCGAGCAGCGGCTGCATGTCCGGATGGATGGTCTGCGTCGCCACGTGTCCCCTCCCGATGAAGGCGCCTGCGCGCCCAACTCCGATAGACGGCGACAGTAGCATAGCGCGGAGTGGCCACCGGCATTGTGTGCTGAGTAACGGAACGAGCGGATACAGAAGACTGCAATATCGCGTCTCACCTCCCGCGTCTCGACAGTCCCGATCCCTTCACGCCTCCTTCATGCGTCTGTCATGCTGTGGGCGCATGATAGATCTAGCCGGCATCTGGATACTGGCTGGATCTGAATTTGTACCCATGGAGGGCCTCCGGCCATGACGACCGGAAACACGATCAAGACTGTTGGGCTGCTGACTACCCTGACAATGCTGCTGGTGCTGATCGGCCAGTATGTCGGCGGCGCTGGCGGCGCGGCGGTTTTCCTGCTGATCGCGCTGGTGATGAACATGGGCGCCTGGTGGTTCTCCGACAAGCTGGCGCTGCGCATGGCCGGCGCGCGCGAGGTCAGCCCGGAGGAAGCGCCCGAGCTGCACAGCATGATCGAGCATCTGGCGATGCTGGCCCGCCTGCCGAAGCCACGCGTCTACATCATCGAGAACGAGAGCCCGAACGCCTTCGCGACGGGGCGCAATCCCGAACACGCGGCTGTCGCGGTCACGACCGGTATCCAGCACCTGCTGAACAAGGACGAGCTGGCCGGCGTGCTCGCTCACGAGCTGGCCCACATCCGCAACCGTGACACCCTCATCAGCGCCGTCGTTGCGACGGTGGCCGGCGCGATCACCTGGATCGCCAGCATGCTGAAGTGGGGCGCCATCTTCGGCGGCTTCGGTCGCAATAGCGAAGAGGGCGGCAATGTCGTCGGCATGCTGGCGCTAGCAATCCTGGCCCCGATCGCGGCGATGATCATTCAGCTGGCCATCTCGCGCTCGCGCGAGTTCTCGGCCGACGCGACCGGCGCGCGGATCCTCGGCGACCCGCTGCCGCTGGCCAGCGCGCTGGAGAAGCTGCAATACGGCGTTCAGCGCCGGCCGATGGCGAAGGCCAGCCCGGCGACCCAGCACTTGTATATCGTCAATCCGGTGGCGGGGGTAAACGTCAGCAAGCTATTCAGCACGCACCCGCCGACGGAAGAGCGCGTGGCCCGGCTCCAGCAGATGGCACTCCAGCCCAGCCAGTCCGGCCTGATCCGCTAATTCCACCCCCTACCCCCTTTTCCCGGCCCCCCGTCCGACCAGGGCGGGGGGTCTGGTTCTATCGCCAGGCAGTGCGTCGCGGCCACACCATCGCGAGCGGAGGTGATATCGATGTGGAGAATCGCCGGTCTGCTGATCGTCGTCGCTACAACGCTTGCGCTGCCCGGGCAGGCGAAAGCGATCTGCCGTATTCACACGCCCGACGTAGCCTATGACAACGCCGGCGTCATCTTCAGCGGCCGCGTCATCTCGACCGACGATCTGAGCAAGCCGCCACCGTGGAACACGACGATGTCAGTTGACCGCGTCTGGAAGGGCGAAGTGCTCGCTCCCGCGCAGGTGACGGTCTCATCGGGGATCTACCCGGTCCGTTTCCAGTCGGGCATCGACTACCTCGTCTACGGCGTCCGTGTGGATGAGACCCCGCGCATCTACACCGACGCCTGCACGGGGACTGCGCCGCTCGACGAGTCGGCGGACATGCTCGCGCACCTCGACCGGACCGTCCCGAAGCGGCAGCCGTGGGTTGCGGTCGGGATTGCGCTGCTGCTGATCGGCGGGATCACGGTCGTCATCCGTGGCCGCCCGCGAGCGATCCGTGTCGGCCCGCCGGGGTCGTGAGTCCAGCAGCCAGCCTCGTTCTCCGTCATCCCGAATCGTCCGTCAGCGCGTATCTGTCCGGGCCGGCAGCCACGCCCGTGTCCTGTCATCCTGAGTGGGCTGTCAATGTCAGACTGTCCGATCGGTAGCGTGCCGTTTATCCTGTCATCTTGAGCCTCAGCGAAAGATCTCCCACCCGTTCGATGCCAGCCAACGCAGGAGAGATTCTTCGCGTGCGCGCTCAAGATGACAGGCCACGGGCGTGGCTGCCGCGCCCACGTATGTGCCACTTTGGCGTTGACAGTCCACTGAGCGGGTTGTCAACGTCAGACTGTCCGATCGGCAGCCTGCCCCTCCCTCTGGCATCTTGAGGTCGCAACCGAACGATCTCCCCCAGGCATGTGACAGTCCAACGCAGGAGAGATCTTTCGCTGCGGCTCAAGATGACAGGCCACGGGGGTGGCTGCCGCGCCCACGTATGTGCCACTTTGGCGTTGACAGCCCACTCAACATGACAGGGGGAAGGGGCAGTCTGCCGATCCCAGCCGAAGACGAAGGACGGCAGGACACGAGGCGTCGCTGCCGCAGCGCCCCGCCCGTCAGCGCTCCTCGGGAGGGCGGACGGACTTGAACATCGCCAGCAGCAGCAGGTCGTAGGTGGCCTTGAGCGAGCCGGCGATAACCAGTGGCCAGCCGAACGGCGAGATCGAAAGCAGCCAGCCGGAGATTAGCGGGCTGGCGGATGAAGCCAGGCTGCGCGGCACTGCCGTCACGCTGGCGGCTGCCGGCCGTTCGGCCGGCGTCACGACCGCCATGACGTAGGAGTTACGCGTCGGCACATCCATCTGCGACAGCAGGCTGCGGGCCAGGAGTAGCGCGATCGCCAGGCCGAGGCTGGGCATGAACGGCACGAGGATGAGGAAGATATTGGCCGGCAGATGGCTGAAGACCATCGTGTTCACCAGCCCTATCCGCCGCGAGAGCCAGGCGGCGACCGGATAGGACACCGCCGAGAACAGCCCCGTCCAGAAAAAGATCGTTGCGGTCGTCGCGATCGACAGATCGAAGCGTTGGAACAGCCAGAGCGCCAGCAGCGACTGCACAACGAAGCCGCTGCCGAAGGTGTCGAGGCTGAAGAGCGCGGCCAGGGTATAGACGATGCGCTTCGACTCGCGCAGCGGGACCGGCGGCTGATCGGCCGGCGGCTCGATCGCCGGGGAGAGATGGCGGTAGAACGCCATTGCCACGAGCGCGATGACGGCGTAGACGAGAAACATCCCCTCCAGCGCCTGACGGAGCGAGAGCGATGATTCACGCGCGATCAGCGCCGGAGTTCCGGCCGCAAGCGCACCGACCGCGCCAGCCAGCGAGGCGACCAGTCCGTAGCGGGCGAAGAGGGATGTGCGCTCGCGGTCGTCGACAGTCTGCGGCAGAAGCGTCTGCTCCAGCGGCAGGAAGACGCTGACATCGCCAGCCGAGGGGTTGAGCGTGCCGAGGAAGGCGACCAGCACAAGCGGCCAGAAGGAGTGCACCGTTGCGAAGGCAACGCCGGTGGCGGCCATCAGCATCGCCGCGCCGAGTAGCAGGCTGCGCCGGCGCAAGCGGTAGGCGACGAGCCCGATCAGCAGCGTCAGCGCCGCCGAGCCAAGCAGCGTCGCGGTCGAGATCGCGCCGACCCGAAATTCTGAGAACCCCAGCGTCAGCAGGTAGACCGGCAACAAGACGCTGATGAAGCCATCGGCGAACGCCCGCACGCCGCGCGCCAACACCAGCAGTGTCGCGTCGGACGTCGCTGATGCCGGGACAAGTCCGATGGACCGCCGCTCCAGCCGCCCTGCCACCCAGCCCCTTTCCCATCGTCCCAGTCCAGTTGGTACTGTTCCGGCATGATACAAGACCGGGAAGGGAGGAGCGAAGCGATGCGGATACGAGCATATCGATGGCCCTGGCTGGTGGCGCTCGCTGCGCTGCTGGCGATTGTCGCGCTGCCGGCCGCGACATTGGCAGCCGACTTCGGCCAGCCGGTTCCCGGGCAGCGCGTCTACGACCGGGCCGGGGCGCTGACGGCAGACGAGGTTGCGCGGATCGAGGAGCGGGCCGCCGCAGTCGAAGCCGCTGGCTCGCCGGTCGTCGTCTTCCTGCAGGCGCGCGATGCGGACTACGACAAGACCGTCGCCGACGGCCGCGATCTGATGGAAGCGTGGGACATCCAGTCCGCGCCGGACGCTCGCAACGGCATCGTCATCTTCTTCAACCTCAAGCCGGGCGACCTGCAGCATGGCGACTACGCCGTGATCGCCGGCAGGTCGCTGGTTGATGGCAATCTGCCGCGGTATGAGCTGAACCGGATCGCCGACGATATGCAGCCGGTGCTGAAAGGCGGCGACATCACCGGGGCGACCATCCTGGCGCTGGATGCGATCGAACACAACCTCTCATTCGGCCCGCCCCCGCCGCCGCCGCCCAGCGCTGCCAGGGAGTTCGCCGACGCTGTCGCCGGAGGTCCGCTAAGCATCCTGAACATCATCGGCATCGTTGCCAGCGCCGTGGCTGGCTGGTTCCTCGCGCATCGTATCCCGACGCGGCGGCTGTCGAACGCGCCGGTCGAGCCGGCAACGACACCGCCAACCGACCTGTCGCCAGCGCTGGCCGGCTCGCTGGTGGCAGGTTCGGTCTCCGACACCGCAATAGGCGCAACGCTGCTCGATCTGACCGCCCGCGGCGGACTGGCGATCGAGCCGGTGGGCAAGAAGAAGATTCAGATCCGGCTCGTCGACGAGTCGGTCATCCAGCCGGGCTACGAGCGGATGATCTGGGATGCGCTGGCCAGCCAGGCAGACCCGGCCGGCACGATCGGAACCAAGCAGCTCGGCAAAGTACGCAAGTCGTGGGGCGGCATCCGCAAGGCAATCCGCGCCGAGCTGATCGCCCGCGGCTGGTTCGCCTCGGACACCAGCGCGCAGCGCCAGCCGTTCTGGATCACCGGAACGATCCTCTATACCCTGACGCTCATTGCCGTCGTGCTTGCTATCGTCGCCGAGAGCCCCTGGGTGTTGATCGGCTTCGTCCCGCTTGGGATGATCGGGACACTCGCGCTCGTCCTCTCGGCAATCATCCCGAATACGACGCTGGAGGGGGACAAGGTGGCTGCGCCGTGGCGCGGCTACCAACGTTACCTGCGTTTGGCCGGAAAGAACCCACAGGTGGATATCGACCTCGACACTGCCGTGCCCTACGCGCTGGCGCTCAGCGCCGGGCAGTCGTTCAGCAAGCGGCTGGAGCATGCCAGCGCGGCCGGCTATCTCCCCGCATGGATGGGGGGACCAGCGGCCAGCGGCGCATACTCCAATGGCTTTTTTCCCTACTGGGTCGCCTTCAACAGCAGCGTCGCGCCGTCAGGTGGCGGGGCCGGGGCGACCGGGGCGTCGGCTGGCAGCGGCGCGGCCGGCGGCAGCTTCTAACCGTCGAGACGCGGGGAGGGGATTGCGGAGATGCCGGCCGCATAGATGAAGAAACACCGCTGCTCGCCGCGTCCTGTGTCCCTCATGAACACAATGTTGACACCTGCAACGAAAGCCTCCATACTGCGCCACAGACCCTGGAGGTCGGAGCGAACCGCGCGCCCGCGCTAAATTAGGAGGCTCCGCGGGAACTGCCATCCTCATCAACCGGGACACACCCAGATCCCGCCAACCTAGAAAGCGATGTGCGTCATGCCCGTGATCGAACGATATGCGCGCCACTGGTCCCGTCGTCCCAGATGGGTCGCGGCCTCCCTCATCGGCACTGCGCTCCTGACACTCGCAATCGCCCAACTGGCGATCCTCTCCGCGGCCGCCGACGCACCGGCGACAGCGGCGTTCCAGCGCACCTGGGCACGCACCGACCAGCCCGTTACCAGCGGTCAGGCCAACCGCACATGGATGTGGGGACCGAGCGCCAACACCGGCCCGCTCCAGGAACCCTACGCCGACGCCCCCGGTGGCGTCCGCACCGTCCAGTACTTCGATAAGTCCCGCATGGAGGACAACTCCTGGCGCGCCACTGCCCCGTGGGATGTCACCAACGGCCTCCTCGTCGTCGAGATGGTCACCGGGCAGATGCAGGTCGGCGATACCCAGTTCCAGCCCCTCGCCCCCGCCGTCGTTAACATCGCTGGCGACCCGGGCGAGCATCCCACCTACGCCGACATCAACACGTTCAACCTCCAGTCTCAGCCGGCCACTCCAGTCGGCACGGTCCTCACAACCTGGATGGACGCCACCGGCATCCTCCCCAGTGGCCCGACACCACCTTCCGCCGTCACCGCCGCCGAGCGACTGACCGTCACCGGCATCGACCACACGGTGGCCTCGGTGTTCTGGACGTTCATGAACTCCTCCGGCACGGTCTTCGAGAACGGGCAGTACGTGCAGGGGCCGCTGTTCGAGAACCCGTACTACGCCACGGGGTATCCGATCACCGAGGCGTACTGGTCGACGGTGAAGATCGGCGGGACGCCGCAGACAGTGCTCTGGCAGTGCTTCCAGCGGCGCTGCCTGACCTACAACCCGGCGAATGGCCCGGGCTGGCAGGTCGAGGCCGGCAACGTCGGCCAGCACTACTACCAGTGGCGCACCGCGTCGACCCCCATCGAGCCAACGCCAACGAGCACGACAGTTCCGGGGCAGCCGACGATGACACCGACGCCAACCAATACGGTGGCGCCGGGTCAGCCGACGAACACTGTCGCCCCAGCGACCAAGACCACAGTGCCAGCAACCAAGACTACGGCGCCAGCGACGAGCACCACAGTACCCGCGACAAGCACCACCGTGCCAGCGACGAGCACCACCGTCCCAGCCACAAGCACGACACCGCCACAGCAGAGCTATCTCAGTGTCAAGGTCGTTGATAAGGACGGCAAGAGCCAACTTCCTGCTGGCGTAGTCGTCACATCCAACACGCTCACCGCCTACCAGCAGGCTGGGGGTGACGTCGCAGGCCAGGCTTGTAACGGCACGCAAGTGGGAACGTTCACACTGAACACGACAACCTTCACAGCGTCGAAGGTGATGCCACCCGGCAACTACTGTGTCGAGCTGTCGGCCCAGGGGTACCTCGACTTCGGCGGAACGAGATACTCTGGCAGCCTGTTCTCCAGCGGCCTCGGGACAGTGACGCTGGGAAATCCAGCCGGCAACACGAATGTCACGATCAAGGTCACGATGGACAACGTCAAGGTCAATTAGTTCCCACCCCGTCCATCCAGGCGGATCACCAACGGCCCCCGCGTTGCGGGGGCCGTCCTCGTCCCTCGTCCCCCGTCCCCCGTCCCCCGTCCCCCGTCCCCCGTCCCCCGTAGAGTATCGTTATCAGTCGGGATGACGCGGCGCGAGGAGGCGGGCGAGATGCAACTGGCAGAGCGGATGAGCCGACTGGGGACGGAGAGCGCGTTCGACGTGCTGATGCGCGCGCGAGCGCTCGAGGCACAGGGTCGCGACATCGTCCACCTGGAGATCGGCGAGCCGGATTTCGACACGCCGGAGCACGTCGTCCAGGCCGGCATCGATGCCCTCCAGCGCGGTGACACGCACTACACGCCGGCGGCCGGCACGCCAGCGCTGCGGCAGGCGATCGCCGGCTACGTCGGGCAAACGCGCGGCGTGCCGGTCGTGCCAGAGCAGGTCGTGGTTACCCCCGGCGGCAAGCCGGTGATGTTCTTCGTCATCATGGCGCTGGCCGGGCCGGGCGACGAGGTCATCTGCCCCGACCCCGGCTTCCCGATTTACGCCTCGGCGGTTGCGTTCGCCGGGGCGACGCCAGTGCCGCTGACGCTACGCGAGGAGGACGGCTTCGCTGTCGACCCCGACGCACTGCGGACGCTGGTGAACGAGCGGACGAAGCTGATCATCCTCAACTCGCCGCACAACCCGACCGGCGGGGTCATCCCGAGCGCGGCGCTGGACGAGATCGCCCGGCTGGCAGTCGAGCGCGGCGTGCCGGTTCTGTCCGACGAGATCTACTCGCGAATGGTCTACGACGGCGCGTTCGAGAGCATCACCTCGCGCCCCGGCATGGCCGAGCAGACAGTCATCCTCGACGGATTCTCGAAGACCTACGCGATGACCGGCTGGCGGCTAGGCTACGGCGTGATGCCGGCCGCGCTGGCCGAGCAGGTGACGCGACTGGCGGTAAACACCCACTCCTGCGTGCCGGGATTCACCCAGGTGGCCGGGGTGGCGGCGCTGACTGGCAGCCAGGCGGCGGTGGACGCGATGGTGGCGGAGTTCCGCCAGCGACGCGATGTCGTCGTCGCCGGGCTGAACGCGATCCCCGGCGTCACCTGCCAGGTCCCGGCCGGCGCGTTCTACGCCTTCCCGAACGTCTCGCGGCTGGGCGATTCGGCGGCGATCGCCGATCGGCTACTCGACGAAGGTGGCGTCGCGGTGCTCGATGGCGGCGCGTTTGGCGCAGCGGGACGTGGCTACCTGCGGCTGTCCTACGCCAGCTCGCTCGACCGACTCGAGACGGCGCTGGCGCGGATGCGCCAGGTGCTCGCCCCGGAGTACAGATGACGACAGGCAGTTCTGTGGCAGCGCGCCGCATGCCGTCCGGAGCTACGAACGGAGACACCCGATGACGGTCAGAGCCTATGCGAGACTGGGCGTCGTGCTGGCCGGAATCGTCGGGCTGGGTATCGAGCTGGCCGCCGAACGGCTGCTGGCGCCGGCATTCGGGACGACGAATGACCTGTGGTCGATCGTGATCGGGCTGACCTTCGCCTTCCTGTCGCTCGGCTACGCCATCGGCGGCCGGCTGGCCGACCGCCACCCGACCCACCGGATCATCGCTCTCTGTCTGCTCGCGACCGGCGTCTGGACGGTTCTGCTGGCGCTGGCCGGCCGATCGGTAGTCGACCAGATCCAGCAGTGGACGTTCAACGCCGGCGGCCTACGCGCAGGTCTGTTCCTCTCGGTGTTGCTGCTGATCACCGTGCCTCCATTCCTGCTGGGGATCGTCACCCCGACAGCGATCCGGCTCGTTGTGCCGCGCGTCGGGCAGGCCGGCTCGTCGGCCGGCACGATCTACGCGCTCGGCACGATCGGATCGCTGGTCGGCACGTTCGTGCCGGTCATCGTGCTGATGCCGCGCATCGGCGTCCGGCTGACGTTCCTGTCGATGGCGGCGGTGGCGTTGCTGGGCGGCGCGATCGGGCTTACCCGACTCGTCCGCCCGCTCGGGCGCAGCACGCCTGCCCCGGTGGCCGCTGATTCACACAACGACCATCGACTGGAAGTCGCGCAGCAGGAGCTCTAGGCCGGGTTGTCCTCGGCAACGACGCCATCCACCTGCTCGAACCAGTGCAACAATGTCGCGATGCCGTTGGCGTGCTCGCCCTCGTGGTAGATGAGGATCAGCACCCGCTCCAGTAGTGTCTTCGGACCTCCACGCCGGCGGCGCATCAGCATCGCGTCGTCCTCGACCTGCCCAAGCTGCTCAAGAAAGCGATTGATCGTGATGCTAAACGCGCGGTGAATGCGGTCTGGCGTGAAGCTCGCGTCCAGCGCGACCGGGTCGGATTCGGGCTCAAACAGCCGATCCCACTCCTCGTCCATCCGACGGCCAGCGCCAAACGCGGCGTCTGTCTGAACATCCAGCTCGCGCGCCAGGTGGCTCATATGCCAGCCGATCGTGCGGTCGGTCCACTCAACGCGACGAAAGAGCCACTCATCAGGCGCCCGGGCGATCAGGTCGCGTGTCCGGCGGCGCATCTCGCGAATCTGATTTTCCAGTAGCTCGAGTGTCTCGCGTTCTTCAGCCATCCCCGTCCCTCTTTCGACACCGTCGGACGACGAACGTCCGGCTCACCTATGCCGGCCCACAGATCTATCAGACGCACGCGCGCTGTTGTGATAGCCATACGATAATCAGCGAAGGCCATCTCGCGCAACCGGCGCAAGCAACTTCGATCGGAGAGATTCGCATGGATGATCTGGTTCGCGCTCGATTTGCAGTCGTTACCGATCTGCACATCGGATCGACGACAGCGAATCGCTGGCATAACCGCTTCCTGACCGACCACCCGGAGCAGACCGCGGAGACTGTCGTCGCGGCGATCAACCGCGATGCCCCCGACTTCGTCATCGTCCTCGGCGACGTGTCCGATAACGCTCGTGAGGAGGAGCTCCGGCTGGCCCGCGCGGCGCTCGATCGGCTGGAGGCGCCCTGGGTCGTCTGCCGTGGCAACCACGACGTAACCGCTCAAGGGGACCGCGCGCCGTTCGACCGAGCCTTCGCCGGCCACGCACCCGTCGGGCTGGCCGACCGTGCGCAACTTCCATTGCCGGGCGGGCTGGCACTGGCCGTGCTGGACGCCGGGTGGGGGCAGGTCGACGGCCGCTGGTGGGTCAACGTTCCGCTAGAGCAAATCGAGGCCGTGCGGGCGGGAGTCGTCGCGACGCGGCCGGCGCTGCTCGTTGTCGCCGGCCACTTCCCCTTCGTCGACCAGGCCCCGTTCATCCGGTCGATGGCCGCCGACGGCCGTAACGCCGGGACACAGACCGACGGCGAGCGAACCATCGCGGCACTGGCCGGCCCCGGCTACCGGACGCTGCTGCTGACCGGCCACCAGCACTTCCACCACATCGTCGCCTCCAGCACGGACGAGCCGGCCTGGCTGCACGTCACGACCGCCTCACTGGCCGAGTACCCCGCCGAATACCGGATGATCACCATCGACGGCCATCGCGTCACCATCGAGACGCGCCCAGCCGCGCCCGACCTCGTCGCCGCCAACCCGCCCGAGGTGGACTGGGTGCGCGGACGCGAAGCGGACCGCGAACGCGTGTGGGGTGGTTGATAGACGAGGCGGTATCGAGTGTCATTCCGGGTGCTGTGTCTAGCATGAAGTGCCAGGTCGGCAGTCACCAGTACGCCTGTCATGTTGAGTGGATTGTCAACGTCAAAGTGGCACATATGTTGGCGCGGCAGCCACCCGATGCCTCTGTCATCCTGAGCGCGCACGCGAAGGATCTCTCCTGCGTTCGACTGCCTGCGGTGTGGGGGAGATTCTTCGGCTGCAGCCTCAGAATGACAGGCTGGCGGGGCCGGCAGCCACCCGGCGCCTCTGTCATCCTGAGCGCGCACGCGAAGGATCTCTCCCGCGTTCGACTGCCTGCGGTGTGGGGGAGATTCTTCGGCTGCAGCCTCAGAATGACAGGCTGGCGGGGCCGGCAGCCACCCGATGCCTCTGTCATCCTGAGCGCGCACGCGAAGGATCTTTCCCGCGTTCGACTGCCTGCGGTGTGGGGGAGATTCTTCGGCTGCGGCCTCAGAATGACACACTGGCGGGGCCGGCAGCCACCCGATGCCTCTGTCATCCTGAGCGCGCACGCGAAGGATCTCTCCCGCGTTCGACTGCCTGCGGTGTGGGGGAGATTCTTCGGCTGCGGCCTCAGAATGACAGCACAAGAGATCGGCTGCCGATCCGACAATCTGACATTGACAGCCTACTTAGCGTAACGAAGATGTCGACCTACTGACCGGCCCGTCCCTCCAGGTGCTCGATGTAGCGATTGGCGGAGCGGCGGACGGCGCCGAGGGCGTCCTCGCGGACAAAGCCGCCGAACGCGCCGTAGATGCGATCGAACGGACGGCGCTCGACGGCAGCGACGATGCGGCGGATGGTGGCCGGGTCGAGCGGGATATCGTTCGGGTAGCTGTACATGAAGCTGACCCAGCGCGGATCGGCGATGACCTGGATGGTGTCGCCGGTGAAGAGCGCGCCGCGCCCATCGGCCCCGGCCGGCCAGTGCAGAACGCTGGCGCCGGGGAAGTGCCCGCCGCAACGGATCATCGTCACATCTGGCAGGAGCTCTGTTTCCTCGCCCTCCCAGAAGCGGATCGCCGGGTCGGGCCGCATCACCCACTCGCGGTCGGCAGCGTGGATCCAGACCGGCGCGTCGCCAAACGCCCTGCTCCACTCCACCTGCGTTGTGTAGTAGTGGGGGTGCGAGAGCGCGATGCCGGCCAGACCGCCGCGACGCTCGACCTCAGCGATCGTCTCGTCGTCGATCAGGGCAATGCAGTCCCAGAGGATGTTGCCGGCCGGCGTCTCGATCAGGTGCGCGCGCTGGCCGATGCCGACTTTCGGCTCGGGCAGGATCGCCGTCACGCCCGGTTCGAGGGAGATGAAGCGGTTGCGATGGTCTCGCTGAATCCGCTCCAGCGTCGTCCACTGCTGGCCATTGGGGTTGACGTACTGGCGGTCGTCCAGACAGATCGGACAGCCGGCCGGCGGCTGCTCGGCCTCCGGATACTGGGTTCCACAGGTTACACAGATGTACTGCTCCATCGCCGACCTGCCCCTCGCAATCAGATCCATACGCGGATGCGGACGCGTAACCCAGTATAGGGGCGACAACGGGGTGTAATGCCCGTCGCATACGCGTAAGATCGGCGCACGCTCGACATCACTTGACGTTGGCGATTTCTTCGTGAAAGCCAGAGAATCGTTATGTCTAGACCCGTGTCTCCCCCGATGCGTGTCCTGCCGGTCGTCCTGATTGTCGTTTCAACGCTGCTGGCCGGGGTCGGAAGCCTCGCCACGCCACGAACTGCCGCGGCGGCCGGGCCGACGGTCGTCTACTTCCCGGTCACTGGCCACCATGTCGCCGACTCGTTCCTTTCGACGTGGCGCAGGCTTGGCGGGCTGGCGACGTTCGGCTATCCGCTGACTGAGGCGATGACCGACCCCGACACTGGCCTGACGGTGCAGTACTTCGAGCGCGAGCGCTTCGAGTACCACCCCGAGAATGCTGGAACCGAGTGGGAGGTGCAGTTCGCGCTGCTCGGCTCCTGGTTGGCCGAGGGCAGGACCGAGCCGGCCTTCGTCCCGATCCATGCCAATCCACCGCCGGCCGACTCGCCCTCCCGTAGCTACTTCGCGCCGACCGGCCACTATCTCGCCTACGGATTCAAGTCCTATTGGGAGAAGCAGGGCGGGCTGCGGATCTTTGGCTATCCGATCTCGGAAGAGCTCTCCGAAGTGAACGTCGATACCGGCCAGACGTATACGGTCCAGTACTTCGAACGCGCCCGCTTCGAGTACCACCCGGAGTACGCCGGGACACGCTCCGAGGTTCTGCTGGGCCGACTTGGAGCGCAGCGCGCGGCCAGGCTGGGGCTCGACACCGCGCCTGCCCCACGCAAGGAGGGCGTGCCCGACTACGATGAGTCACTCTGGGCGCCACCACCGCCGCGATCGTTCGATATCTCGGTGTTGATGTATCACCAGGTTGGCGACTCCGCCAGCCGCTACACGATCCCGCTCTGGCGCTTCGAGCAGCAGCTCGACTGGCTACGAGATAACGGCTATCACACGGTCACGATCTCCGAGGTCTACGACGCGGTCGCCGGTATCCGGACTCTGCCATCGAAGCCGGTCGCGATCACGTTCGACGATGGCTACGCAGCGCAATGGGGGGCCGCACAGGCGATGAACGCGCGCGGGATGCGCGGCACGTTCTTCATCCTCAGCGGCGCGTCGCCACTGGCCGACTGGCAGATCAGGGCGATGGCCGACGCCGGCCACGAGATCGGCAGCCACTCGATCTCCCACCCGGACCTGACGACACTCTCCGATGCCCGACTGCGGAGCGAGCTGGTCGATTCCCGCGCCCGGCTGCAGGCAGTTTCGGGCCAGCCAGTCGATATCTTCGCCTACCCGTACGGCGCGTGGAACAGTCGCGTCGCCAGCGCCGTCGAGGCGGCCGGCTATCGCGCGGCCGTCCACGCCTGGGGCGGCACCTGGTGGTCACCGGATAAATGGTGGATCGAGCCGAGGATCGAGATAGCCGGCACGCTGTCGCTGGGAGAGTTCGCGGGGTACGTGCGGTAGAGTCGCGATCTCTTCGCCAGGAGAACCCGACGCGACAGGCGCTGCCCCGGCGCGTCGGGTGTCTACGTTATGTCCGACTGGCCTCACGTTGTGGCGCCCTATGTTGCGCACCCCTGCTCGCCCGGCAGCAGTGGACGGAGGAGCAACGAGTATTCCTCGCCGCCGCTATTCCACTGCGTGAGCTGATTCGCTGTGTGAAGTTGCGTCATCAGGGTCGCAAGGTCGTCGCCCTGGACGATCGTGCAACGCATGGTCGCGGAGGTGTTGAACGGCTGACCGATCTCGGCCAGTGGAGTCGCAAGCGGCCAGTCGAGGTGCTGAACCGCGATGCCCTCCGGCGTCGCGACACTGCCGCCACCGCTAACGGGCTGCGAGACGACCTGCAGCCGGGTCACCTCATATGGATGCTGTGCGCCACTGAATGCTGTCGCTGGCAACCATTCGTGCAGATTCGCGAGCTTGTTCTGGAGCTCAACGAGCTTCTGGCGAGCGACGTCGGCCGCCGGCGTGCCGGTCGATTGCGTGGCCTCGCCCAGCGCATAGGCTTTGACCGTCGTTGTCTTCCCGCCGGCGTTGAGCGTGAAGGCCGTCGTCGTTGCGTCCGCGACATGCGGGTTGCCGTAGTCAGCGTCACCGTTCATCAGGCCGGCGAGCTTCGCAGCCTGCAGGATGCCTTGAACCCCGTACTCGGTCAGACACGTCTCCAGGAGATTGGGCAAGACCGGCCCGGGGAAGATGTCGGTATGCAGACCCTCGACAATGGCGCACCCGTTGCCGGCCAGGGTAACGAGCGGCAGCCGCGTAAGCAGCGCCGCTGGCGCGACAAAGCCGCCCTCCTGGGCGATACGCAGGATGTACTCGTCGGCGCCGGTCGGGTGCGCGATCGCCTCCGGTGTCGGGCTTGCTGTGGTCGTTGGCGTCGCGGTCGGGCTGGTCCCGCTTGCGCCACATGCGCTGATCAGCAGTGCTAGCGCTGCTACGAACGTCAGAAGCAATACAGAACGTTGGCGGCCAGTTCGTGCGCGCATCAGTTTGACTCTCTCCGGGGTCGCCAGTCGACCCCGCGACCGCGGACTACGTCGTCCGCCGAATATCTATCTAGTACTACGACGGCCGCAGAGATTCGATTGTTCCCGCGGCTCATCAGCGAGCGACCGCTGTCAGGGCGGGACTGGCGCATTCGTCCCAGATGCGGACAATGATCGCGGCTGGATTGGTACAGAACGAGGAGCGTGATGATATGACGACCGACGGGCTGGAGACGATCGTCCGCGCCGAGCAGGAGCGCTGGACTGCGCCGGGAGTCGCCTGGGGCGTGCTCCGCGACGGCGAGGAGCGGACCGGCGCGCTCGGCGTCGCCAAGCTGACGACCGGCGAGCCGATGCGGACCGATTCGCTTTGCCGGATCGCGTCGATCTCGAAGGTGTTCACCGCGACGCTAGCGACAATCCTGGCCGACGAGGGCACGCTCGACCTCGACGCGCCGGTGAGCCAGTATCTGCCGGGGGTGCGGATCTCCGCAGCGCGGGCATCGAGGATCGCATCACGCCGCGCCACCTGCTTTCGCACGGAACCGGGATGCTCGGCGACTATTTCGTCGACCAGGGGCTAGGAGAGGACGCGCTGGCAAGGGCGATCGGCGAGTTTCACACGCTGCGGCAGTATGCCGAGCCGGACGAGCTCTGGTTCTACTGCAACTCCGGCTTCCACCTGGCCGGCCGGGTGATCGAGGTCGTGGCCGGCAAGCCGTTCGATGCCATCATGCGCGAGCGCGTATTCGAGCCACTAGGGCTGGAGCGGGCCTGCTTCTTCTCCCACGAAGCGATCGTCCACCCTCACGCGATCGGACACAACCAGGTGGCCCCCGGCGCCGACGAGCACGTCCCGGCCGGGCAGTACTATCCGCGCAACCGCCTGCCGGCCGGCGGGATCTACGCGAACATCCCCGACCTGCTGCGCTTCGCCCGCTTCCACCTCGGCGATGGAACATCCAATGGCCAGCGCGTGATGAACGCCGAGGCGCTCCGTGCGATGCGCGAGCCGCAGCGCCAGGCAGCGAACTGGGCCGACCAGTGGGGCATCGGCTGGGATCTGCGCGAGATCGACGGGGTCCAGGTGATCGGTCACGGCGGCAGCATCAACGGCTTCAAGTCGCTGCTGACCGTCGTGCCGGAGCGGCAGTCGGCGCTGGTCCTGCTGACGAACAGTGGTCGCGGCGATGTCGTCAACCGCGCGGTCGAGCGCTGGTGGATCGAGCGCGAGCTGGGGCTGCGGCTGCCGGAGCGGCCGCGAGTTGCACTCGCCGACGATGCGCTGGCCCAGCTCGCCGGCCGCTATCATGGACCGGACACAACGGTCGATCTCGTGCCAGACGGCGGCAACTTGCGGCTGGAGATGACCGCGCCCGGTCCGAACGGCGGCGACCCGGTCGCCTGGCCGGCCGAGACACTGGCCCCGATCGGTGGCCGGGACTTCCTCGTCACCACCGGCCCGGGCGCGGGCGAACGGGTCGACATCGTCCCGGATCGCGACGATCGGCCACGCTATCTACGGATGCATGGCAGGCTGTACGACCGGCAAGCATGACGGTGGGACGAGGGCGGAGGATATGAGCGCGTCGCGTGCTATGGTGACGCACAACAGATACGGCAGACGAGGTGTCGAGGGGCTCATCCTGTGTGTCCCACATCCAGTGTTCAGATACGAAAGGAGCAACCGATGGTCCTGATGGATATGGAGGCCGAGGATCGCGTCCGGCAGAATGATCGGGCGCACGTCTTCCACTCGTGGTCGGCCCAGGGGCAGATCAACCCGCTGCCGGTGGCCGGCGGCGAGGGATGCGAGTTCTACGATTTCGAGGGCAAGCGCTACCTCGACTTCGCCAGCCAGCTCGTCTACACAAACCTCGGCCACCAGCACCCGAAGATCGTCGCGGCGATCAAGGAGCAGGCCGACCGGCTCTGCGTCATCCAGCCGAGCTTCGCGAACGAGCCGGCCAGCGAGCTGGCGGCGCTGCTGGCCGAGCTGGCTCCCGGTGATCTGAACATGGCCTTCTTCACCAACGGCGGGGCCGAGGCGAACGAGAACGCGATCCGGATCGCCCGGATGGCGACCGGCCGGCACAAGATCATGGCCGCCTGGCGCTCGTACCACGGCGCGACCCACGGCGCGATCGCGCTGACCGGCGACCCACGTCGCTGGGCGTCCGAGCCGGCTATCAGCGGCGTCGTCCACTTCATGGGCCCGTACACCTACCGCTCGTCGTTCCACTCCGAGAGCGAGGAGCAGGAGCGCGACCGGGCGCTGGCGCACCTGGAAGAGGTGCTGCAGTACGAGGGACCGCAGACGGTGGCCGGGATCATCCTGGAGGTGATCGTCGGCACGAACGGCATCCTCGTCCCGCCCGATGGCTACCTGCAGGGGGTCCGCGAGATCTGCGATCGCCACGGCATCGTCATGATCCTCGACGAGGTCATGACCGGCTTCGGCCGGACGGGCTACTGGTTCGGCTCGGAGGGTTTCGGTGTCGAGCCGGACCTCATCAGCTGCGCCAAGGGGATCACCTCGGGCTACGTGCCGCTCGGCGCGGTGGTGATCTCGCAGAAGATCGCCGATCAGTTCAAGGACAAGGTCTACTACGGCGGTCTGACCTACTCCGGCCACCCGCTGGCCTGCGCGGCCGGCGTCGGCGCGATCACCGCCATGAAGGAGGAGAAGGTCGTCGAGAACGCGAAGATGATCGGCGACGACGTGATCGGGCCGGCGTTGCGCGAGATGCAGAAGCGACACAAGAGCATCGGCGACGTCCGCGGCCGCGGCTGCTTCTGGGGCGTCGAGCTGGTCAAGAACCGCGAGACGCGCGAGATGCTAGTCCCGTTCAACGCCTCCGGCGCGCAGATGGGCCCGGTCGCCGCGATGGCCAGCGCCGCGATGAACCAGGGCGTCGCGCTGATGGTCCACTGGAACGTGGTCATCCTCGCCCCGCCGCTGATCATCACGCCGGCCGAGGCGAAGCGCGGCCTGTCGGTCCTCGATGAGGTGCTGGAGATCGCAGACAAGGCGGCGGATTAGGAAGAGGGCCCTCACCTGTGCCCAGTGGGCTCCCACCCCTCTCCCAAGGTTGGGAGAGGGGTGTCGTGGATCGGCAGTAGTGGCTGCCGATCATGCGCCGTCGTTGGGCACCGGGTAGCGCAGTGTGCCGTCGGGGAGGAGCTGAGCGCCGGGGGTGATCGTCGCTGGGGTGACCTGGCCCGGCCCAAGGATGTGTTCGACGGGGATGCCGCGGGCCAGCAGGTAGTCGGTGATGATGCGGCGATGGCAGCGCCACCAGACGGCCTCGGCGCACATGATCGCGCAGCGGTTGGCGCTGGCGAGCGCGAGCAGCTCTTCGAGGCCGGCCCGGAACTCGGCAGTCTCGGCATAGTCCGCGTAGTTGCGGAACGACGCGACGCGCCAGAACGTGTTCGTCGACGGCGGCGCGCCCTTCGGGTGATGCCGCCGTCCGCCGAGCGCGCGAATGTGCTGGTAGCCGATGCCCTTGGCGGTGAGCGCCTCTGGGAGGGTGTCGATGTTGAACTGGGGCATGGAGCGCGAGCGCGGAAACGCGCGCACGTCGACCAGCAGATCGACATCCACCTGCCGGAGCAGCGCGACGAGCTCGTCGACCGTCCGGTTCGAGTGCCCGATCGTGTAGACCGTCTGGGTCACGACTTCAGCTTCGTCAGCGCCGAACCCTTGTGCATCGCGATGTGGTCGGTGTTGTCGCTCCTGATCTCGTACTGCGGCTCGTCCTCGCTGGCGTGGACGGTGTAGCCCTTGAACTCGATCTCTGACGTGACGACGCGGGTGATCGTGCCACGCACCCGGCCGGCCTCCGAGTTCCACGAGACGTGGTCGCCGACCTTGTACTGCTTCTCCGCCATGAGTCTCCTGCCTCCTGACCGCTTCGTGCCACCGACGATATGGCACGTTGCGCGCCAAGGGCAACGACGGGCGCGATCATGTGGCGTCGGCGTGACGACACCTCAGGATACCTAGTACAGCAGCCGTGTATGCCTCGCTTGCCTGTAACGGTTTTGTAACGACGCCAACAGCGTTGACGCGACTATGACACGTTCCGCGTGCAAGACTCGCACCACCAGCCAACATAAAAAAGCAACAGAGAGGAGGCAACTCCCGTCGTAACCGTCTCGACCTACGCTGATCTGGCAAGGAGGTGTCTCATGTCACGAACCGCCAGCGCGAGCCGAGCTATCGGTCTGTTAGTGGTTCTTGTAGCAGTATCCATCCCACTCAGCATCGCGACCAACGTCTCCGCATCGGGACGGGAGCCTGGTGCGTCGCTGACGCTGACGCCAGACTCCGGCAGTTGCGACACGGCGGTGATGGCTACAGGAGGCGGGTTTATCACGGGGACAACGGTCACGATCTTCGCTGGCCCGACGCCGGGTGATGAATTCGGCGTTGTTGCTCGGGCTTTGGTCGCCGCCGACGGTCGTTTCTCCGCCCCAGTATCCACAGAGATGTTCCTGCCAGGCTGCCGTGGCGGGGCAATGCCCACTACGAGCGGCCAGCGCTACATGGTCGGAGCTATGACCGGGAAGGGGCCGAAGGAGGGCGACGACTGGCGCGAGCCGGCCGCGCAGGCGATCTTCACGCGCACGTTCTCCTCTGCTGACTACTTCCGGCTGATCTGGCAACGGACGGACCTCGCAGTCGCCAACGGTGCGAGCGACGAGACGTGGACGTGGGGTCCGACGCCACTGACGAAAGTGTTCCAGGAGCGCTACGACGACAGCCCTGGCGATAAGCGCAACGTCCAGTACTTCGACAAGAGCCGGATGGAGATCAACAACCCGGCCGGCGATACGGACTCGATCTGGTACGTAACCAACGGCCTGCTGGTCGTCGAGATGGTCGAGGGCTGGTATCAGACCGGCGACGATACGTTCGACAAGTCCCCCGATCCGGCCGAGGTCAACATCGCTGGCGACCCGACCGGCGCCGACGGCATCGGGCCAACGTACGCCGACATCAACACCTTCGGTCTGCGCGCCAAGCCGGCCGCGGTGGTTGGGACCGCGATCACCAGCCGCATCAACGGCGTGGGCACGATCACGGCCGATAAGGCATTGGCGACGCACGGCGTCACCGGCGCACACCGCGTCACCATGCCGGGTATCGACCACACAGTGGCGTCCGTCTTCTGGAACCGGATGGTTGCGATCGGGGCGGACTACGACAACAACGCGTATTATGTGACGGGCCTACCGATCACCGAGGCGTACTGGTCGGCGGTGGCGGTCGATGGCACGACGCACGACGTCCTCTGGCAGTGCTTCGAGCGCCGTTGCCTGACCTTCACGCCGGACAACGACGCCCAGTGGCAGGTCGAGATGGGCAACGTCGGCCAACACTACCACCGCTGGCGCTACGGCGATTAGGAACGGTCGCTTGACCATAGCTTCTCACAGGGCACGATGGTTGGCCGTCGCCCTGCCAACTATCGCGCCCTTTCTATTGCGTGACACAGCATCATGGCTTCGTCGCCAGTGCGTCCTGCAGCGAACGATCTCTCGGCGATGCAACATAGCCGCGCGGGGGAGATTCTTCGGCTGCGGCCTTCGAATGAAAGAAGAAGGTGGCTGCTGGGGGATGCACTACACTGTCCGCGCTTGCGGGTGTGTCATCCGAAGGTCTGCATAGCGTCGTCCCGTAATCGACGGGAATGGGAATAGGAGAGTGAGGGCCGAGGTGAGGATCGCGATCGGGGAGTTCGCCCACGAGACGAACACGTTCCGGGCCGGCACGACGCCGGTCGAGGCGTTTCAGAATAGGCACTGGCTGACGGGCGACGAGATCGTAGCCGGCCATCGCGGGGTGCGCGATAGCCTGGGCGGGATGCTCGACGCGGCCGAGCGGCTGGGGGTCGAGGTCGTGCCGACCTTCGCGACGAGCACCGAGCCATCGGCGACGATCGCGCGGGCGGCCTACGATGAGATCCGCGACCGGCTGCTGGCCGGCATCCGCGCGGCCGGCGAGATCGACGCGCTCTGTCTGGCGTTGCATGGGGCCGGCGTGGCCGAGGGGATCGACGACCTGGAGGGCACGCTGCTGGGCGAGGTTCGCGCGGTCGTCGGGCCAGACCTGCCGGTCGTCGTCACGCTTGACCTGCACGGGAACCAGACGCCGGCGATGGTCGAGCATGCCAGCGTCCTGCTGAACTGCCACCTCTACCCGCACACCGACATGTATGAGCGCGGGATCGAGGCTGTCGAGCTGGCGCAGCAGATCGTCGAGGGGTCGCTGAAGCCGACGATGCACATGATCACGCTGCCGATGACGATCCCGCCATCGACGACGATGCTGGGGGTTGCCAAAGACATCAACGAGCTGTGCTGGGAATGGGAGTCCGGTCCCGGAATCGTGGATGTCTCATTCGTCCACGGCTTCCCGCACACCGACATCCCGAACATCAACGTGACCGTCGTCGCGACGACGAACGACGACCCGGCGCTGGCCGCGCGGGCAGCGACGGCGGTCGCGCGGTCGATCTGGGAGCGGCGCGGCGAGTTCCTCGTCACGCTGCCGGGGGCCGAGGAGGCGGTCCGGCAGGCAATGGCCGGCGACCGACAACCGGTCGTGATCGCCGAGGTCTCCGACAATCCCGGCGGTGGCGCTCCGGGCGACGGCACACAGCTGCTGCGAGCGCTCCTGGCGGCCAACCCGGAACGCGCGGCCTTCGGCTTCATCGCCGATCCTGAGGTCGCGCAGCAGGCGCACGAGGCTGGGGTTGGCGCGACAATCGACATCCGGCTCGGTGGCAAGAGCGACGACCTGCACGGCGCGCCGATCGAGGCGCGCGCCTATGTGAAGTGTCTGACCGACGGCCGGTTCGTCTATACGACACCGATGGGCGCCGGTAGTCAGGTCGACCTTGGGCCAATGGCGCGGCTGGTGATCGGCAACGTCGACGTGCTCGTCTCGACCATCCGGACGCAGACACTCGACGCCGAGGTGTTCCTGCTGCACGGCATCGACGCGCGGCGCTACGACATCGTCGCGCTTAAGTCGCAGCAGCACTTCCGGGCCGGCTTCGTCGACATCGCTGGCGAGATCATCCGCTGCGACACAGGTGGATCGACGACGTCGAATCTCGACGCGCTCCCGTTCCAGCGCGTTGCTCGCCCGATCTGGCCGCTCGACCGCGATGTCGTCTGGGGGTGACGACCGGACAGGAACGACCCCCTTGCTCGATCCTGGGCAGGGGGGTTGGCGGCAGGAGGCGTCCTGCTATCGATCGGGTATCCGCTACGCGTGTGGAGTGCGATCCACTTCCTGCCAGTTCGCCGCCCGCTCCATCTGGGTGACCTTGCGGACGTGGATTGCGTGCTTACCGCCCCGTGTGACCTGTAACGATGGCTGGAGCTCGTAGTAGACGTAGTCGCCCGCCACGACCGGATCGTCGTAGGGACGAACCGCAAAGCTGACATCCGCCGAGCCATCGTCGGGCAGGATGAAGCCGATATTCGCGTCCGGATCGTAGAACGTCACCTTGCCCGATTTCCGCGCGAGCTCTTCCAAGCGACTATCCATCGACCTGCCACCCCTGTTCCTGCACAACGAGCGATCGGCGCATCGATCTGACATAGCATACCCGAACAGGGGCCAGCCTCAGGCCGGTTCCAGCCAATCGATCGCGACCTTCGCAGCGCCGTGGACGCTCGTTACCCGTAGCAGGCTGTCGCCGGCATTGCTGAAGCGATGGGGTATCCCAGCCGGAACGAGGACAATCTCGCCGGGTCCGGCCTCGACCGTCTCGCCGCCAATGACGAACGTGCCACGTCCCTCGGCAATGACGAAGACCTCCTCATAGTCGTGGCGGTGCAAGCGTGGGCCATCGCCCGGCTGGATCTCGCCGAGCATCAGCGAGATCGTCTCCAGCCCGTGCTCGTCGGCATTCATAAAGCGGGCAACGACGCCGGGGCTGCCGACCTGTCGCGGCTCGAGGCTGTCGCGCGTAATCTGATAGTGCATCGCGGGCTCCATCCAGTAATCAGAAAGCGACACATCTTCGCAATCATACAGGGTCGAGCGACGGAGAAATCGGTCAGTGTTCGACTGGCCGGCGTGGTCCGGTTACTCCTGCGGCGTCCAGGACGTGATCGATCACGCGCTGCAGCTCGTCGCGCTCGGTTTGTGCGAGTGGCTCGAGGAAATGGGCAAGCATCTCGCGACGGCGTAGACGCCACTGTTCGACCTGCGCCTTGCCCGTCTCCGTGAGGCTGACGCGAACGATCCGCTCGTCGTCGGCGCAGCGCTCACGAAGGACCAGACCATCGCGTTCCAGCCGCTTGCAGGCGGTCGTTGTCGAGCTCTGCGAGATGCCCAGGGCGGTCGCGAGCTCGCCGATGCTCGATCGGCCGCGCAGATTCAGCTGGCGCAGCAGCCAGTATTGCTGGGCGGTGATTTCCCCCTGCTCGACGGGATTCGATAGCAGATGCAGCTCGCGCCAGAACATCAGCAGGCTTTCGGTTAGCCGGTCAGTTGGCATGCTCTGGCTCTCCTTCTCGCCGATAGTATATTGACAGTGAATGGTACTCGGGCGCACACTAGTTCGGCATTATTTCGCATCGCCTGGTTTGGAGCACGACGGAATGGGACGAGCGACACAAGAGGCAGGATCGACATCGGCGGAGGGCAGCGCCAGTGAGGAGTCGGTCAGTCCACGCTCGATCCTCATCTTCGCCATTGTCTCGCTCGCGCTGCTGATGTCCAGTATCGACTCCACAATCGTCGCCGTCGCCCTGCCGAACATGATGAAGGGGCTGAACACAAACCTGATCTGGATCTCCTGGGTCATCACTGGCTACAGCCTGACCCAGACGGTGATGATGCCAATGGCCGGCAAGCTGAGCGATGATTTCGGGCGCAAGCGGCTGTTCCTCGGTTGTGTCGTTCTGTTTACCGCCAGCTCGCTGCTCTGTGCGATCGCGCCGACCGTCCAGCTGCTGATCCTGTTTCGTGTGCTGCAGGCAGTCGGGGGCGGGGCGTTTCTGCCCTCGGCGGCCGGCATCGTCAGCGACGTCTTCAGCCCCAGACATCGCGGCACGGCGATCGGGCTGTTCACCAGCGTCTTCCCGCTGGGCGGCATTATCGGGCCGAACGTCGGGGGCTGGATGATCGACAACTTCGGCTGGCGCTCGATCTTCTCGGTGAACGTGCCAATCGGCGTCGTTCTGTTTGCCACCGGCATCGTCTTCCTGCCGGCCGGCGGGCGGATCACTGGCCGGCGCAGCATCGACCTCATCGGCGCGGGCGCATTCGCCACCGGCGTGGTAGCCCTGATGTACGGCATGAGCGTCTGGGGCACCAACGTCAGCTTCGAGTGGCAAGTTGCGGCGTGGATGGTGGCTGGCATCGTCGCGCTGGTTCTGTTCGTCCGTCACGAAGCGCGAACCAAAGATCCGATGATCGACCTGCGGCTGCTGAAGCAGCGCGCCTTCGTCGCCGCGAACCTCTACAACTTTCTCTATGGCGGACTGGTGTTCGGCTTCTTCAGCTTCATCCCACTCTACGCAACCCTCGAATACGGTATGACGGCCAGCCAGGCCGGATTCATCCTGACCCCGCGAGCAATCGCGATGATCAGCCTGTCAGCGATCTCGTCATTCCTGCTCATCCGCTTCGGCTATCGCATCCCGATGATCCTCGGCATCACCCTGATCAGTATCGGTCTGTTCGTGACCGGCCGAGGGATTCACGACCCGACGATCTTCGGCTACCACGTCAGCAACCTGGTGTTCCTCTCGATCACGATCGCGATCACCGGTCTGGGCGTCGGCATCGGCGGTCCTGCCGCGAACAACGCCGCCCTCGATCTGATGCCCGACGCGGTTGCGCGGATCACGGGCTTGCGTGGCATGTTCCGCTCCAGTGGTGGCGTCCTTGGCACAGCCGCGATCGTTCTTGCCCTGGCTCACTTCGATGACCAGGGTCGCGGGCTGGAGGTGATCTTCACCGCGCTATCGTTCCTGATCCTGTTGATCATCCCGGTTGTCTTCCTGATCCCCGACACCGCGCGGAATCGTCGCAAGGCTCATGGGAGGGCGGAGAGTCAGGCCGGCCAGGTTCAGGTGCAGATGGCAAACGATGACTGACAAGCTCAGTGGATATATATCCTCATTGTTGTATGAGGTTATAGTCGTTATCAGTAGGGGTTGTGGATTGTGTGGATAACTGCCGGGAGCCGCACCGGGACGGCTGAAACAGGCGGGACAGCCCGTCGGAGAACTCGTCCACATCTCCCCAGCCGGCGGCAGTGACTGATCTGTCACCGGCCGGCCATCCGCAGAGCCGGCCCGTTTGTCCACCATTGCCCCCGGCAACTATCAACGCCAACCCCCTGTACGTACACAGCGATTGACGGTATTGTCCACAGTCATCCACATTCCGGCATCAGGTTATCCACATCGGGCAGTGTCTGGGGATCGTGGAACGGGGGGAGTTGACTGGCAGTCAGTCGGGGGGACGGGCGTTGCCGGGCAACATCAGGCGGGGCTAGCTGACCCAGCCGGATTGTCGCCAGCGAGGTGAAGCGCGGCGTTGATGCTGATGATCAATATGTCGATATCGAATGGCTTCTCGATAATGCCGTCGGACAGAAGGTCCGCGATCGTCTCGAGGAGGATGAAGCCGGCCGACATCGCGATCACCGGGATGGCGGATGTCCGCGGGTCGGCTTTCAGCTCGCGCACGGCGTCAATCCCATTCATCACCGGCATCATCAGATCCATCAGGATCAGCGATGGCGGGTTATCGTGGACCATGCGGAGCGCCTCCTGGCCGTTCGAAGCGGTCTGTGGCGCGAACCCCTCGTCCTCCAGTAGCGCCTCTAGGGCGGACCGGATCGTTGGGTCATCATCGACAATCAAGATATGCGACGCGATAGTAGTGTCACTTTTCACGTAACGGAACGACTACTGTCTCATCTGCTCCATCACATGGAACAGCGACATCCGGCCCCCACCACGGGACATCGCAGGGTGGATCGCAAGAAGCAGGCCAGCCGTCGTTCGACACACGCATTCGCCGAACGTGTACGATCGGGGGAACGTTGATTGTTCGACCTGTCGTTGTTGGGGGGTAGGTGACAACACTGAACGGGATCGGGGCTCCGCTGCTGGCCGCGAGCGCGCCGGGATGGCTCGTATCGGCGGTGATCGTTGTCATCGCGATCATCCTGGCGATTACGACCGTGGTGCTGATGCTGATTCGCCCGCGAACAGTCGAGGCCGGCGACGATGGCGTCGTCCGGCGGACGGTCGATCCGATGCTGATACTGTCGGCGCTGGTCGTCGTTGCGCTGGCAATCGCTGCCTGGCTGTTGCGCTGACGCGATACTGGCGCTGGTGGCACGCAACATGCTCTACAAGATAGCGACGACGGTGCCCCCACGCCGGCGTCCGGGATCCGAATGGATCTTGACGCACACATCCTCCTACCCCATCACCCCTCCCGAGGCGGCCCTCTTCAAGGGCCGTCTCACCTTTCTATGACCCTGGATCAGCCGTTCGGAATTCCGGCTCATCGACCCGGTAGTCCCGGATGCGCGGGCTGGCTGCTGCGACGCCGGCCGCGATAAGGATGCACGCGACCCCGCCGGCAATCACGGCTGGCTGCGTGCCGAACAGCTTCGCCGTCAGTCCTGCCTCGAAGTTGCCCAGCTCCGGACCGCCGCCAGCGAAGACGGTGTGCACCGCCGCTATGCGCCCGCGAAGCGGATCCGGCGTCGCCAGCTGGCGGATCGTGTGGCGGAAGGTCATGCTGACCGTGTCGGCTGCCCCCGAAGCCGCCAGGGCCAGCAACGCGACCCGGAAGCTGGGCGCCGCGCCGAAGATAGCCACTGCCACCCCGTAGCAGGCGACCGAGAGGATCACCATTCGTCCCGGGCGTCGGGAGACTGGCAGCGCGGAAAGCACCAGCCCGCCGACCACTGCCCCCGCCGCTGGCGCGGCGTAGAGCAACCCGAGCCCATCGGCCCCAACCTTCAGAATCTCGCTGGCGAAGATCGGCAGCAGCACGAGCGACGCGCCGAACAGCGTCGCAAGGAAATCGAGCACCATCAGCGAGAGGATAACCGGGTTCTCGCGGACGAAGCGCAGCCCCTCCAGCACCGCGTCGATGCCTCCCTGCGCGCCGAGCGGCACACCAGGCCGCTCGCGCATGGCCAGCAGCGCCAGAATGACCGCGCCGAACGAGACAGCGTCGATCGCGTAGGTCGTCGTCAGGCCAAAGCTGGCGATCGCCAGCCCGCCGAGCGCCGGGCCGGCCACCGCCGCGATGTTGCTGGATACGATATTCAGCGTAATTGCCTGGGCCAACCGGTGGCGTGGGACCAGATTCGGGATCAGCGCCTGGCGGGCCGGGTCATCGAAAACATCGACCGTCGCCGTCAGCACGGTTACCACGTAGATGAGGCCGACCGACGCGCGGCCGGCCCCGGTGGCGATCGCGAGACCCAGCGAGAAGAGCGCCAGGAGCGCCTGGGTGATCAGCAGCAGCCGGCGTCGATCGCGGGCATCGGCGAACGTCCCGCCAATGAGCGCGAAGGTGATCGTCGGGAACGCCCGCAGCAGGCCAAGGATGCCAAGGTTCAGTGGCGAGCCGGTCAGCAGATAGATCTGCCAGCCGAGGGCGACGATCTGCATCTGGGTGCCGACCGTCGAGACGAACTGGCCGGCCCAAAGCAGCCGGAAATCACGATGCTTCAGCGCCGCGGTTGCCCGCTCGCGCTCGGCCGGCCGAGCGCCGTCATCGTCTGAACGCACGATCAAACACCCCCGAGTCCGCCGTCACAGCCTGCGGTGACCCTCGCTCAACGGCGTTCCGGAATGTCGCGGTGAACAGCTGGGCCCGAATTGAATACCGACGCTTGTATCACGGACGCAGGATCTGGCGCAATAGACGCGCGCGACCGCCGGCCAGCGATGACCCGACGCATGGACGCGGCCCTCATCTTGCAGTGCAGGAGGCGTGGCCGGTGACGCCCTGGACCTGTCACAGATTGACATGTGGCGACTAAAACACTATGATTCTCGTGATGCTTGGCATATGAGCCATGCGAAACAGGGCTATATGGGCCGACTGGCCCGCCGAGTCATCCGAATACGGGAGATGGAGAACACGATGAGCATCCAGCGTTGGGATCCCTGGCGAGATATCGTCTCGCTCCGCGAGGCCATGAACAGCCTGCTCGAAGAGTCGTTCGTGCGGCCGCGTGCCGGCATGGTGGCGATCACCGGCGGAATGGCCCTCGACCTGTCGGAGACAGATGAGGCCTATACGATCAAGACGACCGTGCCGGGCGTGAAGCCGGAGAACGTCGATATTTCGATCCTCGGCGACACGCTCCGGATCGTGGCCGAGGTCAAGGCCGACGAGGAGCGCGACGGCGAGAAGTGGCTGGTCCGCGAGCGACGCTTCGGCCATTTCGAGCGCACGGTGGCGCTGCCGAGCAACGTCAAGGCCGACGAGGCGCAGGCTGACTTCGACAACGGCGTCCTGACGATTATCCTGCCGAAGGCGGAGGCAGCCCGCCCGCATCAGATCCAGGTGCGCCCGGGTGCCTCGGCCAAGGGAGAGCAGCCGCAGGAGATCACGGTCGAGAGCGAATAGCTCGAGGGAGACAGTCTCACGCAGCGGGGGGCGGCAATCGCTGCCGCACCGTCGCCGCGTGTGTTGCCGACCTGATAGGCTAGGCGGGTTCGGCTCTGTGGCCTCTCGACAGGAGCAAGACGGTTCGTGATCCCTGGCGGCATGCATCTGTTCGATAGTCTGACTCCGGTTCTCAGCCTCACGATGGGCGACATACTCGTCACTGTTCGCGAGATCACCAGCGGAGACATCGGTGGCTGGCTGCTCGGGCTATTGAGCGACACTGTTCGCTCGATCCTCCGGATCGTCATGATCGTCGTCATTTCCCTTGTTCTGATCCGCCTGCTGCGTGTGACCATCCGGCGGATTGTTACCGGTCTGCTCTCGGCCCAGACCGAGCCGACGCCGGCGCAGCACCAGCGCGCCGATACGCTGGGCCGGGTCACCGAGTCGACCGGACGGGTGATAGTCATCATCATCGCGACGATGATGGTCCTGTCGAACCTGGGCTTCGATCTGGCCCCGCTGATCGCCAGCGCCGGCCTGGCCGGCATCGCCATCGGCCTCGGCGCGCAGAGCCTCGTCCGCGACATGCTCAACGGCTTCTTCATCCTGTTCGAGGACCAGTACGGCGTTGGCGACTTCATCACCGTCGGCGCGCATAGCGGGACGGTCGAAGCGATCGACCTGCGCCGAACGGTGCTGCGGGCGATCGACGGGTCGCAAATCGTGGTCCCCAACGGCGAAATCCGCGTGCTGGAGAATCAATCCAAGGGCTGGTCGCGCGCCGTCCTTGCCGTCCAGGCAGCCCCGAACGCCGACGATGCGCAGGTTATCGCGACGCTGAACGAAGTGCTGGCCGAGGTTCAGAACGATCCGAAGCTGAACGAGCGCATTCTGGAGCCGCCGCTCCTGTTGGGGATCACCGCGGTCACCGCGATCGGTGTGACATACAGCATCCTGGTCAAGACCGAGCCGCTCCAGCAGTGGGCGGTCGAGCGCGAGTTGCGCGCGCGCATCCGCGAGGCGTTCCGCGTCCACGACATCCCCGTGCCGCTCGTCACGACGACCCTCCCCGCCGCAGAAGGCTGAGTGGGGACATCCAATAGAATGATCGACACGACGAGGGCTTGCGGTAGCTGCTGACGTGCTACGTACCGGGAGATCTGCATCTGGCGCGTTCAGATTGTCGATCTCTCCCGTTTCCGTGTCATCCTCTTCGTCGTCGAGATCGGCCTTGACTTGGTTGTCAGGGTTGTGCTGTGGTTGACGTGGCAGGCTGGCACGCGATTGATACGCGCTGCTCGTCCGTTGACGCGAGCTTGATATGCGGCTGGGCATACGCTCCTTCTGTGCCGAAGCCACGGCGGACGTGTGTGCCACCGGGGCGGTACGGTAAGGAGGTGGTCAAGATGACAGGTCGCGTCATCTCGCGGGACGAGCGGGCGAACTACGTTATCGCCATCCTGATCGCCGCGGCGCCGGTCATCGCGACAATGTTCCTCTGGGATCTGTTTCAGGGGGTTATCGTCGTTACGGCGTTCGCCGTCGGCTACACTCTGCGCCCGCGGCACACGTGGGTCGTTGGCGCGGGGGTCTACATCATCCTCCTGGCGACGGTGCTCGCCTTCTGGGCGATCGGTTTCGACCTGCCGAAGGCGACCGAGGAGCAGACGCTCGGCAACGTTATTTTCAGCGCAGTGATGTTCTTTCCCTATCTGGGAGTGGTCGTCGTCTTGCCGGCCTGGCTCGGCCGGCGCTTCGCTGAGCGTCGATACATTACCCACGCCTGACTCCGCCGTTGCGCACTCGTCGGGTACACTGACGCCCATCCGATGAGACTCAGCAGCGGAAGGGGCACCACCCTCGTGCCGACAACGATTACCGGCCTGACGGCGCATGATGTCCGATTCCCGACCTCCAGAGCGCTGGACGGCTCGGACGCGATGAACCCGGACCCGGACTACTCGGCTGCCTACTGCATCCTCCACACCGACGGCGCCCACGAGGGGCACGGCCTGACCTTCACGATCGGACGCGGCAACGAGCTCTGCGTCGCGGCGATCGAGGCGTTGCGACCGCTGGTCGTCGGACGGACGCTGGAGTCGTTCGCCGCCGATATGGGCGCGTTCTGGTCGCACATGGTCGGCGATAGCCAGCTGCGCTGGGTCGGGCCGGAGAAGGGCGTCATCCACCTGGCGACCGGCGCGGTGGTCAACGCCGTCTGGGACCTCTGGGCCAAGGACGAGGGCAAGCCGCTCTGGAAGCTGGTTGCCGACATGACGCCGGAGGAGCTCGTCGCCTGCGTCCCCTTCCGCTACATCACCGACGCGATCACGCCCGGCGAGGCGCTCGACCTGCTGCGCAGGGCGGCCCCCGGCAAGGAAGACCGCAAGGCGGAGCTGCGCCAGACCGGCTACCCGGCCTACACGACGTCGGCCGGCTGGCTGGGCTACCCCGACGACAAGATCCGCGCGCTCTGCCAGGAAGCGATCGCCGACGGCTGGAATTACGTCAAGCTGAAGGTGGGGCGCGACCTGGCCGATGACATCCGCCGCTGCCGGATCGTCCGCGAGGAGATCGGGCCGGAGCGCAAGCTGATGGTCGACGCCAACCAGGTCTGGGATGTCGGTCAGGCGATCGAGTGGATGACCCACCTCGCGCCGTTCGACCCGTGGTGGATCGAGGAGCCGACCAGCCCGGACGACATCCTCGGCCACGCGACGATCGCCCGCGCGGTCGCGCCGATCGGCGTCGCCACCGGCGAACATTGCCACAACCGGATCATGTTCAAGCAGCTGATGCAGGCGGACGCGATCTCCTTCTGCCAGCTCGACGCGGCCCGCCTGGGCGGGGTGAACGAGGCGCTGGCGGTGCTGCTGCTGGCGGCCAAGTTCGGCGTGCCTGTCTGCCCGCACGCCGGCGGCGTCGGGCTGTGCGAATACGTCCAGCACCTGGCGATGATCGACTACATCGCGATCAGCGGGTCGATGGAGGGCCGCGTCGTCGAGTACGTCGACCACCTCCACGAGCACTTCGTCGATCCGGTCAGCGTCCTCGGCGGCCGCTATCTGCCGCCGGAGGTCCCCGGCTACTCGGTCGAGATGTGGCCGGAGTCGATCGCCGCCTACTCGTATCCCCACGGTGGGGCGTGGTTGCAGCTGGATTGACCGATGGGCGCGTCTGCCCGGTGGCTTGTGTGTCGTGAAGCATGGGGGTTGTGGCGATGGTGACGGGGAACACGGGGCCGATTGCGGCAGCGCCCACGCGGGGAATGGCGCGGCGTTGGCCGTGGCGCATCTGCATCGTTCTTGCGGCTGTGCTCCTCTTTGTCGGCAATCTCGGCCTGTGGGCCTATCGGACTACCTCCGACCAGACGGTCTTCGTTGATTCGACGCAGAAGGTGTTCGATCGGGAAGATGTGCGAAACGCGGTGGCGACGAAGATCGTCGATCGCATGCTGAGAGATTCCCCACGCATCCTGCAGGGCTTTCGCGACACACTCGTGCCGATCGTGGCCGGCATGCTGAAAAGCGCGCCGTTCAAGGGCGTGCTGGCGGAGATCGTGATCCAGCTCCATCGAGCAATCGTCACTGGCGAGCCGATCAACGTCACGATCAGCTCACCAGAGCTGCAGCAGATGGTTGTCTCGGTGCTGCAGGTGATTTCGCCCGCGGACGCGGCGACCCTGGCGCAGGACGATGCGACCATCACGTTCGAGCTGTTTGCGCACACGAACCTCCCCTCGTACCAGAAGGAGGTCGAGACACTGCGCTGGGTGGGCGTCGTAGGCGGGGTGGCGGGGCTTCTGCTGCTCGCGCTTCCGATCGTGGTCCGGCGCGATCGCTGGTCGGTCTGGCTGGCCGGCCTGGCGCTGATCGGCGTGTTCGTGGCGACAGCTCTCTTCGTGCTGATCGCCGGGCGCGTGATCGACCTGCAGATCATCGACCTACCGACGCGGACGATGGTCAGCGGTGTGGCCGACGAGCTGTTCGAGCGGCTGATCTCGCAGTCGCTGATCGTGCTCGCTATCGGGGTCGTGCTCTGTGTCGTCGGCCTCGTTCGCTGGCCAGGCGGCCGGGCGGGGCGCGTGGCGACAGCCACCTAGCCGGGCCGGCCGCGACGCCCGTCGACTGTATCGGCGAGATTCGCGTCACGCGAGACACGTATCGACAAAAATGGCGCGTCGTACCGCCTGTCGTCTGCTATCGTATCGCTACCTACAATTCTGCACGGTGATCGCAGGATCAGAACGGGTATGGTATGCCGCGCATCTTCGACAACATGAAGCAGAAGCTCTTGCCGGCCATTCGCTCGACCCTGTCGCAAGCCAATGGTATGGATATCTCGGTCGGCTATTTCAACCTGCGCGGATGGCAACTGATCGACGATCTCGTCGAGACGCTGCCGGTGAACGGCGCCGCGCCATGTCGTTTGCTGGTGGGAATGACACTCGCGCCACATGATGAGCTGAGACGAGCCCGGAGACTCAAGCCGGAAGAGGCGCCTGACCAGCAGGAACTGGCACGACGTCGCCGAAAGGTCGCGGAACAGTTCCGCGAGCAGCTAATTTTCGGTAGGCCGACGAACCAGGACGAGGACGGGCTTCGCCGCCTCAGCGCGCAGCTTCGAGCAGGAAAGCTGGTGGTCAAGCTCCATCTCGATCATCCGCTGCACGCCAAGCTCTATCTGTTTCGCCGCGATGATGCCGACAACCCGATGACGGGCTACGTCGGCAGCAGCAACCTCACGATGCCGGGGTTGTCGTGCCAGGGCGAGCTCAACGTTGACGTGCTCGATCATGATGCTTGCGAGAAGCTGGCAGAAGTGGTTCGACGATCGTTGGAGTGATCGCCGGTCGCTCGACATCACTGACCTGTTGGCCGACATCATTGACGAGAGCTGGGCGCGCGAGCAGACGATCCTGCCCTACCACGTCTACATGAAAATGGTCTACCACCTGTCTCGAGAGGCGCGCGAGGGGCTGGCGTCGTTTCAGATCCCCCGGGAGTTTCAGAGCGTGTTGTTCGAGTACCAGGCGGCGGCGGTCAGGATCGCGGCCCACCATCTCAACAAGCGTGGCGGTGTGATGATCGGAGACGTTGTCGGGCTCGGCAAGACACTGATGGCGACGGCGCTGGCGAAGATCTTCGAGCAGGACAGTGGCGTCTCGACACTGATCATCTGCCCCGCCAATCTGCCAACAGATGTGGCGCGACTATGCGAAGCGATATGGATTGCATGCCGAAGTCATGTCGTATGGCAAGGTGGAGAAGGATCTCGCGAAGGTTCCGGCGCGCTTCCGACTCCTGATCATCGACGAGAGTCACAACCTGCGCAACCGCGAGGGCAAGCCGCTACGCGGCGATCCGTGACTACATTCAGACGAGCGATAGCCGGGTGATCATGTTGACGGCCACGCCGTACAACAAGCATTACGACGACCTCGCCAGCCAGCTGCGGCTGTTCGTCGACCCCGAGGCAGGACATCGGCATCCGGCCGGAGGCGTATCTCCGGGAGATCGGTGAGATCACGTTCTCCCAACGCCATCAGGCCTCGCCGCGCTCGCTGGCGGCCTTCGAGCCGAGTCTCTACGCCGACGACTGGCGCGAGTTGATGCGGCTTTTCCTCGTCCGGCGAACCCGATCGTTCATTATCAACAACTATGCCCTCGCCGATCCCGCGACCGGCCGCAGATATCTCCCCCTCGAAGGCGGCGAGCGATCGTACTTCCCGGATCGTAAACCGTTGACGATCGAGTTCCGTGTCGACGAGAACGATCCCGACGACCCCTATGCCCGCCTCTTCGCCACCGATATCGTCGACGATCATCGATAGCCTCTATCTGCCGCGCTACGGACTCGGGAACTATGAAGCGCCAATAGTGATCTCCCGGCCGACGCCCGCCGAGCAGGAGCAGCTGGACAACCTCTCGCGCCGGCAAGCGCCTGATGGGCTTCTGCGCGGACCAACCTGCTCAAGCGGCTCGAAAGTGGCGGCGCTGCATTCCTGCAATCGGTCGACCGGCATATCCTGCGCAATCATGTCTACCTGTACGCCATCGAGAACGGGCTCGACCTGCCGATCGGCACGCAGGAGCCGGAGCAGCTTGACCCCGGCGAGACCGATGTCGACGCGATCACCAACGATGATGAGGCAGCGGTCGAGGAAGAGATTGCCGCGGCAACCCGGAGTGCACGCGACCTACCGACGGCGAGCCGAGGAGATCTATCGTCAGTACGCCGGCCCGTGGAAGAAGCGCTTCAAGTGGCTGCGCCCTTCCCTCTTCGACAAGGAGCTGCGCCGCCACCTGGATAACGACGTATGGGCGCTAATGGAGATCCTGCGTATCGCTGGCGAGTGGGATCCCGCCCGGGACGAGAAGCTGAACGAGCTGACCCGGCTGCTGACACGGACGCATCCATCGGAGAAGGTGCTCGTCTTCACCCAGTTCGCCGACACCGCCGACTACCTCGCCGAGCAGCTTCGCGCACGCGGCATTGCCAGCGTCGCTGGCGTCACCGGAGACTCCCAGAACCCGACGGCGCTCGCCCAGCGGTTCAGCCCGGTTGCCAATGATAAGCGCGGCGAGATTGGCCCCGGCCAGGAGCTCCGCGTGTTGATCGCCACCGACGTCCTCAGCTGAGGGGCAGAACCTGCAGGATTGTCATATCGTCGTGAACTATGACCTGCCCTGGGCGATCATCCGGCTGATCCAGCGCGCCGGCCGCGTCGACCGCATCGGCCAGCAGGCGGAGGCGATCCTCTGCTACTCCTTCATGCCCGCCGAGAGGATCGAGGATCTGCTTCGGCTGCGGGCGCGAGTGCGGCAGCGCCTGCAGTGAGAACGCCGAGGTCGTCGGTACGCGACGAGGCGTTCTTCGGCGATGGCGACGAGAACCGCATCGTCGTTGACCTGTACAACGAGAAGGCCGGCATCCTCGACGCCGACGCCGACGACGACACCGACCTGTCCTCACGGGCGCTGGCAGATCTGGAACAACGCGATCGAGGCGGACCCGCGGTTGAAGGGCATCGTCGAGAGGCTGCCCGACGTGGTCTATTCCTCGCGAACCCACCAACCCACGCCGGAGAACCCTGATGGCGTCCTCGTCTACATGCGCACGGCCCAGGACTACGACGCACTGGCGTGGGTCGGGCGCGACGGTGAACCGTTCACCGAGTCGCAGTTCGCGCATCCTGCAGGCGGCCGCCTGTCATCCAAACACACCAGCCGCGCCGCGCAACGATTCTCACCATGAACTGGTCGCAGCGGGCGTCGCGCGGATCACCGACGAGGCGATGGCCGAGGGCGGCCAGCTTGGCCGCCCCTCCGGCGCGCGGTACAAGACCTACATGCGCCTCAAACGCTTTATCGAGGAGAATGAGCGCACAGTGTGGGTCACCGACGAGCACCGGCGCGCTCTGGCCGATATCTATCGCTACCCCTTGCGCAACACGGCCACCGACACCCTGAATCGGCAATTGCGCGCGGGAATCGTCGATCAGAAGCTGGCCGAGCTAGTCGTTGACCTGCGGCGTGACGACCGGCTCTGCGTCATCCATGATGACGACGAGGACGAGGACGCCGAACCACGAGTCATCTGCTCGCTCGGCCTGTGGGGAGGGAACCAGCCATGAGCGTCGACATCAACCGCATCCGCAGGCGCGTCCGCGAGTTCGATCTGCGAGGGCTATTCATCGAGGAGCTGGGCTGGGACTACGATCGCGCGAAGTCGTTCGAGGCCGAGGGCTGGACGCTGCGGCCAATCGCCCAGAAGCGTGGCTTCCGGGTCTTCCACTGTGCGTCGCCGGATGATGATATGCCCGACCGCGCGATGCGGCAGAAGATCGACGGGCAGGTGGCAAAGAACATTGCGCTGGAACACCTGATCGTCTACACCGACGCCGGCAACACCCAGCAGGTCTGGCAGTGGGCGCTGCGCCAGCCGGAGACGCCGGTGAAGTACTTCACCGACCGGTACGAGGCCGGCCAGAGCGGGCAACGGCTGGCCGAGAAGCTCCAGCGGCTCCACGTCTCGATCGACGACGAGGACCGGCTGACGATCATCGATGTCAGCCAGCGGGCCGCGCAGGCGTTCCGGCGCGACAAGGTGACCAAGAAGTTCTACGACCGCTTCGCGAAAGAGCGCGAGGAGCTCCTGCCGAAGATCGAAGGCATCCCGGTCGAGGACGACCGCGCCTGGTATGCGTCGATCATGCTGAACCGGCTGATGTTCGTCTATTTCGTCCAGCAGAAGGGGTTCCTCAACAACGACCCGCACTACCTGCAGACGAAGCTGCGCGAGGTCCAGCAGCGGCAGGGGCGCGACCAGTTCTACTCGTTCTACCGCGAGTTCCTGCTGAAGCTGTTCCACGAGGGGCTGGCCAGCCCAGCCGCCGCGTCCGCCGGAGATCGAGGCGCTGCTGGGCGACGTGCCCTACCTCAACGGCGGTATCTTCGACCAGCATCAGATCGAGCTGAACCACCCGGACATTCAGATCCCCGACAGCGCGTTCGAGCGGCTCTTCGACTTCTTCGACGACTACCAGTGGCACCTTGACGACCGGCCGCTGCGCAAGGACGACGAGATCAACCCGGACGTCCTCGGCTACATCTTCGAGAAGTACATCAACCAGAAGCAGATGGGCGCCTACTACACCAAGGAGGACATCACCGAGTACATCTCGCAAGAACACGATCGTGCCGTTCCTGTTCGACGCGGCGAAGAAGGACTGCGCGATCGCCTTCGAGCCGGGCAGCGCGCTCTGGGGGCTGCTGCAGACCGACCCGGACCGCTACATCTACGACGCCGTCGCGCAAGGGAGTCGAGGTTCCGCTGCCGGCCGAGATCGCGGCGGGGGTGAAGGACGTCTCCCAGCGCGCCGGCTGGAACCGGCCGGCCGGCGAGGACTACGCCCTGCCGACCGAGACCTGGCGCGAGCACGTCGCCCGGCGGCAGCGCTACGAGGACATCTGGCAGAAGCTGGTCGGCGGCGAGGTGTCGTCGATCGACGACCTGATCACCTATAACCTGAACATTCGCCAGTTCGCCCAGGACGTCATCCACCACGCGGAGGGGCCGGAGCTGGTGCGCGCCTTCTTGCAAGGCGATCGCGAACGTCGCGGTGCTGGATCCGACCTGCGGCTCCGGCGCGTTCCTGTTCGCGGCGCTGAACATCCTCGCGCCGCTCTACGATGCCTGCCTGGAGCGGATGGAGGAGCTGGTCGCCGAGCTTGACCACTCGGCCGAGGCCCACCGGCCGGAGAAGTACAAGGACTTCCGCGCCACGCTGGCCGAAGTCGGGAAGCACGCCAGCCGCAACTACTACATCTTCAAGAGCATCATCATCCAGAACCTGTACGGGGTCGACATCATGGAGGAGGCGGTCGAGATCTGCAAGCTGCGCCTCTTCCTGAAGCTCGCCTGCCGCAGCTGGAGGCCGGCCAGACCGCATCGAGCCGCTGCCTGACATCGACTTCAACATCCGCGCCGGCAATACGCTGGTCGGCTTCGCGACGATGGACGAGGTGCGCAAGGCGGCCGCGATGGACGCCCGCGGCAATATGCGCCTGCCGATGCCGGAGGACGAGGCGGCCATGCGCCAGCTGGAGGAGCGCGCCGAGCTGGCCGATCGCGCCTACCGGCAGTTCCGCGAGCAGCAGACAACCTGGGGTGGCCAGATCGGCCCGCGGGCCAAGCTGGAGCTGCGCGACCGCCTGCGCGACCTCTCGGCCGAGCTGGACCGCTACCTGGCCCGCCTCTACGGCATCCACCCCGAATCCAGCCGCTCGCCGCTGGAGCACGAGCAGCAGTTCAACACGTGGCGCGAGAGCCACCAGCCGTTCCACTGGCTCGTCGACTTCTACGGGATCATGCACCGGGGCGGGTTCGACGTGATTATCGGGAATCCGCCGTATGTCTCGGTCAGGAAGATCTCGTATCTTAAGCCGTCCAACAACACAAGTCGGTATTCTGACATTTATGCATATGTGGTGATGCGCTGCCTCGAGCTGGCAGGGTCGCGTGGTCGATGCGGGATGATCGTTCCGCTGTCGCTCACCTTCAGCGAGGATTTCGGGTATTTGCGGTCGTCACTCAGCGAGTGGGGCCGCGGGTGGTACTCGTCGTACGACAACATCCCGGCTGCGCTCTTCAGCGGCGTCAGCCAACGCTGCACAATCTGGCTCGGCAGTCATGGCGAGAGCCAGATGCTTGTTGGCCCAATGCATCGTTGGCGCGCTAAGTACCGGCCCAGCCTGTTATCTACTATCACGTACACACCCATAGCAGTCACGCACGTACACACGTTCGGGATACCGAAGGTCGCAGGTGCCACGCTGCAAGATATTCTGACTCGCCAGCGGTTGTATGCGAGACCAGGCCCCCTCTATACACGCGACGATCCGCTCGCCACGCACCGGCTGATGTTTGCACCCTCGGCTCGTAACTTCATGTCGGTGTACGCAGAGCGTCCTCCGACCCTTGGCGTGGTATCGCTAGACAGGACCTCTTCAAAGAGTCCTGGTGTCCTTCGATTCCGTTCTAGCGATACGCGCTTTGCGGCACTGGCCTCCACGCTTGGTGAAACGGGGTTCTGGTACTGGCTCACCAGAGGTGATGGCTTCGACGTTACAGGGTGGTTACTCTCCGACTTCCTAATGGCGCTGAATGCGGTTCCAGCCGAGCATTGCGCGCTACTGTGCCAGCTTGGGGAGCTGCTGCATGAGCGGCGTTTCGAGGCGCTGGTGTTCAAGAAGAACGCAGGCAAGTTCGTCGGCAACTTCAACTATCGAGGCATGCCGGAGGTTACGCGGCGAGCCGACTTGGTACTCCTCGCTGGGCTTGGGGCATCGCGAGATGAGGCAGAAGAGTTATTCGACTATGTTCAGCGCACCTTGGCGATCAACGAACAGGCCGGTGAGAAGGGCATCCCCGATTCGATCAAGGCGATGTTCCCGCCGCTCCCTGTGGACGAAGACCGTCATCGATCCGTGTTCCGCGACGCGGACGAGCTCATCCAGCAGCATTACGGGTTCACGGACGAGGAGCTGGACTTCATCATCAATTACGACATCAAGTACCGGATGGGGCGCGCCGGGCTGGCGGCGGGCGGCGATGCGGGCGGGGACGAGTGAGCGGTGGTGATGGACACTGAGCAGATGCGGCAGCTGATCGCGGGTGGCGAGTCGTTCACCGTCGAGTTCAAGAGTGACAAGCAGCGGCTGTCGGATCGTGATCTGTGTGAGAACGTCGTCTGTCTGGCGAACGCCGACGGAGGTGTGATTCTCGTCGGCGTCGAGAACGACGGCCGAGTGACGGGAGCAAAGCCCCGGCACGACGGAACGACCGAGCCGCGCAAGCTCCAGGCGATGATCTTCAATAACACCGTCCCGTCGATCAACACTCGCGTCAGCGTCCATCGCATTGATGACACTGACGTGCTGGCGGTCGAGGTCGATGCCTACCCCGCGATCTGCGCGACGAATGATGGGAAGACCCTGCGCCGGGTCGACGGCATCGACGGGCCCGAGTGCCGGCCCTTCCTGCCCCACGAGCACGCGAGCCGCCGTAGCGACCTGGGCTTGCTTGACTACTCGGCGCAGCGAGTCGACGGCGCGACCTGGGACGATCTTGACCCACTGGAGATCGAGCGCCTGCGGCAGACGATAGCTCGCCTGAGCGGGGATCGGGCGCTTCAGGAGCTCGACAACGCCGACCTGGCACGCGCGTTGCAGCTCGTCGAGAGCAGAGATGGCGGTTTGATTCCGAACGTCGCGGGCATGCTGCTGCTTGGTCGTGAGCCAGCGATCAGGCAGGCCCTACCGACTCATGAGGTCGCGTTCCAGGTGCTTGATGAACGAGGCGACGTGCCGGTCAACGACTGGTTTCATGGCCCGCTCCTACGGACGCTTGAAGAGATCGAGCTGCGCTTCAGCGCGCGCAACGAGGAGCGCGAAGCAATCGTGGGCTTGTTTCGGTTGCCAGTGCCGGACTACGCCCCCGATGCCTTTCGCGAGGCATTAAACAATGCGGTCGTGCATCGCGACTATGCCAGACGTGGCGCAGTCCACATCCAGCTCTATCCGGACCATCTGTTTCTGAGTAATCCGGGTGGGTTTGTCGAGGGTATCCGTCTCGATAACCTGCTCACCCATGAGCCGAAGCCGCGTAATCAGCGTCTTGCGGCCGCGTTCAGAAGAATTGGTCTGGTCGAGACAACAGGACGGGGGATCGATCGTATTTTCGAGGGGCAGTTGCGCTATGGCCGTCCGGCCCCGGATTATGGCGCCAGCGATCGAGAGGCAGTTCGCCTGACGCTCCGTGGTGGTGATAGCAGCCTGGAGTTCGTCGTCTTTGTGTACGAACAGGACCGCGCTGGCAGCCGACTGAGCCTCGAAGACTTGATCGTTCTCGACCAGCTCCAATACGAGCGTCGACTGAGCGCAGAGACAGTAGCTTCGCTCATCCAGCGTGACGAGACGCGGGCGCGTGCCACGTTGGAGCGATTGGTAGAGAGGGGGTTGATTGAGGCAATCGGGAATGCCCGGAGCCGCTCATATCATCTCAGCGCAATGCTCTACCGTCGGTTTGGCACACCATCAGGCTACGTTCGGCTTCGCGGTTTCGATGCGATCCAGCAGGAGTCGATGATTCTCTCCTACGTTACGGCACACGGGCGGATCACTCGCCGTGAGGTCAGGACACTGTGCGGTATTGAGGACCATCAAGCACGCTATCTCCTTCAGCGGCTCGTACGAGAGAATAAGCTGCGGCAACGCGGCGAGCGCCGCGGCGCGTACTACGAGCTTCATTTGGATGAAACGCCATAGTTATGGTAGACAACTAAAACAACATGAGATGTATACCAGAACTATGGTATACCACCATATACCGCTTCATGGTTATGGATTGTACGTTCAGTTACCTGAGGGCTTTCTTCCCTATCGTCGACAACAGACAGCCATTGAAAAAGGGTCGGTGTCGTGACGACCAGCGATACCCCGATATGCCCACTCCTCGCCCTCTTCTGCTCGCGCTCCTGCCCTGGCAGCGTGATCCTGCGCGCCTACGATCTGGCGGTGGCGTTGCGCGGGGCCGGGGTGGCGGTGATCGGCGGGTTCCAGACGCCGATGGAGCGCGAGATGCTGACGGTGCTGCTGCGCGGCCGGCAGCCGGTGGTCGTCGTCGACGCGCGCGGCCCGCGCGCCCGCATGCCGGCCGAGTGGCGCGCGGCGAGCGAGGCCGGGCGCTTGCGCGTCGTCTCGCCGTTCGATGGTGTCCGTCGTCCGACCAGGCAGACGGCGACGGAGCGCAACCGGCTCGTGCTGCGGGCGGCCAGTGCCGTGCTGGTTGTCCATGCCAGCCCTGGCGGCCAGACCGAGGCGCTGGCGCGCGATGCGCCAATGGCCGGCCTGCCGCTGCTGACGATCGACTCCGGCGACGACGCGAACACGAACCTCGTCGCGCTCGGCGCAATCCCGATCTGGGCATCGCGCGATAGCTGGCCGGAGACGCTGCAGGTGCTGGCGCCGTCAGAACCGACAGCCTGACCCGCATCCCTGCTACGATGCGCGGGAACAGGGGCAAGCCCGGGCGGAGGGGAACGATGGGGCAGCCTGCGTCGGCGGTGTTTCCATGGTCGATCGTGCCGGAGCCGGGGGCCGGCGAGAAGCGCACGGGCTATCTGCGCTGGCGCGATGACGCGCTGCGGGGCTGGGAGTGGCCGTATTTCGCCATCCGTGGCAGCCAGCCGGGCCGGGCGGTGGCGATCCTCGCCGCGCTGCACGGCGGCGAGTACCCGGGCGTGCTGGGGGCGCTGCGTCTGGCGCGGATGCTCCAGCCGGAGCGGGTGCGCGGGTCGCTGCTGATCCTGCCGGTCGTCAACCAGCCGTCGTTCTGGGCGCGCTCGGCCTTCGTTACCCCGCCAGACGGCAAGAACCAGAACCGCGTCTTCCCCGGCAACGCGCTCGGCATGCTGACCGAGGTGCTTGCCTGGCGGCTGATGGAGGAGATCGTCGCGCCGGCCGATGTCGTGATCGACCTGCACAGCGGCGATGTCTTCGAGTCGCTCGCCGCGCACGCCTGCCGCTACGACATGGGCGACGCCGGGATCGACGATCTCACCACGCGGATGTGCGCGGCGTTCGGGCTGCCGTTCGCGATCACCTACCCGCGCCCGAAGGTGACCGGGTCGCTGGCCGGCAACGCGGCGCTGGCGGGGAAGCTCTCGATGCTGATCGAGGTCGGCGGTAACGGGCTGGCGACGGACGAGGACGCGCAGGTCATCTTCCAGGGGTTGATCAACACGCTGCGTGTCGTCGGCACGCTTGGCGGGATGCTGCCGGAGACGACGGTGCGTTGGCTGGTGGATGGGCAGCAGCTCCGCGCGCCGGCCGACGCGCTCTGGCGGTCTGCCGTCCGGCGGGGGCAGCCAGTCGCGGCCGGCGACGTGCTCGGCACGCTCTACGATCAGCTGGGTGAGGAGCTGGCGCGGCCGGTTGCCGAGATGGCTGGCATCGCGCTCTATCATCTGAGCGCGCTGGCGGTTCGCGAGGGCGACCCGCTGGTCTACATCACGCCGGAGGTGATGAGGTAGGGGGGTTCCGGCCTGGCGCTGGCTTGTGCAGGGCCGGCGCCAGACCGGGGGATGGAGGTGAGGCGGGGCGGCGTGGTCGCGCCGTCCGTTCTGTGGATGGTTCGCGGGAGGCGGGGGAGACTCCCGCGCGACGACCAGTTCCGTATCCGCGGCGCTCTCGGAGCGTTATCGCGCTCCGACGGAGCCATGCGCCAGCGGGGTTCGGGTCATCGCTCCCGGTCGGAACCGGGTATGCTCATATACTAGACAGATGTCCGAACGAGGACATCCGCACTGGGGACAGGTTGGCGTATCCAGCCGGACGGTTTTGACCCTGTCCTGATGGACAGGTCATGACGGTGCTGCGTGAAGGGGACGATCTCGTGCTGATCTTTGACCGGCTCGTGCTGGACGTCGCGCAGCTGGACCGCGCGATCGCCTTTTACACTCAGGCACTCGATTTCGAGATCGTCACGACCGCCGACTGGCTGGGCCATCGCACGGTGTTGCTGCAGCTCGGCGCGCTCCATCTGCTGCTGCTGGAGCAGCCGAACAGCGCCAATCCATTGAACCTGCCGAAGTCCGGGCCGGTGATGGCCCTGTCCGATACCCAGATCGACGATCGTTACCAGTTGCTCGGGCGGGCCGGAGTTGAGATCCTCGCCCCGATCGCGGAATCTCCCTGGGGCGGGCGCTCGTTTCTCGTGCGCGATCCCGACGACTACCTGATCGTGATCCAGGAGCCGACCGGCGAGCGCTAGCCCCCCTCGCTATTCGTTGCGGCTGCTTCGGCCGGCAAGTGCATCACCCGCAGAACCGCCAGCGCCGCGCCGAGGGCCAGCAACAGGTCGCCGATCGAGATAACGTTCGCCAGCGGCACCCCTTCGGGGATGGCGATGACATCGCCGAGGAACAGCAGGCGGGTGTCGTCGTCGGCGATCGTGCTGTTGGTGAGCAGCCAGTCGTCACCCGGCGCCTGCGCTTCGGACCGTTCGACTGCTTCCAGCTTGCCGGCGCGAGCCAGCGCTGCCTCGGTCGATGGCATGTAGCCGCCGTTGGCGATGATCACCAGCGCGTTCAGCGCAGCGCCGGCCGCCATGATCTTCATCCCCGGGATATGCAGGTTCAGCAGAATCGCGCCGAGGCTGGCCAGGACACTGGCGATGTAGATCAGCGAGCCGTACTCGTGGATGAAGTCGCGCGCGCCCAACAGCGGGGTGAAGATGAGAACCTGGACGACGGCTGCGCCGACGAAGAGCGGCAGGGCGCGAAAGCGCGCCTGGTTGGCGTGGGCCAGCGATCCGCCGGTCAGGTAGCCGGCAACCAGCGCCAGCAGAATGGCTACGAGGAGGACCACGATGCGGCCGATACCGGCTCTTTCGCCGTCTGATCTTCACTGCCGATGCTGCGGATCTTCGACCACTCGTCGACGATTTGCAGGAAGCTGGCGACGACCTGTGGGTCGAACTGGGTCAGCGCGCCGCTGCGGATCTCGTCCACGGCAATCTGCCGGGAGAGGCCCGGGCGATATGGGCGCGAAGTCGTCATTGCGTCGTAGGTGTCGGCGACAGCGATGATCCGGGCGGCCAGCGGGATGCTGGCGCCGACGAGCCCATCGGGATACCCCTTGCCGTCCCAGCGCTCGTGATGCGAGCGGACGATCCCCGTCTCGTGGCGGAACTGGCGGTAGGGGCTCAGGAGCTGCTCGCTGATGATCGGATGCCCCTTCATCACCGCCCACTCCTCGTCGGTCAGCCGGCCGGCCTTGTTGAGGACGTCGTCTCCGATCCCGATCTTGCCGATATCGTGGACGCGCGCGGCGATCCGCAATCGCTCGATGTCGCGCTCGTTCATCCCGTAGACCTCAGCGATCCGCACCGACAGCTCGGTCACCCGAAGCGAGTGGTCAGCAGTGTACGGGTCTCGCCGGTCGATCGCGTCGGCCATCGCGATCATCGCGTCCTGTGTCTGCCGCTGCAGCCGGCGGATCATCTCGAAGGCGATGTAGGTTGTGACGGCCGGGATGGTCAGCAGCGGGATCAGCACCGGGGTGGTCGTCCAGACGACGGCGACGAGAACGCCGACGACCTCGAGACAAATGAATGGCAGCGTCACCGGCACGTCGTTCGTTAGCCAGATGTGCTTCACCGAGCGGTTGCCGATCAGCGCCAGGGTGATATCGGTCAACAGGACGTTGATAGCGTAAAAGGCGGCGATCATCAGCGTGACGACCAGCAGTGTCCACGGCGAGGTGGGCGCCTGGTCTACGGCGATGTTGCCGAACGCCAGATACCAGATGAGCCCGGTCAGCCCGAAGGTGAGCGCGAAATTCGAAGCGTTGAACAACATAGTGAGCAACTGTTTGCCGTGGCGAATATCGGCAATCAGGACGGTGATAACTCCCACGATCGCGGCGAGCGGGAACGGCAGCATGAACACCATCGCCATATAGGTAACGGTCGAGAAGCTCGTGTCGCCGCCGATCAGGAGCGGGAAGTCGATGAATTCGAGCGCCAGGCTCAGCGTCCCGAGGATTACCGCGATGAGGATGACGGACCTGGTGATGTCGACATCGATGGTCGCCAGGGAAATGGCGATGAGCGCGCTAGCTGCAACAGTCAGCGAGAGGATGAAGAGGGTTGCGCTGAGGGGGAAGTCTCTGCGCACCAGGCGCTCCGTTCCACGCCGGAATCGTGGCCATTACCGATCAACAATCCCGGACACAGATGCCCGGCCGGTTTTGTTATCGGCGGACGCGGAGCCCGATACGCCACGATGGCCTGAATAGTACACCCTCGGACATAGTCAAGTCATGCAGTCGATCAAGTATCTGTCGCTGCGATGACGGGGTGCAGCTATCTCGGCATACGACGCCGGAGATACCCACGACGCTAGAACAGCTTGTGGGGAGCGCCGGATGCGACGACGAGTGAGAGGAGGCCGGCGAGCCAGAAGACGGTTGGGCCGACGCGGAGGCTGAGCTTCTTCATGATGAGGTCCCTTTCCAAAGATGCGCTGAGCGCGTTACGAACTAGAACAGCTTGTGGGGAGCGCCGGATGCGACGACGAGGGAGAGGAGGCCGGCGAGCCAGAAGACGGTTGGGCCGACGCGGAGGCTGAGCTTCTTCATGATGAGGTCCCTTTCCAAAGATGCGCTGAGCGCGTTACGAACTAGAACAGCTTGTGGGGAGCGCCGGATGCGACGACGAGGGAGAGGAGGCCGGCGAGCCAGAAGACGGTTGGGCCGACGCGGAGGCTGAGCTTCTTCATGATGAGGTCCCTTTCCAAAGATGCGCTGAGCGCGTTACGAACTAGAACAGCTTGTGGGGTGCGCCGGACGCGACGACGAGGGAGAGGAGGCCGGCGAGCCAGAAGACGGTTGGGCCAACGCGGAGGCTGAGCTTCTTCATGATGAGGTCCCTTTCCAGGCGGGCGCTGAGCGCTCCTGCTAGAAGAACAGGCTGCCGAAAGAATCGAGCTTGTGGGGAGCGCCGGACGCGACGACGAGGGAGAGGAGGCCGGCGAGCCAGAAGACGGTTGGGCCAACGCGGAGGCTGAGCTTCTTCATGATGAGGTCCCTTTCCAGGCGGGCGCTGAGCGCTCCTGCTAGAAGAACAGGCTGCCGAAAGAATCGAGCTTGTGGGGAGCGCCGGACGCGACGACGAGGGAGAGGAGGCCGGCGAGCCAGAAGACGGTTGGGCCGACGCGGAGGCTGAGCTTCTTCATGATGAGGTCCCTTTCCAAGCGGGCGCTGAGCGCTCCTGCTAGAAGAACAGGCTGCCGAAAGAATCGAGCTTGTGGGGTGCGCCGGATGCGACGACGAGGGAGAGGAGGCCGGCGAGCCAGAAGACGGTTGGGCCGACGCGGAGGCTGAGCTTCTTCATGATGAGGTCCCTTTCCAAGCGGGCGCTGAGCGCTCCTGCTAGAAGAACAGGCTGCCGAAAGAATCGAGCTTGTGGGGTGCGCCGGATGCGACGACGAGGGAGAGGAGGCCGGCGAGCCAGAAGACGGTTGGGCCGACGCGGAGGCTGAGCTTCTTCATGATGAGGTCCCTTTCCATGGTGCGATTCCGCCAATATGACAATCGTGCCGGATCACCGATCTCACAACTTATGTGATGCGTTGGAAACATCCTTGAATGGCAACCACCCGGCGACCCGACGCATCGTTGGTCATGTGCAGGCGGCGCGTTTTCTTCATCCGATCTCCTTTCAAGTTGTGGTATGATTTCGTTTGTTGAATAACGTTTCATGCGTAAGGGTGGCGCGTAGCCGATCAGGAGTTAAGAAGCAGCGGCGACAAACAGGTCGGCCAGAGCCAGGCAGTGCGAGCCGGGATATGATGTGTCGCTTGGCTGTGTCCTCCTAATCTGAATAAATTGTCATCAAACACCCCCGCGTTTAATACGGTAACAGAACCGCGACCGAAGATCAATCGGTTGCGCGTTTCTGTGTCCGGACGCATGGTATTCACTGGCCAGAACTCGGCTGCCATGCGGCCAGTCGGTGGACATCGTCTTTCGCCTGCCGCGTTGCCCGCTCGATCCAGATTCTGGTGCGTGACACTGGGTGGGTACTATTTGGGCGGTATACCGGAGCAATGCCCCGGTTGGAGTGTTGAATTGCTACCGGGAGGGTGACGATAGATGGTTGCCTGGATGTATATCGTTATTGTCGGGATGTTCGTGCTGGCTGCTGCCGGCACGGTCTGGATCACGCTCTGGACGATCAAGCGCAGCGGCGGTTACCGCCGATCTGAGCCGCCCGATCAGAAGCACAAGCCGGAATAGCCGCTGGCTTGCTCGATGATTGACCCGGACTTGTTGCTGCCCGACGAGGTGGGACGGGCACGGGTGGCCCTGGCGGCTGGAGATCTCGATCGCGCGGCCGCCGTCTGTGCCGGCCTACTGACGCGGTTCCCCGGGTATGCCGCTGCCTGGCGGCTCCTCGGCGACGCCGAGCGAGGGCGCGGGGATGCCCGCGCCGCCGGCCGCGCCTATGCAGCGGCGCTGGCCCGAGACCCGCGCCTCCCCGAGGCGTGGCTTGGCTACGGGCTGCTGGCTGAGGAGCGCGGCCGGCTCGACGATGCACTCGCCTATTGCCAGGTTGCCTGGGAGCAGGCCCCTGAGCGGGCAGATCTTCGTAGCGCTCTCGAGCGGTTGGCCGGCCTGCGGTTTGGGATTGGCGGCGCGCTGGAGCTGTCTCGCCCGGCGCTGGCCGTGATTCATCTGCGGGCCGGACGGCGCGAACGCGCCGCCAGCGAGTACACCGCGGCGCTGACCGCATTGCCGGATCGGCTCGATCTCCACCTTGGGCTGGCTGAATCTCTCTGGGGATTGGGCCACGACGATGATGCGGAGGCAATCTGCGTGTCTGTCCTGGCGACGCACCCGGAGGTGGCGCTGGCGCTGCTGATCCTCGCCGAGATCGAGCGCGGTCGCGGGGCCAGCGTGCTGACGGACGATCTCAGACGACGGTTGCTTGCGTCCGACCCGGACGGCGCGCTTGCCGGGGCCGCCGTCGCGGCGCACTCGCGCGTTACGTCCAGTTGACCCGGATCGGATCGGGCGTCCGCCAGAATGGAACGACGCGCGGGGCGGGAAAATGGGTGTGATACGCTTCTCCGCTGGTCGCGGGGGCCAGTCTGTGCCGCCCGCCTGGCGGAGTCGAAGCAATGGATACGGGGGCAGACGGGTGGCAGTCGAACGGACGTTGATCATTCTCAAGCCAGACGCGGTGCAGCGCGGGCTCATCGGCGATCTGCTGGGTCGATTGGAACGGCGGGGCCTGAAGTTCGTGGCGCTCAAGCTGATGCAGATCTCGCCGGAGCTGGCCGAGCAGCACTACGGCGTCCACAAGGGCAAGCCGTTCTATGCCGGCCTGGTTGAGTACATCACCTCTGGCCCGGTCGTCGTTGGTGTCGTCGAGGGGCCGTCGGCGATTGACGCGGTCAGCAACCTCGTCGGCGCGACCAATCCGGTCAACGCCGCGCCCGGCACAATTCGGGCTGACTACGCGATCACGATCGGTCGCAACCTGATCCATCGCTCGGACGGTGTGGAGACTGCCGCCCACGAGGTTTCTCTGTTCTTCACCAACGATGAAGTCATCTCATGGGGCCGCGACACCGACCGCTGGATCGTCGAAGAGTAGCTTTTCCCGAATCTTGGCCGAATCTCCGATGCCCCGCTAGCTCAGGCCGGCGGGGCATCATCGTCTCCGGCGACTTCCCGCCGCAGTGTCTCCGCGATCAGCGCGACCGGAACGGATCCGAACGACAGGAACCGGTCGTGGAAGCGGCGGAGTGAGAAGCGTTCTCGCTCCAATCTGGCGATTTCGGCGCGGAGGGCATGAATCTGATCGCTGCCGAAGAGGTAGATCAGGGCCGTGCCCGGAAACATGCTATTCCTGACTGCCTCGGCCCATGCTGCCGCGGCAGGCATTCGCACCGTTGCTTCGTAGAACGCTGCCGCGCCGGCGATCGACAGCCGGCCACCGTGCATTCGCAGGTCCACCAGCGCCCGCGCCGCCATCCGCGCTCGTCCGTGGAGCAGGGAAAGCTCCTGCGCCGGAGTGAGGAACCCGATCTCTCCCATCAGGTCGGTGGCGTAGCACGCCCATCCTTCGGCCATCGTCCCGCCGCTGAACATCGCGATTCGCGCGGCGCAGTCGACCGCCGCAACCTGCCCGATTCGCGATGCCGCCCGATACGCGTGCCAGTTCTGGACGTGGTGGCCGATGCCGCCGTGGTGGATGACGTGGTTCAGCGCGATGACACTCTCGTTCGTTCTTCGAAGAGTCTCCATCTGCTGGCGCGTCGCTGCGGAGTCTAGCGGCTCGATCAGATAGTCGACGACTGCGACAGGATCGAACGCTGCCGGCGCGCGGTAGAAGAGGAAGTAGAGATCCATCGCCGCGTCCTGCGCCCAGTTTGGGCGCGGAATATAGCGAAGCGGATAGTCTGGCCAGGTCAGCAGGCCATCGGTCACAGCCAGTGCGCGCGCTTCCCGCCAGACCTCGCCGAAGCGTGACTGGTAGCGATCGGCGGTCGGGTGGTCGTCAGCCAGAGCAGCGAGCGCGGCGCTCCAGTTGGCGAAGCCCAGCTTCGCTGCGCCGGCCGTTAGCTCGGCCAGGATGGCATCGAGCCGTTCGGCGGCGATGCGTTCCATCTCCTCCACGCCATCATCGAGGAAGTGGCCGCGTCGCAGGAGCAGATCCAGCGCCTCTGGCCCGGCGGCATAATCCTCGGTTGGCCGGCGGCGTAGATCGGCCTGCAGGTACTGGCGGTAGTCCGAGACGGCTCGCGCGCCGCCATCGACGGCCCGGCGGAGTCGCCGCTCCCCTCCTCCGGTGACTCCCTCATCGTGGAGAAGCCGGTCGATTCCATCAGTCAGCAGCGCGAGCGTGCCGTCGCACTCGCGGATCGCCCGTTCCGTCCAGGCCAGCGGCGCGGCGCGGATTGTCTCCTCGGCAGCGCCAAGCAGGGCCGGCATCCCCTCGAGCCGGGTGGCTGCCGAATCCAGGCGCTCCTCCAGCGGCGCAAACGGGCGCAAGAACAGGCTGATGACGCCGAAGGCCGACTCGCCGATCGCACAACCGGGGTTGCCGGCTTCGAAGTGGCGCGAGCGCTGTTCCCACTCCTCGATGTCGAGGAATCCGGCCGCCAGCTCGCGGTCCAGCTTCTGCGGCGCGTCGAGTGGCTCGGCCGGCAGTGAGCGCAGCCGGCTGCGAAGGCGTGCCAGGTCGTTCCTCAGATCCGCCCGTCCCCGGTCGGAATGATCCGGCAGGCGGCTGTCGTACTCATGGATGCCGATGAATGTCGCATTGACTGGCCGGTGGCGATAGTAGCTCTCGAAGAAATCGTCCAGCCAGGCGTCAAACGCCGGGGACGCGGCGGTCACTGTCGATGGGCCAACGGCAGGTCGACCCAGCGGCGCTCGTGGTGCGAGAGCGCGACGGCGTTGATTGCTTCCTGAACGCGGGCGCCATCGAAGAAGCTGCCCTGGTTGCGTTCTCCGCCCTCGATGATCTCGTCGATGAAGTCCTTGATCAGGTTCGCGAAGAAGAGCGAGCGCCAGGATTCGTTCGGGCTGCCGCCGGCCGGGTAGAACCGATCGGGGATCTCCAGCTCGCGGAACTCGACCTCGTCCGGCGTTGCGACACGGATCGTCTCCGCCACGCCGAATTCTTCGACCAGCCGGCAGATGATCGCGCCGCGGCTGCCGTAGATGCGCGCCTCGATGCCGGGGTAGTTACCGATCGTGACATAGCTGGTCTGGATCGAGCCAAGCACGCCATTGGTGTATTCAGCGAGGAAGATGTCACCGTCGTCGATGTTCATCCGCATCATCTGCCCGGTTGCGCGAACCATCCGCTCGGGGATGAAGTTGCGCATTGTTCCGACGACCCTGGCGTACTCCGCGCCAACCCACCAGCGCGAGATGTCGATGATCGGCGCGCCGTAGCTCTCCAGTGACGAGATCTGCAGCGCAGACTGGTCGGCAGTCGGGAGCTCCTGACGCAGCGGGGTTTGCGGGTCGAGCCACTGGGAATTCTGCTCGTACCCGTTGAAGATGAACGGCTCTCCGATGAAGCCGTCATCGATCAGCCACCGCGCGTACTGAACGCCCGGGCTGTAGCGAAACGTGAATCCGAGCTTGGTCTTCAGCCCGCGGTCGCGGGCTGCCGCGGCGAGGGCGAGCGTGTCGCGATCGTCGTGCGCCACCGGCTTCTCGCAGAGGACGTTATGGCCGGCCTCGATCGCGGCGCGAGCCAGCTCGAAGTGCGTGTGCGATGGTGTGACGATGTCGATCACGTCCAGGTCGTCGCGCGTGATGAGCGCCTGCCAGTCGGTCGTCACATCGCGGATGCCGAACTCCCGCGCGACGTCGTGGGCGGTGTCGCGGTCGATGTCGGCGATGGCGACGACCTCAGCGCGCGGGTCGCGTTGCCAGCCGGGGATATGGGCGAAGCGCGCCCATGCGCCAGCGCCGAGGATGCCAACGCGAAGCCTGCTGCTATTCACCGATGCATCACTTCCCGATGCCGTTTGGGTGTCGTCCGGTCAGGAGTCGACGCGATAGATGCGGGTCTGTTGGCGATTCCAGCGGTTCTGGAGCCGCGAGACGAGGCGGCGCGCGTCGGAGGGCCCGAAGGTCTCGTCGATATCCTCGCGGACTACTTCCGGCCGGCCACCGTATCGCTGGTTGTTGGCCATCGACAGGGCGTCGATGCGCAACTGCATCCACTGCGTCTCAGCGATCAGGTTCGTGCCATCGGTCATGAAGTAGAGGCCAAAGCCGGGCGACAGGGTGATGCCGAAGACCCCGGAGCGCGCGATGTTGTCGATGACCACCGGATAGCCAACGGCGGCTCGCCCGGTGTATTCAGCCTTGACCGCCTCCAGCAGTGGCAAGATCCGCGATCGCAGTGTCTGAAGTCGCCCGGCCAGGGCGATCGCGCTATCTGCAGCGGGCGCAGCCGCTATCCTGGAATCTGTTTGCGGATTCGCGTTCTCGCTCGCTGACATGTCCCCCACCCCTGTTCCGGGCTTCGCGCACGCTCGCCCATACGCTCGCTAGTATGGCAACTTTCCCGCGGAACTGTCCAGCCGGCAATCAGGCATCGGCCGGCGCGGCGGTAGTCGGTCGGGCCGGACTGGCGATCCGCACACCCAGGAGGTTGAAGAACCAGTCGATCGAGAGCCCGACCAGCAACGCAAAGATGATCGTGCCGGGGCCGAAGTCGCCCCCGAGCAGGATGCCGATGACGACGGCGGATACCTCGATCAGCCAACGGGCGACGCCGAGACGCAGCCCGGTTCGTCGGTGAACCACCAGCATGAATGAATCCCGCGGGCCGGCGCCGAAGCCGGCCTTGATATAGAGCGCCGAGCCAAGCCCGAGCACAACGACGGCAGCCAGCAGCATCGCGACCCGCGCCGGGTAACCCTCTGCTTTCGGGATCACCCCGCTCCAGAGGATCAGGTCGAGGAATGACCCGATCAGCAGCATGTTGGCCAGCGTCCCGAATCCGGGCTTGATCCCGCCGATCCAGGAGACGATCAGCATGACCAGCCCGACGAGCTGTGTCACGATGCCGATCGAGAGCGGCGTCTGCTTTGCGATGCCGTCGTGCAACACGGTCCACGAGTTGGCGCCGAGGTTGCATTGCAGCGAGAGCGCCATCGACACAGCGAAAATAAAGAGCCCACACACCAGCATCGCCAACCGTGCCGGCACTGACGCCCGGGTGTTACTCACCATCGACAACCGACATTTCCTTCGGTGCGGCAGGCGGCTCGACCGACCGGCTGGTAGCGGCCGCGTCGGCCAGATCGTGTCCCGGTTTGGGGGCCGATGCCTTTGGCGGATCGTTGGACGCGAACCGGCTGGTCATCCAGCGTCCCTGCCGCCAGCGCCAGATATTCATCATCATCAGGATCAGGTTGTCGGACGCCATCGCCAGATAGACGCCGCCCAGCCCCAACCCGAGCGTGATCGCAAACAGATAGGCCAGTGGGATGCGAAATATCCACATCGAGATGCCGGTGGAATACATCGGGAATCGAGTGTCCCCTGCCCCACGGAGCGCCCCGGCCAGCACAAAGCCGACGGCCTGAATCGGTTGGGCGAACGCGATCACCCGCAGCGCCGAGACCCCGGCGTCGATGATCGTCTGGCGCTCGTCGCCGGTCGCGGACAGCCTCATGATCGGCTCGGCGAAGACGAAGAAGAAGACGCCCATTGCCGACATCCAGACGACGCAGGCGCGGGTGGCGGTCATTGCCGCAGCCCGCGCGCGGGCTGGATTGCGCGCGCCGAGCGATTGCCCGACCATCGCCGTGGCCGCCATCGAGAAGCCGAAGCCAGGAAACATCGACAGGAAGACGGCGTTCTGGGCGATCTGGTGACTGGCGGCGACCGCCGTGCCGAGCATGAAAACGATGAAGATGAAGAGAATCTGCCCGCCAGAACGCAGCAGCGATTCCCCCATCGATGGGAGACTGATGTCAGCCAGCCGTTTCAGATAGTAGACATCTGGCACCCAGCCGTCGCGCCCGGCGATCGAGATGCCCTGTCGCCCGCGCAGGAGCAGCCAGGCCATGACCGCCGCGCCGATCACGCGCGAGATGTTCTGGGCCATCGCCGCGCCGTCCAGCCCGATGCCGGGGATCGGCCCGGCGCCGAAGATGAGCGGCAATGCGACGACGACGTTGATGACGTTGATCCCGGCTGTCACCAGCATCGGTGTCCGCGTGTCGCCAACCCCGCGCAAGGCGCCGCCGAGGATGAACATCAGCGCCATGAATACGTAGCCGGCCGACGAGATGCGCTGGAACCGGGCGCCAGCCTCGATGACGTTGGTCTCGGCGCCGAGCATTGCCAGCATCGGGTGGGCGAAGGCAAAGACAATAAAGGCAACGATGACGGCCAGGATCAGGCCGGCCGTCGTCGACTGCTTGGCGGCAACATTGATCCGACCATGCTCGCCAGCGCCATGGGCGTGGGCGACGATGACCGTGGTGCCCATCGAGAGCGCAAAGAATGCCGAAATGAACAGCATCTGCAATTGCTGCGATGCGCCGACGGCGGCGACGTCGGCCGAGCCGAGCCGGCTCACCATCAGGATGGTGATCATGCCCAGGACGCTCTGAAGCAGATTCTCGAGAATCGCCGGCCACGCGATGCGCAGGACGTCACGCCGGATCTGCTTCTGATCGACCGGTAGCTCCACTATAGGAAGAGTGCCGCCGGCCGCGCCGGCCGCCGCTGGACTGCGCCTGATCATCGTTGCATGTGTCTCCGCGCCCCAACGTACGATCGTGGAGCGCCCCCGGGGAAATCGGCATACGGACAACCCGCTGAGGGTAGCAGCGGACGGTGTTACAGTCAAACATCGCCGCTCGCGTCGTTATTCCGATGCGATGGCAACAAGAGGTCAGATTATGTCACCTACGATGACCCGCGCGACGATCACACACCCAGCCGCCTGACCCCAACCTGTACTTTCGGACAGTCGCACATGGTCAATCCGTCCGGTTGCGCAATATCAACGGTTCAGTGAATGCGCGCGAAGAAATCGGTACGATTAGCGATGGCCATCCGGGGCTGGTTGGCGCGCGCGTGTCGCTGGGACGCGCCGGCCGCCCGGCTCACGCGATATTTCGCGCGGTCGATGCTGATCGCGCGTTGTGTATTCTGAAGGGATCAAGCCACCATGTCGACCACAACCGCTGGCACACCGACCATCAACGCCTCCCCGGCGGCAGCGGATACCCCGATCATCAGCGCGTCTGGCGTTGTCAAAACCTACAACACTGGCAAGGTAACCGTTCCGGCGCTGCGTGGCGTGGATCTGACAGTCAATCGCGGCGAGATGGTCGCGATCATGGGGCCGTCGGGGTGCGGGAAGACGACGTTGCTCAACTGCCTCTCGGGGCTGGATACGATCGACGAGGGCGAGATTCTCATCGCCGGAAAAGACCTGGCGCATCTACCCGACGATGCCCGCACCGACTTCCGGGCGCGCAACATGGGTTTCGTGTTCCAGTTCTACAATCTGCTGCCGGTCCTTTCGGCAGTCGAGAATGTCGAGCTGCCGCTACTGGTATCCGGCGTCAAGCCGAAAGAATCTCGCGAGCGGGCGCTGAAGATCCTGGATCGCGTCGGCCTGCGCGACTGGGCCAGCCATCGGCCGGCCGAACTCTCCGGCGGGCAGCGCCAGCGTGTGACAGTCGCCCGCGCGCTCGTCAACGAGCCGGCCATCGTCTGGGCCGACGAGCCGACCGGTGACCTCGATAGCGAAACCGCGGACGATGTCATGAATCTGATGATCGAGCTGAACAAGACCCAGCAGCAGACGTTCGTGATCGTCACCCACGATCCCCGCATCGGCGACATGACGCAGCGCATCATCCGCATGAGCGATGGACGCATTGTCAACGATGGGTTGTCAGGCGATCGCTAGGAGTCATTGACGGCTCTATACAATGACTCAGCAATACACCATGCCTGAAGGGAATACCTGTGGATAGTATCTTCGGTCTGTCGATGACGACAATCATGCTCGTTGTCGTCGCGATCATGGCGCTCTGCCTGCTGACGACAGTCGTCATCGCGCTCAGAAATCCGGTCATCTTTCGCATGGCGCTCCGCAACATCCCACGGCGCAAGGCGCAGACGATCCTGATCATGGTCGGGTTGATGCTGGCGACGTTGATTATTGCTGCGTCGCTGACGACCGGTGACTCGATCGATCATTCGATCACCAGCTCCGCCTACAAGGGGCTCGGCGAGGTCGACATTACCGTCGCCTATGTCGGTGGCACTGGCGGCGAAGGCACGATCTCGGTGAACAATGTGCCGATCGATGCCTCAATCGCCGACCAGCTCGACGCGAAGCTGAAGGCAAACCCTGACATCGACGGCATCATGCCGGTTCTGACCGAAACGGTGCCGATCCTCAATGTCGACAAGCGCCTGTCGCAGCCGGCCGTTGTCATGACCGGGCTCGACCCGGCCAGGGTCCCAAGCTTCGGCGGGATGAAGACGACCTCGGGCAAGGCGATCGACTTTGCCGCCGTGACTGCTGGTTCCGAGCCGCTGCCAGCCGCGGACGTGGCGCTGCTCCAGCAGTACGCCAGCCGGATTCCTGGCGGGCTGAAGATCGACCCGGCCTCGTTGCAGGTATTCCCGGTTGTCCTGTCCAATGACCTGGCGCAGGAGATCAATGCGACCGACGGCGATCTGTTGGTCTTCTTCTATAACAACCAGGCGCAGCCGGTGCGGGTTGCGGCGATCGCCAGCGGCTCGATCATGACCGGTTTCGCTGGCGGCGGCCAGCAGTCGTCCGGCATCCACGGCTTTGCGATGCCGTTGGCAGAAGTGCAACGGATCACGAACCTCGAAGGCAAGGCCCGGTACATCGCGATCTCGAATCGGGGTGGCGTTGAGGGCGGAATCGCGCTGACCGATGCGGTTGTCCCGGCAGTCAAGGAAGCGCTGGCCGGTATCCCGGGCGGCAGCGACCTGGGCGTCAATCCAATCAAGCAGGACGCGATCAAGGGCGCGGAGACGTTCGGCAACGTGTTCATGAGCCTGTTCATTGTTCTCGGCCTGTTCTCAGTTGCGGCGGGCGTGCTGCTGATCTTCCTGATCTTCATGATGCTGGCTGCCGAGCGTCGCTCGGAGATGGGCATGGCCAGGGCGGTCGGGATGAAGCGTCGTCACCTGATTCAGGGGTTCATTGCCGAGGGCACCGCCTACGATCTCGGCGCGGCGCTCCTCGGCGCGGCGGCCGGGGTTGGAGTTGCCTTCGCGATCGCCGGAATCATGGGTCGGCTGCTGGGCGATTTCATCTCGATCGCGCCGTATGCGACATGGCGCTCACTCGTGGTTGCCTATTCGCTCGGCGTGTCGGTGACGTTCGTGACGATCCTCTTTGCCTCGGTGCGTTCCAGCCGCCTCAACATTGTTGCCGCCATTCGTGACCTGCCAGAGGAGGCGCACGCCAGTCGCGACAAGCGGCCGGCCTGGAACTGGTGGTCGAAGCTGCCGCGTGTCGGCCCGTCGATCGGCATCTCTCTGATCAGCATCCTCTGGTTTCCGCTTGAGGTGATCTGGAACGTGCTGCTATCGCCCGTGAAGGCTGCGATCTGGCTGCTGCGGATGCTGGCGGTCCGCGTTGGCTGGGGGCCGGCCGCAGCGGTTGTCGGCGCGCTGCTGATGCTGAGCGGGATGAGCGCGAAGAGTATCTTCCAGTTCTCGAGTGGCCTGACCTTTGTCGCTCTGGGTCTTTCACTGTTCCTGAGCCGCTATCTTCCGAAACGCGCGGTGTACACCTTCTTCTCGGCGGCGATGCTGATCTTCTGGCTGCTGCCGCAGGGCTGGTCGGAGAAGATCCTGCCGAACCTCGGCACTGGCGGCATGGAGATGTTCTTCGTCTCGGGCTTGTCGATGGTCACTTTCGCCACCCTGATCATTATGTGGAATGCCGAGATGGCCGTCGGGGTTGTCGGACTGTTCGGCCGGGTCTTCTCACGATGGATCCCGGCCGTGAAGACTGCGATCGCCTACCCTATTTCGGCGAAGGGGCGAACCGGGCTGACGATCGCGATGTTCTCGATGGTGATCTTCTCCCTGGTGACGCTGACGACGATCAACGCGAACTTCGTCCAGCTATTCTCGACGGACAAGGCGGGCGCGGGCTGGGACATTTCGGTGACGACCAGTCCTGCGAATCCGATCGCAGACCTGAAGGCCCAACTGGCCGGCAGCAAGGTGAACCTCGACGATATCCAGGCTGTTGGCCGGGTCAACGGCATCGCCTACGCGAACACCGAGATCCGTAACGTTGGGACGGACACCTGGAAGCACTGGCCGATCAGTGGCATGGATGACGCATACATGGCCGCGGCCGACATCCCGCTCGAGGCGTGGGCCGCCGGCTATGCCAGCGACGCAGATGTCTGGAAGGCGATCAAGGCCGGCGAGAAGGTTGCAATCATCGACGCGAACGCGCTTTCCACGCAGGGGTTTGGCGACCCGGAGGGGTTCCATGCGCCCGATGGTGTCAAGGTTGTCGACGGCTCGTTCCCGGCGTTCCAGGTCGAAATCGGAAGCAGCCGGAGTGACAAGACCGATACATGGACGATCATCGGGGTGATCGACAGCAAGGTGAGCATGCTGGCGGGCGTCTACACGTCGGATCAGGTGTTCAGCGGCCTGTTCGGCGGGTTCGACAGCTCGATGCTCTTCGTCCAGTTGACGCCAGCGGCGCGATCGCAGGCGGACACGATCGCGAAGGAGATAGAGTCGACGCTGCTGACCAGTGGCGTCCAGGCCGATGCGATTCAGAAGCTGCTGGAGGGCTTTGTCGCCGTCCAGACGGGTATCTTCAAGCTGCTGCAAGGCTTCATGGGACTCGGCCTCTTTGTCGGTATCGCTGCGTTGGGTGTGATCTCGTTCCGCTCGGTGGTCGAACGGCGGCAGCAGATCGGGATGCTGCGGGCGATCGGCTACCAGCGAAACATGGTGGCAGCGTCGTTCTTGCTGGAATCCCTGGTGATCGCGGGGTTAGGCGTGGTCAGCGGCACGGTGCTGGCCCTGATCCTGTCGTACAACCTGATGCATGCCGAGGATTTCACTTCGGGCCAGAGTATGGCCGGGTTCGTCGTTCCGTGGGGCACGGTGATCTTCTTCGTGGTGGCGTCGTTGGTCGCTGCGACGATCATGACCTGGATTCCGGCGCGCAAGGCGGCGTCGGTGCCGATCGCCGAGGCGCTTCGCTACGAGTAGCCGGCTTCACTCGCACCGACCTTACCTGACGATGGCGGCCCAACCGGGCCGCCATCGTTGTCTGGTTCGAAAATTGCAACGGGGGTCATCAGAAAGGAGGCCCCGAGATGGTGTGGTACCGAGACGGCTGGCCTGTTCCACGTGAAACATCGACGGTGAACCTGATCCTCCGGGTGCTCGGTCCCGAGCACACAGAGCGCGACTACGCCGCGTTGATGGAAGACCCCGGCGCGCTCAGAGACTGGAGCGCATCGGCGTGGCCCCCCGACGACTTCACAGCCGCGGAAAACGCCGCCGACCTGACGCGACATGAGGCGGAATGGGAGCGCCGCGAGGCGTTCGCCTACACGGTGCTGAGCGCCGACGAGTCTCGCTGCGAGGGTTGTGTCTACATCCGGCCATATGACAGCAGCCAGTGGCATCCGCGGATCGCCCCGACCAGCGCCGCGCCACAAGCGGACGAACATGCCGCCGTCGTCACCTGGTGGATGCGGCCGAGCGCGGTCGCTCAGAAGCTCGACGAGGAGCTGTTGGCTGGTCTCATGGGCTGGCTGAGGGCCGACTGGCGGTTCTCGGAGGTCTTCTTCCTGGTCAACCAGGAGCGCTCCCGAGACCTGCTGCTCCACCGCGAGGCGGGTCTGCATGAAATCGCGACCGCGCGGTCGGTTGACGGTTCGACGCGCTGGCATCTGTTCCGGCTGCAAGACGAAGGGGCTCCGGAACTGTAATCACGCCGATGTTCCACGTGAAACATCGGCGTGATGACGCTGGATCGAGCTAACGGCTGGTTCCGGGGATCGATCCGTGAATGTCGGCTGCGATTTCGTCGAGGGCGGCCATCGTCTCGCGGAAGACGCTCGTGGCGTACGTGACGCGCAGCGCGCCACACTCGGCGGCTGTGTCCAGCGATAGCGGCCCGCCACGGCGAACCGTCACGTTGATCACTCCCACTGCGTCGACCATCGCGCGAATCGCTGCCGGATCGCTGAGGGCGATCGGATAGATGCAGTCCGCCCCTGCTTCGCGATAGATTCGCGCTCGCCGCAGCCCGTCGGCAAGCTGCGTCTCTAGCGTCCCCTCGGACCGGATGAACACGTCGATTCGCGCGTTCAGCACCAGGTCGACGCCAAGAGCGCGCGCCTCGGCCTTCACCGCTGACAGTAGCTCCGCCTGCGTTTCGGCTGGGATCAGACCGGCGTCGCCGTGATGGTCCGATTCTTCGAGATTCATCCCAGCTACGCCGGCCTCGATCAGGCGTCGCGCGATCTCGGCTGGTGGCAGCTGGTAGCCCGCCTCGAAATCGACCGTGACTGGCGCGGACACAGCGCGGGCGATGCGCGCCGACGCAGCGAGCATCTCGTCGACCGGGGCTGCTTCGTGATCCGCGTAGCCGAGGGCGATCGCAACGCCCCCGCTCGTTGTCGCAATCGCGGGAAAGCCTGCCGCGACAATCCGCTGCGCGCTCGCCGCGTCCCATGCGTTCGGCATCACCAGCATCCCGGGGCCGGCATGCATGGCGCGAAACGCTTCGGTCTTTGCCGAGAGTTGTTCGATATCGGTCATTGCGTTGTCCAACCTGTTGTGCTGCCGGTCATCTCGACCTGGCGGCGTCGTGACTCAGATTCCTGTCTGGTGTCGAGAGGTAGTCGCGACTGGACGATCCTCACTATCCCTCCCAGACGTAGGGCAGGTCGATGATCGTCCCCGGCTCGGAGATCGAAACCAGCGCATTGAGCCCGTCGTTGATGATCTGCCGTTGCAACGCCTCGTCCCGTCCCAGCGGATACCCGAAGGGAAAGCGCAGCGACACGACCCTGGGCAGCTTGAGCTTGACCGCGATCTCACGGAAGAGTGTGACGGATACCGTCGAGATGCCGGCCTCTTCGATTGCCCGCTGAACCAGCCCCACGGACCGGTTGCAGCCCATTCAGGCAGGTGTCATGAAGACGGCGTCGACCCGGTCTTCCTTGAGGTGGCGTGCGACATCTTTCGCCGATGTCTCCGCCAGCGCCTCCAGATCCTTGATATAGCCGTAGAAGGAGTAGCAGCGTGGCCCGAGCTCGCCGATCACGCCCGCCTGCGCCAGCTCACGGAACCGATCCGTCGGCAGCATGAAGTTGAAATCGCCGTCGACATGGGCGTGATCGTAGTGGTTGTGGGTGACCATGAGGTCCGTGGCGGAAGCGTCCGACGGAACCTCCCGGTAGCTCCAGTCGTAGCCGTCGTTGTCGATATCGAACGGCTTCTGTTGCTTGAGGTGAACCCCACCGGTCGTCACCAGCGCCACTCGGCACTCGCTCAACGGCTTGGTCAGAGGCGTCCAGGGAATAGTCTCCATCGCGGGGGTAACCTCTACACCCCGCGGAAAGCGTTCGCCAGGATCAAGATACGCCGTCACACTCCACCAGTCTTCCCTTGCTCCGAGCGTATCCGTCCAGCCGCCGGATTCATCCGGCGTTGCGGAGCTCGTGAGCCAAACACGACGCCATGAGGCGCGGTCATCCGGCCCGGGCGCTACCTGTCACCAGCATCGGGGAGACCGCCAAACGACGGCGAGCCAGTCGTCGCCAATCTATCCCCACTGTTTACCGCCGTCAACAATGGCTGGAAGGCGAGCAGCGCAGAGCGCAAGTACATGACATAACGATGAGACCTGTTGTCGGAGTCGAACGACGTGTGGCGCTCACGTCGTTCGGGAGATCAAGCAGAGATATCGATCGGAAAGCCACTAACAATCGAATTCGTCGATAGTATGATCGGCCGGACCTATTCAGGCCGGAACGCGCCGTAGACGGCGTGGCCGGCGTAGGCCCAGAAGACATCGGCGGCGACGTAGCCGGCCTCGCGAAACCAGTCGAGCTGGTCCGCGATGGGTGAGGGGGTATCGATCGGGTCCGGATGATCGAAGATGTTCCAGTCGTCGCCGTCGAACAGCTCCCAGGCGTCGAGCGTGCCGGTCAGCTCCAGCGACCGGCTGCGCACTTCGTCGTCCCACTCCCGCGCGGCCAGTCGCAGCGCCGCCGGGCTGGCCGGCTGGAAGAGATCAGCAATCAACACCCCGCCGCCCGGTTTGAGCGCCGGCAGGAGTCGCCGGTAGAGCGCGCGCTTGCCAGCGGCGTCCCGGTGGTGAATGGCCAGGCTACTGACGACGCAACGGACTGGCGCAGGAAGCGCGTCGATCCAGCCCTCATCCTCCAGCCGGAACTGCCGGAGCTCGTAGCGGCCGGCGTACTCCGCAAGATTGCGCTCCGCCTCGGCGAGCATCGTGTCGCTGCCGTCGAGAAGGAGTGCGTGGGCGCGTGGGTATCGGGCGAGGATTGCCTTGCTCAGCCAGCCAACGCCAGCGGCGATATCGACGACGGTGAGCTCGGCGTCCGGCTTGCCGGGGACAAGCGCAACGATCGTTCGCTCGATCTCGTCGCGCCGGGGGATCATCACCCTGCCAACGTCGATGAATGTCGCTGAATCACTCTCCTGCCAACTGGCCGACGGGGCCGGCCGATCGCTGGACATGCGGACTCCGATCGCCGGGACTTCCCGGTCCTAGCCAGCTGTGTTTGCGTCGATGCCGTGCAGCAGGAAGTCGAGGACACTATCGGTCGCTTCTTCGGGGCTGATAGTCGCGCGCGCAAGTGGGACGCGATAGGCGCCGAGCAGCGCCAGCGTCATCCGGGCAGCGCTGATTGGATCGAGGGCGCGGAAGACTCCCTCGTGAATACCCTCGCGAATGATCCGCACCAGCAGGTCGCGGACCGGTGCGAAGCAGGCTGCGAAATCCGGGTAACGGTCGGGGCTGGCGATGCCAGCCAGATCCTGGCCCGCTCCGGCATTCGTGGCGAAATATCGCGCCTGGTGATCGACCAGCACACGTAGCCGCGCCCGCGCGCCGACCGCCTCATCGACCGCTGCAGTCGCCCCGTCCATGAAACGCCCGACCTCGCGGGTGAGGTAGGCGAGGAGCAGGTGCTCCTTGTCGGGGAAATAGCCGTAGACGGTGTTGCGGACAACGCCGGCCCGTTCAGCGACGAGGGTCAGCGTAATGTCGCTGTAACCGCGCTCGTCGAGGAGCCCGCCCCAGGCGTCCAGAAGCGCCGTCTCGGTGCGATGTCGATGCTTGGCGATGGTTGCTTCACTGATCCGTGGCATACAGGAAGTATAGCATATGGACGAAACGTCTTGACAAGTCGACGCAATGTCGTGAAAATAGGAGAGACCTGATCCTCACGAAGGGGGCAGCAGGCGAAGAGGCGACGTACGATTCACGTACAGAAGGGCGCACCCGTGCTCCATGCGATAACCGATGCCGCCAGCTCCCGACGGGGAAAGTGGATCTTCCTGGTGGCCTGGATTCTCCTCTCCGCGTTGATCATCCCACTTGCCCCAACGCTATCGAGCATCTCGACAAACGACCAGCTCCAGTTTCTGCCGTCCAGCGCTGAATCGACGCAGGCCGCGAAGCTCGTTCGAGAGCTCTATCCGAGCGCGAACACGCCAGCGATCATTGTGTTCCACAACCAGGCCGGCCTCTCCGATGCCGACATGCAGTCGGCGCAGACGGTCTACAACGCCGTCGCGGCGATGGCGAAAGAGCCTGGCAGCAACGTTGCGGGTGTCGTCTCGATTTTCAACATGCCACAGGCTCGTGGCCAGCTCGTCTCGGCGGATGGCGCGACGATGATGTTGATCGTGCCGATCAGCGGATCGCCGACCGATCCGGCGTTCGAGCAGCGGATCACGGCGATCCGTGAGGCAACGGCGGGTGTGACCGGCGATGTGCAGGTGAAGGTCAGCGGGCCGGCCGGCCTGCTGGCTGATCTCGTCGCCGTCTTCAGCAACGTCGATGTGTTTCTGATTCTCGTCACGGCGAGCCTGGTTCTGGTTCTGTTGATCCTGATCTACCGCTCTCCGATTATCGCCGTCGTGCCGCTGCTGATCGTCGCGCTCGTGCTCCAGCTCGCCGGCGGGCTGGCGGCGCTCCTCCTGCGCGCGCTGAGCTTCCCCGTCGATGCTCAGGCGAGTGGGATCATGACCGTGATCCTCTTCGGGGCCGGGACGGACTACTATCTGTTCATCGCATCCCGCTACCGGGAAGAGCTGCGCCGTCACGAGGACAAGCATCAGGCGATGCGCGCGGCGATGCGTGGCGTCAGCGAGGCGATCCTTTCGGCCGGCGCGACGCTCATGCTGGCGTCGTTGTTGTTGCTCTTCGCCGCCTTCGGCAGCTTCCGCTCGCTTGGCCCGGTCGTTGCGGTTGCGATCGCCACGATGATGCTGGCGGCGATCACGTTTATCCCCGCTGTCCTCACCATCGTTGGCCGCACCGGCTTCTGGCCATTTCGTCCAGAGTACACGCCGGGGGCAGCCGGGGAGCAGACGAGCCGCATCTGGTCCCGCGTCGGCCATCTCGTCCTCCGGCGTCCTGCCGTCGTTCTCGCCTCGACAGTGCTGGTGCTGTTGGTCATGGCCAGCGGTGTTATGCGATTTGTCCCCAGCTATGACACGCTCGAGAGCCTGCCTCCCTCTGTCGAGTCGGTTCAGGGGTTCCAGCTGCTGCGCGCCGGCTTCCCGGCCGGTGATCTCGCGCCGACCGACGTCTACGTTCGATTCCCGGCTGGTCAGTCGGCCTTCGACCCAGCAAACATGGCCACGCTGCAGGCTGTTGGTGTCGCCCTGTCCGGCCTGGATCATGTCGTCCAGGTCAGCGGGCCGATGGCTCCCGTCGGGATCGGCAAGGGTCCTGGCCAGGATGATGTCCTGAAGGCGTACCAGAGTGTGCCGGCCCCATTGCGCGAGCAGATCCAGCGGGGGCGAGCATCGGGGCAGGGCGGTCCGCCGGCCGGGGTCGACCAATCGTCCCCCGAGGCGCAGTCGATCGGCCTCTACACCCAGGCGCTGCAATTCGTGTCGACCGACGCCTCGGTCGCGCGGATCGAGGTCGTCCTCGACGAAAACCCGTATGGCACACCCGCGATGGATCTGATTCCGTCGATCCGCGCGACGGCAACAAGCGCCGCCACCGCGAGCGGGCCGGCAGGGACGACGGTCCTGGTCGGCGCCGACACGGCACAGAACGCCGACGCCCGGACTGCGACGACGCGCGACGAGCTGCTGGTGCTGCCAGCGATCCTGTTGGCGATCATGCTTGTTCTCGGCCTGTTGCTGCGTTCGATCGTCGCCCCGCTCTATCTGGGCGCGACGATCCTGCTGACCTACTTCGCCGCGCTCGGCCTGTCGACCCTCGTCTTCCGCTACGTGTTCGGTCATGAGAGTGTTGGCGCAACGGTTCCGTTCTACCTGTTCGTCTTTCTGAATGGTCTGGGGGTCGATTACAGCATCTATCTGATGTCGCGCATTCGCGAAGAATCCGAGCGAATGCCCCTCTCGCTGGCGACCGAGCACGCGCTCGAGCGGACTGGCGGGGTGATCACCTCGGCCGGAATCATCCTGGCCGGCACCTTCGCTGCTCTGATGACGCTCCCGATGCGTGACCTCTTCCAGCTTGGCTTCGCCGTCGCGGTCGGCGTCCTTCTCGACACGTTCGTGACCCGCTCGCTGCTGGTGCCAGCATTGGTCGAGCTATTGGGGAAGTGGAACTGGTGGCCAAATCGCGCACGGATGGACGCGACGACCGAGGCCGACCAGCGCCCGGCGGCAGGGGCGGCACAGGCAGTTGATGGCATAACGGCTGCATGATTCGGATGTGTTGCCGCACAGCCATTCAGGGCGCGGCGTTGGGAGGGCTTTCATGAGTATCATCGGCTGGATCATCATTGGCGCGCTGGCCGGCTGGATCGCCAGCAAGATCGCGGGACGCGATGCGAGCATGAACTGGCTGGAGAACATCGTCGTCGGCATTGTCGGCGCGTTGGTTGGCGGGTTCATCTGGGGATTGATCAGCGGCGCGAAGTATGCATCGTCGTTCAGTCTCGGCACGCTCCTGGTCGCGATCCTCGGCGCGGTCGTTGTTCTCTTCGCGTGGGGCGCCATCCGCGGCAAGGCGTAACGACCCAGTCGCCGGTCGCGGCAGCACCGGCCCCGTTGAGCTCGTCTCGCGGGGCCGGCTTCGTGTCTATCGCGGCAGACGCGATTGCGCCAAGCGACTGGTCGTGACGTTCGGCAACCGTTAACGTTATGGAGTCAGGACGATGATGTTCCTGCCGGCTGGATGGAGAGTGAGACCATGGACAAACGTCGCCGACGTCGCGCTCCCGGGAGCGTTGCTCTGCTGATCGGCATGCTGGTCATTCTCGGCAGCCTTCTTGCTGCCTGCGGATCGGGCAGCAGTAATGCGACTTCCACGAGCCAGCCTGCCGCGACGAGCACGGCAGCGGCCGCGACGACGCCAACGGCGCCGGCCGAGGCGACGGCCACGGAACCCCCAGCCGAGCCGACCGCGACCAGCGCGCCGGCCGAAGCGACGGCGACCACCGCCGCCCCGACCGCGACGACGTCCGGTTCGGTCGACACGCTGACCCTGTCGGTCTATTACATCCGCGACGAGAAGATCGCGCTGGCGCACCGCACGGCGCCGCACACGCTGCAGGTGGCCGCGGCGGCGATGCAGGCGCTGCTGGCCGGCCCGACGGCCGACGAGCAGACGGCCGGCATGAGCACGTCGATCCCCTCTGGCACGCGCTTCCTCGGCGTTACGATCGACAACAAGGTCGCGACCGTTGATCTGTCCGGTGAGTTCGAATCGGGCGGCGGGAGCGCCTCGGTGGCGGCGCGACTTGCGCAAGTGGTCTTCACGCTGACCCAGTTCCCGACGATTGAAAAGGTCACGTTCTCACTCGATGGCAAGCCGGTCGATGTATTCAGCGGCGAAGGCGTCATGCTGGATCGCCCGGTCGGACGCGCCGACTACGAGGAATGGACTCCGGCCATCTTCGTCGACACCGTCGCCATTGGCGACCACATCAGCAGTCCGGTCCGGATTGCTGGCACGGCCAACGTGTTCGAAGCGGTGTTCTTCGCCCAGATCCGTGCCGCCGACGGCAGCGTCGCCGTCGAGCAGATGGTCACCGCGACATCTGGCACCGGCACGCGCGGCACGTATGACGTCACGCTGTCGTTCGACCTGCCGCCTGGCCCGGCAACGGTCGTCGTCTACGCTGATTCGCCGAAAGACGGCTCGCAGATCAATGTGGTCGAGATCCCGGTGACAGTCGCGAAGTGACGTCGCGCGGGGCGGCACTCGCCGCCCCCGAGCGCCTCATCCTCGTAGACCAGTGGGTCGCGACGCGGTCGATGGTGTTTTGCGACATCGGCGCTCTCTCGGTGATGAAGAGCAGCCAGCGATAGCGCCTATAGCAGGTCACTCTTCGTCGCGGAGCTGGCTGGGAGATCAGGTCAGCCCGCGCCAGGCGATGCCGATCAGCCCGCCGGCCAGCACCAGCCAGGCCGAGTTGACCCGGAAGCGGATCAACAGCACCGCCGCGACGGCCGCGAGGGCGACCGTCATCGCGTCCACGATCGCCGCCGAGGCCAGCTCGATTAGCACCGCCGCCATCAGCCCGAGCGCCGCGACATTGACCCCGTCCAGCGCTGCCGCCGTCCACGGCGACTTGCGGATGTGCGGCAGGACCGGGATCGAGAGGGCAACGAAGGCGAAGGCCGGGATGAAGATGCCCAGCGTCGCCAGCGCCGCGCCCGGGAAACCGCCGACGACGTAGCCGACGAACGTCGCCGTCGTGAAGACCGGCCCTGGCGTGAACTGACCGACCGCGACGGCGTCCAGTAGCTGCTTCTCGGTCAGCCACCCGAGCCGCTCGACGAAGTCGTTGCGCAGGAAGGCGAGCAGGACGTAGCCCGAGCCATAGAGCACCGAGCCGATCTTCAGAAAGGTCAGGAACAGGCGGGATGCGCTGTACTCGATCGTTGCCCCGGCCGCGACCGCCGCGACGAGCGGCAGCGCCCAGGCCGGCGGGGCGATCGAGAGCGTCGTCCCGACCCGCGCCGACCGCATCCGCCGCCAGTTGCGGACCAGCATGACGACCGCCGCCCCGCCGAAGAGCAGGGCGATCTCGTTGCCGCCCAGGAGGTAGAGCGCCAGCACCCCGGCGGCGATCGCCGCCAGGAATGGTCCCTTCAGCGCCACGCGCCCCAGCCCCCAGAGTGCCTGCGCGACGACGGCGATGACGACCGGCTTGATGCCGTAGAGCAGCCACTCGCCGGTGGTCGTCGTGCCGTACTCGACGTAGAGCCAGGCGAAGACGAGGACGAGGAAGGCGGCCGGCAGGATGAAGAGCGACCCGCCGACGACCAGCCCGCGCCAGCCAGCACGCTGGTAGCTGGCGTGGATCACTAGCTCGGTCGAGTTCGGCCCGGGGATCAGGTTCGCGGCGCCCATCAGGTCGAGGAAGTGCCGGTCGGTCATCCACTTGCGCCGGACGACCACCTCGTCGCGCAGCATCGCGGTGTGCGCGGCCGGCCCGCCGAACGCCGTCCAGCCCAGTCGGAACATCAGCAGCGCCACCTCGCGCAGACCGCCCGGCGCCTTCAATGCCGGTAGGTCCTCCTCCAGCTCGTCCCGTGTGGCCATCGTGCCTCCTTCTCAATAGGGGTGGAGACTATGCATCGTTGAGGACGCTTGCAAGAGTCCCGTTCTGTCAGGCTGCGATCCAGGGTAGCTGGAGATGACCATGTTGCGTCAACGCCGAGGCGCATCTTCGACGCATCTTGTCAATGATAATAGATCGCTATACGATGGGTGGGCAGACTCGATCTGAAAGGCGAATCATGCCCCAGTCTGCCGATGAGCACAGCACCATCGACGCCGTCGGCAGCGTGGACCGCGCCGGCAACGGGATTGTCGGTCGCGAGCGCGAGCGCGGGATTCTTCGCGCCCAACTGCGCAGCGCGCTCGATGGCGTGGGGTGCCTCGTGCTGGTGAGCGGCGAGGCGGGGATCGGCAAGACCACCCTCATCGATGACCTGGCCGGCGCTGCTGCTGCGCGCGGCTGCCTCGTCCTCTGGGGCCACGCTTACGACCTGTCAGTCACCCCGGCCTACGGCCCCTGGGTCGAGCTGCTGCGGCGCTACCCGGCCGGAGTCGAACGGCTGCCAGAACCTCCCGCGTTCGTCGAGGACGCACGATCGGCAACTGCCGCTGGCAGCAGCGAGGCGCTATTCTTCGCGGCGGCTGCGTTCTTCGACGACGTGGCACGGGTTCAGCCGCTGCTGCTGATTCTGGAGGACCTGCACTGGGCCGACCAGGGCTCGCGCGACTTCCTGCGATTCCTGGCCCGCCAGCTCGCCGATCGACGAATCCTCGTCGCCGCCACCTACCGCTCCGACGAGCTGCACCGTCGTCACCCGCTCTATACGCTGCTGCCTGTCCTCGTCCGCGAGTCCGGCGTCGAGCGCCTGGACGTCCAGCGACTCGACTCCGACGGGAGCCGCGCCCTGATCGCCAGCCGCTATGCCATCGGCGGGGACGACGCTGCCCGGCTCGAGCGCTACATTCAGGATCACGCCGAGGGCAACCCGCTGTTCGCCCTGGAGCTGCTTCGCAGTCTCGCGGAAGGGGGGGTACTGCGGCTGTCAGGCGACACCTGGTCGCTCGGCGACACCGACCGCGTCCGCCTCCCTACGCTGCTCCTGCAGGTCATCGAGACGCGCCTCGACCGGTTGGGGGACGAGACACTCTCCCTCCTGCGAGTTGCGGCGATCATTGGCCAGGAGGTGCCGCTCGACCTCTGGCAGCAAGTGACCGGGGCGAGCGATGACGCGCTCGTCAAGGCGATTGAGCGAGGGCAGGCGAGCCACATCCTAAAAGAGGCCGCCAGCGGCACGGCCATCCGCTTCCAGCACGCGCTGATCCGCGAGGCACTCTACGAGAGCGTCATCTCCCTGCGACGCCGTGTCTGGCACCGCAAAGTCGCCGAGACACTGGCCGCACTGCCGGCCCCGGTCCCCGACATCGTCGCGCACCACTTCCAGCAGGCCGGCGACGTCCGAGCCGTCTCGTGGCTGCTGGAGGCGGCCCGGCGCGCCCGGATGGTCTACGCAACGACGACTGCCACCGACCGGCTTGAGACGGCGCTAGGGTTGGACGAGCAACAAGGCGGCGCCAGCGGCCTGCGTGGCTGGCTCCTGGCTGGCCTGGCAGGTCTGGGCGAGATGTTCGCTCGGTTTGACGAACGTCGGCGCATGCTCGACGAGGCGAGGGACATCGCGGTGCGCGCCAACGACGCGACGCTGCTTGGGCTCGTTGAATGGTATCGAGCGTTCATCGAGACGCATTTTGACGGTTCGACGGCAGAGGCTCTCGGGAGCGCGCGGGACCGTATTCAACGCCTGCCATCCGGTGAGCGAGCGCGGCTCTACGGCTTTCTCTACGGTATCGTCGGCACGCCGATCGGCGTTGACAGCGTCGATATGACATGCGAGATCATCGTATTTCAGGGACAATCCGGTCAGTATCGCGAAGCACTTGCCGCCATTGAGCGCGTATACGCGGAGTCTCCCATCCTGTCAGCCTCCGCCAGGCTGGATATCGACTCAGCGCTCGGGGCGTCATACCAGGCGTTCGGTCGGCCGGACGAAGTGTTGCAGGTCTACGAACGCCTCCTCCTGTCGTACCGTCGTAGCCACGCCTCAGATTGGGCAATGATCATCACCCATCTCATGCTGCGTGATGTGATCCTGGTCTACTCGGCAGATCGAATCGCGTCGCGACGCACAATCGCGCACGACGCAGTTTCCGCTGCCCGGCTGGCGAAAGCAGCGCAGACGTTCGGTCCCGAGATGCCGGATGAGTTCGGGATCGTCTCGCTGCATCTGCTTGAAGGGCGATGGGATGACGCGCGCCGAGCGTTAGAGCAGGCCGCCGTCGCCGGCCAATGGGCATCCTACCTGACCGCAGCGTTATGGATGAGCCTGTCGCATAACCAGGGATACCCGGACGAGGCACGGGCGCGACTGTCGACCGTGTTCCCCGATGGGGCTGCCGCGCAGCCAGGCCGCCAGAGTTACGAATCGTCCGTCTATTGCATGCATCCAGCGATCGAGATGGCGCTCGACGATGCCGACCTCGACACCGCACGCGCCTGGCTCGAATGCCACGACCGCTGGATCGACTGGAGCGGCCACATCCCGTTTACGACTACAGGCCACCGGCTCTGGGCACGCTATCACCGTGTCGCGGGCGACCGCCATGCTGCCGAGGAGCGCGCCAACCAGGCGCTCACCCTCGCCAGCGCGCCGCGCCAGCCGCTGGCGCTGCTGGCTACCCACCGTCTCCTCGGTGAGCTGGCGACTGAGGGCGGCGACTTCGACGGCGCGCGCCAGCACCTCGTCGAGGCGTTGGCGCTGGCCGACGCCTGCGAGGCGCCGTTCGAGCGGGCACTCACCCTCGTGGCGCTGGCCGAGCTGGCCAGCGCGGAAGGCCGGCCTGCCGTGGCGCTCCCGCTGCTGGCCGAGGCCCGTGCCATCTGTGAGCCGCTCCGGGCGAAGCCGACGCTGGAGCGTATCTTAGCGCTGGAGGCGCACCTTGCCGCCGCGTCCAGCCCGCGCTACCCGGCCGGCTTGAGCGTCCGCGAGGTCGAGGTGCTGCGGCTGGTAGCAGAGGGGTTGACCGATGCGCAGGTCGCGGAGCGACTCTACCTCAGCCAGCGCACCGTTGGCTCGCACTTGCGAAGCGTCTACAACAAGCTCGGCGTCAGCTCGCGGGCAGCAGCCACCCGCTTCGCCGTCGAGCACGGGCTGGTCTAGCGAGATCATCCCGCAATCGCTGCGTAGTCCTACGTAGACCACAGCTTCGACATCGCTAGGACCGATTGCGTAGGTCTCCGGATGTGCGTAGGCCGGCCGGCTCCTATTGTGTTCTCACCACCCGAACTGAGGTGGCAGAGGCAGAGAGGAGCCTTTGCGATGATCAACCCAACCGAGCTCGACACCCGCCTCATGAACCATGTCGCTTGCGTCGATGCCGCCAATCGGTACGGCGCCCTGATCTCGCCAAAGCGCCGCAAGCAGGACGGCCCGGGCAGCTTCGTGCTGCAGCTCCGCCGTCTAGCTGGCTGGTTCGGACTGGCACAGGTCAGCCAGCCGAAGGGTGGCGGCATCGCCGCCTGATCGGTGTCGGCGCCGTGCGCGAGGAGCCACCCATGACGTCATCCATCCCGGCCGCCCTCAGTGACATCGTTGAGCAGGCGCGTGACGTGCGCGAGCGCTGCCTCGACTGCGCCCTGGCCGCTATCCCCGAACGCGATGACGCCGAGGGCTGGCTCCTCTTCGTTACACGCCAGCTCATCCGCCCGCACCTGCTCAACGTCCCGCCCGGCATCTGCGACCTGGCGTGCCCCGGTGAACGGGAGCTCCAACGACTGACCTGCTGAACGACACACGTGAGGATGGAGCATCTCAATGTCCAACATGCAGCTTGACCAGCTCCGACTCCTGGCCGACCAGGCCGAACAATTCAGGACATCGTGCCCTGCGCTCTACGCGCTTCTCGCCGAGCGACAGCGCATGTTACGCCTCGCGCTCTGGCGCATCCCACATCCGGACGACCCCGAGGTAGTCAGGCCAGTGGCCGTCGACGCTGTCCTTATTGGCAAACTCCGATTCCTCGCGGCTGGTATCGACGACGTGCTGGCCGGCAATGCGGGCAGGAGCCACTGATGAAGCGCGACGGTGCACTGACGTTTGTCCTGGCGACTGGCGCATTCACCACAATGTTGCACGGCTCGATGCTGAGTCCTCTGCTCAAGGGTATTTCTACTGACTTCGACGTCAGCGTCGCCAGCGTGGGCCAGCTGGCGACGCTCTACGCCGGTCTCGCCGCCGTGATCGCTTTCGCCATCGCGCCGCTGATGGACCGCTACTCGCGCCGCGCGATGCTGCGTTTCGAGTGCAGCGTCCTCATCATTGCGACGCTGCTCTCCGCCCTGGCGCCGAGCTACGCCTGGCTGACCGTCGGCCGCGGTCTGGATGGGATCGGCGGGGCGTTCATCTTCGGTGTCTGCCTGGCCGCGGCCGGCGACCTGTTCGCCGACCCGGTCGAGCGCAACCGCCGGATCGGGATCATCGCCAGCGCCGGCAGCATCGCGATCATCGCCGGCCAGCCGTTGCTGACCCAGGTCTCTGCCCACGCCGGCTGGCGCTGGGCGGTCGCCGCCACGCTGGTCCCGCCGCTGGTCGTCCTGCTCGGCACCCGCTGGCTGCCCAGCGAGGCGCTACAAGCCGCCGAGGGCCGGCTGTGGGATTCCTACCGCGACCGCTACCGGCAGGTGCTGGCCAGCCGCGAGACCGTCTGGCTGCTCGCCGTCTTCATCGTGATGCTGTCGGTCTGGTCGGCCTTCTCGGTCTATCTCGGCGCGTACCTGGAGACGGAGCTGCGGGCGAACGCCAATGCGACCAGTCTCATTTTCCTGGTCAGCGGTGTCTGTTTCGCCGCCGGCAGCCTCATCGTCCCGCGCGTCATCGAGCGCGTCCCGAAGCGACGGGCTAACGTGACGTTCGCGACGCTGTTGGGTATCAATCTGCTCGGGGCGGGCGTTGTCTACACAAGCATCCCGATGGTGGCGGTCTTCGTGGGCGTCACCGCGCTGCTCGGCGTCAGCCTCTACCTGACCACTGGCATCCTGCTGCTCGACTCGCTGCCCGAGGCGCGCGGCGCAGTGATGGCGTTGCAGTCGGCCGGGAGCGAGGTCGGCCTGGCGCTCGGCGCGGCCTGGGGTGGCGCGGTGCTGGTTGCCAGCAACGACAACTACGTCGCTGTCTATCGGAGCCTGGCGTTCTTGCTACCGGTCGCCATGCTCTGTCTGATGATGAGCGCCCGGAGCATCCGGTTGCGGGCTAGCCCCGGACGCGAGGTGGCGATCGACCCGGGCAGATAGACGGCGCTGACCGCTGCCCAGAGAGTTCCCGCCCCCCTCTCCCAATACTGAGAGAGGGGGGCGGGCGACTGCCTGGAGGTTGGTTACGCTCGTGGCTTCTGCGGGGCGGGGGGCATGACGCCCGCGGGGATCGGGGTCTTGTAGGGCCGGTCGGTCGTGCGCTCCTTGAATTCGGCCTGCGCCTTCGCCAGCTCGTCCGGGTTGGTGTAGAGCTCGGCGGCGGTGATCGCCATCGCCTTGGCGGCGTGGATCATCCCCTTGTGGCCGATCGACATCGCGCCGGTCGCGGTGATACCCCAGCTGTGGCCGGGGATCCCGATCGGCCAGCAGGTGGAGTGGACCTGCACCGTCGGCGTGATCCAGCTGACGTCGCCGACGTCGGTCGAGCCAGCGCCGACCTTGCCCTCGTCGAGCGGGCTGACGATCTCGGTGTGGAGCGGCTTGGCCAGCATGCTCAGTGGCTGCTCCATCGACCGCATAGATGCCTCGCGTGTGCCGGCCGGGAAGCCATCGATGATCGTCTGAGCGAACTGCTGCTCTTCCTCGGTGAACTCCAGCGGCCCCAGCTCGCGCATCAGGCCCAGCGCCAGCTCGGCCAGCGCCCGGTTCGGCAGCACGTTGTATGCGCCGGCCTGGAAGTCTTCCTCGTAGCTCGTCTCGGTCATCAGCGTCGCGCCCTCGGCGATCTTGCGCACCCGCGCGGTGATCTCCTCGACCTGGTCGCGCTCTGGTGCGCGGACGAAGTACCAGACCTCAGCCTCATCCGGCACGACGTTCGGCGCGCCGCCGCCGTTGGTGATGACGTAGTGGATGCGCGCCTTCTCGATGACGTGCTCGCGCAGGTAGTTGACGCCGTTGTTCATCAGCTCGACCGCGTCCAGCGCCGAACGGCCCTGCTCCGGCTGGGCGGCGGCGTGCGCCGTCTTGCCGTGGAAGCGGAAGCGCAGGTTGTCAACCGCCAGCGAGCTGCCGAGCGAGACGGTCGTCGTGCCCCATGGGTGCCAGGTGATCGCGGCGTCGAGGTCGTCGTACGCGCCCGAGCGGGCCATGTAGACCTTGCCGGTGATCGTCTCCTCGGCCGGGCAGCCGTAGTAGCGCACCGTGCCGGACTGGCCGGTCTCCTTCAGCCACGCCTTGATCGCCATCGCCGAGGCCATCGCCGCGGTGCCGAGCAGGTTGTGGCCGCAGCCGTGGCCGGGGGCCTCAGCGACGACCGGGTCCTTGGTCGCCTGCGACTTCTGCGAGAGCCCCGGCAGGGCGTCGTATTCGCCCAGGAAGCCGATGATCGGCGACCCTTCGCCCGCACTCGGCGCTGAACGCCGTCGGCTGGTCGCCGACATTGCGGGTGATGCGGAAGCCATCGGCCTCCATCGTCTGCGCCTGTAGATCGCAGGCGAACGACTCGGCCATCGCGACCTCGGGTCGCTCCCAGATCTGGTCGGAGACGTCGGTGAACTGCTCCTGCCGCTCGTCGATCCAGTCGCCGAGCTCACGTTTTGCTGCCATTGTGTTCCTCCCTGTGGTCCAATCCATACGCGGCGGCACGATAGCACAGTCAGCGTAGGTGTCCAGCGGGAATCTGCAGCCCGTCGTGCCGGTTGGCATGTGCAGCGCGGGCGATTCGTCGTACCCTGTCGGACGGCACACGCTGCTCGCTGCGGAAGATGGGAGAGTGAAGACACGATGCTCAAGCTTGGATGGAAGGCCTCGGCCGAGCAATTCGGCCCGCGCGAGCTCCTCGACTTTGCCGTGATCGCCGAGGAGGTCGGGTTCGACTCAGTCATCGTCAGCGATCATTTCCAGCCGTGGCGGCACACCCACGGCCATTCGCCGTTCTCGTTCGCCTGGCTGGCGGCAGTCGCCGAGCGCACCAGCACTGTCCAGCTCGGCACCAGCGTGGTGACGCCGACCTTCCGCTACCATCCGTCGATCGTCGCGCAGGCGATGGGCACGCTCGGCTGCCTCGCGCCTGGCCGCGTTTTCCTTGGCGTCGGCACCGGCGAGTCGCTGAACGAGATCCCGGCGATCGGCGCTGACTGGCCCGAGTTCAAGGAGCGCTTCGCCCGCTTGCGCGAGGCAGTCGAGCTGATGAAGCGGCTGTGGACCGAGGATCGGGTGACGTTTGAGGGGGAGTACTACCAGACTGAGAAGGCGACGATCTACGACAAGCCGGACCAGCCGGCGCCGCTCTATGTCGCGGCCGGCGGCCCACTGGTCGCCCGCTATGCCGGCCGGGCTGCCGATGGGTTCATCTGCACCAGCGGCAAGGGGGAGTCACTCTACCGCGACAAGCTGGTCCCGGCCGTCCGGGAGGGCGAGGAGAAGGCCGGCAAAGCGCCGGGCAGCGTCGACATGATGATCGAGATGAAGGTCTCCTACGACCACGATCTCGAACGCGCCCGCCAGGACACCCATCACTGGGCCGCGCTGGCGCTGTCGTCGGATGAGAAGACGGGCGTCGAGGACCCGATCGAGATGGAGCGCCTGGCCGACGCGCTGCCGATCGAGCGCACCGCCTCGCGCTGGATCGTCTCCGACAACCCCGAGGCGCAGATCGAGCAGATCAAGCCCTACCTCGACCTGGGCTTCACGCACCTCGTCTTCCACGCCCCCGGCCCCGACCAGGAGCGCTTCATGCGCCAGTATGCCGAGGATGTCCTGCCCCGTCTCCGGGAGATCGCGGGGTAAGGGACGGGGGACGGGGGACGGGGGACGGGCGCGAAACGATCGGTTCGCGTGGAACAGGCGGAGAGCGCCCGCCCGGCGTGCGCCGGATAACGAGTGACCCCGCCTCTTATCCCCTCATCCCTAACCCCCCGTCCCTACGTACCGCCCGTAACGTTCGACCGTCCTGGTGGAGCAGGAGGGCGACGGCGCGGCCGTCCTCGATGACCTGTTCGACGCGGGTGGCGAGGACCTCGGAAGCCCATGCGCGGGCATCCTGGCGGATGAGGCGCATAGGAGGCTGGCCCTGCGGGGCGAGGTAGAGGTCGCCGTAGCGCACCAGCGCGATCAGCTTGAATCCGGACGGCAGCACCCATGTGCCGTCCAGATCGCGGCGTGGCGGGTCGACGACCTCGACGGGCGGATGTTCCGGCGCGGCGGTCTGCCATCCGTGCGCGGTCTGGACCGCATCGATGACCTCGTCGATCAGCCGGTCCGCGCCGCTGTGTGAGTCGGTATTGACCATGACCGCGACGGCGCGGCCGGCCGCTGGCCAGCCGTAGAGCTGGGCCGTGAATCCCGCGTCCGAGCCGCTGTGGCCGAAGCGCGGCGCGTCGGTGTCGTCGTTGACGAACAGGCCGAGCGCGACGAACGTGTCGAGATCCCCGGCCGGCGCAAACGTCGGCAGGATCGGCGTCAGCATCTGCCGCGCCATCTCCTGCGAGATGATCGCTCCCGCCTCCCCCTGCCAGGCGCGGATGATCCCCAGCGCGAAGCGTGCCAGGTCGGATGCGGTCGACCAGAGCCCGGCGGCCGCCATCTCCGGGTAGGTGTGCCAGCCGCCGGGAATCGGCGCGCCCCCGGAGCGGTGGCCCGTCGCGGCCTGCGAGTGGAGTCGCTCCGACAGAGGCTGCTCGTAGGTGCTGTCGTGCATGCCGAGTGGGTCGAGCACCAGCTCGCGCATCAGCGCGGCAAACGGCGTGCCGGTGACATCCTCCAGCACCTGCTGGACGATCGTCGTGCCGCCTCCCGAGTAGCGGAACTGCGTGCCGGGGACGATCGTGACGCGGACCGGATCGGTATTGGCTGGCAGCTCGCCGTCGAGGATCTGTGCCGTCGTTGGCAGCCCGCGGCCGGCCGGATAGCCGGGGAAGCCGTGGACCGTCAGCCCGGCTGAGTGGCTGAGCAGCTGGCGCAGGGTCAGCTCCGGCTGCCAGTCGCCGATCGGCGGCATCTTCCACGAGCGCAGGTAGCTGTTGATGTCGGTGTTGAGCGCGAGGACGCCTTGCTCGACGAGCCGCAGGACGCCGAGCGCCGCGACCGGCTTGCTGATCGAGCCGGCCAGGAAGCGCGTCTCGCTGGTCACCGGGTCGGGTTCGCCGGCCTGGCGGACGCCGTATCCCTTTGCCCAGGCAAGCTCTCCGCTCTCGACCACTGCGACCGACGCACCCGGCGTGTCGAGCCGCGCCATCCGATCGGCAAGGGTCGACTCACGGTCGGGGATGGCCGGCGTCCCGCCGCGGACCACCAGCCGCTGCTCGACCTGCCGCACTCGCGCCTCGAGTTCATCCCTTGCCACGCCACGCCCCTTCCACGAGCCAATCGCCTCGAGACGATACACCACGCGAGTGATCGAGATATGCGGTCAGACCTGATCGAGCTCGCTTTCGCCGGGATGGATGTATGAGTCTTTGATTCCCTCTACCTGTCGTGGCCCGAAATCGGCACAATACCTGCGACGGACTGGCCCGGTCGATGAAGGGATGCGACGGTGACACTGGGCGACTATGGAAGCGATGGCGCCGCGCGGAGGCCGCCCCTGCGGCATGCTGGCATCCTGCTGCACCCGACCAGCCTGCCCGGCCCCGGTGGGGTCGGCGATCTCGGCGATGCCGCGGAGAGCTTCGTCGACTGGCTGGCCGCTGCCGGCCAGACACGCTGGCAGATCCTGCCGCTGGGTCCGACCGGGATGGGCAACTCGCCATACTCGGCGTTCTCCGCCTTCGCCGGCAACCCCGACCTCGTCTCCCTCGACCGGCTCGTCTCCGATGGGCTGCTCTCGCCCGGCGACCGGCGCGCGGCCGCCGAATCTCGCGACGCAGACGCCACCCGGAAGCTACGGGATTCCGCGCTGCGGCTGGCTGCCGAGCGCTTCTTCGCCGGCCAGGGGCAGCAGCTGCGTCCCGCCTTCGACGCGTTTCGTCGCGAGCAGGCCGGCTGGCTGGACGATTTCTGCCTGTTTATGGCGATCCGTGTGGAGCAGGGGCAGACGGGCTGGATCGATTGGCCCGCGCCGCTCCGGCTGCGCGAGCCGGCTGCGCTTGCCGCGGCCCGGGAGCGGCTGGCCGCCGAGATCGACGCCGTCGCCTTCGCTCAGTTCGCGTTCGACCGGCAGTGGGCCGCGCTGCGACGCTACGCCAACCAGCGAGGCGTGCTGATCTTCGGCGATATCCCGATCTTCGTCGCCTACGATAGCGCCGACGTCTGGGCCAATCGCGCGCAGTTCCAGCTCGACTCCGGGGGGCGGCGCACACAGGTTGCCGGAGTGCCGCCGGATTACTTCAGCGCGACCGGGCAACTCTGGGGCAACCCGCTCTACGACTGGGAGCGGATGCGCGAGAACGGCTTCCGCTGGTGGATTGAGCGGTTTCGCGCCGTCTACCGGCTGGTCGACATTGCCCGGATCGACCACTTCCGTGGCTTCGCCGCCTACTGGTCGATCCCTGCCACCGCCCCAACAGCGATCGAGGGCGCCTGGCGACCGGGCCCGGGGATCGCCCTGTTCGACGCTGTCCGGCAGGCCCTCGCCCCGGACGACGCGCTGCCGATCGTCGCCGAAGACCTCGGGCTGATCACGCCGGACGTGGACGCCTTGCGGCATGCTGCCGGCTTTCCCGGCATGAGCGTCCTCCAGTTCGCCTTCGGCTCCGGCGCGGACAACCTCTACCTCCCGCACAACCTCCCGCGCGACACGGTCGTCTATAGCGGCACCCACGACAACGACACGACCATCGGCTGGTACCTTACGGCGGATGAGCGGGCGCGCGACCACGTCCGGCGCTACCTCGGGGTCAGCGGCGACGAAATCGCCTGGGACCTCATCCGCGCAGCATGGCGCTCGGTCGCGGAGACAGCCATCGTCCCGCTACAGGACGTGTTGTCGCTCGGCAGCGAAGCGCGGATGAACGTGCCGGGGCGGGCCGAGGGAAACTGGGGCTGGCAGATGGCGCCCGACGCGCTCGACCCGGATCTCGCTGTCCAGCTCCGCAATCTGACTGTGCTCTACGGCCGGCAGGGAACCTGGGAGGATGCATGATGGATGAACGGCGCGCGATTGTCCTGCTTTCGGGCGGGCTGGATTCGGCTACCTGCCTGGCAATCGCGAAGGTGGAGGGATTCACCCCCTACGCGCTTTCCTTCCGCTACGGTCAGCGTCATGAGGCGGAGCTGGAGGCGGCGCGGCGCGTGGCCGAGTCGCTGGGCGCGGCCGGGCATGTCGTCGTCGATATCGACCTGCGCACCTTCGGCGGCTCGGCCCTCACAGCCGACATCGACGTGCCGAAGGGTCGTGACATCGGCGAAGTGGGCCATGATATCCCGATCACCTACGTCCCGGCCCGCAACACCATCTTCCTCTCCTTCGCGCTGGCCTGGGCCGAGGTGCTGGGCTCGTCCGACATCTATATCGGCGTCAACGCGCTGGACTACTCGGGCTACCCCGACTGCCGGCCGGAATACATCCGTGCCTACGAGGAGATGGCCAACCTGGCGACGAAGGCCGGTGTCGAGGGAGAGCAGCGCCTGACGATCCATACGCCGCTGATGGACCTCACGAAGGCCGGCATCATCCTGCGCGGCGTCGAGCTGGGCGTCGACTATGGCCTGACCGTCTCCTGCTACGACCCGACCCCCGACGGCGCCCCCTGCGGCCAGTGCGACGCCTGCCTGCTGCGCGCCCGCGGCTTCACCGAGGCCGAGCTATCCGACCCTGCGCTGGCGGGGCGATAGGTAGACTCCCGGTTACCCAGGCAGGGGATGTTTGCCGATCAACCCGCGCGCCGATGCCGCTCAATAACCTTGGCCATCCGCGTGGCGACTTCGCGTAGAGCGGACTCGGGCTGGAGGATGGTGAGGCGGATCCAGTCGTCCCAGCCAGTGCCGAAGCCTGCGCCGGGCAGGACGAGGACGTCCTCCTCGTCGAGCAGGTGATAGGAGAGCTGGGTCGCGGTCAGGCCGGTGCTGGTGACGTTGGCCCAGATGTAGAGCCCGCCGCGTGGCCGGCCATAGCCGATCCCCATCCGGTCCAGCTCGGCCATCATCATCCTGCGCCGGGCGTCGTAGATCCGGCGCATCTCCTCGACGCACTCCTGCGGGCCGTCGAGCGCGGCGGCTGCGGCCCACTGGGAGACGGTCGGCGCCTGGACGTTGACCATCTCCTTTAGCGCCGTCGCGGCGCGGATGAAGCTGGCCGGCGCGGCGAGATAGCCGATCCGCCAGCCGGTCATCGCGTACGTCTTCGAGACGCCGTTGAGGGTGATCGTCCGCTCGGCCATGCCGGGCAGCGAGGCGACGCTGACGTGGAGGGCATCATCGTAGATGAACTTCTCGTAGATCTCGTCGGCGATGACGATCAGGTCTCGCTCGACAGCGAGCGCGGCCAGTCCGCGAACCCACTCCGGCGGGGTGACTCCGGCGGTCGGGTTATTCGGCGAGATCAGCAACAGCACCTTCGTCCGCGGGGTGATTCGTCTCGCGACCTCGTCCGGATCGAGCGCAAAGTCGTCCTCGACGCGCGTCGGGACGAGGATCATCCGACCGCCGGCCAGCGCGATCGCCTCGTCGTAGGACGTGTAGCGTGGGTCGGGGACGATGATCTCGTCGCCCGGCTCGATCAGCGCCTGGATGAGCAGGAAGAGCGCCTCCTGCCCGCCGGTCGTCACCAGCACCTCGGTGTCGGGGTCGGCCACAATGCCGTTATCGCGAGCCAGCTTGCGGGCGATCGCCGCCCGTAGCTCCGGCAGGCCGGTCGTGGCGGTGGGACCGGTCCGACCGGCGCGGATCGCCTCGGCCGCGGCGGCGACGATGTGCGGCGGGGTTGGCAGGTCGGGGTCGCCGAGGCCGAGCGAGATCGCGTTCGGCTTCTGCCCCGCCAGCTCGAACAGGTCGAAGATATTGACCGACACCCAGTCTCCTCCCTCAGCCGCAGGTGTTGTGGAACGCGGCCAGCCGCGCGATTCCCTCGCGCAGCGCATCGACGTCAGCGTCCAGCCGGATGCGCGTGTAGCCGCGCGCGGTCGGCCCCCATGCCGACCCTGGCCCGACAATTACCCCGGCGGATTGCCGGATCATCGCCGCGGCCTGCCGGTCGTCGGGGTGGATCAGCCGGGTGTCGAGCAGCAGCGGCGGCCAGGCATCTGGCGGGATTGCCGGGATGCCGGCCGCGTCGAGCGCGGTGGTCGCCTCGTCGCGGATGGCCAGGAAATGGGCGCGGCGACTGGCCAGCCAGTCGTTCGGCCCCTCCAGCGCGGCGAGCGCGGCGAACTGTGACGCGGTGCTGGTGCAGATCGACATCGCCTGCTTGAGCTCCTGCATTCGGGCGCGCTGGTCGAGCGGGGTGGTGAAGTAGCCAGCCCGCCAGCCGGCCATCCCCCAGGCGTGCGAGAACGAACCTGCCGTCATCACACGCGCGCCGATTTCCGCATCGGCGAATGGCATCCCGGCCGGATCGAATGCGCTCCACGCCAGCGAGCGATCGATGATAACCGCCATCTCGCGATCCAGCGCAGCAGCGGCGAGACGTTCGATTGTCCCATGCGGCAGTGTGATTCCGCTGGCCGGCGACGGATTGCCGGCCAGCAGCACGCTCGCCATCGTTCCGGCCGGGATCTCGCCCCCAGCGGGGATCCACTCGACCCGCCCACCCATAAACACGAGCATCCGAGCGACGTTCGGCGCGATGGCGCCGGCCACCAGCACGCCGGTCCCGGGTGTAACGACTGACTGAAGCAGGATGTAGAGCGCCTCCGAGCCGCCGTTGGTGACGACAACCGCGTCGGGCTGGGCCGGATACCCCTCGATGGTCGACTGCTCTGCGATCTTCTCGCGGAGTGGCAGGATGCCCTGGCGATCGGTGTAGTGTGTCTCTCCACGCTCGAGCGCCGCGATGGCAGCGGATTGGACGTGCTCTGCCGGGCCATCGGGGCCAGCAACGGTCAGGTCGATCGCGCCGGCCGGCCCGGACATCTCGCTCACACCGAGCAGCTCCCGAGCGCGTCCCGCAATCCTCTGGCCGATCTGATCGTTCATGCTCGTCCTCCAGCGCATTGACTCACCGGCACGATGGTATCAGCGTTGGGCGCGCGACGACGAACCGCCTCCCCGTCAGGGAGGCGGTTCGTCGATGAGAAGATGTCGATTGAAAGGCTTCGCGCGGGCTAGATGCTGTGGAGAACGTGGATGAGCATCCAGCCGAAGACGGCGATCATGATGACGATCAGAAATGGTAGCAGCAGCCCGACGACCGACTCAGGATTCCAGCCGGTGCCATAGATCCCCACCCGAGCCTTGAGACGATCCCGCATCTCGATCAGCATCCTGTGCACCCCCTGGTCGATACGCCCGCAAACGCATACGCGAAGAGCCGGGGGAGTGAACCCCCACCCATTGTGCCGCTCATTCTAGCATGCTGCGACGGCGCTGATGGAACCCGCGCCTGCCGGCCGAACGCCTGATAAGGCAATTTGGGAAAAGGGTATTGACAACTGGTCACAGACCCGATAGAGTAGGTGTACGGTCCCGATGAGTTACGTCGGAATCGACGCAGCGGAGACGATCGATTCGTCGGTTGTTGAAGTATCGCTCAGAACCACGGCAAACCGAGTCGCATTGATGACATATCAGCTTCGGCTGTGTCTCGATAGCGAAGACGAGGCGGCGGGGACGGGCAGCACCGGAGGCTTCGGCCCGGGTGCAGGCTCAGATCAGATCGAAGCATGGCCGGGAGACTGGTCGAGCGGAGAGAGATCAAAGGCCGGGATAGCGTCGAAACCAGAGGCTCGTCGGGGCCTTTCCTTTTGCCTGCCGTTCTGTCGGGAGCAGCCGATGACCAACCTGGCCTACCACCTTGTTGCCGAGAATTGGTACAAGCGGCAGCCGGCTGACAAGCCCTACCTCCCACAGGCATACCCGCTCGACGGCTTCGTCCACCTGACCCACGGCGAGCACGAGGTGGTCGAGGTCGGCAACCGGTACTACACCGGCGATTCCCGTCCGTACCTCCTGCTGACTATCGACCTCGACCGGGTCACGTCCGAGGTGCGCTACGACGACCCCGACCGCCGCTACCCGCACGTCTACGGCCCGATCGACCGCGAGGCGATCCTGGCAGTGCGGGAGGTCTACCGCGGCCCGATGGGCTTGTTCCTGGCGATCGTCGGCTGACGATGCCGAGCCTGACGATGCCGGCCATCTTGCTCGTTACCGCCTGGGACGACCTGGACTGGGCTATCGCCGACGTGTCCGCCGACGATATGCTGCGGCAGATCGACGGAACCAGCTGCTTTGCCTGGACGCTCGCGCACGTCACCTTTCAGGTCGATTCGTGGATCAATCGTCGCTTCCAGCACCTGCCGCTGGATCCGCTGCTGAGTAGTCCGCGCTTCGGTATTGGCGGTGACGGCGGGGCCGACGACTGGCCAGCGATCCGCGATGCCATCTCCAGCGTGCGCGATCGCCTGCGGCCGTACTTGCTGTCCCTCGACGAGGCGGGCCTCGATCTGACGCTGCAGTACGATGGCAGCTATAAGCCGTTCCGCGAGACTGGCATCAACCTCCGCATCGCGATCGTCCAGTGCGCAATTCATCATGTGTTCCACCTCGGTGAGATCGTCGCCAAGCGCGAGCTGATTGGCTACGACACTGGCGCCTTCCCCGGCGCGTTCGGCGCGGCACTGGTGGGCGCGCACTACCAGCGCTAACGATCGTCGATGCGATAGCATCGACGAGGCAAGCGGAGAGCGGAGTGGCGCGTGAGTGGACAGCTGATTATCGGTGTGTTGTTCCTGGTGGTGTACGTGCCATTGGTCGTCTGGCTCTATGGCCGGCGTGGAAGGTGGACGGCGGCATCCGGCTGGCTGTTGCTGATGGGCGGCGCGTTGCTGGTGCTCGGTGGCGAGGGCGATGCGTTTCCCTGGGCCGGGTTGTTGTGGACAGGCGTAGCCACGTTCGGTGTATTGCTATTGGCGATGGACAGAGTTGCGCTTCGCAAGCGCCGCTAGCAGGCTAGAGGATCGAGCCGACGCCGGCCCAGAGCAGCCAGCAGAGACAGCAACCAACCAGCAGAACGATTGCGGCGATTATCAGGCAGGTCCGGTTTCCTCCACGGACGACCTTCACCCGCCCACTGCTGAATGTCGTCGTCTGCGCGTGGCCCTGCCAGCCGGCGTGCGCCGCCTGCGACTCCTCAACCGGCTCTGGCTCACCGCTCGTCACATCGATGACCTGCCCCGGCCCGCCGAGCCATGCTCCGCAAGAGCGACAATGGACATCCTGTGCGGTGTTCGACGTTCCGCAGTTTGGACATGTGACCGTGCCGGCCAGGTTACGTTCGTCTTGGTCGTCCACTGTTCCGTCCTCTCCGCCGTTTCGTGGGCAACAATACTACTGACTGAGATGAACGAACGAGACGAGGCAGTGTGAGACACGAAGAATCGGGGACAGGGACGCTCTACCTCGTCGCGCTGCCGATCGGTAATCTGCAGGACATCACCATGCGGGCTGTCGATGTCCTCCGCGCGGTCGACCTGATTGCCGCCGAGGACACCCGCGACTTCCGCGCGATCGCGCGAGCGCACGATATCGCCACGCGTGTTGTCTCCTACCACGACTTCAACGAGCAGGCGCGCGCTCCGGAGCTGGCCGGTCGGCTGCTGGCCGGCGAGAACATCGCGCTCGTGTCTGACGCTGGCACGCCGCTGGTGAACGACCCTGGCTTCCGGATCGTTGGCGCGGCGATTGAGGCTGGCGTGCCGGTGACCAGTATCCCCGGCCCGAGCGCGGTAACGACGGCGCTGGCGGCGGCCGGCCTGCCGGTCGCGCCGTTCGTCTTCCTCGGCTTCCCACCGCGCACCAGTGGCAAGCGCCGAACGTTCTTCTCCCCCTGGCTGCGAACCCCCGCGACGATCGTCTTCTTCGAGGCGCCGCACCGGTTGATCGATACGCTGGAGGATCTGCTCGTTGCTGGTGGCGATCGGCCTGCCTGCCTGGCTCGCAACCTGACGAAGCCTCACGAGCGCTACCAACGGGGGACACTGGCCAGTCTGCTGGCCGATCTGCGCGCAGAAGGGGACGTTCGCGGCGAGACGACGGTCGTCGTCGGCGGCGGGGAACCCGGCGCTGGGGAGGACGAGCAGGCCGAAGGCGCTGCCGATGCGGCCGCCGCGATGCTGGCGCAGGGGCTCGACTCGAAGACAATCCTCGACCGGTTGATCCGCGAGCACGGGCTGAAGCGCCGAGCAGCCTACGACCTCATCCTGCGCACCCGGAGCGAGGGAGTGTCCGGTGAGTGAGATCCGGCTGGATGATGTCCTGGCGCGGGTCGCAGTCTCCCGACGCTACCGGCACGTCTCCGATGAGGTTGTCCGGCGGCTGGCGACGGAAGAGATCGTCAAGTCGCACAACCTGGCCGATGCCGAGAAGCGGACGAAACGTCGCCTGCACCAGATATTCGGCGCATATACCGGCCAGCCGGACTATCCGCAGCGCCTGCTGGCCCTGGCCCGCGCGATCGATGGCGGCGACGCGGAGTCCGTCCGCGAGGTCTGCCGTCTGGCAATGGCCGGTCACGTCTCGACGCGTGAACGGCTGCCGATCCTCGATCGCTTCTACGCGGAGCTGCTCGCGGTCACCGGTGTTCCGTCGGTCGTGTGCGATATCGCCTGCGGCCTGAATCCGCTCGCTGTGCCGTGGATGGGATTGCCAGCCGGCGCGCGCTACGTAGCCTGCGACATCGACAGCCAGCTCGTCGGCTTCGTCGCGGCGGCGCTCGATCTGTTCGGCATTGACGCGCAGGTTGAGCTGCGGGATGTCGTGACGTTGCCACCAGCCTGCGACGCGGATATTGCGCTGCTGCTGAAATCCGTGCCCTGCCTCGACCAGCAGGGTGCTGGCGTGGCAGCGCGCGCGCTGGCCGGGCTGCGGGCGCGACACATCGTCGTATCCTTCCCCGTCCAGTCGATCGGCGGGCGGGAGAAAGGCATGGAGCGCACCTACCGGGCGCGCTTCGCGACGCTGATCGATGAGCTGGGCTGGCAGGAGCGGCGGGTTCAGGAGCTGTCAATATCGGGCGAGCTGGTCATTGTGATCGAGGGGGAACGCTGATGGCCGAGGCGCGCGCGACGCTGACGACCCGGCGGGGCGAGATCGCCATGCCAGCCTTCCTGCCGGACGCGACTCGCGCCGTCGTGCGTGGTGTTACGTCGTCTGACCTTGTCGAGGTCGGCACTCCGGCGCTCGTCGTCAACGCCTTCCACCTGCTGCGCCGTCCCGGCGTGCGGGTGGTCCAGGCGCACGGCGGCATCCATGCCTTCATGGGTTGGGATCGGCCGGTGCTGAGCGATTCCGGTGGCTTCCAGGTCTACTCGCTGATCCGACAGAACCCTGACTATGGCGTCATCCGCGCCAACGAGGTGATCTTCCGCGAGCCCGATACCGGCGAGAAGTGGACGCTGACCCCCGAGCGGGTGATCCAGATCCAGTTTCAGCTTGGCTCGGACATCGTCGTCTGCCTCGACGACTGCACTGACGTCGGCGCCGGGCTGGACGAGCAGGAGCGCGCAGTCGAGCGGACCATCCGCTGGGCGCGGCGCTGTCGCGAGGAGTACGACCGGCTGGCCGGCCAGATGAAGCGCGAGCAGCCGCCGCTGATCTTCGCCGTCGTTCAGGGCGGCGGTAGCGAAGCATTGCGTCGAGCCTGCGCCCAAGCCCTGGTCGAGATCGGGTTCGATGGCTTCGGGTTCGGCGGCTGGCCGCTGGACGCCGACGGCGCGCTCCTGACCGACGTGCTCGGCTGGGTGGCCGATGCGCTGCCGCCGGATGCGCCCAAGCACGCGCTCGGCATCGGCAGCCCGGCGCACGTCGTCACCGCCCGCGCGCTCGGCTACACGACGTTCGACTCCAGCTTCCCGACCCGCGATGCGCGACATAACCGGCTCTACGTCTTCCAGCCCGACTTTCCCGAGCGCGCCCCGCGACCAGGCGAGCGCTTCTACCGCACGCTCTACATCCTCGACGCCGACTATCGCGCCGACCGCGAGCCGGTCGACCCGGGCTGCGATTGCCCGCTCTGCCGGACATACTCGCGCGCCTACCTTCACCACCTGTTCAAGATCGGCGACGCGGCCGGCGAGCGGCTGGCGACTCTCCATAACCTGCGCTTCTACGCGCGTCTGCTGGCGGCGCTGCCGTAGGCAGCCTCGTCATGCAGTTGCTCGACCTCGTCGGGCTTCCAGCGAAGCGGCAGGCGTTGGCCTTCCCCGGCGCGCCGATGGTCGCCCAGTAGCGGTCAGGCAGGCGCGCCATCGCGGGCGTAGCACCACCTGACGAACTCCAGATAGCGGCATTCCTGAACGCTGCAGATGTGTTCAACAGATGCATACCGCTCGCGCAGCCTGATCAGTCGCCCGATCTGCTCTGGCGTGAAGCCCTGCACGATCAGGTCGGCGACCGTGATTGTGGTTGCCATCGTCTTACTCCTTGTCGCCTGCAACGCCATGCCTCACTCGTTTCCCGTCATCCTCGCGATCACGCGGTGGTGACATTCACAGCATGCTCTGGCCACCGCGCTCACGCATCCGTTGATGTACGCAATCCCGATCTGTGGCACGGAATACGTAGTGTGACGGGGATAGTGAGATGTCCCGGAATGCGGGGTAAGATCAAGTGTTTGAAATCACGAAGGGGAGGTAGTAGCTGAACATGACCGACGAAGAGCAACAGATGGGGCTGTCCGAGGACGCCGAGCGGGTTGACGGGCAGTCCGAGATAGATCTCAGCACGAAGGCGCTTGCGCCGACTCGGCCAGAAGAGATGCCGAAGCGAGCGTTGGTGATCGTCGCCCATCCGGACGACGCCGAGTTTTCCTGCGGCGCAACGGCCGCGAAGTGGTCGCGCGATGGCTGGGACGTGCGCTATGTGATCGTGACCGACGCATCCGGCGGTGGCGATGATAATGCGACCGACGTTGGCCCCGAGGCGCGCAAGGCGATCTCCGACCGGCGCAAGGCGGAGCAGCGTGAGGCGGCGCGGGTCGCTGGCGTTGCCGGGGTGGATTTCCTCGACCAGCGCGACGGCACGATCGAGCCGACGCTGGCGCTCCGGCGCGAGATCGTGCGCTGCATCCGGCGACACAAGCCGTCGATCATCGTCTGCCCCAGCCCGGAGTATCGCTGGGATCCGTTCTACATCGGCCGGCACCATCCCGATCACCTTGCTGTCGGACAGGCAGTGATCGCCGCGATCTATCCCTCCGCTCGTAATGCCTGGGATTTCCCCGAGCTGCTGGAGGAGGGGCTGCTGCCCCACCGGGTCAAGGAGCTCTGGGTTGTCGGCGCGCCGAACACGAACCACTTCGTCAACGTGTCCGAGACGGTCGATGTCAAGATCGAGGCGCTGCGCGCCCACGATAGCCAGCTCGGCGCGCATTTCGACGAAGTCGCAAAGAACGTTCGCTCTGGCCTGCAGCTCAACGGCTCGAAATACGGCGTCTCAGCGGCCGAGGAGTTCTATCGGGCTGGCGTGGGGTGACCCCTCCCCCGCCCTCCCCTGTGAAGGGAGGGAGAGACGGGGAAGGAACGCGTCATCTCCCGGGGTTGAGAAAGCCCCTCCCTTCCTAGGAGACGGAGAAACGAGGGATGAACGCGTCGGCGCTGAGATTGAGAAAGCCCCTCCCTTCGCAGGGGAGGGGTTGGGGAGGGGTCCGTGACCATCGAAATCCCACGACCAACGCAGGATCCTGAGGCGCTAGAGCGTGTGCTTGGGGCACGTCGCGTGCTATTCGTCGGCGCGCACCCCGACGATCCCGACGCAGCGGCTGCCGGGACGGTGGCGCGGCTGGTCGACGCCGGCGCGCGTATTCACTATCTCGTCGTTACCTCTGGCGATAAAGGCGTGCCGAAGGAGGAGCTGATCGATCCGCGCCACTTCATCGAGCGGCGCGAAGCAGAGCAGCGCGCCTCGGCGGCACATCTCGGTGTCGAGGAGGTTGTCTTCCTGCGTCAGCGTGATGGCGAGGTGTTTGACACACTTGAGCTGCGCGAGAAGATCGTCCGCGAGATTCGCCGCCTCCAGGCCGATCTCGTTATCACCCACGACCCGCTCACCCGCATGCTGCGCCAGCATCCGGACCATCGCGCGGTCGGCTTCGCGACGCTGGCTGCAGTGTTCCCGTCCTGCCGTATCGCCAGCTTCTTCCCCGAGCACCAGGCCGAAGGGCTGTCGTCGCTCGATGTCCACATGTTGCTGCTCGTCGGGGGTGATGAGCCGAACCTGTGGGTCGATATCGCGCCGACGTTCGAGCGGAAGGTCGAAGCGTTGATGCTTCACGAAAGCCAACGCGGGGCGTTCGTCGGCGGTGTTCGTGGCCGAATGGAGACGCGCGCCCGCCGAGAGGGCGCTCTGGTCGGGCTGGATCTGGCCGAGGCGTTCACCTGGGCGTGGCTGGAGTAGCCGTCGCCGGCCTCAGACACAAAAACAGCCCGATCCTTTCGGACCGGGCTGCGTCGCGGGTTGGGTGTGAAGGATTCGCTATGCGGGCGCCTTCGGGCCTCTGGCGGCCTCCGGGCGCATCCCCGTGACTCCTTCGCCCTGGATGAGCGATCCGGCCTTCCACGGAGCGCCGAGGGTTGGGAGCAGGTAGCGGTCGAGACCGAAGTAGCCTGCGACCTTCCAGCCGAGGACCAGGAAGACTGTGATGCCGAACATCACCGGGTTGCTGCTGACTGTGCCGGCCATCATGAAGCTGAAGTTGAGCAGTGTGCCGAAGAAGGCGGCGATGCCTACCACTGCGCCGACGATCAGTCCGAGCCCGATCAGGAACTCGCCAACTGCGATCAGCTTGGCAAACCAGGTGTACCACTCGTTATTCAGCATATAGGTCAGGAGGTTGTGGTACCAGTCGTAGGTGCCGGCTCGTGAGGCGACCGCGCCTTCGGGGATCGCCGTCGCGCCCTTCCAGAAGCCCTTCAGCGCAGTGCCGCCGTCCATCCAGGCGCTCGATCGGACCTTGTGCTCGCCGGCAGTCAACCACTCGTAGCCGATGAAGAAGCGTAGTGGCAGCCAGAGAACCGCGAAGTAGACGTTGCCGAGCAGCAGCCGCCAACTCTTCGGATCCTCGGTCTGGCCTTCGGTCTTCGTGGTTACCGGAGCGATGTCGACACCCGACTCCGGGATTCGCTGCGCCTGCACGACGCCGGCGACGATGATCAGGGCCAGGAACAGATAGGTGAAGATCGTCATGTTGGTGAAGTAGTTGGTGGCAGTCTCACCCGACCCGATCTTCATCGAGAACAGGTGTCCGAGCCTGAACATACCGTCTGCGAATGCCCAGTTCAGGAAAAGGAAGAGTAGAGCCGAAAAGGCTGTCAGGATGTACATTCGTTGGCGCGTCATCACTTGAGTACCCCCTTGATGCGCATGATCGTCGTTCTCGCGTCTGTTTTCGTCTGGTTCACCCGAACCCGCTTTTCCCCCGTGCGATCCTTGCACCTCCCATTAGTCAGGCCTGGTGGGGACTCCGTTGTCCTCACCGATTGTGCGTCTGTCTCGATTGGTAACGTTCCTCGGGGCTTCGATCGTGTGCTTGCCAGTCCGTCCCCGTCGATCTGTATGGGACAACCATAGTCGTCGGGTATCGCCAAAGTCGTAACAGAGATCGGCCTGGGCGTGTAGATTCCGTGACAATTCGGAAAAACCGCCGAGGAGTGATCTGGCCGGCCCGTGTCATTGACCGGCCGGTTCGATCACCCCTGGACATCAATGGACGCGTCTGTTGAGGCTTATTGGGCGATGGTTGAAGCGAGGTGCTCGGCCAGCATCGCGGCCGGAAGGTTGGTGTTGGCCCGCATGACTCGTGGGAAGATCGACGCGTCACAGACCCAGAGATTATCCAGCCCGTGGACGCGGCCATCTGGCCCGACGACGGCGAGTGGATCGTCGGCGCTGCCCATCCGGCAGCTACCAGCGGGGTGGTAGTAGATGCCGACCGCGGCACGGACGAACTCGACGATCTCCTCGCGAGAGAGTGTCTCCAGCGAGGGGCCGAAGCTCCCGCTGAATGGCGCGGTCGCCAGCAGCCCGGCGGCCAGCTCGACACCGTCGGCCAGAACGTCGAGATCGTGATCGTCAGGGTCGGAGAGGAATCCATGGTCGATGACCGGCGCGTCCTTGGGGTTCGTCGAGGCGAGCGTGACCGAGCCATGCGACCAGGGCTCGACGCAGGCGACGCAGACCATGCAGTCCCAGATCCCGGTCGCCGGCGACCGACCCGAGACGGCGTAGAGATGCAGGTCGAACGCCTCGGCGCAGCGGCTGCTGCGCGTCTTGACCAGCGTCTGTTCGTCGGGCAACCATCCGCGCGAGCTTGCGTCCGTCATCCGCGTCTGCAGCGAATCCGATCGATCCAGCCGCAGATTGACGGCAGGGTGATCGGCGAGCGCTTGCCCAACCCCCGCGAGTGGATGCGTTACCGCGATCCCGAGCCGTTCCAGCTCGTCGGTCGGGCCGATACCCGATCGCAGCAGGACGGCCGGAGATCCGTAGGCGCCGGCCGACAGCACGATCCGCCGGGCCGCGATCCGGACTGACGTGTCGTCGATCAGCGCGTCGACCGCGACGGCGCGGCCGTTCTCCATGACAACCCGATCGACGAGGCAGTCACCAACGACGCGCAGGTTCGGCCGCTCGCGGACCGGATCGAGGTAGGCGAGCGCGGTGTTCCAGCGCATACCATCGACGATATTGACTGGCGACGCGCCGACACCGACATTCTCGTCTGGATTGTCGAGGTCGTCGGTCCAGGGGATGCCGTGGGCGATGCAGCCATCGACAAAGACCCGTTGCCAGGGTGTGATCTCGTTGTCGGCGACGGAGCGGACGCGGAGCTGCCGCTTCGCGCGCTCGAATGCGGGTGTCACCGACGCCCAGTCCCACCCGGGCGCGCCGAGCCCCGGCCATGCGTCGTAGTCGGCGCGGGCGCCGGACAGCGCGACGCAACCGTTGTGGGACGAGCAGCCGCCGATGATCCTCGCCCGGTCGTAGCCAGTTGGCTGGGTGTGCGAGGGGTGAGCCATGCCATAGTAGGCCCACTGGTGGCTACGGCAGATCTCGATGGCGTTCAAGGCGTCGGCCGGCCAGCGCCCAGCCGCGAGCGGGCCGTAGTCCGGCCCGGCCTCCAGCAGCACGACCTGCAGGTCCGTGTCTCGCGCGATGATCCCGGCCAGCGCCGCCCCAGCCGTCCCGCCGCCACAGATCAGGATGTCGATATCGCTGGGGATGGAGTGCGTGCCTGCCATGGTGTACCTCGCTCGTTTCGTTCGTCCCGACCGTCGGAGCATCATAATAAAGGAACATGGCATCGCAGCGAGAGAGCGGAGGAGGCGGACATGCCAGAGTCGACGATCGAGAGATCAGATCGCGAGCAACTTCTCGCCGTTCTGGCCGACCGGGCGAAGTTCGTGCGGACCGAGACGCTGCGGCTGATCGCGATCGCGAAGAGCGGGCACTATACCAGCGTCTTCTCCTGCGCCGAGATCTTCGCGGCGCTCTATTACCACACGCTCCGCATCCGGCCCGACGCGCCGCAGTGGGAGAATCGCGACCGCCTCGTGCTGGGCAAGGGCCACGTCGCGGTCGGGCAATATCCGCTGCTGGCCGATCTCGGCTACTTCGAGCCGTCGTTGCTCGACACCTACACCCGCGTCGGCAGCGCTTTCGGCGATCACCCGGACATGAAGCTGATCCCCGGCGCGGACTTCTCGTCCGGCTCGCTGGGCCACAACCTCTCCGTCTCGGCCGGCATGGCGCTGGCCGGCCGGATGGATGGGCTGGACTACCGCGTCTTCTGCCTGCTGGGTGATGGCGAGATGAACGAGGGCCAGAACTACGAGGCGATGATGGCGGCCGGCAACTTCCAGCTCTCCAACCTCGTCGCCATCGTCGACCGCAACCAGATGTCGCTGGACGGCTTCACCGAGGAGGTCATGCCGATCGAGCCGCTGGCCGACAAGTTCCGCGCCTTCAACTGGGAGGTCTGGGAGATTGACGGCCACGACCTCGGCGCGTTGGTCGACACGTTCGACGCGCTCGATCAGCGGACCGACCCGCGACCGCTCTGCATCATTGCCCACACGCGCAAGGGTTACGGCCTGTCGTTCATGGATCTCTCGCGCGAGTGGCACCTCGGGCTGTTGCTGGGGGAGGACTACGACCGGGCGATGGCTGAGCTGGTCGGCGATGAACCGGCCCCGGCCTACGGGAGTTACTCCGAGTGGGCGCGCGAGCACCGCGCCGAGCGCTCGACCATTGCGCGCGCCAAGCCGGCCACCGAGCGCTCCAGTGTCACAGCGCCCGTCTCGATCGTCACGCCACCCACCGCTGCGCCACCAACCGAACTACACGACAAGCGGTCCTGGAGCCTGACGACCTCGGCGAGCCAGACGACGGAGGCCGTCTCCGGTCGGGTACTGGCGGGTCTGGCGGGCCAGCACCCTGAGATCGTTGGTTTGACCGCCGACCTGAAATACTCGAATCGGCTCAGCGACTTCGCCGAGGAGTGGCCGGAGCGTTTCGTCAATGTCGGCATCGCCGAGCAGAACATGGTCTCGCTTGCGGCCGGCATGGCCGCCGCGGGCAAGATGCCGTTCGTTGGCACCTTCGCCGCGTTCGTTGCGCTGCTCTGCGCGGAGCACATCCGCACCGACCTTGCCTACAACAACCTGCCGGTGCGCATCCTGGCCCACCATGCCGGGATCACGATGGGCTACTACGGGACCAACCACCACGCGCTGGAGGATCTGTCGATCACCAGGACGATGGCGAATCTGACCGTCTTCTGCCCGGCTGACGCGCCGTCGATCCGGGCCGGCATCGAAGCGTCGCTCGACTGGCCGGGGCCGATCTACTTCCGGCTGGGCCGCGGCCGCGAGCCGGTCGTCTATCACGATGGCCTGCCGGACTTCGCTTTCGGCAAGGCGATCACCTACCGCGACGGTTCCGACCTGACCGTGATCACCAACGGGTTGACGATGGCGGCGGCGGTTGCCGCAGTCGAGACGCTGGCCGGCGAAGGACTCGACTGCCGGCTGATCGACCTGCACACGGTGCGGCCGCTGGACCGCGATGCGATCGCCCGGGCGGCGCGCGAGACGGGCCGGATCATCACCGTCGAGGAGCACAACATCACCGGCGGTATCGGCTCGGCGGTGGCTGAGGTACTGGCTGAGGAGGGCATCGCTATCCCGTTCAAGCGTCACGGTATCTACGACGAGTTCGCAGTGATCGGCCCGCCGGCCGCCCTCTACGCCCACTACCGCCTTGACGCCCCCGGCATTGCCGAGGTCGTCCGTGAGTGGCTTGCCATCATCTGACGCCAGTGCCGGCGGGTTTCCGGCGGCGAATGTCACGAAGTTGAGATGCTGGAGGATCGGGTTTCATGCGCCTGATACGCAGACGGGCGTAGTCTCGTTACGCAATAGACGAGGAGGGCAGCATGAATCTCACAGCATGGATGAAGACAGCCGCCCGCGAGCACTGGCTGCCGCTGCTGGCTCTGGCAGTGCCGATCTTCTGGGTGGTCTGGAACTCGGATGCGTCCACCGCCATGCCGATGCTTCCGCTGCCGATCGTGGCGCTCGCGGTCGGGTACTTTCTGCAGCCACGTCGTGTCTGGCTGGTCTGGCTCGGCGCTGTCGTCGTTCAGTGGGTCGCGATGCTTGTGCTCGGCAAGTACGGTGATCCAGGCCCCGACGAGACGCGCCTGAGCCTCACGATCGAGGCGTTTGCCTGGATGGCGATGGGTGTCTTGCTGCCGGTCTGGCTTGGCCGGTTCGGTCGGAGGGCGAAAGACGAGGTTCCGCCCAAAGAATTGGCCGGCTAAACCTCGACCTGCACCTCACCGTCGATGACGCGGCAGGAGTACGTGCGCAGTGGCTTCTCGGCCGGCGGGATTTCGACCTCGCCGGTCCGCACATTGAAGACCGCGCGATGCATCGGACACTCGATCTCGTCCCCCTCCAGCAGTCCGCCGGAGAGATAGTAGGCGTCGTGGGTGCAGATGTCGCTGATGGCGAAGAATTCGCCGCCCACGTTGCAGACGGCGATCGGTTGATCGTCGACAAACACCTGCTTCGGTGTTCCTGCCGGGATGTCCGCCGCGCGTGCGACTGTGATGAACCGTGGCATCGCGTATCCTATTCAGCTTTCATTCGTTCATACTCATAGAAGCATCGCTCCCGGTCGGAAGTATGCCCGCTGGGAGCGGTTGTCTGCCCCGTTGATTTGGCTGGGTGGACGGCTGTCGGTACAATCGACAGGTTGCCCGGCATCGGGGAATGCGATTTCGTCATGTCCGGAGGGGGTGACGACGGTCGCTGATGCCGGTATGCTGTCAATATTGACGCTCAACCGCGGGAGATGGCGCGGCCGCGCCGGATTCTGTGGCGGGAAGGATCATTGTGACGCTCCATCTGCCGACGAGGCTGCGAACGGCGCTTCTGTCGTTTGCGCTCGTCCTCACCCTGGTCGCGCCGCTGCAAGCCCCCTTAGTTGCTCGCGCGGAAGAATCGCTCCCGCCGGCACAGGTGGTTGCGACGCCGCTGGAGGTCGCGCCGGCGATCCAGTCGGTCTGGCAGGCCGGCGACGGCGATGCCGCCGCGACTGCGCGGGCGTGGCTGTGGGGCGAGAAGCCATTGGCGATCGCGGTGGAGTATCAGCACGATAGCCCGACCGGTCTCCGCTCGATGGTGTATTACGACAAGGGCCGGCTCGATATCCCCGATCCCTCGAAAGATCAATCCAATCCATGGTATGTCGTGCCAGCATCGCTCGTCCGCGAGATGCTGACCGGGGAGATTCCGTTCGGCGACAACGTCGACGTGCAGCGCGGCAAGGCAACGATCCCGGTCGTCGGCGACGCAGCCCAGCCGCAGGCGCTGACCTATGCGACGCTGGCGCCGCTGGCCTCTCTCGAGGCTGCTCCGAGTGCGCGCACAGGGCTCGGCCTTGTCGAGCACGATGCTGTCACGCCTCGCGTCGCGACGCCGGGTGTGTTGGTGACATCGTTGGTGAGCGCGCAGGGGGGCGTGACACTGGGCGTCGTCACCGACGCTGGAGTCAGAATCAGCACGTTCGACGCGGTCACTGCGCACAACGTCGCCGAGCCGTTTGCCGACTGGGTGGCGGCTCAGCCGTATCCCGATTTCTACCTCCTCGGTCATCCGCTGACTGAGCCGTACTGGGTCGATACGACCTTCGGCGGCCAGCCAGAGCGCGTGCTGATCCAGGCATTCGAGCGCCGTATTCTTGTCTACCGGCCGGCCAATCCTGAGGGCGCGCGAGTCGAATCGACCGACGTCGGTCGACATTACCGGCTCTGGCGCAACCTTTCGCAGCCGACCAATCCATCACTGGCGCCGCTGGCCGGCAGCGTCCCGTTTGGCGAGGAGATCGTCGCCGCCGCGACAGCCAACCTGATCGACCCACATCTGCTGGCCGCGATCGAGCTGGTGGCCTCGAACGGCAACCCTGCCGCGACGTTGAAGAATGGCGGCAAGGGCATCCTCGGCCTTCGGCCGGAGGCAGCGATCGAGCTGGGCGTTCCCGAGAAGACGCAGGCCGAGAAGCTCGCCGAGGAGAAGGCAAAGGCCGAGGCTGTCGCGAAGGCCTCCGGCACGAAGCCGACGACACAGACGGGCACGAAGACGAAGCCGATGATTGTGTCCGCGTCGCCGACATCCGTTGCGAGCGCGACGCCCACAGCCGGCCAGACGCCAACGACGAGCACTTCGATCAACGCGGAGGTTGCCTCCGCCGACGGATCGATGACCCGACTCCAGGTCTCCGACGAGGAGGTCACCGTCCGGACGGTCATGGCAGATCCGGGGCTGAACGCGGCCTATGCCGCCCGAGACGTGGCGCGCTGGAACTCCCAGTCGCTCAACTTCGCTGACATCGTTGCCGACTACTACTCGGGCGGGAAACCGGATGACAACGATCCGGCCCAGAAGGCGTTCGTCGAGCAGGTCGTCAAGACGCGCGATGAGCTGCTGGCAAAGTACCCGTCGGCGCCGATCACTCCAGCCCCTGGCTCGGAGGTCGGCCAGCTTCTTGGCGCTGGCCACTCGGCCTACTACTCGCCCAGCTACGACCGCGCATGGTGGGAGCGGACATTGCGGCTCTACGAGAGCTGGAATCTGGTCGCCCCTGGCTGGAAGGACGATCCGAACGGTTACTACTGCGTGCGGCCGGGCTACATCCCCGGCTACAAGCTGCGACTCGTTGCCAATGGTGTGACGATCGACTGCACCGTCGGTGACATGGTCGCGGATCCACACCTGGGAAGCTGGCTGGCCCACTGGGTCATTGAGATGAACTGGGAGACATTCACGGCGCTCGGCCTGGATCGCAATAACTCCGTTGAGGTCTACCACCTAGGCAGCGATCCGGTTCCCGCGGTGCCGCCTGTCCCGCCGACCGAGCCGACGCCAACTCCGGAGCCGCCGGCAGTCGCCGTCGAGCCCAGCCCGGTTCCGGCGCCGGCGGAGCCGACCGCAACGCCAACGCCAACGCCGGAACCGACCCCGCCGGCCGAGCCAACACCGCCGGCCGTGACGCCGACGCCGTCGCCGGAACCCGCACCGCCGACCGAGCCGACGGCTACTCCACAGCCGAGCCCGACGCCGGTCGTGCCGACGTTCAAGACCGTTGACGAGCTTGCTACCTATCTGGTCGAACGCGAGCCTGCATTCACCGCACTCTCGCGGAACGACCTGGCGACGCTGACGACCGAGGCGGTCAAGCGACGGATCGCGGTCGACGGCATGACGCCAGAGCAGATCACCGCATTGACCCAGGGTGATTACAAGCGTCTGGTGGAAGAGCGCTTCAGAACGCTCACGAACGAACAGATTACTGCGCTGGTCGACGAGCGGATCGCGAAGCTGACCGAGCAGGACATCGTTGCGATCATCGAGACGGTGAAGGTACTCATGCCCGCCCTCCCGACAGCCAAGCCACTTGGCGCGACGCCGACACCGTAATATCTGTCCACACCGAAGCTGACAACGCCCCCGCTGGCCCGGGGGCGTTGTTGTTCCTGCGGTTGTTCGAATGACTGTGCCCGGCGTATTCTGGCGCAGCCGCCCTGGACAGCGGAAGCGGCTGGATGTGGGAGTTGGGGGTGGCCGACGCATGAACGAGGTTCTCGCGCGAGATGGTTTGACCGAGATCAACGGGCTCCGGCTGGCCTGGCAGGAATGGGTTGGCGGCGACGCGCGGCCACCGGTCCTGTTGATCCACGGGCTGGGGTCATCGAAGCGTGTCTGGGATCTGGTCGGGCCGATCCTCGGGCGAGAGCGGCGCGTTGTCGCTCTCGATCAACGGGGCCATGGCGAGAGCGACAAGCGGGATGACGGCTACGACATCGAGCAGATCGTCCGCGACGATCGCGCGCTGGCGGAGGCGCTTGGTCTACGGCTACCGGTCGTCGTCGGCCATTCGTGGGGGGCCGACGTCGCGCTGGCCTACGCATCGCTCTTTCCCTATGGCGTCAGCGCTGTCGTCCTGGTCGATGGCGGAGTCGTTGATATGCGGTCGTTGTCCGACGCGAGCTGGGCGGACATCGAGCACGACCTGCAGTCCCCGGATGTGAGTGGGCTCTCGCGAGATGAGTTCCTGGCGCGGACACGATCGCGGCGCGATCTGCCGTGGCGGCCCGAGCTGGATGAGATCGCCCTCAGCACCGTGTGTGTGCGTGAGGATGGCGCAATCTCGCCTCGACTCACGCGCGAAAGCCAGCGCAAGATTCTTCGCTCGGTCCGGGAGTACCGGCCGGCCGACTACTTCGAGGCGGTTGCCTGCCCGGTGACGATCGTGCTGGCCGATAACTCGACCGCCGATGAGCGGGCGCGCGCATTCCTCGCGCTCAAGCAGCAGGGGGCCGACGCGGCGCTGATGGGACTGCGACGCTCACCCGACCGTCGGGTGGTCTGGTTCTCGGAGACGGCCCACAACATCCCGGTTCACCGCCCGGAGGCGCTGACAGCTGAGATCGAGATGACGATCGCAACGCTGGATGATGAATGAGCGAGATACGAACCGGGAGGGCGATTGCCCTCCCGGCTCGTGGGCCTGTTGGTGGGGTGCGAGGGTATCCGAGGTTACCCCTTGGACTTGACGTAACGCTCGTTGACGGCGTCCCAGTTGATGGTATTCCACCAGGCGGCCAGATAGTCTGGCCGGCGGTTCTGGTATTTGAGGTAGTAGGCGTGCTCCCAGACATCGACGCCCATGATCGGATAGTTCCCGTCCATGAACGGGCTGTCCTGATTGGCGGTGCTGATGACCTCCAGGCCACCGCTGCCATTCGCGATCAGCCAGGCCCAGCCGGAGCCGAACCGGCCAGCGCCGGCCGCGTTCATCTTCGCCTTGAGCTCGTCAAGACTGCCGAACGTGCTCTTGATCGCGTCGGCCAGTGCGCCGGTTGGCTCGCCGCCGCCATTCGGGCCCATAATCTCCCAGAACATGGTGTGATTAGCGTGCCCGCCGCCATTGTTACGGACTGCTGTGCGCTTGGCTTCGGGGACTTTGTCAATATTCCGGAGCAGATCCTCGATCGCCATGTCGGCGAACTCGGTGCCGTCGACCGCGGCGTTGAGGTTGTTGACATAAGCAGCATGATGCTTATCGTGGTGGATACTCATCGTCTGCTGGTCGATATTCGGCTCGAGCGCATCTTCTGCATACGGCAGTTTCGGAAGATCAAATGCCATACGTTGAACCCTCCCTGTGACTATCGCGATGAACCGTTTGGCCGTGCCGTCGGGTGGCAGCGGCGCCAGAACCACAGGCGCCACACGGCTACCGTCTAGAATAGCCAACCATAGCGGCAATCGCAATGCGAAACACGTCGCATGCGCGTGGCCGGCCACATATTCCATAGCACAATGCTTGCCAGGATCAGTCGGACGACGGATGACGAGGAGTAGTTGGATGTGGAGTGATGCCGCGCGGGTCAGTGTTGCGCTGGATCGGCGTCGATTCCTTAGAATTCTGGCCGGCGCGATAGCCATGCCGCTCGCTGCAGCCTGTGGCGGCAAGGGTGATACGACGCCATCCGCCTCGCCGACGACGACGGGCCCACGAACGCATGTGGTCAGCATGACCGATGCGCCAGCGTTCGACCCGGCCGAGCTCACGATCGCGGCCGGCGACACCGTTACCTTTGTCTCGGCCGGCAACGAGCCGCACACGACGACCTGCGATCCGGCCCGGCTGCCCGATATTGCAGCACTCCCCGAGCTCGCCGCCATCTGGGATTCCGGCCCGCTCCTGCCCGGCCAACGCTTCAGTGTCCGCCTGACTGTTCCCGGCGTCTACACCTATGCCTGCATTGACCACGCCACCGAGGGGATGGTCGGGAAAGTGACGGTCGCGGGGTAGGATCCTTACGCCTTGACTAACTGGACCACGCGCCCGCCAGTCAGATCGAGCAGGTCGCGAACGCGAATCTCCAACATTCGGTCATCGCGCCCGGATCCGCACCAGGCGATGTCGATCTGCGTGACGGCCTCGTCGAAGATGACGCGGGCGCGGACGACCGGCGCGATCGGCGCGAGGCCCTCCGGGTCGCAGCCGAGCGCCCAGCGCGCATCGTCGGCCGATGCGGGCGAGAGATCGGCCGGCCGGACACCGACGACGCGCGCCAGTCGGTCCAGGTCGATCGTGTCTCCCAGGCGAATCACCGCCAGCGTCCACTGCCCGCGCCCGGTGTGAAAAGCGACGGTGGTCAGCCAGAGCTGGCGGGTCTGTGGCGCCAGATCGCGGTGGATCAGCCGATACGGAACCCGTTGTTCCAGCAGTTGGCGGAGAATGCGATCATGGGCTGGAAGCATCGTGGAATTCCTCCCCCGGTGGCGTGACGCGAGCCACCGCGCCGATCAGACAGGCACGAGCGGGGTGTGTGGCTCGGCCGGCAGCATGACCTCGACGGTGTCCTCCTCACGGACGATACCGCCGGTGATGACGATGGCCATCACGCCTGCCTTGCGGACGAGGTTGCCCTCGGCGTCGCGGTCGAGTGTCGCCTTCATTAACCCCTGCTCGATCTCGTCGAGGAGCGCGCAGGGATTCCGAAGCCCGGTGACCTCGACAACCGCTTCGGCGCCAAGCCGCAGCCGTGTGCCGGTCGGCAGCCCCAGCAGATCGATGCCGCTTGTCGTCACGTTCTCGCCGAGACGGCCCGGGATGGCTGTGAAGCCTCCGGCCCGCAGCTCGTCGAACAGCTCGGCGTGGATCAGGTGAACCTGACGCAGATTCGGCTGGTCTGGATTGCGCGCCACTCGCGCGCGATGCTTGACCATGACTCCCGCGTGGGCGTCTCCCTCGACCCCCAGCCCTTCCACCAACGTGATCTCCGGCTCGCTCGGCTTGCTCAGCGTATGCGTCGCGCTCCGGCTCACTCCGACAACTTTCCCACTCACTCTGACCCAGCTCCTGTCAACGTGGGCGAACCTCGTGTTCGCCCAAACGAACCCATGTCCTTGCGTCCTGCGTCACGATTACCGCACGCCGACTGCCAACGCGCGACCTTCGACGAATTGAAAGTCGGGACGGTTGAGGATCGACGCGTCCCCGGCTGGCTCGACGAGCGCGGCAAGCGCGGCCTGCTGTTCGGGCCGGAGTGTCTGGATGCCTGGCGATGTGGAACACAGGTATGGGATCGCGACATCCAGGAAGCGTCGCTCGTCGTCGGTCAGTGGATGGACATAATCCCGCATCCGCAGGTATCCGCGCACCTCGCGCAGGCCGGCCTCCAGCAGATAGCCACGCAGCTTGTGGCCGGTGAACCAGTCGACAAACCCCTCGTCAGTCCCGGTGTCGCCGCGCGGCAGGCAATCCTTCAGCGCGATCAGCAGCTCGTCCGGCATCGGGCCGAGCATCATCGGGTGCATTTCGACGTCCTGGACGGCAACCTTGCCCCCCGGGCGAACGACGCGGACCATCTCGCGGATGGCGGAGACCGGGTCTGCGACATACTGGAGCGATCCGGCGCACCAGACGGCGTCGAACGCGGTGTCTTCGAACGGCAGCGACGACATCGGCCCCGTGTGCAGCTCGATCTGCCCCGCCCACGGCTGGCCGGCGATCCGGCTGCGGGCGATCTCCAGGTTCTCGGCGTCCGCATCGACGCCGACAATCCGACCCTCTGGCCCGACGATCGCGGCGATCCAGCCGAAGTGCGTGCCGCTGCCACAGCCAAGATCGAGAACCCGATCTCCCGGCAATAGCTCTGCCTGATTCAGCAGCGAGTGATAGACCTCGGCCATAGCCCGGAAGTGGCTATGCATCCAGAGGTCGCTGGTCAGGTCCAGCGCCGCCTCGCTTCGCAGGATCGAGCGGTGCGACCGTTCGTCAGTCATCCGTCATCCCCCACCCTGTACATCGAGCGCCGCCTCGGTGAAGGCATTGACGAAGGCGTCGATCTCCATCGTGCCCATCGGTGTCGAGAGGCAGCCCATCAGCGACGGCGCGGTGATAATGCCATGCGCCATCAGCCCGCGGTGTAGCGTTGCGACGCGGGTGCGTTCCTCGCCGGCCGGCACGCTGCCGCGATAGTCGCGGATCGGCCGGTCGTGGAGATGAATCTGGAAGAGCGAGCCGGCCCCGGTTACCTGGCCCGGGATGCGCGCGCCATCCAGCGCCTCGGCCAATGCCTCACGGAGATGCGCGCCGAGAGTGGCCAACCTGTCGTACTCGGCCGGCGTCATCTTCTCCATCGCCGCCAATCCGGCGGCCATCGTGATCGGGTTTGCGTTGAACGTGCCGCCATGTGGCGCTTTCGTTGGGCCGTGGCGGGGGTCGAAGGCGCTCATCACCTCGGCCGAGCCACCGACCGCGCCAACCGGGAATCCCCCGCCGATGATCTTGCCCATCGTTGTCATGTCTGGCGTGATGCCGAGTATCGACTGCGCGCCGCCCCAGGCTGAGCGCAGCGCGATGACCTCGTCGAAGATCAGCACGATCCCCCGTGCGCGGGTCATCTCGCGCAGCGCCATCAGGAACGACAGGTCGGCGGGGACGAGGCCGGCCCGCATCGGCATCGGGTCGATCAGCACAGCGGCCAGGTCGTGCCAATGCCGGTCAATCAACCGTTCGGTTAGCGCCAGGTCGTTCATTCGCGAGATGACTACGTTGTCGAGCACCCCCTGCGGTGTGCCGGCCGAGTAGGGCAGCGACGGCGGTTCCGCGAGGTTCCAGGTGTCGGCCGGCGGAGTCATCGACACCTCGGCGAAGTCGTAGGAGCCGTGGTAACAGCCCTCGAACTTCATAATCTTGCCCCGGCCAGTGTGCGCCCTCGCCCCCTTGATCGCGATCATCACCGCCTCGGAGCCGGAGTTGGTGAAGCGGATCTGGTCGACCGACGGCACGCGGCTCGTCAGCAGCTCGGCCAACCGCACCTCCTGCTCGGTCGGCATCGCGAAGGCGACGCCACGCGGCAGCTGGGCGACCACCGCCGCGGTGATGTCCGGGTCGGCGTGGCCGTGGATCAGCGACGTGTAGTTGTTCAGGAAGTCGTACCGCGCCTGGCCATCGACATCGATGAGTACCGCGCCGCGCCCCTCGGCGGCATAAGGCGGGTATGGCGATTGATAGACCGTTGTCCGGCTGTTCCCGCCGGGCATGACCTTGCGTGCCCGCTCGTAGAGCTCACCGGCCTGCGAGCCGGGCGCGAGGAACGCCTCCTCGTGGCGGCTAACCTCGACCATTACTGACCTCCCCGTCGACTGCCGCGCTCAAGACGCGTGCAGAGTAGAGGTTCTTGCCATGAATGACAACGGGCGACGCGCGGGAGAAGCGGCGTCAGCCTTGTCGGGCTTGTGGCGTCATCGGGTCGAGATAGTCGGTCGGGCTGATCGAGTGCTTCCCTTCCGCGAAACGGGTGTAGCGCACCAGGCTCAGGTCCAGCGCGAGCGATCCGCCCGTCGTCATTAGCTCGGCCATCACTGCGCCGACGGCCGGCGAGATCTTGAAGCCGTGGCCACAGAAGCCGACCGCGCAGAAGAGCCCATCGGTCTCCGGCACGCGGTCCAGCACCGGCAGGTCGTCGGGCGTCATGTCATAGATCCCGGCGAGACTCCGCCGGACTCCCGCGTCGTGCATGGCCGGGAATCGCTTTGAGATCCGCTCACCCACGCGCTCGATGTGCGCCGGGGACGTCGTCTCGCTATACGTGTCGGGGTCATCAGGCGTGCCGGTGCCGGTGCCGATCAGGGTGAGATTCGACCCCTCGGGGCGAAAATACAGATCCATCGCCCCGTCGAGGATCGTCATGTGACCATTGGCGAGCGCTGGCGGCCGCTCGGCCACTGCCACCTCGTGCCGTTCGCCATAGATCGGGAGATCCTGACCGACCGACTGCAGGAGCGGACGAGACCACGCATTCGCGGCGATGAGCACGATTGGCGCTGCGAACTGACCCTGACTGGTATCGACGCCCGTCACGCGGCCGTTCTCAGTCAGAATCCCTGTCACCGCAGTGTTGGTGCGGAGCCTGACGCCGCGGTCCCGGGCAGCGCTCATCAGCGAGGATGCGGTTGATGACGGATCCGCGTAGCCGGACTCTGGCTCGTAGGCCGCGGCCTCGATATCGTCCAGCCAGAGACCCGGCTGGATCTCGTCGATGTCGGCTCGGGAGATGACCTGCGTGTTGACACCGATGTCCTGCTGCATCCGCACGTTGGCGCGCAGCTTGGACATCACCTCGGGCGTTGCCAGCCGGAGGACGCCAGTCTGAACGAACCCGCAATCGCCGCCGACGATCTCGTCCCAGTGCTTGAACCACTGAAACGCCCGAAAGGCGAGTTGCGTTTCAATCGGGTTCGTGTAGTGCATCCGCACCAGTCCGCTCGACTTGCCCGTCGCGCCGCTGGCGACCTGCCGGCGCTCGAGGACGAGCACGTTGGTCACACCTCGTCGCGCGAGGCTGAAGGCGGTGCTGGCGCCCACGACGCCGGCCCCGATGATGATGACGTCCGCGGTTTCCATATTGGACCTCTCCTGCCTCTCGAAGATCGATTCGTTACGCAGCGGCGGTTTCAAGCTGTTCGGCGATTACATAACGACACGACACACAAAGTGACGCCACCGTAAGAATTGAACGGTATCGACCCAAGGCGACTTCTCATCTGGGAGACTGTCACGATGCTAGGCGATGCAGGAAGTTGCTGTCAATACACCGTACTAACTACTCATACGCGATCAACCAATGGTGTTGACATTCGCCCCCGAACGAGGGTAATCGGTTGGACATTACGGCGAGTGATAATCAATCTGACAGTGATCTCGCAGAGAGTATCTGCGTGCATCGGTGGCGCCATACGGTTCAGCGGCCAGATCGGTACAAGCCTGTGCCTGGCGTCTCGGCTGCGCCCAGCGTTAGAGGATTGGGCGGAGTACAACTATGTCTTGCGACAAACGTTCTCGATCTCACTCGCTTTTTACGTTGATCGATCGGTGAGAAGTGTCCCGGAAACGTTCAGGTCGGTAGGGAGTCAATTCGGGGACTTCAGCACCAAGAAGGTCCTCGCGCACGAGGTTTGAAACGATCGCCGACAGGGTCATGCCACTATGCATGACGAGATGGTAGAGGCCTGCGATGTCTGGATCAAAACCGATAATTGGGTGGCCGTCCTTTGGCATCGCCAAGATTCCGAGGCGAACCCCCTCCACCCTGACGCCAGCAATACCGGGGATGATCGCCGTCGCATTCTGAACTGCCTGCTGCGGGAATGGGTGACCACTCTCTAGTGGCACTTCCGATTCAACTAATACATCGTAGTCATAGCGAGATAGTAGTAACCGCCAGCCACCGTCGGCGCGCATGGAGGTCTCGGGGGCGTTGATGACGCTGCGTAGCGACACCGGCGCCGGTTCGGTGACAATCAATAGCCCCGACTGGCGCTCTACGGGCAGATCGATTCCGGCTAACGCGGCCACGCGTTTTGCGTCGGGGCCGGCCGCGTTGATCACCGCGTCGGCCGGCAGGCGCTCCCCGCTGGCCAGCACCACCCCCTCGACCGTGCCAGACTGGACCGTAATCCCGACGATCTCGTCGCGGACGATCTGCGCTCCGTAGCGACGGACTGCCGCGCTGAGCGCGCCGTGGCACAAGCCGACGCCATTCAGCCAGCCCTCATGCGGGGCGACGTAGACCTCCTCGACGCGGTCCGGGTCAATGAACAGATCTGGCTCCAGCTCGCGCATCACCTGCTCGGGGCTGAGCGTCTCGACCCGGTAGCCCCACTGACGCAGGCTGCGCACACGCTCGCGCAGCGGCTCGGCGTGGTCGCGGTCGTCGTGGTGCGCCCAGGTGATGCCGCCGCCGATGTGGACCCAGTCGCCGCCCAGCTCGCGGGCGAGGTCCTGATGCTCGCCGATCGAGCGCAGGTTGAGCCGGTGGTAATCGCGCGGGGTCTTGCCGAACGAGTTCAGCCAGGCAAAGGAGCTACCGGACGTGCCGGCCCCCGGGAAGCGTCGCTCGACGACGGTCACCGCCGCGCCGGCCTGCGCCAGCCGGTACGCCGTCGCCGACCCGACCGCCCCGGCGCCAATGATGACTATCGACGCATCACTGAAGTATGAGGCCCCTATTAGCACTGGAACACCACCTTCACATGTTGACCCCGGGGCTAGGTTAGCGCCCCCGAGAGCGTGTCAGCAACTGATCGCTATTGACGATGAGAGCCAGTCTCTGGTCATCATCGAACTGAAGAACGGGCTGCGTGTGCGGAACAAATGCACAGTTAGCGATGTCAGAATGGCACTGAATTGCTTGATGCGCAATGGTGCGGCAAGGATACGGACTTCCTACAAGGTGTCTCGCGCTACTAGCCACTTACCGCTGGGATCGGAGGCAGGGCTAGTACCTCGGGTGTTACGCAGCACGAACTCAGCACCGTCACGCGAGTCAGGCCGGCAGACATTGGAGCGACACAGCGAGAAGCAGAGTGCAGGGTCGTGCAGAGGCGCAGAGTATCTCGCTTGACGTAGTTGATACGGCGTGATAGGTTCACCTTACAGACCACAACGCAGTGGAATCGTTTGAGTTCGGCACACACGGCTGTCAGGCCAAGATGGCTGCCAGGTTCGTCCATCTGGCGATACTGTGGCGCTCTTGAACCGACCAATGATCGTGATGGCGTGGCTTGCTGCAGTGCCTGTGTCCACGTTTTTGCACTACTTGAGTAGCTAGGTGGGTTCGGTTTCCGGAGGAAGGGGACAGCGGTGGACGATTCTACGCGGCAGTATCTGATTGAGCATGTGGCCGGCGTCGGTCGGGCCGGCAAGTTCACCCGCCGACGGCTCCTGTCGTTGGCCCTTGCCGCCGGAGCTACAGGCCTCACCGGCACGCTGCTGGCGGCCTGCGGCGGTGGTGGCGGCAGCCTGAGTTCGGGGCCGACGGCGACAAGCGGGGCCACCGCGCAAACACCGGGAGCCACTGTTCCTGCCGGGCAAACACCTGCTACAGGGCAGACACCGACGGCCGGCAAGGCTACCGAGCCACCTGTTGCGCCTGGCACAGCGACGCCGAAGGGACAGGTCATCGTCGGTTTGTCACAGGAGCCGACGGTCTTTAATCCACTGATGGCGCACATTGAGGTCGATGACGGCGTCTATTTCAACCTGTTTGATCCGCTTTGGGGTGTTGACGAAAAGGGTCAGTATTTCCCGATGCTCGCTACCGAGGTGCCGTCGGTCGAAAATGGCGGCATCTCGGCTGACGGCCTGATTTGGAAGGTCAAGCTTCATGACGGTGTGATTTGGCACGATGGCCAACCGTTCTCTGCTGACGATGTGAAGTTCACTTGGGAACTCATCATGCGGGATGACTTCAAGGCCGGCAGTCGTCTCGGGCACGATCTGATCAAGACCTTTGACGTCACTAGCCCGACCGAAGTTACCTGGACGATGAAGGAGGCCTACGCTCCCTATATCGCCATCCTGGCCTCGACATTCATCGTACCCAAGCACATCCTGGGCAAAGCAGCTGACCCGAATACCGCCGACTTCAACAATGCGCCGGTTGGCACCGGGGCCTTCGTTTGGAGCGAGCGTGTTGCCGGTGATCACATTACGCTTACAGCTAACCCGAAATATCACGGCGACGGGCCATACTTGGAGAAGCTTGTCTTCAAGTATATTCCCGATCTCACTGTGATGTTCACGCAATTCAAGACGGGTGAGATCGACCACACCACCATTCAGGGCATCACTGCCGATCATTATGCAGAGGCTAGCAAGCTCGCTGACCGTACCATCTACGTCGGCCCAGCACCCTTCATCGAGAACATCTGGTTCAATCTCGCCAAGGAGCAGTTTCAGGATAAGGCTGTCCGCGAGGCACTGTACTATGCCATGGACAAAGACACGATCATTAAGAACATCTACTACGGTCTGCCGGGACAGGCTGAGAGCTACTTGCCGAAAGAGTCTTGGGCTTATAACCCTGACCTCCCCATTCATGAGTACAACCCCGATAAAGCGAAGGAAGTACTCGAGACCGCTGGATGGAAGACTGGGTCAGATGGCATCCGCGAAAAGAATGGTGTCAAGCTTGCTTTCCAGAACTCCACTACAGCTGGAAACAAGGTGCGTGAACAAGCGCAGGCATACCTCCAGCAAAACTGGAAAGACATTGGGGTCTCGATGGAAATCAACAACATGCCCGCAGCCGTCATCTGGGGGGACTACTTCAATCAATCACAGTATGACTCCGTCATGATTGGTATTCTCTACGGAATCGGTCCCGATCCGGATGCTTCTGCTTACTTCCACAGCAGGGCTATTCCAGCCAAGGGTGGAAGCGGCAGTAATACGATGCAGTTGATTGACCCGGACCTCGACACGTTGCTGGATGAAGCGACAGCAACAGTTGATGTCTCCAAACGTACGACACTGTACCAGCAGATCCAATCGCGGCTGCGTGAGAACTTGTACTTCCTGCCGATCTTCCAGTACGCCAGCATTGAAGGCACCAAGAAGGAACTCATCGGTTACGTCGCGAATCCTAATGTCCGCTCCAACTGCTGGAACATTCCTACCTGGCGCTGGCAAGCGTAGGGTCGACCATGCAATGACCGAGCAGTCGAAAAACCTGCTCGGTCTGGCTTGGAGAGCGGCATGACTCAGTTTCTCCTGCGACGGCTGATCCAGAGCGTCATTCTGCTCGTCATCGTCTCGTTCATCGGATTCATGATCCTGAACCTTGCGCCGGGTGGGCCGCTGGCGGCCTATGCGCTTAACCCCAACATGACGCAGGCGGATCGGGTACGCCTGGCTCATCAGATGGGCCTCGATGATCCGCTTCCCGTCCAGTACTGGCGTTGGGCATCGAGTCTCGCGCGAGGGGACTGGGGGCGGTCTTTTCGCGACTCGCAGCCCGTGCTGACAATCATCCGTGACCGCATTCCAGCAACACTGCAACTGATGGTGACCTCTACGGTGTTGGCGATTATCCTTGGCTCGCTCATCGGGTTGCTTGGCGCGCTGAAGCGTTACTCATTCTTCGACTACTTGGCGACGATCGGCGCGATGATTGCGCTCTCGATTCCCACCTTCTGGTTCGGGCTCATGATGATCTTCCTCTTTTCGGTGCAACTTGGCTGGCTGCCCTCGGGTAGTATGACAACCATCGGCGGCTCTGGGTCACTCACCGATCGTCTCCATCACCTGATTGCGCCGACTCTTGTCTTGTCACTCGTTACCGTCGCTATCTGGAGCCGATACTCACGCTCAGCGCTGCTTGATGTCGTCGGTCAGGATTACATGCGCACTGCGCGGGCAAAGGGACTGCGCGAGTGGGTCGTCCTGCGTCGTCACGGGTTTCGCAATGCCATCCTGCCGCTGATTACTCTCGGCGGCCTGCAGTTGCCGACGCTATTTGGCGGGGCGCTCGTCACTGAGACTGTCTTCACCTGGCCTGGAATGGGCCGCCTGTTCGTCGACTCGCTTGGTTACCGTGACTACCCCGTATTGCTGGGGATCATGATGGTGACGGCTTTTCTCGTGATCCTCGGCAATCTACTGGCTGACCTGCTGTACGCGGTCGTGGACCCGCGTATTCGCTTGAACTAGGGACCCTGCATGGTGAGTCACACTCAACAGCCTGCCACGCCGACGGAGTTCCAAGCCGAGGCGATGGTCAGCCGGAGCCCCCACCGGATGGTGTTGCGACGCCTGATGGAGCACCGTTTGGCCGTCTTTGGTCTGGCCATGATTGTCTTCCTTGGGCTTGCCAGTGCGATCGGGCCTATGTTGACTCCGTTTGACCCGCTTTTTATCGACTTCAGAGCGAAGTTTGCGCCACCACTAACGGGGCAACACATTCTCGGTGGCGATGAGCTCGGGCGAGATCTGCTGACGCGATTGCTGGTTGGTGGACGGGTCTCTCTGATTGTCGGGCTCGCAGCAATGACGCTCAGTGTCACGATCGGGGCGATCGCGGGCGCGCTCGCCGGCTACTACGGCGGATGGATTGACGTGCTGATTATGCGTTTCGTCGACGCAGTGCTGAGCTTCCCAACCATCTTTTTGCTGCTGGCTCTTGCAGCGTTCATCAAGCCAAACCTGTTCACGATCACCATCATTATTGGCGCCACGGCGTGGATGGAGGTGGCGCGCATTGTCCGCGGTCAGATACTGTCGTTACGCGAGCAGGAATTCGTGCTGGCGGCGCGATCTATCGGTGCTTCGAACTCTCACATCATCGCTCGCCAGTTGTTGCCGAATGCCGTCGCGCCGATCGTCGTCGCGGCGACATTGAATATTGCCAATGCGATTCTGCTCGAGTCATATATCAGCTTCCTCGGCTATGGTATTCAGCCGCCGACCGCGAGCTGGGGGAACATGCTGAATAATGCCCAGAGTTATTTCAATACTGCGCCATGGGTAGCCATCTTCCCTGGCGTGCTGATCACATTAGCTGTGACCAGCTTTAACTTCGTTGGTGACGGCCTGCGCGATGCGCTTGACCCGCGGCTTGGTAAGCGCTGACCTGTATCGGTCTTGATTGCACCGGATGAGGTCGTATCGCGCGTGGGCTTAGAGAGGGTGGGGAGTCGACAGCAGACGTTGTCGCCATAAGTGATAGTAGTGGTGCGTTCAATGTCGCAAGGATCAAGGCTCGCAGCGGCTATCCCAAGGGAGATTATCTGGCTCCTGGTGCTGGCGGTAAGAACATTGCGGTGGTGTGGATACACCTACGAACCAGACTGGGAACTATGTGGCTTTCACTAACCACGATGGTTCTTAGCACTGGAGCCGGATGTGCCATGTAGCCCAAGGGTTCGAAACATTGTGAAGGGACCTCGAGGTGGATCGTCAACGTATCTCAACCGGATCGGAACTCGAGCGAACAGCCGGATACTCCCGCGCTATGCGGGTAGGCAACATGGTGTTCGTCTCGGGCACGGCGGCCGTTGATCAGGGCGGCAACACCATTGCACCAGATGACGCGGAGACGCAAACGCGGGAGATCCTCAAGAAGATTGAGCGAGCGCTGCACGAGGCAGGCTCAAGGCTTGAGGATGTCGTCATGACCCGCATGTACGTGACCGATATTGCGCATGCGGGCGCGGCTGGCCGCGTCCACGGGGAATTCTTTGGTGAGATCAGGCCCGCATCATTACTTGTCGAGATTAGCGCTCTCGCTCGACCTGGACTAGTGGTCGAAATCGAGGCGCAGGCGGTTATCGAGGACCGCTGAGCCTGTAGTTCTCTGGGTTCCTGGGAAGCAGTGGAAGTCGACGGTCGATCCGAGTGGCCAGTGTGGACATTGCGGCCGGATCGCACCCCGTTGGAGCCGCCACAAGGATTAGTGAATATTCGCGCTAACAGTTAACGGAGTCGGTTCCACCGAGTATCGAGACGGGGCGTGTCGTCCTGAATGAACGAGACGTGGATGGGGAGGGACCAATGAAATCTCAGGCTGATGTCGTCGTCATCGGTGGCGGCATCATGGGTAGCGCCATCGCCTACTACCTGGCTAATCGAAAGACCGACGTCGTGCTGCTGGAGAAGGGCACGGCTGGTGGTGAACAGTCAACGCGCGCCTGGGGTTTCGTCCGTCAACAGGGCCGCGACATTGCTGAGTTGCCATTGGCGGTTGCTATGAACCGCATCTGGCCCGAACTGGCGGCTGAACTGGACGCCGACCTCGAATGGACTCAGGACGGCGTGCTCCTGGTCGCCGATACCGAGGAACGGTTGCAGCAGTTCCGCGAATGGGTCGATGCTTCCAGTGATTACGGTATTGGCACGCAAATTGTCTCGGGTCGTGAGATTCATGAGCTGATCCCTGCCATGCAGGGGACATTCCTTGGCGGCATGTATACACCGAGTGATGGCCATGCTGAGCCAACCAAGGTACCAATGGCGTTCACCAATGCCGCCCGTCGACTTGGCGCGACGATCTACGACGGATGTGCCGCGACCGGCATCGAGGTCACTGCCGGCCGAGTGACGGCTGTTCACACCGAGCGCGGAACAATCCACACGCCGATCGTTGTTTGCGCTGCCGGGGCGTGGTCGAGCCGGCTGGCACGCATGGTCGGTCTGGAATTGCCGCAGTTGGTCGTGCGTGCCACGGTTGCCGAGACTTACCCAGTCGAGCCCGTTACGGGAATTGGCGTCGCTATCCACGGAGACGTCGCCTTCCGGCAGCGCCCAAACGGCTCGATCTACATGTCGATTCTCGGCCAGAGCGACCATGAGTTGATGATTGACTCGGTACGCTACGCGCGCTGGTTCATGCCGAACTTCCGACTCAACCGTGAATTCATTCATGTCCATGTCAACACGGCACTGGTGCGCGACATCGCCCATTCGGTGCCGATGCTGCCCGAGCGCCTGCAGGGAGCGGATCCGCTATCTTCGTACGAATCCGTTCCAGCACGCAACGTCGTGGAACATGCTCGGGCACGGCTCGGGACGCTGATCCAAGCGTTAGGAAACGTGCCGATTTTGCGCACCTGGGGCGGCAAGATCGATATGATGCCAGACGCGATCCCTGTGATTGGTGCGGTTGATCGCCCAACGGGGTTCATTCTTGCAACGGGGTTTAGCGGTCACGGATTCGCCCTGGGCCCGATCGTCGGCCAGGTGGTCTCCGAGCTGATCCTCGACAATCAACCGTCGATCGACCTGCACGCATTGCGTTTTAGCCGCTTTGCTGAACGAGATCTCGCTCCGGCACGCGCGGCAGTGTAGCCAGCCCTGTCAGTTGACTCTGAGTGATTGTGTCCCATCACGTGCGCGATTCTTGGTTCTCAACATTCGAACCATGGAGTAATACAGCCAATCGCGAGCAGTAACCCCGTGGGCGCAGCGACGCCCGGTCGAGGGGACCGGGCGGCGCCATGCGAAGGGTTCGTCGGCCGGCGCGAGGTGATGGGTTCGCGCCGGCCGGGGTTGAAGTTAGCTGATTGGGGCCGCCGGGGAGATAACCTGGAAGATCTCCGGGTTCGCTTCACCCTCGACGACAAGGTGGCCGGCCGCGCCTTTGCTCACACGGCCGAGACTGTGGTCGACCAGCACGTAGGTGCCAGGAATCTCGAGATCGAGCTCGACCATCGTCGCGCCACCGGCCGGAACCAGCGTCGTCTGGACGTGGGTATGAACCTCCTGCGCGGCCTCGGGGTAGCAGCGATCGAACACCTCACCGATGATGTGGAAGCTGGAGGTGATATTCGGGCCGCCGACCCCGAAGAAGACCCGAATCGTCTCGCCGACGTTCGCCTTGAGCGCGCGTTCGCCGGTCAGCGAGCCGACCGCGCCATTGAAGGTCACATAGTCCGGCTTTTCGTCGAGCATCTTGTCGACCGAGAAGGGGCGCAGACCCTTGTCACCGCGGCCACCTTCGAGATACAGGTCGCCCTGCATCACGTAGAACTCGCGGTCGACCGGCGTCAGCCCGCCCTCTGGCTCGATGACGACCAGGCCATACATGCCGCTGGAGATGTGATGTGGGACCGGCGGCGTGGCGCAATGGTAGACAAAGACCCCCGGATGGCGCGCCTTGAAGCGGAACGTTGCCTGCTGGCCCGGCTGGATCAGCGTTGCCTCTGCGCCGCCACCTGGCCCGGTGACAGCATGCAGGTCGATGTTGTGCGGCATCATGCTCCCGGCAGGGTTGACCAGAGTCAGCTCGATGTGATCGCCGACGCGGGCGCGGATCATCGGGCCGGGGACCGTCCCGCCGAATGTCCAGAACGTGTAGGCAACCCCGTCGTCGACATAGCCGATGACTTCGTGGATCTCGACGGTCTGCTTGACTGTCTGCGGCTCGCGCGCGCCGACGGGCGCGGCGACGACCGGGTTCGGCAGGCGATCCGCCGTATACGGCTGACCGGCGCCGGCCGGCATCGGCACCGAGTGGTCCATCGCGTCGTGCGAGGATCCCGCTGTTGCGCCGTCGCCAGTCACGGTGAAGGAGCCCTTCATACCAGCCTCCCGGTGGCCGGGAACCAGGCACGCGAACTCGAACGACCCGGCGGCGGTTGGCGTAAACTCAATCACCATCTGGTCGCCGCTCCCAGCCGCGGCGTAGGCCAGCTTCTTGGCTGTTGCCTCGTCGTGGAGCCCGGTGGCCCGATCGCTCATCGCCTTCGGCGGCGTCACCGTCGAAAGGCCGTCCACCGTCAGCCCGAGGATCTCGATGTCGTGCTCAATGGCGCCCTTGTTTATGAAGGTCAGACGGACTGGCTGGTTGGCCGGGGCGGACAGCTGCGCCGGCTCGAACTTGAGATCCAGCGCCGTCACTGTCAGCTCGGTCACCGAGCCCGCCGCGGCGGCAGCCAGCGGCGGGCCGGAGACTGATGCAGTCTGCGGTCGGCTTCCCTTCTCCATCTGGGCTGGCGACATGTCGGGCCCGTTCGTGCCGCAGGCGGAGAGCAGCGCGCCGGCAGCCGGCAGGGTCAATCCCAGCAGCCCGGCCCGCTTCAGCAGCGAACGCCGGTTCATCGTCGTCGAGTCGATCTGGTCAAGCGCCATTTGGGTGCCCCTTCGCAAGTCTGCTTGCGCCTCATCGCGCGTCCATCACCTTATGGCTCTAAGCCTATGGAGCGGAGTTTCCTGACCCTGTGACTTTCGTCTCATTCGCGTTACAGTACTGTGACAAATTTCACGAAGGGAGTTTGGCCGGATGATGAATCGCGAACGGTACCGTGATCTGCTCCGGGGGACGTCCTACTTCGCCCGGCTCGACGATGCCGGCCTCGACGAGGTCATCACGGTTGCAATTGCCCGGCGCTACGGCCAGGGTCAGCGGCTGTTTACCGAGGGACACAACGAGGGGCGTTGCTCGCTGCATATCGTCGAGACAGGTCTGGTGCGCGTCTTCAAGACATCGGCCGAGGGGCGCGAGCAGGTGCTGCGCCTGATGCGGCCGGGTGAGGCGTTCTCCGATGTGCCGGTCTTCGACGGCGGCGCATATCCGGCGAGCGCCGATATTGTCGAAGCCTCGACGGTGCTGGCGATCCCGCGGGACGCGTTGATGCCGTTGATGGATCGCTACCCTGCGATCGCGATTGGGGGGCTGCAGAATATATCTTCGCGGCTGCGTCACATGACGGCGCTGGTCGAGGATCTGTCACTCCGGAGAGTGATGAGCCGGGTCGCCCGGCTGCTGCTGGAAAACCCGAACGAGATCCACCTGACCCAGTCGCAGATGGCGTCGATGGTCGGCACTGCCCGCGAGATGGTCAATCGCTCGCTCCACACGCTCGAGGATCGCGGCATCATCCAGCTCCGCGGCCAGGAGATCACCATCCTGGACGCCGCGAAGCTGGCCGACGTCATCGACGCGGGCTGAAAACACGCCGTCGATTCGTATTCTGTGCCGTCTGTTTCTGCCCGAAGAAGATACGGGGCGCTACCCGTTGCTGTGTCGGGACTTGACGTAAAGGACCGGATCGACGGATTCAATGACTGCGATGCGTGATGAATGCCGGGGATTCGCAGGGAAGACGATGACGTTGTCGCCCAGAAGAGTTGCGGAGGGTACGAGCATCGCCTCGTGTCCGAGGAGGACGGCTGCCCCGGCGATCGCGTGACCGATGAGATATGCCTGCTCCTCACCAGAGCCATCATCGCCAGACAGATCATGTTTCTGGAGGCCGAACGATGATACGTCTCGACAATCCACGACGTTGGCTAACTCCAGATAGAGCTTCGAGATTCTGCGATTCCGCAGACGGGTGAATTGTGGTTTGCCGTCTTCGCCGAGATGCTTGATAAGCTCACCGAGTACGATGTCCCTGCCGAGTGACAGATATAGCGCTTCCCAGCATTCCGCCGGGTCGAATTGATCGTGGCCGCGGTTGTATCTGCCCGAGAATTTGATCGATCCGGCGCTATTCGTCGCCTCGCGAGCGGCGGCGTGATGACGCCACGCGTGACCATGCCACTCCGAAGATCGACAGGCTTGGATCATCGCGAGTGGATCCCAACCCGGTGGTATCCCCACGCTAGACGAAGATCCCCTCGTCTAGCGCATCGAGTGCAGCCTCCACGACGTCGAGGCGGCCGGCCGCCGCAACCTCCGCGGGGCGGAGGCCCCGTAGATAGCGATTCTTCGAACGCATCCACTCGAGCATGGCTTCGTGAGAGTCGAAGGTTTCGCGCAGCCGTTGATCCAGTGCGAGAAGGGCCCGGATTCTCGCACGGGCATCGTGCTGAGGATGATGCGACTGGACTTTCCATCGGGAAAGCGTGCGGCTGGTGGTCCCTAGCGCGTCGGCAAGCTCGTTCTCAGTCAGCCCCAGGTCGCCTTCGAGTCGTTCGATCGACTGCCTGATGGTCATATCGAATGTAATCAGTGATGACGAGCCTGCTTCGTGGCGCATGGCGACCTCTGTTCTTTGATCACGAAAATGGATGGCTGCCGATGAATCTAGTCGCCAGATTCTGGCAGCACAAATGCGACGTCTGGAGTATACACGTCATGCCCGCTCCGCTGAACAGAGCTCAGGTGGTGGTGATCGTCGATCTACGGGAGCAGGCGTTCCCTGGATTCTTCTCGCAAGATCACCCGCAGTTCACCTCTCGTTCATGTCATCGTCACATGCGGATGTTATCGTCGGTGGCTGAAGGGGAGTAGCCTGGGAGCGCAAGCTCCTTGCCCGGGTCGTCAGTTCGAGCTTCGGCTCCGGCCCGGCGCCCAGACCGAACGAGACACGGATCTGGGGGCAAGACCTTCGCAAACGGTGGCGCTTGATGCTGCCGGATGCGGGGGGATTGCCCCCGTTGTGTTGTCTCGCCGGGGAAGCCCGGCGTGTCTGGGAGGAGTGCTCGTGGCCGAATCAATCGGCTCGCCGTGGCTCTGGGCAGGATTCACTGCCTTCGTCCTGTTGCTGCTGACGCTCGATCTGGGGATCTTCCATCGCCGGCCACACGCAATCGGCGCGCGAGAGGCTGCGCTCTGGACGGCCGGTTGGGTTGCGTTGGCTGCCGTCTTCAATGTCGGGGTCTACCTGGTGGCCGGCTCCGAGCGGGGGCTGGAGTTCACGGCCGGCTACCTGGTAGAGCTGGCGCTCAGTGTCGACAACATGTTCGTCTTCGCGCTGATCTTCGGCTGGTTCGTTGTGCCGAAGGCCTACCAGCACCGGGTGCTGTTCTGGGGCATCCTCGGCGCGCTGGTGATGCGGGCAGTCTTCATCCTGCTTGGCTCGGCGCTGCTGCAGTCGTTCCACTGGATCATCTATATCTTCGGCGCGTTTCTGATCTACACGGGATTCAAGATCCTGCGTGAGCGTGAAACGCAGATGGATCTCGAAATGAACCTGGCGCTACGGCTGTTGCGCCGGCTGATGCCGGTAACGAACGAGTACCATGGCCAGCGCTTCACAATCGTCGAGGCGGGCAAGCGGATCGCGACACCGCTCATGGCGGTCCTGGTGCTGATCGAGGCGACCGACCTCGTCTTCGCGCTCGATTCGGTCCCAGCGATCTTCGCGATCACCGACGACCCATTCATCGTCTACACCTCCAACGTGTTCGCAATCCTCGGGCTGCGCTCGCTCTACTTCCTGCTTGCCGGGATCATGGATTCGTTCCGCTACCTGAAGGTCGGGCTCGGCGCGGTGTTGATGTTCGTCGGCGCGAAGATGGCGCTGTCCGACGTCTACCACATGCCGATCGGTCTCTCATTGGGCGTCATCGTCGCGCTGATCGGCGGGTCGGTCGTGCTCTCGCTGCTGCGGCCGGCCGGGGTCCGCCCCGCGCCCGCGGGCTCGCTTGGCGACCCGCGGAGTGACGACTAGCCATGCGGTCCATCTGGAGGTGTGATGCCTGAGTTCGAGGATCTCGGCTGTGTGGTCATCGGCCTGATCGTCTTGCTGGTCGTGATCGCTCTCGTCGCCTGTGTCGCGATCGTTGTCGTTCTTGCCGGCGCGGGCACATTTATCCGTTAGTCGCCGATCGAGGGATCGGCGACGCGAAGCCCAGGGAGGTTCCCATGTCAGTTCCAGGTCTGTCGTGCCCCAAGTGTCAGTCGCCGATGCGCGTCTACGAGCGCAGCGGCGTGACTGTCGACCGCTGCACCGAGTGCGGCGGCATCTTCCTCGACCGGGGCGAGCTCGACCACCTCATCCGGATGGAGGGTGAGTACACCGAACGGCAGTTTGCCCAAGCGTCCCGTTACCGCGACGACAACGACGATGATGACTACAAGCGCCGCGGCTCTGGTGACGATACCTATCGCGAAGGCGGCTACCGGAAGAAGAAACGTAAGAACTTCCTCGAAGACCTGTTCGACTTTGGGTAGGCCGTAGGGACGTGGCACGGTAGGGGCGTGTTGCATACATCGAACACGCCCGACCGGCGCCTGCTGCGCCCGTCACATCGCTCGATAGCGTCGGCGATTCTGTCGGACGTATGTAATACGCCCCTGCATCCCGCGGCTCACCCTCGGTCGGCCTCGATCCGCTGAAGCGTTGGGAAGAGCGAGGAGAGGCGGGCGTAGAGCTCACGATAGGCGGAGTAGCCGGCCCGGTAGATCGTGGCGTTGGCTGGGTCCGGCTCGAAGGCTCGACGAACCTCCGCAAAACGCGTGACCTCGCCCCAACGCTCGAACAGACCCACGCCGATGCCGGCGACGAACGCCGCGCCGAGCGCCGAGCCTGCCTCGCCAGCGACGACCTCGACGCGCCGGCCGGTGATGTCGGCGGCGATCTGCATCCACAGGTCGCTGCGGCTGCCGCCGTCGGTCGCCAGCACTCGCCGGATCGGCCGCCCAGCCTCCGCCAGCAGGTCGAGGTGGTGCTGGAAGCCGTAGCAGACCGCCTCCAGCACGGCGCGATAGAGATGCGCGCGGGTATGGTGCAGCATCACTCCGGCGAAGACGGCGCGGGCGAGCGGGTCGAAGATCGGCGTCTTCTCGCCCAGCGCGTAGGGCAGCGCGACGATCCCGCCGGCCCCGGCCGGGACGTTCGCCGCCTCGCGGTCGAGCTCCGACAGCGGCGCGCCGCCGGCCAGCTCGGCGGCGAACCACTTCACCAGCGAGCCGCTTGCCGCCATGCAGCCGTTGATCAGATAAAGCCCCGGCACGTCGTGCTCGTCGAAGTAGAAGCGCCGGTCCGGCGTCGGGTCATCGGCGCAATACAGGATGTCGCCCCCGCCGCCGAACTTCAGCAGCGTGTCGCCGCGTTCGGCGAGGCCCGCCGCCAGCGCCGCCGCGACATGGTCGGCACTGCCGGCCACGACTGGCGCGCCAGCCGGCAGGCTGGTCGCCCCGGCTGCCTCCTCCGTCACCTGCCCGACGATATCGCTCGGGCGACGGACCGGCGGCAGCGTCCCCGCTCGTATTCCTGCGCGGTCCAGCCACGGCGCGATCCACTCGTGCTGCCGGATGTCGTACAGCCCGCTCTCGACCGCCCAGTTGCGCTCCAGCGACCACACCCCGGTCAGCAGGTGGGTGATGTAGTCATACGATCCACAGAGATACGCGGTCTTCTCGACGACCTCCGGCTCGTGTTTCGCCAGCCAGCGCCAGCGCGGCTCAATGTTCTGCTGGTTGGGCGTGCCGCCGGTCCGGGCGAAGAACTCGTCGGGGTCGACGGCGGCGCGGAGTTCCTCGACCTCTGCGGATGCGCGGGCGTCGTTCATCAGGATCGCCGGCCGCAGCACCCGACCGTCCCCGTCGAGCAGCACCATCGCCGGAACCATCCCGGTGACGCCGACCGCCGCGATCGACCCGACCGGCAGCTGCCCGACCAGCTCGCGGACGGCGTCGCAGGTCGTCGCCCACCACTCGGCAGGATCCTCTTCAGCCCAGCCAGAGCGCGGCGACCGCAGCGTGTGGTGGCGGTGCGTTTGGGCAACGACGCCGTGTCGCGGGTCGAGCGCGACTACCTTCAGCCCGGTCGTTCCGACATCGATGCCGATGGCGAGCGGCCCGGCCATCGGTCAGCCGGCTCGGTCGCGAGCTGCGGATGCCGCATCCATGAAGCGCAGGACGCGCTCGGGGTCGACCGGGTTCCATGTATAGCCGTCGCGCTTCATCCCGGTGCCGACGATGACGCCGTCGGCGACACCGAGTGTCGCGGCAACTGTCTCTATCCGGACGCCGGTGTTGGCCAGCACCGGCGTGTCCGGCACGGCCTGCTTTGCCTCGTAGATGTGTGTGACGTCGGCCGCCTCGCCGGCCATCGGGCCCGAGATCAGGATCGCGTCGGCCAGCGACGAGGTGACGACGCTCTTCGCCAGCGCGCCGATCGGCCGCTGCGCGAGCGGACGGGCGAACTCCGGCTCGATGTTGAAGAACAGTCGGATATTGCTCGCGCCGAGGTGGTCGCGATAGTCGAGCGCCGCCCCGGCATTGGGCTGCCAGAGGCCCATGTCGCTGTCATAGACGCCGGTGAATACCTCGCGGGCGAAGCAGGCACGCGTCGCCTGGGCGACGGCAATCGCCGCCTCGGGATCCCAGAGCAGATCGACGCCGTAGGGCACGCGGATATGCGGCCGCAGCTCGCCGATCGCCGCCGCCATCGCCGCGATCGGCCCGCGATCGGTGTGCAGCGGATACGGCCGGTCGCCCTCGTTGCAGAACAGCAGCCCATCGACGCCGCCGGCCTGCAGCGCTTCGAGGTCGCGATGGAGCGCCTCGACGATCGCGTTCATCCCCCCGCTGCGGTCGTAGAGCGGCCGCCCCGGCAACGGCAGCAGGTGCATCATCGCGATCACCGGCTTCGGCCGGCCGAAGAGCTGTTCCAGGACCGACGGATTACTCACTCACGGCTCCCTTAATGTCAGGGATGAGGACCCCTCCCCCATCCCTCCCCTGTGAAGGGAGGGGCGTGAGTGCGTGACGCTAAGTCCGTGGCCCACACGCCCTCGTCCCCCATCCCTCATCCCTCCGTTTAAACAACCGCCCGCATCGCGCCGCCGTCGACCTGCAGGGTCGCGCCGGTGACGTAGGACGCGGCGTCGGAGAAGAGGTAGACCGCCCCGCGAGCGTACTCCTCCGGCGTGCCGAGGCGACCCATCGGGATCGCCAGCTCGGATTCCCGGCGAACCTCCTCGATCGGCCGGCCGGACTTCGCCGCGTTCGCCTCGTCGAGCTGCTGGATCCGCGCGGTCAGGATGCGGCCCGGCACGATCTGGTTGACCCGGATGTTGTCGGCCGCCAGCTCGTTGGCCAGCGACTTCGCCAGCGCCGAGACCGAGGCGCGCATGACCGTCGATAGCGTCAGGTTGGGGATCGGCTCCTTCACTGACGAGGACGTCGACATCACGATCGACCCACCGCCGCGCTCGCGCATCGACGGCACGACCCCGCGGACCATGCGGATGACACTGAGGACCAGCAGATCGAACGCCTGCTGCCAGGCGGCGTCGTCGAACTGCAGGAAGACACCGGGAGGCGGCCCGCCGGTGTTGGTGAACAGCAGATCGACCCCGCCGAAGCGCTCGAACGTCGCCTGCTGCCAGCGGGCGATATCGTCGCCGTTGCGGGCGTCCGCCTTGATCGCGAGCACCTGCCCGCCGAACTCCTGCTCGATCTGCTGCCCCGCCGCCGCGATCGCCGCCTCGTCGTGCGAGGCAATCGAAACGCTCACCCCCTCGGCTGCCAGCAGCCGGGCGACGTTGAACCCCAGCCCCCGGCTCCCCCCGCCGACCATCGCCACCTTGCCCTGTAGCCCGAGCTCCATGCTGGCCCTCCCTCATGTCGTTCGTCTGTTGTGTGCGACATAGTAACAGGGACGGGGGGACGGGGGACGGGGGACGGGGGACGGGGGACGGGTTGCTCGTAGGGGCGAACCTTGTGTTCGCCCTCTTGCCGGCCGGGCGTTCGGTCTCGCGACAGGCGGTGGACGCGCCTACCCGTGCCTGACGATGTCGACCGAGATCTCGACCGCCGGAGTTGTTCCCCGGTTCTCGAGCCAGTGCAGCGTGTTGTGGTCCTCGGGCCAGCCGACTCCCGGCGAGGGGTAGTCCGTGGCGACGCCGTCGCGGTGGTCGGTGATCGTGCCCTGCAGCATGTAGACGATGCCTGGGCGGTCGACGTGGTCGTGGAGCGGGCCGAAGACGCCGCCCGGCGCGATCGTCACCATCCGCATCCGTAGCTGTCGCCCGGCCATGCCCTCGATCTCAGCGCCGAGATCGACCGTCGCAAGCAGTTCGACTGTAACGCCGCGTGTCTCATGCTCTGTCTGATCGTTGCCCATCGTGCTTTCCCTTTCGTGCGCTGCAATGTCGGATGAGCTGACCTGTCGCGTCTGTGTGCGTCCGTTCGGGTATTGGGCGTGGACATAGCCCCTGCGACCCGTACAGACGATCCGTGGCTGTTATTGTGGCGGAACAGGAATCGGATGTCGCTGTGCGTCGATGAAACCGGGTTGGACACAGATCGGCATATGCAGTCTCGCGATACGATTCACGTCGTCCGCCGTCTCTGAGATAGGCCACTCCCTGAATGAACATCGATGATATCAACGGGTTTATCGAACGCGGTGAGTCGACTGACCTCGAGCTCAAGAAGTCGACCGGCCAACGGACCGAAGCGGCGAAAACAGTTTGCGCGATGCTGAACGGTATCGGCGGCTTCGTTGTATTCGGCATCACGCCCGATCGCAACATCATCGGTCAGAGTGTCTCAGAGAAGACGCTGGAAGACCTCTACCACGAGCTCCAGAGAATCGAGCCGCCGGCATTCCCACAGATTGACATAGTCCCGCTTCCGAACGGTCAGAAAGTCATCATCCTGACCGTGGCGGGCGGGGCCGGCAGCGAACTCTACACGTATGATGGACGGCCATACCACCGGCAGGGACCGACAACATCTCGAATGCCGCGTCAACAGTACGACCGCCTCCTGATCGAACGGATGCACGCATCTCACCGTTGGGAGAACCAGCCCGCTACCGGAATCAGCAGCGACGATCTTGACCCGGAAGAGATTCTGAGAACCATTGAAGAAGCCATCCGTCGGGGCCGAATGGAGGATCCGGGGACACGTGACCTCAGCGAAATCCTGATGGGGCTGGGCCTGATCCATGATGGAGAGCTACTGAACGCGGCGGTGGTGTTGTTTGGTCGGTCTGATCGCCTGCTGCCGCTGTACCCGCAGTGTGTCTTGCGGATGGCGCGGTTCCGCGGGATCGATAAGAACGAATTCATTGACAATCGGCAGGAGTATGGCAACGCTTTTCAATTGCTGATCCGCGCGCAGCGGTTCTTGCTCGACCATCTACCAGTCGCCGGCCGGATTGTGCCGAACCTGTTCGAGCGGATAGACGATCCGCTCTATCCAACCGAGGCTCTGCGTGAGGCACTCGCCAACGCGCTTTGTCATCGTGACTATGGAGTTCCTGGCGGCGCGGTTAGCATCGCAATCTTCGATGACCGGCTCGAAATATCCAGCACCGGTATCCTGCCGTTCGGCCTGACCCCTGACGATCTGACGCGGCCGCATCGATCGCGACCATGGAATCCGCTAATAGCCCAGGTCTTCTTTCGGCGCGGCATTATCGAGCAATGGGGGCGAGGGACGTTGAAGATCGCTGAGTTAACTGAGCGAGCCGGTTTGGTTCCACCTGAGTTCGAATCGCGCAGCGGAGAAGTCCTCGTGCGTTTTCGTCCGACGCGGTATGTACCACCGACCCGCGTTGGTCACCTTCTGACCCCCCTCCAGCGTAGTGTGCTAGAGGTCCTTGCCCGTTCGGGGCCATCGCAATTACAGGCAATCATGAGCCGCTTGCCTTCAGGTACGCCCGAGCGGACAGTCCAGGATAACCTGCAGATGCTACGCCTGCTCGATATGGTGGACGTCATCGGCCGTGGCCGTGGCGCTCGGTGGTTGCTCCGCGCGGACAACCCCTCGATGGACGGCGACGGTGTGCCGTTGTAGACGAGTCGTATCCCGTGTGATTCCGTGTGATTCCGTGTGATTCCGTGTGATTCCGTGTGATTCCGTGTGATTCGCGACTCTGCCGGCCTTCGTACGGATGCACGGCTGCCGATTTATCGTAGCCACGACGGTTTCGTGCCGTGTAATTCGACGTGTCAATACGCATCATGGCGATGGCGGAGATGACGTATCTCCACAGCCGCCGAAGAACTCCGCGAATCCGTAGTTGTCGTCGTACTCGACGCGCAGGTAGCGGGCGAGGCCGGCGGGGGTGGTGGTCGCGGCGGAGAGGGTGGCGGCTTGGCCGGGTGTCATCCAGCGGTCGGGGCGTTCGAGCATGCGGGCGTTGAGCGCCTTGCCGTGGACGTGGGCGCGAACGGCGGCAGCGTAGCCGGCCAGCGCGTCGTCGTTGATGCCGCCGGCCAGCGCGGTGGCGAGAAGCTCGGCCTCGCGTAGCGCCTCGTTGATGCCGCGGGCGACGATCGGGTTCTTCATATGGATGGCGTCGCCGATCAGCGCCCAGCCTGGCCCCCAGGCCGTCCGGTCGTACCCCGGCACGCCAGCGATGCCGCGCACCGGCGAGGCGAGCTCCGCCCCGGCCAGCATCCTGACCATCCACGGGTGGGCGTTGACGCGCGCCAGGTAGCTTGCGCGATGGTCGTGGCGGAAGGCGTCGAAGTCTTCGTTGTAAGCGCCGAGGATCACCATCTGCAGGCCGGCGTTCATCGGCATCGTCATGACCGAGTCGCGCTCGGTGTCCGACTCGGTCAGCGCGACCGGTCCTGGCGGGACAGCGTCGCGGAAGTAGGCGTAGTACCAGTAGCGGCCCGGCGTGACGACGTTCTCCTCGACCGCGCCGACCTGGCGGGCGATGGCGGAGTTGCGTCCGTCGGCGGCGATGACGAGCTCGGCCTCGACTGGCCGGTTTCCGGCCAGCATGACGCCATGGACCCGTCCGTTCTGGCGGAGCAGGTGACGCACCGCTGTCCGGTCGAACGCATCGACGCCGGGAGTTGCCGACGCGGCAGCCCAGAGGATGCCGTCCAGCTCCAGCCGGCGGACGCAGAGCAGGTAGTCGATGCCGTCGAAGGGGACGATCTCGGTCAGCACCTCGTTCTCGCCGCGGACGAGTCGGAAGTGACGGGCCGGCGGCGCGCCGGTCGCCAGGGCCTGGTCGAGCACGCCGAGGCGGCCCAGCGCGGCGATGCCGTCCGGCCAGAGGACGTGGGTCGAGAGCGTGTCGGAGGGCATCGCCGAGCGCTCGACCAGCAGCACGCGGTAGCCAGCACGGGCCAAAGTGATCGCCGCCGCGCTGCCGGCCACGCGGCCGCCAATGACGATGATGTCGTAGCGTGCGTCCATGCTCTATCTCCCGAAACGCGCCATCACGCGGTGCTGGATAGCTCGCATCTCCGGGACGTCGAACGCCAGCAGGCCGGCAGCGTAGATTATCGCGCCGATCCCGGCCGGGATGACGACGATGACCACCTCGCGCAGGAGCGTCCCCGCTCCGCCGGACGGCTCGGGCAGCCGGTGCGCCAGTAGCCAGGCGAGCGCGCCGGCGACGATGGCCATCCCGAGGGCGACGATCGTCGAGGTCCGAATCGTCCGGATCAGCCGGGGCGTGTCGAAGCGGCGGGCGGCGGGCGTGCCGTAGGGGAAGATGCGCCGCAATAGCACGATCATCAGGATTGCGTGGAAGATGAATTGCGCGCTGTTGGCCGCGACCAGGCCGGCCATGCTGAAGCGTCCGACCAGCGTCAGGGCGAAGAAGAAGTAGACGCCGACTGCCACGACGCCGACGATCTGTGGCGTCATCGTGTTCTTGCGGGCGTAGTAGGCGAAGATCAGCGCCTGGTCGAAGGCGGCGAAGAGTGTGCCGGGCAGATAGATCAGCAGCGCGATCAGGATCTGCACCGCCGCGTCGTGGCTCGTCTCGCCATGCATGAACATGAGCTGGACGGTCGGCCAGGACAGGACGGCCAGCCCGAGTGTCGCGGGGATGACCAACACCGTGATCATCCGCAGCCCGTTCGCCAGCGTGCCCCAGTACGCCTCGTCGTCGCCGGCCGAGAAATGGCGCGAGAGGGCCGGCAGTGAGGCGAGCGAGATGGCCGCGGCGACCAGCCCGAGCACCATCTGGTTGAGCGTCGTCGCGTAGCGCATCGCTGCTGGCGCGTACTCTCCCGCGCCCCAGGCGAGGTTGCGATCGACGATCAGCGCGAACGTGTTGGCCATCAATCCGATGAAGATCGGCAGATAGAGCAGTCCGATTCGCCGGATTGCCGGGTGGTTGATGTGGAAATTGGGGATCGGCATCGTGTCGCGCAGGCCGGGGAGCTGGACAACGACCAGCAGCAGCGCGCCGAGGACGATGCCGATCGCCATCGAGCGCACCCCCAGCGCCGTCCGCCCGAGCGTCAAGGCGCTGAAGATGATCGCGACATTGCGCATCGAGAGCGACAGCGACGGCAGCGTAAATCGCTGGAGCGCGAAGAGCGTCGACATCAGAATCGTTGAGATCGCCAGCAGGAGCACGGCCGGCAGGATCCAGCGGACCAGCTCGATCGTCAGGTCGACCGTCGCGATGCCACGGGCCGCCTCGCCGCCGCCGAGCGCCGTCATCACCTTCACAGCCGCCGGGGCGAAGATCATCAGCAACGCAACGACGCCGCCGACGGCGGTGACCGATAGCACCAGCAGCGCGCCGGTGATCCGCCGCAGCTCGTGCCGCGTGTGCTCGCCAACGTACTCCGAGAGGACCGGGATCAGCGCGGCCTGCATCATTCCGCTGATGACGAGGTCGAACAGCATTGTGTGAACGTTGTCGGCGATGATGAACGCTGCCATCTGGTCGCCAGCGCCGAACATATACGACGCGGTCTGTTCCCGGACCAGCCCGAGAACGCGCGAGAGAATGTTGCCGATCATCAGGATGGCTGCCGCGAAAGCGATTCCACGGCTGCCGTGCGACTCGCTCTCGGCGGGCGCCGCGTTGATGATGGGAGTGGACGGTTGGTCTGAATCGAGAGGCGGCGCGAGCTCGAACGGATCGGTGTCGCCCGATCGGCCGGAGAAACGGACAGTTTCGTCGGGCCAGTGGGGCGGGACGGTCGGGTAGGGCATCGTGTCGCCGGCGCGACCCGGCGCCTGGCGGCGCGGCGGCTGGCCGCTCATCGGACGGGCTGCCCGGCGCGGATGGCTGCGACGATCTCGCTCGTCGAACGGCTCGCCTCCAGCGACAGGATCACCGTCTCGCCGCCATACGCCGCGACGGCAGGCGCCTCCGGCAGCTCGGCCCCGCCCGGGCCGTAGTCGCCCCCCTTGACGTAGATGTCCGGCCGCAGGAGCTCGATGCAGCGCCCGGCGGTGGGTTCGGGGAATATCACGACATAATCCACGCAGTCGAGGCCGGCCAGCAGCTCGGCGCGTTCGCCCTCCGGCAGGATCGGCCGGCCGGCGCCCTTGCGGACGGTCGTCGTCGCGTCGTCGTTCACTCCGACGATCAGGACGTCGCCGAGTCGCCGCGCGCCCTGCAGGTAGCGCAGATGTCCGACATGGAGCAGGTCGAAGTGGCCGTTGGTGAAGACGACCCGCTTGCCTTCGTGGCGCATCGTCTCGCCAAGCGTCGCCAGTTGATCTCGTTCGATGACTATGCCCACTGGGCCGTTCCGATCCCCGACTGATGCGGACGTTCCGCGCAGCGAGTCATCGTATCAAGTCGGACCGGTCCGGTGCTGGGGTGAGGAGGCCGGCGTCGAGTCGGGAGACAATGGATGACGCCGGCCTCAGCGGGTGGACGAACGGATCAGTCGCGGCGGGTCAGTCGGGTTGGACGATCTGCCACTGGATAATGTCCCCGTCGTTCCACTCCGGGTCGGTTTCGAGATGTTCGCGAAGCTGGCGATACCAACGGTCGGTCTGGGGGTCGTTGGCGTTGCGGACGTAGGCGTCACGGTCGGTGAATGCAACGACGAGCATATATTCGTTCGGGCTGTTGTCGAGCCTGTAGACGAACTCGGCAGTCTGTCCCCGAGCCGCGCCCAGGGTAGTCGTCCATTCGTTGCTGAGGCGCTGGACTTCCTGCTCGTGTCCGGGGAGAACCTTCATCCGCGCGATGGTCCCGAACATATCATCATCCTTTCTGGTCGAAGGGATCGTGACACATGAAACCCGTTCGGATTGGAGGGCCGCGCGCGACGGATGATCCCCGCCGTCGTGCAGGCTCGAAATGGTCAATGCGCAGGGCGCGCCGAAACCTGCCGCCAGGCCGGCATCGCGCAAGGCTGCCAGCAGGGCTCCGGACCTGTTGAAACGGCACAACCCGGTGACCGACCATGACCGGGCAGACGATCGAAAGATCGACAATCGATGCCATCTGGCTCCCGCAAACGCGCGACGAGTGGTGTGATGAACGAGCAGCCAATAGCGATGGGTATATGTCGATACGAGTAATATCGACGCACCCCAGTCTAACATGCGTTCAATCGGGCCTAGAGGATGTCGCCGGCCTCGACTCGCGTGCGCGTGCGGGACGCGCGTCGGCCAAGCGACAGGGCGCCGGCTGCCAGCGCGGCGGCAACGAGGCCGGCCACGATCAGGCGGATCGCCGCGACCAGGTCCGGCGCCGGGGCCAGGTGGCTCGGAACCGCGCCAAGCCGCAATGCCAGCACCAGGCCGACGAGCGCGACGCCGAAGCTCGTGCCAAGCCCGCGCATCATGTTCAGTGTGCCGCCGGTGACGCCGAGATGAGTCTGGGGGGCGGCGGCCATGATGCTGGCGTTGTTGGCCGGAACGAACAGCCCCGAGCCGAGCCCGAGCAGCACGAGCCCGCCGACTAGCCATCCAAGCGCGCCGCCGGCCGCCCACCAGACGACGACCAGGCCAGCTGCTGCGATCGCCATCCCCACCACGGTTGGCAGCTTCGGCCCGAGCCGGTCGGTCAGCAATCCGCCGATCAGCGCGACGAGCGCCAGCGCTGCCGGGACCGTCGTCAGGATCAGGCCGGCCCGGTCGGGGTTCTCGGAAAAGGCGCGCTCGAGGAGGATCGGCACCGCGAATAATGCGCCGAACAGCACCGTGTAGGAGAGAAGCCCGGCGCTCAGCCCAGCCGCCATCCCGGGCGTGCGGAGCAGTGTCGCGCCGATCAGCGGGTGGTCGGCGCGGCGCTCACTCCAGACAAAGCCGAACAGGAGCAGTGCCGACATCGGCAACAGCAGCCAGGCGATGTGCAGGAATGTCAGCGCCAGCAGCAGCGCGGTGATCGAAAGCGGCAATAGCAGTGCGCCGAGCCGGTTGAAACCCTCGATCCGGGAGGCGTGACCGCTGGCCGGCAGGATGATCACGCCGAGCGCCGCGCCGAGCAGACCGATCGGCAGGTTGATCAGGAAGATCCAGCGCCAGTCTACCCAGGCGATCAGGATGCCGCCGACGGTCGGCCCGATCGCCAGGCCGAGCGCCTGAGCGACTCCTTGAATACCGATCGCCCGGCCAAGCTTCTCCCGCGGGGTGGCGCTGGTGATGATCGCAACACTGTTGGCCTGCAGAAGCGCCGCGCCGACTCCCTGCGCAGCCCGGGCGGCGATCAGCAGGCCGAGGCTCGGCACGATCCCGCAGAGCGCCGAGGCGGCGGCGAAAACGACGAAGCCGATTGTGTAGAGCGCCTTGCGGCCGAGGTGGTCGGCTACTCGACCCATCGGCACAACCAGGCCCGTCAGCACGAGCAGGTAGACGATCGCTACCCACTGAACATGGTTGACGTGGCTGTGGAACGTGTCCTCCAGGGTCGGCAGGACGAGACTGACAATGCTGGCGTCGAGCTGGCCCATGAATGCGCCAACGCAGACAGTCGCGACGACGAGCCAGGGGTAGAAGTCACGCCGTGCCAGGCCGGCCAGCGGTTCGGGTTCGTGCAGTAGCCGGAGCCATGGGGAGGGCCGCGCCTGCTCGGCCATCGTCATCGAGCTGCCGCGCCCGCCCGCGCCAGGACGCGGTCGAGCAGCGCGTGAAGCTGTTCGCGCTCGACGATATCGAGGTCGGTCAGCAGATCTTCCAGCAGCAAGCGGCGCTCCTCGCGCCAGGCATCGACCCACGCTGCCCCCGCTTCGGTCAGGGACAGGACAACGACACGCTCATCCTCGCGCGAGCGTTCGCGAGTGACCAGCCCGCGCCCCTCCAGCCGCTGGCTGGCGGTTGTGACCGAATTTTGGGCAATACCGAGCGCGCCGGCCAGATCACCCACCCGCGCTGGCCCGATGCGCCGGAGCTGGCGCAATAGCCAGAACTGCTGGGCAGTGATGTCGCCTTGCTGCGTGGGGGCCGAGACGGTGTGCAACACCCGCCACAACCGCACCAGTGACTCGATCAGCTCGTCCGATGCCACAAGCATGCCTCCTCACTCACTCTACAAACGAGTATATCGATATACGAGGTAATTGTCGAGATGGAGACGCCCTGTCTCACAGCCAGGCGTCGATCGGAACCTGTTCGGGCGAGTCGGGGCGCATGCGGATAAAGGTCGGTGTCAGTCCACGAGCGCGGCGGCGATTTCGGCGCGGCTGGCCTGGGCGTTGCTCCACTTGCGGACGACGACGCCGGCCGCTGCCTGCGCGAGGTGCGAGGCCTGCTCGGGCGTCCCGCCAGCGAGCAGCGCGGCGGTCATCACCGCGACGACGGTGTCGCCCGCCCCGGTGACGTCGAACACCTCGCTCCGATTGGCGGCCGGGATCTCGCGGTAGCCGTCCTCGCCGGCCAATGACGCCCCATCACCGCCGCGAGTGACGACGAGAGTCCGGCAGCCAAGCTGGTGTCGCAGCGCGGCGAGATCGGCGGCGCGGCTAGCGCGGTCGCCAAGCGGATGGCCGAGCGTCTGCTCTGCCTCACCCTGGTTGCACTTCACCAGCCCGAAGCCGGTGAATCGGAACAGATCCCCCTGCGAGTCGACAGTTGTCAGAATGTTGTCGCGCCCCTGTCGATCTGCGATCCCGGCGACCAGTGATGTCGTCACCACGCCGGAACGGTAGTCCGAAACGAGCATCGCGTCGCACCGGGACGATTCGACAACGGCGCGCAACGAGCCTTCGACCGCGGGTGACACTGGCGAGCGATCCTGACGGTCGATCCGGACAACCTGTTGGGGAAAGAGAAAGAAGCCCTCCGCGACGACCCGCGTCTTCACCGTCGTCGGTCGGGTAGGGTCGATGATGACGCCATCGGTGTCGATGCCAACGTCACTCAGCAACGTGCGCACACGCTGACCTTCGGGATCGTTCCCGATGACACCGCAGATTGCCACCTCGCAGCCGAGCCTGGCCAACGCCAGGGCAGGAGCCGTCCCCCCGCCGAGCCGATCCTCCTGCCGATCCTCGGTCAGCACCATAATCGGCGCTTCGCGCGAGACGCGGCTGGGGTGGCCGAAGATGTAGCGGTCGAGGTAGAGGTCGCCGACGACGAGGACTCGGCTGCCGCCGATCCGGTTCAGCAGATCGAGCAGGCCGGCGGATGATGTTGGGTCGAGCATCACTCTCGCCTTCTCATCGGAAGCGGATCCAGGTGATTCCGAACGGAATCGCCATGAAGAGAAAGTCGGGAATCAGCCGAAGCTGAAATGCCTGGCGCACCCCCGGCGCGTTCAGGTGATTGAGGAGCAGGTCGAGATTCAGGAACGGGCTATGCCAGGCGATCACGACTCGCGAGACGACGACACCAAGCAGAACGCAGCCCATCGCGATGGCTCGCAACTCCCGCCCGCGCTTGTATTTCGTCACCCAGGCGATGCCCTCAGCAACGCCGAATCCAAGCAGCAACGCGCAATAGAACTGCCAGTTGGGAATGAGGCCCCAGATCGCCCCGGCCGCGGAGGCAATAACGACTCCAGTGACGATCGCCTTCAGCAGGACCCCACTGCTTGTCTGGTAGATTGCCGGCCGCGGTCCACGGGCGCAGTCGGGGCAGCGATAGCCGACGGGCGTAGCCACCATGCAACGCGGGCAGATCGGCTTGCCGCAGCGCGAACAGCGCAGCCGCGTCATGACGTTGGGATGGTAGGAGCATGGTTGTTCGAGAGGATCTGTCGTCGTCACCGTGTTCGCTGGCCTGCCCGTCGTCCGTTGTCCGTCTTGCCTGTTGCCCGTCTCTCGCGCTCGCGACAGACCAGCGCGACAAAGAGCGGGAGCGCGAGCTGTCGTCGCCAGCGCCATGGCTGACGGGCCAACCGGTAGAGCCACTCCAGCCCGGCGCGGCGAACCCAGGAAGGCGCTCGAGGGATCCGGCCGGAGAGATAGTCGAATGTGCCGCCGACACCAGCGGCGACCAGTATGCCACGCTCGGCTAGCCGCTCCCGATGGCGAGCGATCCAGAGATCCTGACGTGGGTGGCCGAACGCGATGAGCAGAATCGTTGGCTGCGCTTCAGCCAGCCTGCGCTCGATCTCCGCGAATCCATCGTCGTTCGGTGTGCCGGAGTATGTGCCGACGATTGAGACGCCGGGGAAACGTTCGGCCAGCCGGTCGGCTGTTTCGGCAGCGATGCCGAGCCCGGCGCCGAGCAGGAAGATGCGCGCGGCGGGATGCCGCAGGGCCGCGATCCCCTCGGTCAGCGCGACGCCGGTGACACGTGGCCCGATCGGCTCTCCCATCAGCCGGCCGGCCAGCACAATCCCGATCCCGTCGGCTGTCGCCAGATCGGCGCCCTCAAGCGCTGCCGCGAACTCCGGGTTTCGCCGTGCCTCGATCACGAATTCGGGATTGACCGTTACGATGTGGTGAAGACCAGCGCCCGAGTCGAGCCAGCCGGCAACGTACGCCAGCACCCCGTCCAGATCCAGCGGGTCGATGGCTACGCCCAGGATAGTCGCGCGATTCACATGCCCTCCGATCGTCGGGAGTGATCGTAGCAGGTGGGTGAGGATTTCCCCGCGCGTGCCCCATACTCATTGCAGGCGATTCGCGTGACGACAACGGTCGGTGGAGGTAGCGGTGACGGAGCTGGGCTGGCTGCTGGATATCCTGCGGCGACATGGGTTGACGCCAGACGAGCCAGGCTGGCGAGTAACACTCGCGCCGGGCGGGTCGACCGATCGCACGTATCGCGTCAGCGGTCCGGACGGCGAGCACCAGCTGACGTTGCGTCTGGCGCGGCCGGGGCTCCGGCGCTGGCTGCGCCACGAGGCGGACGTGCTGCGCGAGCTAGCCGTGATCGAGGGCGCCTGTACCCCGCGGGATGTCACCCAGATCACCGACCCGGCGCTACCCGAAGGGGAGATGCTCGTCCACGACCATCTGCGCGGTGAGCCGATGGCGTTGCGTGAGCTGCCAGCCGAGGCTCGCGAGCGGCTCGGCGCGTGTCTGGAGGTCGTCCACCGTGCCATCCGGCCTGGCTACATGGTCTGGCCGTCGCTGGAAGTGCGCGAGGGTACGCGGGCCGATGCGTTCCGCGCCAGGGTCGAGGTGCTGACCCGCTATCGTGCCGCTCGCGAGGGGCTGGCCGAGATCGACGCGCGGGTGGACGCGTTGCGATCGACCGACCTGCCGGCCGCGGCCGGTTGGGACGAGCCGGTCTTCTCGCTGCTCCACGGGGATCTCTCGGCCGGCAACATCATCTGGGACGTCGGCCGGCCGACATTGATCGACTGGGAGTTCGCCCGAGACGGCGACCCGGCTGAGGATCTGGCCTACCTCACCAGCGAGGCGAGGCTCGATCCGGAGCAGCTTGCCGATATTGCCGAGGGGTACGTCGCGGCCGGCGGCGAGGCATGGGCGTTCGCCCGTCTGCCGGTCTGGCTCCCGCTCGTTCGTCTCGATGCCGCGCTCTGGTGGGCCGACTACTGGCTCGAACGCGGCGTCGACCCGCTCGCGACCAGCGAGGTGCGGGCGAGGATGGGATAACAGACGGGAAGTGCTATTGTTAGATGAACCATTCTGTTGAACGCCGATCGAAGGTGCCCGATGGCGATACCCGCAACGACGCCCCGATTGACAGCCGATGATCTGCTCCAGATGCCCGACGACGGTCATCGGTATGAGCTCGACTGCGGAGAGTTGGTGCAGTTGCCGATGTCGAGCTTCAACAGCAGCCGGATCGCCGTCAGGATATCTTCGGCGATGTATGCATTCGTGAATGCTCGCGGCCTGGGCTATATTGCCGGCGTGGATGGCGCGTACATCCTGAAGCGCGATCCCGACGTCGTCCGGGTGCCGGACGTATCGTTCGTGCGCGCCGAGCGAATGCCCCCGGAGGAGCAGTGGTCGCGATTTCTGGACTTGGCGCCGGATCTGGCCGTTGAGGTCATTTCTCCGTCCGATACTGTTCGCGATAGCCTCGATAAAGTACGCGAGTACCTGGACGCAGGCGTCCAGCTCGTCTGGGTCGTCCAACCGAGCCGTCGAATGGTGACCGTCTACTACCCCGACCGCACCGCGCGGCTCTATTACGATGACGCCACCCTCGACGGCGGCGATATCCTCCCCGGCTTCACCCTCCCGGTCGCCGACATCTTCGCCTGACCATCGACGCCACGGCGCCCCCTGTGGATACCCCCAACCTCGATTGTCGCCGCATGCGGAGCCATCATGTAGCTGCATATAACCCACTGCCTGCCGACAATCTGCTTGACTCGAAGGCACGGACGTGGCTGTATTGATGATGAGCCGACGGAGGTATACGTACATGAACGATCTTGCCGGTGGTGTCGCCATCGTGTAGCGTGGGCAACGCACCCACACACTGCCCCGATGGGGCCTGACAGCGCCGAGCGATCGTTTCCCGATGCGTCGGTTGTGAGGATGGGGAGGTCAGTGATGACGAATGGTTTCTGCCGATTGATCCAACCGCGTCTCCCGGGTCGGAAGGGTCTAATTTCGCTTACCGCGGTCACCGCCGCGCTGGCCCTGATCGCGGTCAGCCTGTTCAGTGCCGCGGCAGTCGCTCCGGCCAATCCGGCATTCCAGGATACCTGGGCCAGGACCGACCAGCCGGTGAGCTCCGGCCAGGCCGAACGAACCTGGATGTGGGGCCCGGCGGCGAACACCAGCGCGATGCAGGAAGCCTACGCCGAATCGCCCGGCGGCATGCGCACCGTTCAGTACTACGACAAGACGCGGATGGAGATCAACAACCCGTCCGGCGACCAGTCGTCGCTCTGGTACGTCACCAACGGATTGCTCGTCCGCGAGATGATCATCGGTGAGGTGCAAGTCGGCGACGCGACATTCGAGCCGCATGCCATTGCCGACACGATCAACGTCGCCGGTGACCCGGATGATCCGAACGGCCCGACCTACGCGTCGTTCGCCAGCCGGCTCGGCGACCCTGCGCTGCCGATCGGCACGGTAATCACCCAGCGCCTCGCGCGTAATGGCGATGTATCGACCGACACGACGCTCACGTCATACGGCATCACAGCTGCTCACCGGGTAACAGTGACGGATATCGACCATACGGTCGCTTCGGTGTTCTGGGACTTCATGAACTCGACCGGTGTCGTCTATCAGGGCGGTCAGTTCGTCCAGGATAGCCTGTTCGTCAACCCGTTCTACGCAACTGGCTACCCGATTGGCGAGGCGTTCTGGGCCAACATCAAGGTTGCCAACAACCAGCAGGATGTCCTGATCCAGTGCTTCGAGCGGCGCTGCCTGACCTGGACACCCGGCAACCCGGACGGCTGGAAGGTCGAGGCCGGGAACGTCGGCCAGCATTACTTCCGCTGGCGCTACGAAATCACTCCTCCGACACCCACCCCGACGCCATCGCCGACGCCCGGCCCCGCGCCAGAAGTCAGCGAGGGAGTCTTCTCGGCATACCTCGCCGGCGCGAATGTGGTGCCGCCCGTTACCACCGACGGCGCTGGGACCGCGTACTTCTACGTCCACGCAGACGGCAGCGGCGTTGACTTCTCGATCAACACCCAGGGCCTGACAAACGTAACCGCGGCAAGCATCCGCGAGGGAAGCGCGACTGAAAACGGCAACGTCGTCGTCACGCTGTTCAGCAGCGCCAAGCCGGTAACGACCAACGGCGTCCTCGCCAGCGGGTCGATCGCGCAAGCGAACCTGCCGGCGGACTGGACGATTGCCGACCTGGAAGCAGGCATGGCCGACGGCAGCCTCTACGTCGATATCCAGACGACGGGTCAGACATCTGGCGCGGTCCGAGGCCAGCTCGGCGCGCTCGGCGATACGTCGTTTAACGCTGTGCTGCTCGGCGGGAACCAGTCACCCCCGACGACGTCAACCGCCGTCGGTGCGCTTGGCCTCAGCTATCATGCCGCCGACGCGACGCTCGACTACGAGCTCTACGTTCTGAACATGACCAAGATCACGGCGGCGCATATCCATTCCGGCGTGGCCGGGGCGAACGGCCCGGTGGTCGCGACGCTCTTCACGGCGGCGCAGCCTGTGACCGGTCCGTTCAACGGCATGCTGGCTGAGGGAACGCTCGACGCCGGCGACCTCACCGGCCAGACAATGCCGCACTTCGTCTACCTGCTGCTGACGGGCGGCGCCTACGGCAACGTCCATTCGGTCGATTACCCCGACGGAGAGATTCGCGGCCAGATCCAGGTCGGCAACCAGACCGATCTCGGCGCGGCGACGTATATCGCCAGCCTGGACAACACAGCCGAGAACGACTTCATGGCGATGTACATGCCGATCGACACCGATGCATCGGGACTGGCGCTCCTTTGGCCGAGCAAAGACGGTAAGACGCTGAACTACGTCGTCATCGTCACGAACATCGACCGCGTTCTTAGCGCGCAGTTGCGGATCGATGGCGTGCCGACCGCTGGCGAGGTCGTCACGATGCTGTTCGACTCGACAGCGAACGCGACCGGACCTGTCAATGGCGTGCTTGCCAGTGGCGTGATCAACGATGCAGCGGTGATCGGCCCGCTCAAGAATACGGGAGTGAGCGGGCTGCTCGGCGCGATTGATGTGGGAGAGATCTGGGTCGGCGTTACGACAGTGCAGAACCCGGCCGGCGACATCTGGGGATTGGTAGCGCCAATTTCCTGACGCGCTGAAGTAGCTCCACTCGAAAAAGGCCGGCCGCGTCATCGATGGCGCGGCCGGCCTTTCTTGTTGCCCATCGGCTCGTTCGTCACAGCCCGAGCGGCGGCGTCGTCTGGATCCCTCAGAGCAGGCAGGCGGTGCCAGACATCTGGGCGATTTCAGTGAGGAGCCCGTACGAGCGTGGCCCCAATGCCGTAACCAGCGCCTGGATGCTGTCGGTCAGCCGAACGATCGTCCGGCTGGTGTCGAAGTCAAGCTGGCCGAAGATCTGCGCGCCGTCGGCGACGAGGAACTCCAGCGGCTCATCGGCCTCGGCGAGCGAGATGAGCTGTTCGGGATAGATCCACATGAACAGCGGGTGCTCGTCGCGGGCGACGATCCGCGCGGTGTCGTCCAGCGTCGCGGCATAGACGGCGATCGGCGCGACTGACTGGTATTCCTCCGACCACGGCTCGAACGGCGTGGTCCCGAATCGGCGGTAGACGAGCGCCACCGGCCCTGGCTCGTCGGTGATTGCGACCGTGTCGATATCGTCGGGCGAGTGGACGATCAGCGTGTATTCCTGCTCGATCAGCCGGATGGCGCTGCCGGTCTCCTCGATCGACTCGCGCAGCGCTGCCGCCGAGAATGTCTCACTTCCCTCGGCCCAGCCACCAACGCCGGTCAGGCGCAATAACACGCGTTGCTCGCTATAGATCAATGGCCGGCCGGCCAGCAGAAAGCGTCCCCGGTCCACCAGCAGCAGGCTCGATGCGCGCGCCGTGTCGGGCTCGACCATCTCCGAGAGCCTCGCCATACGATGTATCTGTCTCACGTTACCCTCGCGACGCGGCGTCATTGAGATGTGATGCGTGCGCGACCCCAACGCATGATCGCACCAGTCCGCGTTACTGTCCACTCTCAATAGTACGCCTGTCGTCCAGCACTCACGGCGCGGCATATGTGGACGCGGTGAGTCGTGCGCAACTCATGCCAACTACGTCACCGTTGTCACGCGTCGCTGGCCATGCCGATAACGACGGCTCGACATGCCAGCGCGTCGGCGCGGGCGCGATGGCCGCCGGCCGGCAGGCCGAACCGCGTCGCTGCAATTTCGAGTCGGTGCCAGCGATAGTTGCCGTAACGCTCGTTCCACTGTGCGGCGAATTGCGCATATTGCAGCATTGCACATTGCCAGTTGCCACCTGGCGGCTTCAGGCCGGCGTGGTGGTTCATCTGCCCAACCAGCCTCCGATCGAAGTCCGCGTTGTAGACGACGACAGTGCGGCCCGCGAGCAGCGGCTGGAGCTGTTGGTGCACATCGCGCCAGCGTGGGGCAGTTGCTACCATCGTATCGTCGATCCCGTGGATCCGTGCCGCATCGGCAGGAATCCCCCGTTCCGGGCGGACCAGTGAATCCAGCAGAATGCGCCCAGAAACGTCAATTACCGCAATCTCGACGATCTCGGCTCGATCATCCAGACCGGTTGTTTCGGTGTCGAGGAAGACGACATCGGGCTGCCTGAGTATCGTCGCAGCCCACGCGACCGCCCCGGACCGCGCGGCTCGACGGCGTGCTTCGCTGGGCTCTGATCTATCTGGCGCGAAGAACGGTGGCATTCCGCATTCCATCAGTGAGGACGAGTACGATAATACCGCTATCGCCGTCGATCATCGTGCGGCGGATGTGGCGATCATAGACAGTGTTGGGCAAGCGCGTCAACGATGCGCGTGCCGTGGGAGTTAGCAGGATACATGGACCATCGCAACGGCCCTCGTTTCCAGCCCCGGATGGCCGCGCTGATACTGGCGATCGTGGCGCTCGGGCTTGTCGCGGCAAGCTTCCCTCCGCTGGCGCGTGAGGCTGCCGCCAAGTCGGCAAGCTGGAGCGAATACAACACAACCCTCGACGTGCATGCCGACGGAACCATGACGGTGACTGAAGATCAGGTGATCGCCTTCGAGGGCGGACCCTTCACCCATGGATACGCGACGATCCCGCTTGGGCGTATCGAGAACATCAGCAACATTCTGGTGCTGGAGAACGGCGTCCCGTACAAGCCGGGCAATAACACGCCTGGCGCCTTTAGCACGACAAATAGCGGCAGCCAGATGGACATCGACTGGTGGTTTACCCCGACGAGCGACGAGAATCGCAGCTTCACGATCCGCTACGACGTCACTGGCGCGCTCCGTGTCTATGCCGACCGGCAGCAGCTCTGGTGGAGGGTTATCGACACCGATTTTGCCGGCAATGTGGATTCCGCGACGATTACCGTCAATCTGCCGCAGGCTGTTGCCGAGGATCAGCTCTCGGTTGCCTGGTATGCGTCGAGTGGATCCAGCTTCCCGGTAGACTGGCAGGTCACCAGCCCAACCCAGGTCATCTGGCGCGCGACCAGTATCAATCAAGGCGAGGCCCTGGAGGCGCGGCTGGAGTTCCCGCCGATCACTAGCGCAACTGCGCCGGCCTGGCAGGCTGCTGACGACGCCGAACGCGCGCGCGAGGAACGGCTGGCGCCGTACAAGGCGCTCCTGAACGTGCTGCTGCTGGCAGGCGGCCTGCTGTTGCTGGTCGGGGGCTCGGTCGGCGTTCTGATGCTGTGGTTCAGTCGCGGCCGAGATGTGCCGGTCGTCGCGCCAATCGACCTGCTGAAGCAGCCGCCGGATGACCTGCCGGCCGCGGCAGTCGGGGCTCTGGTTGATGAGCGTGCCAACGACTGCGATGTCATCGCCGGAATCATCTCGCTGGCCGGCCGTGGTGTGCTCCGGATCGAAGAGAAGCAGCCCGGCGGCGTTCTTGGCGGGCTTGGCTTCGGCAGCCGGGATTTCACCTTTTACCGGCTGGAGAGCAATATAACGTTGCGTCCGTTCGAGCAGGAGCTGCTCGGCGCGATCTTCACGGGCTCGCAGACGGAGGCTCGTCTTTCGACGATCAGAACTCGATTTTCCGATCGTCAGGCGCTTGTCAAAAAGGGCCTCTACGACGAGCTCGTCGGCCGGGGCTATTTCGACCGCAACCCGCAAACGACGCGACACTTCTATCGCGGGGCCGGCGCGCTGCTTCTGGTCGCTTCGACGGCCGGCGGCCTGCTTCTTTGCGTGTTGATCGGCTCGTTTGCGCCGTTCGTTGTTGTGCCGGTTATCGGCGCAGCGGTTGTGGGCTTGCTCTTGATGATCGTTGGTGGGTCGATGCCCCGCAAGACACAGGCGGGCGCCGAGGCGGCTGCGCGCTGGCAGGCGTTCCGCCGCTACCTGGCCGATATCGAGCGTTACGATTCGGTTGCCGACGCCAAGGCGGTCTTCGACCAGTACCTGCCCTATGCGATTGCGTTCGGCCTGGAGCGAGGCTGGGTCAGCAAATTCGCGCAGGCCGGCGCCCCGGCGCCCACCTGGTATGGCGGCTGGGATGGCCCGGTCCAGACTGGCAGGATGCCGCGTGGGCCGCGCGGTGGCGCCGTCATCATCGTCCCCGGTGGCCGGCCCGGCGGTGGCGGTGGTGGAGGAGGTGGCCTTCCCGACCTCCAGCAGACGAGCGACCGGATGGCTGGCTCGCTTCAGAGCATGAGCAATGGCCTGTTCGACCTGTTCAGTGAGGCCGGCAAGGTGTTCAGTCCACCCCCCAGCAGTGGTGGTGGCGGTGGTGGCCGCAGTGGTGGCTTCGGCAGCTTCTCCGGCGGTGGCGGTTCCTTCGGCGGCGGCGGTGGCGGCGGAGGCCGCGGGTTCAACTAGGGCGAGAGGGTGTCTGCCGCCACGGATCCCCCCTGTGAGGGGAGGGGCGAGACGAGAGTCACTCTCAGAAAGCCTGCGTAGGGACAGCATCTTGGCCTGTCCGCGGCCCGCAGGGCCGCTTGTTTGGACGTCGAGAGCTGTCGTTAACCGGATACGTGATTGAGCTGGCTACTGATCGGCAGCGGCGGAAGATCGGCCATCTTGATCACTGACCTCATCGCGTTGGGGTCTTTGGCGTACTCACCGAGCCGGCGGATGATCGCGATGAGTACTTCGCGTATCCAGTTCTCTTCTATCGGTGTTAATGACTCCATCTCGTGAGCCTTGCGGGCGGTTCTCTCATCGCCGCGTTCAGACGTCAAAGCGCCGAGATTATCCAGGATTCCCGGTTCGATGCCGTAGGTACTCGAAGCGCAAGGACGGTTTGCTCTCCCCTTCTTTTTCGTAAGCAGCGCGACACTCTTTTCGACGACAGTCAGACAGAAATATGCCATTGAAGGTAGCGGCTCGTGGCCCTCTAGGTACTGCTCATACCGGAACCACATCCGATCGACATCCCGGGAACTGACGAATCTGTCCGGTGGTGATGGGTATGCGCGACGCAGTACGGTTATCTTGGCAGTTCCGGTCATTGATTGGACCCCCGCGGCCGAGATCTCAATCGACTGCGGTTCTCCGGGTGGTGGTGGATCGCGATCAATGACATCAGCGTCCTTGTAGTCGAAAGTTACGTCTCGACGACGATACTCAAGCGCAGCCGAGAGTTCCCAATCTCTGAGAAATGGCTCGACCCGGCTGCGGGCCAATTCAATCGTGGGGTGGTGCTCCTTCATTGTGACGGTCACCAGTCCGTCGGCTAAGCGCACACGGAAGTTATGGTAATCACGCTCCACAGCAGGCGGATCGTGAAACGTATCGCCTCCGGCCAAAACAAGGCAATAACGAAGCTTCTCTACGTGTGGATCGCGCATCTCGTCTCTTCCGGCGTCGAAACGCTATACCGGTGACTCGTTCTTAAACAATACGTGGGTCTTGCCACACTCCTCTCGGTGGTGGGCATTGAGGTCATGGTACGCCATAGCGTGTCGGCGATGGGCTGTATACTTAGGTGTTTGCCTCGGGCGCATTGTCGCTATGAACCACGGAGCCACCTTGACCTTCACGCTTGCCACCGATATCGAACAGGAAGCCGCCCGCAGGCGGACGTTTGCGATCATCTCGCACCCGGACGCCGGCAAGACGACACTGACCGAGAAGCTGCTGCTCTACGGGGGCGCGCTGCAGTTGGCGGGGTCGGTGGCCGGGCGCAAGGCGCAGCGGGCTGCCGCCAGCGACTGGATGAAGATGGAGCAGGAACGCGGCATCTCGATCACGTCGACGGTGCTGTCGTTCCCCTACCGCGACCGCCAGGTGAACCTGCTCGACACACCCGGTCACCAGGACTTCTCCGAGGACACCTACCGCACGCTCACCGCCGCCGACAGCGCCGTGATGGTGCTGGACGCGGCGCGGGGCATCGAGCCACAGACACTGAAGCTGTTCGAGGTCGCCCGCCAGCAGGGCATCCCGATCTTCACGTTCGTGAACAAGATGGACCGGCCGGCCCAGAGCCCGTTGGCGCTGCTCGATGAGATCGAGCGCACGCTCGGGATGGCCGTCTGCCCGATGAACTGGCCGATCGGCGATGGGTCGGATTTCCAGGGCGTCTACGACCGCGCGACCGACCAGGTGCATCGCTTCGAGCGCACCGAGCACGGCGCTCACCGCGCGCCGGTCAGCGTGGCCGGTGTCGACGATCCGCGACTCGACGCGATGATCGGCGCTGCTCCCGCGGCGCAGCTGCGCGAGGATGTCGAGCTGCTGGAGATGGCCGGCGCGCCGTTCGACCGCGATCGTGTGCTGGCCGGCGAGCTGACCCCCGTCTTCTTCGGCAGCGCGCTGACCAACTTCGGCGTCCAGCTCTTCCTCGATGCATTCGTCGACATTGCTCCCTCGCCCGGCCACCGATCGACGAGCGATGGCGGCGTCGATGCTAGCGACGAGGCGTTCAGCGGGTTCATCTTCAAGATCCAGGCGAACATGGATCCGCGCCACCGCGATCGCGTCGCCTACCTGCGCGTCTGCTCTGGCCGGTTCGAGCGCGACATGAGCGTACGCCACGCCCGCACCGGCAAGATGGTGCGGCTGGCCCGGCCGATGAAGCTATTCGGGCAGGATCGGGAGACGGTCGAAGAGGGCTACGCTGGCGATGTCGTCGGGCTGATCAACCCCGGCACGTTTGCCATTGGCGACACTGTCTCCAGCGAGCCAGTCGGCGCGTTTCCGCCGCTGCCGCGCTTTCAGGCGGAGCACTTCGCGCGACTGGAGAATATCCGCACCGATCGCTACAAGCAGTTCCTCAAGGGGCTGGAGCAGATCGAGGAGGAGGGCGGCATCCAGCTGCTCTATCCGACCGACTCCGGCCGGCGCGAGCCGATCCTCGCCGCCGTCGGCCAGCTGCAGTTCGATGTCGTCCGCGATCGGCTGGAACACGAATACGGCGTCGAGACGCGGCTGGAGCTACTGCCCTACGAGCTGGCCCGCTGGGCGCGCGGCGATGCCGCGAAGATCGCCGAGCTGGCCCGTAGCCGCGGCCGCCTGCGCTGCGAAGATCGTGACGGCAACACCGTCCTGTGCTTCTCGACGACCTGGGACCTGAACTACGTGATCCAGAACACTGAGGGTGTCGAGCTCGCCACGAGCGCGTGAGCGACGCCCGTGTCCTGTCATCCTGAGGCCGTATCCGAAGGATCTCCTCCGCGTTGACGATGTCCGGCCGGGGAGATGCTTCGCTACGGCTCAGTAGTCGACCGCAGTGAATGTGTCAGGCCGGCAGCCACCCCTCCCGCTGTCATTCTGAGCGGAGCGAAGGATCCGGTTCCCTGCGTTCGGTCGCAGCTGCCGGGGAGGAACGGAGTCTTCGCTGCGGCTCAGAATGACAGGATCACTGGGGTCGCCTACTCAGTACAGTGACTAGCATGATGTGTCAGGTTGGCAGCCTCCCCGCACCTTGTCATCCTGAGGCCGCAGCCGAAGGATCTCTCCTGCGTTCGACTGTATCCAGCCAGGGGAGATTCCTCGCTGAGGCTCAGCATGACAAACGGCCGGGGTGGCTGTCGCACCACAGTACAGGATACATCACGTTAGTCGGTGCACTCAGTGCTTCGACTAGCATGATGTGTCAGGTTGGCAGCCTCCCCGCACCTTGTCATCCTGAGGCCGCAGCCGAAGGATCTCTCCTGCGTCTGAATGCATCCAGCATGAGGAGATGCTTCGCTGAGGCTCAGCATGACAAACGGCCGGGGTGGCTGTCGCACCACAGTACAGGACACATCACGCTAGTCGGTGCACTCAGTGCTTCGACTAGCATGATGTGTCAGGTCGGCAGCCACCTGTGCCTCTGTCATGTGTGGCCCAGAGGGCACCCCGAGCGAAACATCCGTCCTCCCCGTTTCTCGGTTTCCAGACGGGAAAACGGATCCTTCACCCCGTTCAGGATGACAGAGGGAAGGGGGCCTACCGTACCCAACGACATGACAGATCACGCTGGTCGCTGTACTCAGCATGACAAGGGCAGGATCGGCTGTCGGCGTTGTCGCTTGTCATTCCGAGCCGCAGCGAGGAATCTCCCCTCGACCAGCTGTAGTCGAACGTAGCGGAGATCCTTCGCTGCGGCTCGGGATGACGGGGCGACTGCATCACTCCTGCTCTTGTAGATTCCTGCTTTAGAGGCCAATCGGAAGCGGACGCTGCCAGATGATGACGCCTCGTCGTGGCCGCCGGTCGCCGGTCGGTTGACGCGCGTATGCTTCCGTGGACAATCGAGGCAACGAGCATGGATGCCACCAGAGAGCAGGAGGACATATGCCCATCACCGCACGCGGAGCAATTGCGCGGACACCGGGAGCGCCGGTCTCGATCGAGGAGTTCACGATCGACGACCCGGGGCCGAACGAGGTGCTGGTGAAGATCTTCGCCTCCGGTGTCTGCCACACCGATCTGGGCGTCAAGAGCGGCACGTATGGCACCGATGGCTTCCCGTTCCTGATGGGGCACGAGGGGGCCGGTGTTATCGAGGCGGTCGGCCCGGGGGTCGACGAGTCGCGTATCGGCGAGTATGTCATCCTCGCCTGGCGCGCGCCGTGCGGCGAGTGCCGTTTCTGCAAGACGGGCCACCCCAATCTTTGCGCTGCCAGCCTCAACGCCCAGAAGCGGATGCGCACGACTGACGGTGTCACCTTGACGCCAGTCCTCGGCATCGGCACCTTCTGCACCCACACGCTCGTCCATGCCAGGCAGGCTGTCCCTGTCTCGCCCGACCTGCCGCCGGAGCAGATGTCGCTGATCGGCTGCGGCGTGATGACCGGCGTCGGCGCAGCACTCTACTCGGCCGGCGTTCGGCCCGGCACGAGCGCGGCAGTATTCGGCTGCGGCGGTGTCGGCGATAGCGTCATCCAGGGCGCGAAGCTGGCCGGCGCGACGACGATCATCGCCGTCGACATCGATCCCCGGAAGCTGGAGTGGGCGAAGCAGTTCGGCGCGACGCACACGATCAACGGGCGCGAGGAAGACCCTGTTGCGAAGATCAAGGAGATCACCGGCGGCAACGGCGTCAACTACTCATTCGAGGCGGTCGGCATCCCACAGACGCTGGAGCAGGCGCTGTTCTGTCGCGATCTGGCCGGGACATGCGTCCTGATCGGCGTGCCTGGCCCTGGCCCGACGTTGGAGCTGGATATCCAGCGCTTCTTCGATCTCGGCGGCAGCTTCAAGGTCTCCTGGTATGGCGACTGTCTGCCAACCCGCGACTTCCCGCTGCTGGCTGACTGGTACCAGCAGGGCGAGCTCAACCTCGACGCCCTCGTCACCCGTCGGATCAGTCTCGAGGAGACCGAGGAAGCCTTCGACGCCATGAAGCGCGGCGAGACGCTGCGCTCGGTCATCGTGTTCGACCGCTAGGCGGTATTCCTCGCTGCTACCCATAGAGCTCTCACTCCTCTCCCAGCATTCGGAGAGGGTGGGAGCACTGTGTGCAACGATGGCGGCCGCCCCTTACATTCTCGCCAACCCTGCCTTCGCCGCCTGCTCCCACCAGGCGACGTCGGCGCGCCCACCTTCGCGGTTCGCTTCGTCTCCGCGAAATGCGACACGGGCGGCGATCCAGCCGTGGCGCAGCAGGCCGCCGAGGAGGCTGAGGTCGCGGATGGTGGCCCAGCTGGCCGGGTCGAAGCGCGGGCCGAGGCAGGTGGCAAGGGCGCGCTCGTAGAGCGCCAGCGATGCCTCGCGCGAGATCGGGCTGTGATCGGCCGAGCCGGCGATGTACCAGACGATGTCGAGGCCGGCGACGTCGCGTCCGGCCAGCGCCCAGTCGATCAGTAGCACACGCCCATCCTCGATGCCGATGTTGGCCGGCCGGGCGTCGGCGTGCGCGAGCGTCTGCGGCAGCGACGCCAACGCGGCGACGAGCGGGGCTGGGTCGTTCGCCAGCGCCAGCGCCTCGCGAGCGATGCCGGGATCGAGCAGGCTGGTGAGCTTCTCCCAGCCATCGGGGATGATCTCGTTGAGCGCGCCGTGCTCGCCGGGGTCGCTCTGTGCCGCGTCGGGAGAGACGACATGGTAGTGATGCCACGGGTCGCAGAGGAACTGGTCTGGCCCGATGTCCCAGTAGGCCGCGTGCATCGCTGCAAGGCCAGTGATAATCCGCTCGTGGGCAGAAGGTGGGATCGGCTTGCCCGACGGCAGCAGTGTATCGGCGACGTCGCGCATCAGAACCGCCCAGCCCTCATCGTCGCGGGCGGTTGCGAGGTAGGCATGAACCATCTCGGACGGCAGCCTGTCGAGCAGCCCATGTGCCCAGAGCGCGGCCTCGCGCCCGTGACGATCGTCTGAGACGCGCATGAAATAGTCCCAGGTGTGCGCGACGCGCTTCAGGATCAGCCGAAGGGATCCAGTCTCGATCACCGAGAGAGCGCTCCCGGAATGGGCCGATTCCTGCTGGCCGAGCGCGATGTGGCGGACGTCATCGACCGGCCGGCCGACGATCTCCGAGAGGTTGGCCGGCGCAAGCATCTCTTCGACTGAATCCCAGGTCCGGCGTGTCAGAGGTGGCCTCCTGTCGGCTGCTGGCGGCAGAGATGGCGACGGGGAGGCGTAGATTCGCCTCCCCGTCGCCATCGTATCGTGGCTTGCGCGCTGGCTAGGACTCGAGCAGCAGCGACATCGGGTCCTCGAGCAGCTCCTTGACCTTGACCAGGAACTGGACCGCCTCTCGCCCGTCAACGATGCGGTGGTCGTACGAGAGCGCAAGGTACATCATCGGCCGGATGATGACCTCGCCGTTGACTGCGACCGGGCGTTCCTGGATCTTGTGCATGCCGAGGATGCCGACCTGCGGCGTATTGAGAATCGGAGTCGAGAGCAGCGAGCCGAAGATGCCGCCGTTGGTGATCGTGAAGGTGCCGCCCTGCAGCTCGTCGATGGTGAGCTTGTTCCCGCGCGCCTTCGTCGCCAGGTCGATGATCTCCTGCTCGATCTCGGCGAACGTCATCTTGTCCGCATCGCGGACGACCGGCACGACCAGCCCATCTTCGACGCCGACCGCGATGCCGACGTCGTAGTAGCGCTTGTAGACGACCTCGTTGCCCTGGATCTCCGCGTTGACCGCTGGGAATGCCTTCAGCGCGCCAATCGACGCCTTGGTGAAGAACGACATGAAGCCGAGGCCGACGCCGTGGCGCTCCTTGAACGCGTCGCGGCGCTCCCTGCGGACCTGCATCACAGCGGTCATATCGACCTCGTTGAACGTCGTCAGCATCGCGGAGGAATGCTGCGCCTCGAGCAGGCGCGCCGCGATCGTCTGGCGGCGGCGCGACATTCGGACCCGCTCCTCGCGCCCGCCGAGCATCGGCGTGGCGGGCGGCGGTGGCGCGACGGCCGGGGCTGCCGCTGGCGTGGGCTGCGCCGCTGGCGCAGCTGGTCGCGCGGCGCTGGCAGCCTGGCGGACGATATCGTCGGGCAAAACGCGGCCGCCCGGCCCCGATCCATCGATACGGGCCAGATCAACCGCATACTCCTCGGCCAGCCGGCGGACGGCCGGCCCGGCGCGGCGAGCGATATCGTCTGCTGCCGGCGGAGCGGCGGCAGGAACGGGCGCCGGTGCGGAGGCGACTGGCGCAGGGGCAGGGGCAGCTTGCTCGGCCGGGGCGGTTGCGGCGGCTTCGCCGGCCACGAGCGTGCCGATAACTTCGCCGACCTCGACAGTATCGCCCTCGTTGCGAGTAATAGCTCCGATCACCCCCGACTGCTCGGCGGGAATCTCAACGTTGACCTTGTCCGTCTCCAGCTCGACGATTGGCTCGCTCCGGGCGACGTGCTCGCCCGGTTGTTTGAGCCATTTGACGATGACCGCGTCCACAATGGATTCGCCAAGCGTTGGGACCTTGATCTCAAGCGCCACGTTCGTCTCCTTCGAAGGATCCGATTCAAAGGTCGGCGGCCACGTCCAGCCGGCCGGAACGGTCTATTACGGTAACGTCCAGGCGTTCCGGACGATGCGGGCCTGATTCTCCGCGTGCGCGTCGGCCGAGCCTTCGGCCGGGCTTGCCCGCTCCGGCCGGCCGATGTACTCAATCTCGGTCTTGATGCCCATCTCGCTGCGAAGGACGTACAGCTTGCCCAGCATGTACCACCACGAACCCATGTTCAGTGGCTCCTCCTGAAGCCAGACGATCTCCGTCGCGTTCTTGTAACGCTCCAGCACGTCCCGTACCTGGTCGGATGGGAAGGGATGCAGAAGCTCGATACGGACGACCGCGATCTCCTCGTTGGTATCGTGCTGCTCGTGGGTCAGATCCACGTAGACCTTCCCAGTGCAGAATATGACCCGACGGACCGCTTCGGGCTTCTCGCTGGCAATCGGATCGTCGATGACCATCTGGAACTTGCCGTCGGTCAGGTCGCGCAGGCTCGACCCGGCGCGCGGGTGGCGCAGCAGGCTCTTTGGCGTCATGACGACGAGCGGGCGCGGGTCGGGTTCGAGCAGTAGCGCCTGGCGGCGAAGCAGGTGAAAATACTGGGCAGCCGTGGTGCAGTTCGCGACACGCATGTTGCGATCCGCGCACAGCTGCAGATATCGTTCGAGGCGACCGCTGGAATGCTCTGGCCCCTGACCCTCATAGCCGTGCGGCAGTAGCAGGACCATGCCCGACGTCTGCCGCCACTTGGCCTGGCCGGCTGCGATGAACTGATCGATGATGACCTGGCCACCATTGGCGAAGTCGCCGAACTGCCCCTCCCAGAGGATGAGTGTCTCCGGCGCATAGACGCTGTAGCCGTATTCGTAGCCGAGCGCGGCGGATTCCGACAGCGGGCTGTTCCAGACGGCGAACGCGGCCGCGTCTGGCAGCGACTGGAGCGCGGTAAACGTCGAGCCGTGGTCGGGATCGTGGAGAACGAGGTGGCGCTGCGAGAACGTGCCGCGCTGGGCGTCCTGGCCGGTTAGCCGGATCGGCGTGCCCTCCATCAGGATCGAGCCGAAGGCGAGAGACTCGGCCAGTGCCCAGTCGATTGCGCCGTCGGTGTCGAGCGCCGCCTTGCGCCGTTCGAGCTGTCGCTTCAGCTTCGGATTCAGGGTGAAGTTCTCGGGGAACGTGTGCAGCGCGTTGTTGATCTGGTGGAGGACGCCCGACGACACGGCAGTCTCGATATCAGCCGGCTGCAACGAGGTCAGCGCGTGGTGGTCGTCGGCTGTTGGCTTCTCCCGGGACGCTCCCTCGCGGATTTGCTGGAGGCGATCGATCGCGGCGGCGAGGACCTGGTCACCCTCCCCAGCGCCGATGACGCCGCTATCCTCCAGCTCTTGCGCCCAGATTGCGCGGGCGGTCGGGTGCTGGGTGATTCGGGCATACATCTCGGGCTGGGTGAACGTGGGTTCGTCACCTTCGTTGTGACCCCAGCGTCGGTAGCCGATCAGGTCGATCAGAAAGTCGTGCTTGAATCGATTGCGGTAGGCGATCGCCAGCCGGGCAACCTCGAGACAGGCGGCGGCGTCATCGGCATTGACGTGGACGATCGGGATTTCGAACCCCTTGGCCAGATCGCTGGCATACAGGGTCGAGCGTGAATCCTCCGGCAACGTCGTATAGCCGATCTGGTTATTGGTGATGATGTGGATCGTGCCGCCGGTTGTGTAGCCAATGAGCCCGGACAGGTTCAGTGTCTCGGCGACGATGCCCTGGCCGGGGAACGCCGCGTCGCCGTGAATCAGAATCGGCAGCGCCCCCATCGGGTCATGGGTCGGCAAGCCCGGATTGTCGCGGCCTTCCTGGGAGGCGCGCGCCATGCCTTCGACAACCGGATCGACGAACTCCAGGTGACTCGGGTTTGGCGCCATGATGACCGGCACGTCGACCCGGGTTCCCGAGCCTGGCCCGGCCTCGCGACGCAGGCCGAGGTGGTATTTCACGTCGCCGGTCCAGCCGACGTCGCTGGTGTCAGTCTGAGACACACCGCTCCGTGGCCCATGCTCGAACTCGGAGAAGATTGCCTCGTACGGCTTGCCGAGAACGTGGGCGAGAACATTGAGGCGACCGCGGTGCGCCATGCCGATGAAGATCTCGTGGATCCCGTTGCGCGCGGCGTCGCCCGCAACGACGTCAAGCATCGGCACGACGGCATCGGTCCCTTCGACCGAGAACCGCTTCGCGCCGAGGTAGGTCGTGTGGAGGAATTTCTCGAACGCCTCAACTTCGGTGAGGCGGTTGAGCAGGGCCTTCTTCTGCTCGGCGTCCAGCGGCTGGTGAAACGCGCCCGATTCGGCGGCGTCGCGAAGCCAGTTGCGCTGCTCGACATCCTGGACATGGTCGAACTCGTAACCGATCGCGCCGGAGTAGATCTCGCGTAACTGCTCGATCGCCTCGCGCGCGTTGCGCGACTGTGAGACGAGCGGTCCATCAACGACCTGGGCCGGCAATCGTTCGAGATCGGCGTCGGTCAGCCCGTAGCGCTGCTGATTCAGCTCGGCGGCCGGCGGGCGTGGGGGGGCGACCGGGGCAATGCTGGCCGCCAGATGCCCGTAGATCCGGATATTCTGCGCATAGTTGGCTGCGGCGAGGATCTTCGAGACGTCCGCCGCTGGCGCAGCAGCCGGCGCAGCCGTTGCCGCGCCGTTGCCGCCGATTGGCGGTGGCGTCCATTCGGCGAAGAACGCGCGGGTCTCGGCATCGACCGACGCGGGGTCGGACAGGTACCGATCGTAGAGCTCGAGAATGTAGCCTGCGTTCGGACCATGGAACGCGAAGCGTGCCGACTGTCGCGCCGGGGTGATTTCCTGTGCCATGTCGGTCACCTATCGTTTATGGACGATGCCCGCCATTGGGCGGTCCCTCTGCCCTCGCCCCTTCGGCTGGTGTGGAATGGCGGCCGCGAATGAGCCGTCTGACCAGCCACTTTTCCCTGATGATAGTACAAATGCCGTTACGATGCTTCCACAGGGGAGCGCAATTCGCGGGGGGATTCTATGATCGAGTGGCGAAGCGATGTCGAGCAAGCAAAGACGGACGCGCTGAGGCTGCGGCGACCCATCGTGATCGACGTTTTCAAGTCGCCCTGACGAGGCTGTGATCGGCTGGATGCCGATACGTATGCGGACGCTGAGGTCTCCCGACAGATTGGAGAGCGGTTCGTTCCGCTCAAGCTACACCTGTTCGATGGCCCACGCGATATCGTCCGGCCGCTGGGCGTCATCTGGACGCCAACGATCCTCTTCGCCGATCGCCGGTTGGCAGTCCACTACCGTTCGCTCAACTTCCTGCCGCCCCGCGAGTTCATGACAGTGCTCGATATCGGCGAAGCCGAGGTTGCCCTGCGCTGGAACCAGACCCAACGGGCGATCGACCTGCTCCGCGGCGCCTGGCAAGCTGATCCCGACGGCGCCCTGGCCGACGAGGCACTCTACCGGTTGGGGATCGCCACCTTCTTGCTGACACACTCCGACGCGGCGATGTACGAGGTTTGGGACCTGCTTCGCGAGCGCTATCCTGCCAGCATCTGGTCGCGGCGCATCCCATAGCATGGCGGCTGGGATGCTTGTGGGGAAGATGTCCTCACTGGGACCGGTACTGGCCGGCCGCGAGCGTCAGCATCGCCCACGCGCTGGCATCATGCCGGGTCGTCATTGTCGCGGTCGAGTATCCTGCGCGAGCATGATAGTCGCGCGGATCGGAGGATGGTGGACGGCCAGTGGTGCGTCTGACGAGGGCTAAGGGACGGGATGCAATCGTCGCGCGCTATGGCAGCGTGCGTTCGTTTGTCCTGCGCGCGCTCTACACCTGGTTGACACTGACGATTCTCTACCTCGGCCTCTGGCCGATGCTGGTGATCTACGCGGGCGCGCCGGGTGTCAACCCTCAGGACACGCCGCTCGAGTGGTTCCAGCTGCGGTTGCTGGCGCCGTTGCTGACGGCAGTTGTTGCAGGCTGGCTCTGGCGGGTGTCGCCGGTTCCGACCGACACTGCTGACCGCGAGCGTATCGTTGCGCTGGCGAGGCGAGGGCGGCTCTGGCCGCAGGTGCTGCTGTTTCTGGCCGGCACGATCGTCGTCATCGCCGTGTTCATGCTGGCTGCGAACTTCTCCGGCGGATCGCGCCTGCTGCTGGTGACGCTGGCTGAGGCGGCCGTCATGGTCGTCATCGTCTCTGGCTACCTTCACGGCGCGCTTGATCTCGTCTTGAAGCCGCATCAGGCCACGCTGGCGGTGGGTGGGCTCTATGCGCTGACGTTCGCGATGCGCGCGATGCTGTCTACTGCCTCGCAGGAGTCGGGCGGAGACACGCTGGTCGCGCTGGTGGCGGGGCTTATCGCCGGGCTGTTGATCGGTCTGGCGGCGGCCGGCCTGCGCGCGGCGAGCGGCAGCATCATTCCTGGCATCTTCTCCCTCTGGCTCCTGTTCCTGCTCCTCGGCCTCTCCAGCTTCTACGCGACGTAGCGACAGCCCGACGCTCCTTGACGTGACCACGACGAGCCCATAGTATTCCGCAGGAATATTCAAGCACTGACTAAGAACGTCTACAGCAATCGTCGCACAATCCATACCGTGTCCTGGCGGCGATTGTGTCGTGAAGTGAGGCAGGGCGTGGAACGATCGCGTCGGATCATCGCAGCCAGTATGGCGCTCGTGCTGATTCTCGCCACGGGTGGCTGCGGCGGTAATTCAGCTGACAAGACAGCAATCCCGTCGAGTATCGCCGCCAGTCCCACCGGCGCGCCGGCGGTGTTGCCAACAACCTCCGGAACCGGGTCTCCGACTTCGTCGCCGACGAGCGCGCCGCTCTCCGGGTCCCTGACGGTCTTCGCTGCCGCGTCGTTGACCGATGCGTTCACCGAGATCGGCAACCGGCTCACGGCGGAGAATCCCGGCCTTCGGATCTCGTTCAACTTCGCCGGTTCGCAGGCGCTCGTCACCCAACTGCAACAGGGCGCGCGGGCGGACGTGTTTGCGTCGGCAGACCTGAAGCAGATGACGGCTGCTCAGGGCGCGAACCTGATCGACGGTAACCCGATAGTCTTTACCCACAACCGACTGACGATCATCGTTCCCGCCAGCAATCCGGGTGGCATCAACGCGCCGATCGACCTTGCTAAGCCCGGCCTGAAAATCGTCATCGCCAACAAGGATGTGCCGGTCGGTCGCTATACACGACAGTCGCTCGACCTGATGAGCGCCGACCCGGCCTTCGGCGCGGACTTCCGGGCGCGCGTCGAGGCGAATGTCGTCTCTGAGGAGAATAACGTCAAGCAGGTGGTCACCAAGGTACAGCTCGGCGAGGCAGACGCCGGGATCGTCTATGCGTCCGACGTAACGGCGGCAGTGCAGGGCGATGTCGCGACAATCGGGATCCCGGATTCCATGAACGTGATCGCGGAATATCCGATTGCGCGTGTTGCTGGTGGTAACGCGGCGCTCGGCCAGGCGTTCATTGACGCGGTCCTGTCCGCGGCCGGGCAGCAGACGCTACAAGCGCACGGATTTCACTAGCATCGTCCGCAAAAGCTGCAACCTTGTGCCCGGTATCTTCCGCACGGCGATGGTGTGGCCTATGATAGCAGTGGTGGCCTGCGCCTTGCAGGTCTGATGATGCTCGGTGCTGGCAGGTGGCGCGAATGTCGCGACACAGCCGCCGGCCGGGCTCTCAGCCCGGAAGGGGGATATGCATGAGCTCTATTTACGACCCACATCGACCCCAGGAAGGGTGGGGCCGTGGCTGGGAGATTGGCATGGGGGTCGTCGTTGGGTTTCTGATCCTCCTGGCGATTCTGACGCTGATTTTCTAACCAGCAAGTGTTCAGGCAGCGGAGAGATATCTCGCCGCTGCTCAATCTGACCATGCTAACTGGGGTCTGCCGACCCGATTGGCTCAGCGTGATCGTTCAGACAGGGTCGTCGATCAGGGGATGGCTACCGAGCAGCGCTACTTGCGAACGGAGCGCAGCAGGATAACTGGCTGGCGAACATGGTCGAGGATCTTCGCGGCGACGCTGCCGGTGAAGAAGCCCTCCAACCCCGCCTTGCCATGCGTGCTGAGCAGCACGAGACGGCAATCCGTCTCATTCACCGCCGCCGCGATCTCGTCGGCGACATCGCCACGCCGGACGAGCGCGACGACCGACGGATCGCCGATCTCGTCACGGACCCCGACGAGATAGCGGGCAGCTTCCCGGACCTGCATTTCGAGCAACGCCGCTGTGGCTGTTGGCAACATCGTCGCTGGAACAGTCCGCTCGCCACGAATTGCGCCAAGGGTCGGCACGACACGAATGAGCGTCAGCTCCGCGCCGAGCGCCGTCGCCAGGTCGCGGGCCAGCGGCAGCGCTTGAGCGGCGTCGGCGGTGCCATCCAGCGTGACGGCGATGCGCGGGCATTCAAACTGTCGCGCCGACTGTTGCTTCGGCCGGACGACCAGCACTGGCCGGTCGGTCTGCTGTAGCACCTGCTGGGCGATGCGCCCGAAGACGAACCCGCGGATTCCGCCCCCACCGTGTGTCGTGATCGCGATCAGATCCGCGTCGAGCTCGCTTGCGTGCTGAGCGATGCTGGCTGCGATGTCGTGCTCCGGGTTAGGGTGGACGTGCTGGGCGAAGGTTGTCGAGCCGTCCCAGCGACGAGCGACATCGGCCAGGTAGGCCGAGGATTCATCTTCCTCGCTCAGATGCAGCTCGCCGTGGACGCTCTCGGGCGCGTCGTGCTCGAGGACATGGAGCAGCGTTACTGTCGCGCCGGTCACTCGTGCGAGTGTCAGGACCGGCGGGAGTGATGACTCGGCCAGTGCCGAGCCGTCGAGTGGGACGAGGATGTTGCGGATCTCCGATGTCGTCATCGTCATCATCCAAAGAACGTCTCGTAGAGCAGAAACAGATTGAGCCCAATGATAAGCGCGGCGACGATGCTGGCGAGGATCGTCGTTACCTTCAGGTTCGTGAGGTCACCCATCAGGTCGCGACGATGGGTAAAGCGCACGAGAGGAATCAACGCGAAGGGAATGCCGAACGAGAGGACAACCTGGCTGATAACCAGCGTCTTCGTCGCCTCGATGCCGAGGGCGATGACAATCAGCGCCGGGATCATGGTGATCGATCGTCGGAACCAGAGCGGCACCTGCCAGCCGAGGAACCCGCGCATGATGACCTGGCCAGACATGGTGCCGACGGTCGATGACGACAGGCCGGCCGCCAGCAATGAGACGCCGAAGATCGTGCTGGCCGATCCACCGAGCAGCGGGGTGAGGGTCTCGTAGGCGCGCAGTATGAGATCGTCCCCCTCGGAGATCACGTTGGTGCCGTGGAAGGTGACGGCTGCCATCAGCAGCATGGCTGCATTGACAAACCCTGCCACCCCCATTGCGATGAAGACATCCACCAGCTCGAAACGGAAGAGTCTCCGACGCTGGTTGGCGTCTTGGGCGACGATGCGATCCTGCGTCAATGCTGAGTGCAGATAGATGACGTGCGGCATGACTGTCGCGCCGAGGATGCCCGACGCGAGCAGAATGCTCTGGGCGCCGGCGAGCTGTGGCCGGGCGATCGCCGACATCGTGGCGCCGAAGTCCGGCTTGCCCAGGAAGAGCTCGACGATGTAGCAGGCTGCGATGACGCTGACGAAGCCGGTAATGACCGCCTCCAGCGGCCGGAAGCCGTAATGCTGCATGCCGAGGATGGCAAACGTGACGATGCCGGTCAGGATGCCGGCCGGCAGCAGCGGGATGCCGAATAGCAGATTCAACCCTACTGCCGCGCCGAGGAACTCGGCGAGGTCAGTCGCCATCGCGACAACCTCGGCCAGCCCCCACAGGCCGTAGACGACCGGTCGGGGATATTCGCGGCCGATCAGCTCGGCAAGATTGTGGCCAGTGGCGATGCCCAACTTCGCCGAGAGTGACTGGATCAGCATCGCCATCAGGTTGGAGACGACGACGACCCAGATGAGCATGTACCCGTAAGATGCGCCAGCGTCGATGTTCGTTGCGAAGTTACCGGGATCGACATAGGCGATGGCAGCGATGAAGGCCGGCCCGAGGAACGGGAGGATCCGTCTCCATTGTGAATGACTGCTGGCTCCGGACAACACATCGCCGGCAGTGGCAATCGTCGCAGTGTCCGCTTTTCCGCCGATGACCTCGCCGGCATAGCGGCGTCTCACATGATGCTTGTCGGCGCCGTTCTGGCTCGTCGTGCCGTTGGCAGGCTGGCCTGTTCCTGGTTGCTCGTCCGGCATTGAGTAATGGTGTCACCGATCCTATGGCATCCCGCACGTCAGTATTAGTCTAGCCTCATCCTACGCCCATGCTGGCAAGTGCGCAATACTGGCTGATCGAGCGGGACGCTTGAGGCTACGATCGATTGCAGGAAGGGGGTGACCATGGCAGCGCGCGGGAAGGGGGTCGGCGTCCTGACCCGACGCGACTTCTTCGGCGACCTGGCTGACGCCGCCCGCCGCCAGCTGCCCGTGGAGCGACAAGAGTTTGAGACGCGTCAGACGATGAACCTGCTCAAGGTGCATTACGGCGCGAACTACCGCATCCACTACGAGATCTGGATCAATGCGGAGAAGCAGCAAATCGAGGTCGGCCTGCACTTCGAGGATGGGCCGGCCAGCACCGCGCGGCTGCTGACGCACTTCGACGCCGCGATTCTCGAGATCAAGCACGAGCTCGGCGCGCAGGTCGAGCTGGAGCGCTGGACACTCTCCTGGGGCCACCTGTTCGAGCTGCACGAAGTCGAGCCACTGACGCCACTCTTTGCCGAGCAGCTGGCCGGCCGGCTCGTTCGCTTCATCGATGTTCTCCAGCCAATGCTCGAAGAGGGCTACGAGTTGGGACTTGCCCCGCGAACCCCGCACCCTAGCACGTTCCACGAGCGTTTCCGTGGCCGTGGCCGGCGTGGTTAGCCCGCGGTAAACGCCTTCAGCCCCTTGACGCACTGCGTCGCGCCAGACAGAAGCATGTAAGAGTCGGATGAGGTGACGAGGAAGCGCATGCCCATGTCGTGCCAGCGCTGCATGTCGGCCGGTTCCTTCTCGACCATGCCAACCGCCTTGCCGTGCTTGCGGCCGACCTCGGTGATCCGGGTCGCGGCGGCCAGGAAGTCTGGGTGGCTGAAGTTGCCGGGGCAGCCGATCGAGATCGACAGATCCTGCGGGCCGATCAGCAGCACGTCGACACCATCGACCGAGGCGATCTCTTCCAGGTTGTCCAGCGCGGCGGCCGACTCGATCTGGACGATGACCATCCCCTCACGGTTGGCGTCCTCGATCGCTTCGACCACACCCTTGCGGATGTAGGCGTTGCGCCCGTCGCCGCCGGCCCCACGCCGGCCGAGTGGCGGGTACTTCGCATACGACACGGCTGCCTCAACTTGCTCGCGATTCTCGACGCGAGGGATGATCACGCCTTGCGCGCCCGAGTCGAATGCCCGGGCAACCAGTGAGTAGAGATTGTCGGTCGGTCGGACGATCGGGACGATGTCGCAGAGCAGCGCGGTCTGGACGAGGCCAAGCATCGTCTCCCAGTCGAACATCGCGTGCTCCATGTCGAGGAAGAGGAAGTCGAACCCGGCGGCTGCCATCAGCTTGATGCCGCCGATCGAGCGCATCTCGCTGATGATCGGCCCTGCGACTGCCTTGTCCTCGCGAAGCGCTGCCTTTACCCGGTTGTGCTGCACGGTGCGTCCTTTCATGGTGGGGGGAGACCTCACCCCACCGGCCCCCTCTCCCGCGGGGAGACGGGGGTGTCAGTAGTCGAGCGTGGTTGTTACCAATCTCAATTCGTCAATGGTGATGCTCCCATCCCTCATCCCTCGTCCCCGATCCGAAATCCCGCCATCGCCTCGTAAAGTGTGATCAGGGCGGAGTGGTCGAGTTGGCCGTCGCCGCGGGCGGCCATGCTCTCGTAGAGCTGGGTGACGAGCGCCGAGACGGGCAATGGCGCATGGAACTCGCGCCCGGTCGACATCGCGATATTCAGGTCCTTGCGGTGCAGATCGATCCGAAATCCCGGCTCGAACTGGTGGGCGATCATGCCCGGGCCGCGCATCTCCATCACACGGCTGGCCGCCAGCCCGCCACTGAGGACCTGCACGACCTTCTCGGGATCGACTCCCGCCATCGCGCCGAGCAGTAATGCTTCGCTGACGGCGGCGTAGTGGATCGCGACGACGATCTGGTTGCACGCCTTGACCGTCTGCCCGGCGCCGGGCCCGCCAACGTGGATGATCGTCTTGCCCATCGCCTCGAACAGCGGCCTGGCCCGGTCGAAATCGGCCGCGCTGCCGCCGGCCATGATCGACAGTGTTCCGGCGATCGCTCCTTTGTCACCACCAGAGACCGGCGCGTCGAGCGCGCTGGCGCCCCGCGCGATCAGGGCATCGCTTACCGCGATCGCGGTTGCGGGGGCGATCGTGCTCATGTCGATCAGCAGATCGCCCGCGCCCATCTCGGCGAGGATGCCCGCCTCGCCGAAGACGACATCGGAGACTTCCGGCGAATCGGGCAGCATTGTGATGACGATATCGACGTCTGCGGCGACAGCGCGAGCGCTCCTGGCTGCTGTCGCCTGCTCGACCTCGGCCACGATCTCATCGACGTCGTCCTGGCTTCGGTTGTAGACGACGATTTCGTAGCCTGCTTTTGCCAGGTTGCGAACCATCGGCCTGCCCATGATCCCCAACCCGATGAACCCGACTCGTTCTGCCATCTCTCCTCCGTCTTGTCGCCGGGCGGCGCCAACGTGGGGCGGCGCACGCTGCCCGTCCGCGGGAGCATGCTACCGTCCGGAGGATGAGGGGTCAACCGGCTGATTCGGGCGGGTGATCCGCCGTGGCTGGGCTATTATTTGCCAATGTGATCGGAGATGAGGACATAGGGGCATCGTGCGTCGCGGCGACGCACGGCGGTTGGCGGCTGAAGGGAAGACCGGACATGACCAACATGGAGGACAGGATGTCGGGCGCGTCCGGCCGGGGAGCGCCGCCGAAGATTCTCATCATCAATGACTCTCCGGAATTCCTCGACCTGATGCGTGAGATCCTCGTTTCGGAAGGCGGCTACGAGGTCGCAACCCTCGATCAGAGTGAGGGAGTCGTGCATCAGATCTCTCGCAATCGACCCGATCTCGTGATTCTCGACATCGTCTTTCATCAGCCACCTGATGGTCTCATCGTTGCCGCGATGCTTGCCGATGCCGAGCATACCCGCGGCCTGCCAGTGCTCTTCTGCACAGCTCTCGGCGAGCGCGATATCGCGGAGGAAGCCCACCGCGAGATTCACAGCCGCAATCAGCGGATTCTCTACAAACCGTTTGAGATCGACACGCTGCTGGATGTCATTGCCGATATGCTGGAGTCGCCGGGGGAGTCGCTTACGGTACGGGATGCTGCCGGGTGACAAACCGACGCATCCTGAGGGGCCGGCCCCTCAGGATGCGTTATCGAGTCGTCTGTCGCAGCCAGCCCGCCGGGCCGGTAGCCATGTCGTCGGGCAGGCGATCTTCCCGGTTCAGTCCCCGGCCGGCTGGAGCGCCCCGACAGTCTCGACGCGGCGCTTGGGGGCGCTTCCGCCGAGCAGCCGCAGGCCGTTCGAGACAACGATGATCGTGCTGCCCTCGTGGCCGATGACGCCGAGCGGCAGAGTGGTTATGCCAAGCAGCGTGCCGGTGACGAGGACAACGATGACACCCAGCGCGAAGGTCAGGTTCTGGCGGATGATTCTGCGTGTCCGCCGGCTGAGCTCGACGGCATAGGGCAGTCGAGTCAGGTCGTCGGCCATCAGGACAACATCGGCTGTCTCGAGCGCGACATCGGTGCCGGCCGCGCCCATTGCGATACCGATCGAGGCGGTCGCCAGCGCCGGGGCGTCGTTCACTCCATCGCCAACCATGATGACCGTGCCGTACTGGCGCTTGAGCTCCTCGATGATGTCGAGCTTCTCCTGCGGCATCAACTGGCTATGAAACTCGTCCACGCCGGTCTGTCGGGCGATGGCTCGCGCGGCGCGCTCGTTGTCCCCTGTCAGAATGATCGTCTTCTCGACGCCGAGCGCCTTGAGCTGCTCGATGACCTCACGGGCAACCGGTCGGACGGTATCGGCGACACCGATGACACCAAGGAACCTGACGCCGTCGGCGTGCTGGATGCCGACGAACATCGTCGACTTGCCGTTGTCGCGCAGCTCGTTCGCCTCGTCGATCAGCGCCGCCGGGATGGCGAATCCGCGGTCGACGAAGAGTGCGTCGTTGCCCGCCAGGACCATATCTCCATCGACGACCGCCTCGATGCCCCGACCGATAATCGATGTGCCATCGTGTGCTTCCGGCACCGGCAGTCGCCGTTCCAGCGCTGCCTCGACGACCGCCGCGCCGAGCGGATGCTCGGAGAGCCGCTCGACCGCAGCGGTCAGGCGCAACAGCTCCTCTGGCGCTACCCCGCTGGCCGGGCGCAGGTCCGTCATTCGTGGCCGGCCGACGGTGAGTGTGCCGGTCTTGTCGAAGGCCACGACCCGCGCGACGCCGATATCCTCCAGGTGGGCAGCCCCCTTGAACAGAATGCCCTGTCGGGCGGCATTGGCCAGCGCCGAGAGGGTCGACGCCGGTGTCGAGATAACCAGCGCGCATGGGGAGGCGACCACTAGCAGAATCATCGCCTGGTAGAACGTTTCGTTCAGTGTCCGGTCGGTGGCAAGCGCGGGAATGATGGCGTAGAGCGCCGCGGCGAGGATGACGCCGCCAGCGTAGAGCCCCTCGAACCGATCGGTGAAGCGCTGGGTGGCTGATTTCTCCGCCTGGGCCGTCTCGACAATCTGGATGATCTTCGCCAGTGTGCTTTCGCTCGCCAGCCTGGTGACCTGGACGTGCAGGACACCGTGGCCGTTGATCGTTCCGGCGAAGACACCGTCGCCAGCGCGACGGACGACCGGCATCGACTCACCGGTAATCGCTGATTGATCGACGGCCGATTCGCCTCGGACGACCTGGCCGTCGGTCGCGATCCTCTCGCCATTCTTGATGATGACGACGTCGTCGAGCCGTAGCTCCTCGACCGGAACGATCGACTCGGTCCCGTCGCGCAGCACCCGAGCCTCGTCGGGACGCAGATCCATCAGTGCGCGGATGGCGCTATAGGTGCGGCCCATTGCGTAGTGTTCGAGGGTGTTGCCGAGGGAGAAGAGGAACAGCAGGATCGCGCCCTCGACCCAGTGGTCGATGATTGCCGCGCCGATTGCGGCGACGATCATCAGCAGGTCAACGTCGATATTGCGATTCCACAGGCTGGTGAGCGCGGTTCTGGTCGCGAAGGTTCCGCCTGCGATGTAGGCGACGACGTAGAAGGCGACCTGGCCACTATGGCCGATGACGCCGGCCCTGCCGAGTCCCCAGCCGAGCAGGAGCGCGATGAGCGTGGTAACCGTTGCCACCGCCAGGCCGTAGCGATCCAGCAGGCTCGGCCGTTCCTCTTCGACCTTGTGCTGGTGCGGCCGGAGGTCGTGTTCCTCTATTGATGCGATCACGGGTGTGTCCGTGTCTATCGCCATGTGCGCCCCCGTTACTCCTCGCTGGCATCACGGTGATGCCAGTTGAGAATCATTCGCACATAGTATCAAATCTCACTCGTGACGAGGGCAACTACGGAATCGCTGATACCGTTACAGTCATGTGTCAATACGGGAGGGTGGCAGAGGCAGCCGGGAGGCGATGAGACCCCCCGGCTGGATTCGATGCGCGTGTTTCGGATGGCTGCCGGCGCCTAGGGGCCGGCCTGGACGCCGGGCAGGTCGTCGACCGGGAGCTCCAGCGGCGGCTCGGGCGCAACGGTCTCGGAGTCGACGACCGGCACGATCTCGCGATCGTCGGCCAGCAGGGCAATGGCGACGACCTCGTCCATGCTCTCGACCCAGTGGAACGTCATCTCGTCGCGGATCGTCTCCGGCACTTTGACCAGGTCGCGCTGGTTCTCGGCCGGCGCCATCAACGTCCGGATGCCGGCGCGGTGAGCTGCGAGCGTCTTGTCGCGCAGGCCGCCGATCGGCAGCACCCGTCCACGCAGCGTGATTTCGCCAGTCATCGCGATGTCGTTGCGCACCGGCCGGCGAGTGATAGCCGAGATCAGAGCGAGCGCCATTGTGATGCCGGCCGAGGGGCCGTCCTTCGGCGTCGCGCCCTCGGGCAGGTGGATGTGCAGGTCGATCTTCTCCTGGAAGTTTTCGGGAATATGGAGCTCCTCGGCGCGCGAGCGCGCATACGAGAGCGCCGCGCGGGCAGATTCCTGCATCACCTCGCCGGCCCGGCCGGTGATCGTCAGATTTCCGCGTCCTGGCATGCTGGCAACCTCGACCGGGATCAGCTCGCCGCCAACCTCGGTTGTGCCCAGCCCGATCGCGACGCCGACCTGCGCCTCGCCGATGCTCTGCTCGAATCCGAAACGTTTCGGCCCGAGGTACTCCTCCAGCTTCGTCTCGGTCAGCTCGATCGCACGCTGCCCGTTTCCCCCGATGCGTCCCTTGACGACGTCGCGAGCGACCTTGCGGCAGATCGCCGCCAGCTCGCGCTCGAGCGCGCGGACCCCGGCCTCGCGGGTATAGTCGCGGATCACCCGCCGCCAGACTGGCTCGGTGATTGCGAGCTGTCCCGGCTCGAGGCCGTGGGCGGCGAGCTGCTTCGGCAGCAGGTGCCGTGAGCCGATCCCGACCTTCTCCTGCTCGGTGTAGCCAGCCAGCTCGATGATCTCCATCCGGTCGCGCAGCGGCCGGGGGACGTTGCTCAGGTAATTGGCGGTCGTAATGAACAGCACCTTCGACAGGTCGTAGGGTATGTCGAGGAAGTGATCGGTGAAGTCTTTGTTCTGCTCGGGGTCGAGCACCTCGAGCATGGCCGAGGCAGGATCGCCGCGGTAGTCGGACGACATCTTGTCGATCTCGTCGAGCAGCACGACCGGGTTGATTGTGCCGGCGGTCTTCATCGCGCCGATGACCCGGCCGGGGAACGCGCCGATGTATGTGCGCCGGTGGCCGCGGATCTCTGCTTCGTCGCGGACGCCGCCGAGGCTGACCCGCACGAATGAACGGCCCATCGCCTCAGCAACCGAGCGGCCGAGGCTGGTCTTTCCGACCCCTGGCGGGCCGGCCAGACAGAGGATCTGAGCGCCCATCGCCACCGGAATGCCCTGGTCGTGCGTCAGCTTGCGGACTGCCAGGAACTCGACGATGCGCTCCTTGACCTGCTCCAGCCCGTAGTGGTCGGCGTTGAGGACCGCCTCGGCATGGTCGAGGTCGAGGTTATCCTCGGTCTGGGTGGTCCACGGAAGTGCCATGACGGTGTCGATATAGTTGCGGACAACCGTTGCCTCAGCCGAGACGGCGGGCATCCGCTCGAGCCGGAGGATCTCTTTGTTCAGGCGATCGGCAATGGACTCGGGCAGGGCGGCTTCGCGAATCTTCTCGCGCAGCGCTTCGATCTCGTTGCCCCCCTCGCCGGCCAGCTCGTCATGGATCGCCTTGAGCTGCTCGCGCAGGTAGTACTCACGCTGGTTCTTATCGATCTGCTCGCGGACCCGATTCTTGATGCGCTGCTCGAGATCGGCCATCTCAACCTCGGTCGTCAGGTGGACGGCGATATTCTCCAGCCGGCTGGCCGGGTTGAGATTTTCCAGATACTCCTGGCGCCTGCGGACCTCGCTGATGAGCTGCGTCGTCAACAGGTCGGCCAGATGGCTGCTGTCCTGCGTCGTGAGGATCATCTCCATGACCTCGGCGCTGAGCTTGCTCTTTGTCTCGCTGTAGCGTCTGGTCAGCTCGCGGGTGATCTCGATCAGGGCGGCAGCCTCGGCCGGGGGGATCTCCTCCTCATCGGCCGGCTCGGCGCGGACGGTGTAGAACGGGCGGGAACTGTTGTCGAACTGGACGATATCGACTCGATGGAGTCCTTCGAGGACGACCTGGATGTTACTGCCCTGCTGGCGCTCGACCGAGACGATCTCGGCTAACGTGCCAACGGAATACAGATCATCGGGGCGTGGGTCATCGACATCGGGATCGTGGTGGGCGGTCACAACAATCCGCCTGTCGCGGTCGAGCGCGTCTTCGACTGCCTGAATCGAGCGGCTACGGCCGACCAGCAACGTCACGACATTGCGAGGGAAGATCACGACGTTCTTGAGCGGAAGGAGCGGATAGCGGACCGTGTAGAGATCGTAGCGGCTCATCTATGAAACCATCCTCATCGGCCCTCGTCTGCCCCGATCGCTGGCCACGACGAAACGAGGGGGACCGGCACAACTCCTCCGGACACTGTCAATACCCACTGTCCGGCCTCGGCAGGCGACCCGTCGCCAGAGCCTGGTTGCATCATCTTGAATGCGGACCGCGCACGCTGGCCTCTGCATCGTTGCGCCCCCATTGTAGCCGATCGGCCCACCTCTGGTGACTGGCAGGCAAAGGGCATGCGCCAGTCTGGTCGAAGCGTCCGGGCGGGCGCGGTCAGCGCAGCACCGTGTACGTTCGCGGCTGGCTGGCGTCCCGGGTGTCGCGCAGGCTCAGAATCTCGGGCCGGCCGGCGCCTGGCAGTCAGAGGATGCCTCAGCTGCCGAGCGGCTGTCGTCGATCGACGGACGCAGCCCGCAGAACCGGTCGCCAGCGAACCCAGACAGCGACCGCCAGGAGCGCCATCGAGACTGCGGCGAGAATCGGCTGGATCGGCTCGAAGATCCGCACAGCGCCGCCCGCGCCGAGCAGCAGGACCACGATCTTGTTGCAGGTCGGACAGCCGATGGCGAAGAACGACAGGAACCCGCCGATCGTTGTCTTGCCCTGCTGGGTCGAGCAGACGTTCGCTTGCGGAAGCGCGTACGACGCCGCGAGTAGCCCGCCGAGCAGCGCGGTGACGATCAGAAAGACATAATCCTGCGGACGAACGGGCAGCATCCGAGTGAAGATCGGGTTCGGGATGACGTCGGTGGGGATGCCGATCGCGAGCAGGGTGAAGGTGAATCCGGCAAGACCGTAGATCGTAGCTCGGACGGTCTCTGACATTCGATTGGCGGTCTGCATCTGCGCTCCTGTCTACATTGACTCCGTTGATTGTGGCCCACACGCGCTATCCCGCGCCAGTATCGCGCGGCTTGACAAGCCCGCCGGCATCGGCGACGGTGTTGAGCGTCGATGATCGAAGGGAGGTTGCGCATGACAGCAACAATCGGGATGGACGAGGCCAGAGAGCGGATCGCCGCCGAGGCACGGGCGCTGCACCCGCGACTGGTCGCGATCTCTCAGGATCTGCATGCACATCCGGAGCTGTCATTCGAGGAGCATCATGCGGCAGCGCTGTTGACCGGCGAGCTGGAGGAGCACGGCTTCGAGGTCGAGCGCGGCACGGCGGGGATGGAGACTGCCTTCATCGCGACGTACGGCAGCGGCGAGCCGGTTGTCGCGATCCTGGCCGAGTACGACGCGCTGCCGAAGTTGGGCCATGCCTGCGGCCACAACCTGATCGCGACCTGGGGTGTCGGCGCGGGGATCGCGCTCCGCCGGGCGCTGCCGGACATCTCCGGCACGATCAAGGTGATCGGCACGCCCGCCGAGGAGGGGGGCGGCGGCAAGGTCATCATGGCCGAGGCCGGGATATTCAACGGCATCGACGCGGTGATGATGATGCACCCACGCGACACGACCTACGCGGATCGCGGCTCGCTGGCCATCGCCCACTACGAGGTCGCCTTCCACGGCAAAGCGTCGCACGCCTCGTCGGCGCCGGAGAACGGGATCAACGCCCTCGACGCGCTGCTGCAGGTCTACTTCTCGATCAACCAGCTGCGGCAGGCGTTCCCTCCGCAGACGCGGATCCACGGCATCATCACCCACGGCGGCGACGCAGCGAACATCATCCCCGATTACGCGGCCGGCAGCTTCCTCGTCCGCGCCAACGACCAGACCTACCACGAGAAGCTCAAGCAGCAGTTTCGTGATATCTGCGAAGCCGCCGCGCTGGCAACCGGCGCGCGCGTCGAGATCGACGAGGGGATCGGCTACAAGCAGCGCGTCTGCAACAGCGCGCTGGTCGAGACCTTCCGCGACAACCTGGAGCGGCTCGGCATCGCGTGTGAAACGCCAACAGCAACGACCGGCGTCGGCTCCAGCGATATTGGCGATGTCAGCCAGCTTGTGCCGACGATCCACCCCTATCTGCAGATCTGTGACAAAGGCACCTCTGGCCACACCACCGGCTTCGCCGAGGCGGCTGGCAGCGCCAGAGCCGACGAGCTCACCGCGACTGGCGCGACGTTGCTGGCCTGGACCGCCGCGGAGGTCCTGCTGCGTCCGGAGCTCCGCGAGCAGCTGCGTCTGACGTTCCGCGAGCAGATCGGACGAGACCCCGCGCGCTGAGCGACACGCGAACGACGTGGCGCGGTTTCTGCCATATCGGAGCTATCTGCTGGTCGCCATCACCGGAAGGGGCGTCTCGACGATGATCCGATTGAAACGCGCGTACGAGCCAGCGTCGGACGACGACGGCGCGCGCTACCTGATAGACCGGCTCTGGCCGCGCGGGATAAAGAAGGAAGATCTGCGCATCGACGGCTGGCTGAAGGAGATTGCGCCGAGCACCGAGCTCCGCAAGTGGTTCGGTCACGATCCGGCGAAGTGGGTCGAGTTCCAGCAGCGCTATCGGCGCGAGCTGGAGGATAACGCCGCAGCATGGCAACCACTGCTCGATGCGGCACGGCAGGGAACCTTGACCCTGGTCTACAGCGCGAAGGACACCGAACATAACGACGCGGTCGTGCTTCACGCATTGCTCGAAGAGCGGCTGGGCCAACACTAACGGTTGCCGGTTGTGTTCCGCGAGGTCCCGACCTGCCGTTCTTGCAGGGTGACACGGCGGCCAATCGATCTATAATGTCGTTGTCGAACACCGCTGCGACCGCTCACCGGGCCGGCATCCGACCCGCGGGTCGATCGTCTCAATGCGAAGGCAGATCGTTCGATGGGATCGGACCCGGGGTAACTGCGACATCAGTCGAGGGCCAGTTCGTCGTCGACGCACGGCAGCGGATCATTCAGTGGAGCGCTTCCGCCGCCGCGCTGACCGGCGTGTCCGCCGACCATGCCCTGTCGCGCCCATGCTACGAGGTTGTTGGCGGTCTCGATGATTTCGGCCGGCCGGCCTGCCGGTCTGGCTGCCCTGCGTTCGCGGCCCTCCGCGCCGGTCATCTCGTTGGTCATTGCGCGACGCCCGCCCGGCACGACACGAGCCCATCGACCCGGCTGCACTGCGAGCTTCACGCGCTGCCGGCCGCAACTGGTGGCGCCGTCGGCCGTCTCTTCGTCGAGGAAAGCGAGTCCGATCGCAGCGGCGTGGCGGGAGGCGCGGATATCCTCGGCGATCTTGCCGCGCTGGCCACACTTGCAAGCTCGCTCACCATCGCCGATTTCCCAACCGGCGTCGAGCGCGCGCTCGACATCCTCTGCGACGCAACCGGAACCGAATCGGCCGAGCTGTTTCTGACCGAGCCCGCCGGACACGACATGCTGCTGACGACCTACCGCGGGCCGTTCCGCAGCGCCTTCTGCCAGATGGTCCGCTTCGCACCGGGCGAGGGGTTCCCCGGCCGCGTTCTGGTCGAGCAGCGTCCAACAGGGACGAATGCGCTGGAGGAGGACGATCGTTACCTCCGCTCGCGGGTCAAGGCGAAAGGGTATCGATCGTACCTCTGTGTGCCGCTGACCGTGCCAGAAGGGGTCATCGGTGCGGTCTGCCTCAGCTCGCGTGATCCGGATGTGTCGCTGCCCGCTGCAGAGCGCCTGCTGACATGGGCGAGCACGCCGATTGCCACCGCGCTCCAGGCCGGGCTGTTGCAGGTTCGCGAGCAGGTGCGTGCTGGCACGATTGCGCCGGTTATCGTGGACGACCGGGAGCCGGATGCATTGCTGGAGCGCGTGCTGCGTCACACCTTGACCAAGGCGGAAGCCGACGGAGGCGCGATTGCGCTATTTGGCAACGGCGGGGGTGTCGCGCGACGCGTTGCCGCTGGCGACGCGGTGGATATCCGCTGCCCCGCGCTATCGGGCGGGGCCTGTGGTTGCCCTGCGCTCGACGGGCAGCATGGCGTTGCGCTCTTTGGCGCCCGGGCCAGCTGGCCGGTCGCCTGTCGCCGCGCGCGTAGCTTGGGGGCGATGCACTACTGCCTGCCGATGCAGGATGGCGGCGAGTCGATCGGGGTGATCCAGCTCGTCTACCGCGACGCCGCGCCCACGCCGCCGACTCGTCATCTGCGCATTCTGCTGGAGGTCGCTGACCAGGCGGCCAGTCTGGCCCGGCTTGCCCGCGACCGGGAGGAGGCGCGACGCACCGCCGAATCGACGATGCTGCGCCTGCTCCAGTCCCGATCAACCGTCATGGAACTGTTGCCAGCCGAGGGCGAACCGCTGCTCCGCGTCCGCTGCTTCGGCCGTTTCGAGATCGAGCGCGACGGCGCGCTTGTTGCGCCGGAGACGTTCAAGCGACGCAAGGCGCTGACGCTGCTGAAGATTCTGCTGACGCACGCCGATCGACCGGTGTCGATCGAGACGCTGACCGAATGGCTCTGGCCCGAGAGCGACCCACGTGCCGCGGCCAACCGACTCTACGTCGTGGTGCATGCGCTCCGCGAGGCGATCGAGCCGGCCGGCGCACATGGCGACTGGTCGTTCGTGCGCACGAATGGCGACCAGTATCTCTTTGACACCAGCGATTGCTGGGTCGACCTCGTCGAATATCGCGCCGCCCTCGACGCCGGCCGTCAGGCAGAGTCGGCCGGCGAGCCAGAGCGAGCGCTAGCTGCCTACGACGCGGCCACGCGCCTCTATCGGGGCGACCTGCTGGAGGACGATCCGTTCGATGAATGGTGCCTGATGGAGCGCGAGCATCTGCGCGAGACGTATCTCGACGCATTGCATGGCGTCGCCGTGCTGTCGCGCGAGCGGGGCGAGATCGACCGGGCGATCGACGCTTATCGCCGGGTATTGCAGGTCGATCCATTGCGCGAGGAGTCCCAGCGCCAGCTCATCGAGACCCTCTCGAACGCCGGCCGGCGCGCTGAGGCGCTGCGCCAGTACGAGCATCTTCGCGCGCTCTTGCGTCGCGAGCTGGATATCACCCCGATGCCCGAGACCGAGGACATCGTCCAGCGCATCCGCGCCGCGACGCCACAATCGGGCCGCGTCGCCGACTCCCTGTAAGCCAACCGAAAGCCTGCGCCCTTACTACTGTTCCACGTCGGCTGTCTTGCTCGACGTGGCGACGGTTGGCGAGCTCGTCAGCCGAGAGGACGGGAGTCGAGCGTGATGCCTCCCTGACGAGCCGAGAGAAGAAAATCGACAATCGCGTGTAAGGCACGTGAAAGCGCGGGATGCGATACCAGATGCCAGACCCGCCCATGGCGACCACGCGAGCTCGCGTCACGACCCGGTGACCTTCGTGATCGTCCTGTGGCTGGAGCCGCGTGACGAGATGCGGGAGCCGGAGTGGCGCTGGCGGGTGCGCGAGGTGAGGGATGGCGAAGAGGCGAGCTTCCGGCGATTGGACGATGTGTTGGCCTACATCGCGGCGCGGAGCGGCACGGCCGGCCCCGCCTGAGATGTTCGTGTCCGGCAGATGAGGTGAGGCGATGAGGGGTGAACCTGTTCTGACCGGCGCCCGCCGTCGAGCGAGGCTGCCGTTGTTGCTGCTGATCGTCGTTGCGCTAGCGGGAATCCCGATGCTGGCGATTGCCGCCGCGCCGTCCGCCGACGAGGGAAAGACGCTGTTCCAGCAGAAATGCAGCAGCTGTCACACCATCGGCGGGGGGACACTGGTCGGCCCGGATCTGGCCGGCGTGACCGGGACTCGCGACCACGACTGGCTCGTTCGCTGGCTCAGCGACCCGCCGGGAATGGTTGCCAGTGGCGACCCGACGGCCACTGCGCTGCTGGCGCAGTTCAACAACGTCCAGATGCCGAATCTCGGCCTGAGCGCCGATCAGGTTGATTCGCTCCTTGCTTACCTCGCCGCGCCGGGTGGGGCGCCGACCTCTCCGGCGGCGACGCTGCCGGCCGGCGATGCGGCGCGGGGCAAGGAGTACTTCATCGGGCAGAAGCGCTTCGCCAATGGCGGCCCGCCCTGCATGGCCTGCCACAGTATTTCCGGCATCGGGGTGCTTGGCGGCGGGAAGCTCGGGCCGGATCTGACCGGCAGCTACGCGAAGTGGGGCCCCGCTGGCCTTACCTCGTTCGTGACTCAGCCGGCCACCGTCACGATGAGCGCCGTCTGGACGCAGACCCCACTGACCCCGCAGGAGGGTGGCGACCTGATCGCGTTCGTGCAGCAGGCATCGGTCAGCCAGCGGCCGGCCAACACGGTCGTGCAACTCGCGGTGCTGGCGGTGCTGGTCGCGGTGGCGCTACTGGTCGTCGCAAGGCTGACATGGAGAGAACGGCTGACCGGCGTGCGGCGACGAATGGTTGCGAACGCTCGACGTTGAGCCAAAGAGCAGGGGCGAGCGCGCCCCGCGTGGAAGGTCGGAGCAGATGGGCTGGATACAGGACCTGGTCAATCCCAAGGCGCGCCGGTGGGAGGAGTTCTATCGGAACCGCTGGCAGCACGACAACATCGTCCGCAGCACGCATGGCGTCAACTGCACCGGTGGCTGCTCCTGGGCGGTCTACGTCAAGGACGGCATCATCACCTGGGAGATGCAGCAGACCGACTATCCGCAGCTCGACCCGAACCTGCCGCCATACGAGCCGCGCGGCTGCCAGCGTGGGATCTCCGCCTCGTGGTACGTCTACAGCCCGATTCGGGTGAAGTACCCCTACGCGCGCGGCGCGCTGCTCGATCTATGGCGGGCGGCCCGCTCCCAGCATGCAAACCCCGTCGACGCCTGGGCCGCGCTGATCGAGGACGAGACGCAACGGACGCGCTTCCAGCGCGCTCGGGGCAAGGGCGGATTCCGGCGCACCAACTGGGACGAGGTGCTGGAGATCGTCGCCGCTGCCAGTCTCTACACCGCCCGCCGCTGGGGACCGGACCGGGTGTTCGGCTTCTCGCCGATCCCGGCGATGTCGTATCTGTCGTATGCCGGAGGGTCGCGGTTCCTGCAGCTCTTTGGCGGCGTGAACATGAGCTTCTACGACTGGTACGCCGACCTGCCCAACGCCTTCCCGGAAGTCTGGGGCGACCAGACCGACGTCTGCGAGAGCGCCGACTGGTTCAACAGCAAGTACATCATCTCGATGGGCTCGAACCTGAACATGACCCGCACCCCAGACGTGCACTTCATCTCCGAAGCGCGACACAAGGGGACGAAGTTCGTCGTTGTTGCGCCGGATTTCAGCCAGGTGGCCAAGTACTCTGACTGGTGGATTCCGATCGAGGCCGGCCAGGACACAGCGCTCTGGATGGCGATCAACCACGTCATTCTGACCGAGTTCCACGCCAACCGCACCGTCCCGTACTTCGCCGACTACGTCAAGCGCTATACCGACGGGCCATTCCTCGTCGCGCTGGATCAGGATGGCGACCACTACCAGCCGGGCCAGCTGCTGCGCGCCGGCCGCGTCGCTCGCTATGCCGATGTTGAGAATGGCGAGTGGAAGTTCCTCGTCTACGACCAGAACAGCGCCGAGCCGCGCATGCCGGCCGGCACGGTCGGCTTCCGCTGGGGGTCGGAAGAGGGCAAGTGGAACCTCAAGCTGCAGGATGCTATCGATGACAGCCCGCTCGACCCGGCAATCTCGATGCTCGGGCGCGAGGAAGACATTCTGAACGTCGCGTTCTACGACTTCGCCGAGGCGCGAGAGTCGGTTCGCGGCGTGCCGGTCCGATACGTCGAGACGAGTGAGGGACGCGTCGCGGTCACGACCGCCTACGATCTGCTGATGGCGCGTTTCGGCGTCGGGCGCGGCCTGTCGGGCGATTATCCCGCCGACTACGACGAGGTCAACGCCTACACGCCGGCCTGGCAGGAGAAGTACACCGGGATCGGCCGCGACACCGTGATCCGGCTGGCCCGCGAGTTCGCCAACAACTCCGAGGCGACCGAGGGCAAGACGATGATCATCGTCGGCGCCAGCGTCAACCACTGGTACTACAACAACCTTGCCTACCGCGCGCCGATCACTGCGCTGCTGCTCTGCGGCTGTTGCGGGCGCAACGGTGGCGGCATGAATCACTACGTCGGCCAGGAGAAGCTCTCGCTCGTCGCGCCGTGGACCAGCCTGGCGTTCGCGCTCGACTGGGTCAAGCCGCCGCGCCAGCAGCAGAGCCCGATCTGGCACTACGCGCACAGCGATCAGTGGCGCTACGAGGGCGACTTCACCGACTATGCCGCCGTTCCACCCGACGCCAAGTGGGCGAAGGGCCACGCGCTCGACCTCGCGGCGGCCGCGGTCCGAATGGGCTGGATGCCGTTCTACCCGCAGTTCGACCGTAACTCACTGGACGTAGCCGCCGAGGCGAAGGCTGCCGGCGCGACGACGCGGGAGGAGGTGACCGAGCGGACGGTTGCCCAATTGAAGGATGGCAGCCTGAACTTCACCATCGACGATCCTGACGCGCCAGAGAGCTGGCCGCGCGTCTGGCTGATCTGGCGTGGCAACGCGATCCAGTCCAGCGCCAAGGGACACGAGTTCTTCCTGCGTCACTACCTCGGCACGCACGACAACATCGACGCCGACGAGCATGCGCGGGATTCGGTGCGCACGATCACCTTCCGCGAGCCAGCGCCGCGCGGGAAGATGGACCTGGTCGTCGACCTCAACTTCCGGATGGACACATCGGCGCTGTACTCCGACATCGTCCTCCCGGCCGCGTTCTGGTACGAGAAGAACGACCTTAACACGACGGACCTGCACTCGTTCATCCATCCGCTGGGCCAGGCGGTGCCGCCGGTCTGGGAGTCGAAGACCGACTGGGAGATCTTCAAGGCGCTGGCGCACAAGGTATCGGAGATGGCGCCGGACACCTTCCCCGAGCCGGTGACCGATATCGTCACGCTGCCGCTGCGCCACGACACGCCGGATGAAATCTCGCAGCCCGAGCCACTCGACTGGCGGGCCGGCGAGTGCGAGGCGATCCCCGGCAAGACGATGCCGCATTTCCACCTCGTCGAGCGCGACTACAGCAAGATCTACCAGCGCTTCATCTCGCTCGGGCCATTGATTCGCGAGGACGGGATCAGCGGCAACGGCGTCCACATCCCGATCGCGCCGTTCTACGACGAGCTTCTGAAGAACCCGCTCGGTGGTTCGCCCGACCCGCGCCACATGCGCTGTGTCGAGTGGGACGGCCAGCGCTACCCCAGCCTGGAGGATGCGCTGGACGCGGCGAACACGCTGCTCTACCTCGCGCCGGAGAGCAACGGCGAGGTCGCCTGGGTGGCCTACCACGAGGAGGAGAAGCACACCGGCGTGCAGCTGACCGACCTGGCCGAGGACAACCGCGGGGTGCGGATCAACTTCGACGACATCACCCGCCAGGTGCGGCGCAACCTCAGCAGCCCGTGCTGGTCGGGGATCGTCAACGACGGGCGCGCCTACGCCGCCTGGACGCTCAATGTCGAACGGCTGGTGCCGTGGAGGACCCTCACCGGCCGGCAACAGTTCTATATCGACCACCCCTGGTACATCGACTTCGGCGAAAACCTGCCGACCTACAAGCCGAAGCTCAACCCGGTCAAGACCGGGGATATCGTCCGCAGCCCGGTCGATGACCAGTGCCTGGTGCTGAACTACATCACCCCGCACGGCAAGTGGAATATCCACTCGACCTACAAGGACAACCACCGGATGCTGACTCTTTCGCGCGGGATGGATCCGATCTGGATCAACGACAAGGATGCCGAGAAGATCGGTCTCAACGACAACGACTGGGTCGAGGTCTATAACGACAACGGTGTTGTCGTGACTCGCGCGGCGGTCAGCGCCCGCGTCCAGCCAGGCACGGGGCTCTACTACCACGCGGTCGAGCGCACGATCTACGTGCCCAAGTCGCAGGTGCGCGGGAAGCGCCGCGCCGGAGGCCACAACAGCCTGACGCGGACACGGATCAATCCGGTCCAGCTGGCTGGCGGCTATGGGCAGTTCACCTACGGCTTCAACTACTGGGGGCCGATCGGCATTCTCACCCGCGATACCTACTGCGTCGTGCGCAAGCTATCCGAGCTGGAGTGGTAGCGCCACTGGGGAGGAACAGGACGATGGACATTCGCGCGCAAGTCTCGATGGTCTTCCACCTCGACAAGTGCATCGGCTGCCACACCTGCAGCGTCGCCTGCAAGAACATCTGGACCGACCGCAAGGGCACCGAATACATGTGGTGGAACAACGTCGAGACGAAGCCAGGCACCGGTTACCCGACGTTGTGGGAAGATCAGGACAAGTATCACGGGGGCTGGGAGCGCAAGAACGGCCACACCGACGAGCCGGCCGAGATCAAGCTGCGGCTGCATAGCCGGACCGGTGGCCTGAAGAACATCTTCGCCAACCCGTACCTGCCGACCGTCGACGACTACTACGAGCCGTGGACCTACGACTACGAGCACCTGTTCAGCGCGCCGGAGGGCGACGACCAGCCGACCGCGCGGGCCGTCTCGATGATCACCGGTAAGCCGATGGACACGATCGAGGCCGGCCCGAACTGGGACGACGACCTCGGCGGGTCGCCGGTCTACGCCGCCAACGACCCCAACATGGCGAAGCTCACCGACGTGCAGCGCGAGCAGCTGTCCGAGGTCGAGCGGCTGGTCTTCTTTTACCTGCCGCGCATCTGCAACCACTGCCTGAACCCCGGCTGCGTCGCCGCCTGCCCGGCCGGCGCGATCTACAAGCGTGGCGAGGATGGCATCGTCCTCGTCAGCCAGGAGAAATGCCGCGCCTGGCGGATGTGCATCTCCGGTTGCCCCTACAAGAAGGTCTATTACAACTGGAGCACCGGCAAGTCGGAGAAATGCATCCTCTGCTTCCCGCGCCTGGAGAGCGGCCAGCCGCCGGCCTGCTTCCACTCCTGTGTTGGCCGTATCCGCTACCTCGGCATCCTGCTCTATGACGCCGACCGTATCCAGGAGACGGCAACGCTGCCGGACGAAGAGTTGGTCGAGGCGCAGCGCGAGATGATCCAGGATCCGTTCGACCCGCAGGTCATCGCCGCCGCGCGAGCGAGCGGTGTGTCCGACGCGCTGATCGACGCTGCGCAGAAGTCGCCGGTCTACAAGTTCGTCAAGCTCTGGAAGCTCGCTCTGCCGCTGCACCCGGAGTTCCGCACGCTGCCGATGCTCTTCTATGTCCCGCCGATGATGCCGGTGCTGGCGAACGTCGAAAAGGGCGCATACAACGTTGCTGGCGCCGACCAGGAGGGGTTGGGCGCGATGCTCAGCTCGCTCGAACAGGCGCGGATGCCACTGCGCTACATGGCCAGCCTCTTCTCGGCCGGCAACGAGAAAGTCGTCGAGGAGGTCTACCGCAAGCTGATCGCGGTTCGCGTCTTCAAACGTGGGGAGACAGTAAAGGATTACTCAACCGATGAGGTGAAGCAGGCGCTGGCCTCCGGTGGCACAACCGCCGAGGAGGTGGAGGCGATCTTCCGCCTGACGGCGCTGCCGACGTTCGACGAGCGCTTCGTTGTGCCGCCACTCGCCCGCGAGCAGGCGATCGAGCAGACCCTCGACCCGTTCAGCCATAAGCCAGCGGCAGGCTTCGGCTTCCGCGAGGCTCCGAAGCGGAGGTTCTAGCGTGAATGACGATGCCGGGCGACTCAGCCTGACGTATTTCGCCGACCTGCTGGAGTATCCGCGCGGCGACATCATCCGCGTCGCGGAAGAATGCGCGGCGCTGCTTTCGCCAGCGCTGCCAGAGGCCGCCGGCCCACTCCGCGATTTTGCCAATGGGATGACCGGTCTGCCGCGCGGGACGATCGAGGAGATCTACACCTCGACGTTTGACCTCGACCCGGTCTGCTACCTCTACGTCGGCTACCACGTCTTTGGCGAGACCTACAAGCGCAGCGTCTTTCTGGTGGCGCTCAAAGAGCGTTACCGCAATTGCGGCGTCGGTATCGACAGCGAGCTTGCCGACCACATCTCGGCAATGCTGCGCTACGTCGTCGCGGGCGACGACGCCGAAGATGTCGACGTCGTCGTCCGCGAGGCGTTGCTACCCGCGCTGCAACGAATGACCGGCCGGGCGAAGTCGGCCGGTCATGACGACGAGGGGGAATCGCCCCCTGTCGAGACGCCGGCCGGGGAGCGGCAGCTCTATCGGGGACTGCTCGAGGCGCTGCGGTTGGTGCTGATGGAGATGGCCGGCATCGAAGATGAGTCGGAGATCGAGCTGGCCGCGCTGGCCCATCGGTCGCTGGCCCACTGAGAGGGGGGCGTCATGTTCGATAGCGTGCTGTTCGCGACATTCCCTTACCTCGCGGTCATCGTGGCGGTCGGTGGCGGGCTCTTTCGTTATTACCGCGATCGGTTCACCTACTCCAGCCAGTCGTCGCAGTTCCTGGAGACTCGCGCGCTCTTCTGGGGGTCGGTTACCTGGCACTATGGGATCATCCTGATCCTCGCCGCCCACGTGCTGGCGCTCTTGCTTCCTGGCCTCTGGGGGGCGCTGATCGCAAACCGGGTCTGGCTCTATGTCATGGAGGTGACTGGCCTGGCGCTCGCCTTGCTGACGATCTTCGGCATGGTGTTGTTGATCCAGCGAAGAATCCGCAAGCCACGGGTTTTCGCGGTGACGACCGGGATGGACTGGCTCCTCCTCGCCGCGCTGCTCACCCAGATCGTGCTGGGCTTCTGGGTCGCGCTCTTCTATCGCTGGGGGTCGGACTGGTATCTCCACACTGCCGTGCCGTGGCTGATTTCGCTGGCCAAGCTCCAGCCGAACATCACCTACGTCACCGTCCTTCCCTGGACAGTCAAGCTCCATATGCTGGGCGGGTTCCTCATCATCGCGCTCTTCCCGTTCACTCGCCTGGTGCATCTGGTGACGTTCCCGATCACCTACCTCTGGCGACCGTATCAGGTAGTGGTCTGGAACGTGCGCCAGCGGGCGGTGCGTTGATGTCACGAGGGGATGACGCCATGACGACCGACAGAAGGTTGGCGGAGCTGCTGATGGCCAGCGCCGAGCTTCACGCGCACCTCTGCCCGCGACAGGTTCTGGGTGTGCGGATGAGCCTGCTGGCCGGCAATCTGCTGGGCCTCGATCTGCCGCAACGAGACAAGCGACTGATTACGATCGTCGAGACCGATGGGTGCGCCGCCGATGGGGTCGCCGTCGCTGCTGGCTGCTGGGTTGGCCGGCGGACGCTGCGGGTCGAGGATTTCGGCAAGGTTGCCGCAACCTATGTCGACAGCAAGACGGGCTGCTCGGTTCGCATAACGCCACGGCGGGATGCCCGCCGCCTGGCCGGGCAGTACGCCCCGCCGACCGACGATCGCTGGTGGGCACAACTCATCGGCTATCAGCGGATGCCCAACGAGCTTCTGCTCGACTGGCGGTCGGTTGCCCTGCGCACCCCCGTCGAGGATCTGGTGAGTCGTCCGGGGCTGCGCGCTATCTGCGCCGTCTGTGGCGAGGAGGTCATGAACGAGCGGGAGGTCGAGCGCGACGGCCTGACGTTGTGCCGCGCTTGTGCCGGGCAGGCGTATTACTCGAGCAGAGGGAGCGACGTCGCGAGTCTCGATGTCGTCGACACGCGCGCGGGGTCGCTCGCCTGGCGATGAGCGCCTGCCGGTATCCGGCTGGACTCCGGCGGGCGACCGCGACGGTGGTGGCCGAGCTCCACCCCGGCTATTTCGCGTTGGTGATGGCGACAGGCATCGTCTCGATTGCGTTGCATCAGCACGGATTCGAGGCGCTCGCTCGTGTGCTGCTTGGATGTAACATCGCAGCCTGGGCTGCGCTCTGGCTGCTGACGCTGGCGCGCCTCGCGCGCTACCCTGTGCGCGTGTGGGCGGATGTGCTCGATCCCCAGCGGGCGCCGGGGTTCCTCACGGTCGTTGCCGGGACGAGCGTGCTGGGGCGTCAGCTGGTGTTGATGACGAGAAGCCATACGCTGCCCTTTGCGCTCTGGGCAGCGAGCGGGGCGCTCTGGATCATTCTGCTCTACGGGTTCATCGCCAGCGTCATGCTCCGCGAGGAGCAGCCAGATATCGCACATAGCCTGCATGGCGGATGGCTGCTGGCCATCGTGGCGACCCAGGCGGTCTCGCTATTGGGGACGCGGGTCGTCGACCAGGCCGGCCGTGGCAGCGAGCTGCTGCTCTTCGGCATGCTCGCACTGTTTCTGCTCGGTTGCCTGCTCTACTTCTATATCGGGGGGGCGGTCTTCTTCCGTCTGCTGTTTCTCCGGCCAGTCGCCGCCGCGCTGACGCCGCTCTACTGGATCGCGATGGGCGCAGCCGCGATTACCGTTGTGGCCGGCGCGACGCTGATCGAGAGCGTAGCCGAGTGGCGCATCCTCCCACCGATCCTGCCGTTTCTGATTGGCATGACCCTGTTATTCTGGGCTATTGGCACCTGGTGGATCCCGCTGCTCGTCATCCTCGGTGTCTGGCGGCATGTCCTCCGGCGGCATCCGGTGGTCTACGAGCCGCAGTATTGGGGCATGGTCTTCCCGCTCGGCATGTATGCCGTTGCAACGCACGAGGTGTCGGTGGTGCTGGGCCTGCCGGCGCTGGATTCGTTGTCATCTGCGTTCGCATTCGTTGCGCTACTGGCATGGGCAGGCATTCTCGCCGGCATGGCGCGTCGGGTTGCAGACCGGCTTGCAGCAGCAACCCGCCCAGGACCGGAAGTATCCCCCGTCGAGAAGCGCTAAGTCATACGCCCGAGCGTAGCGATCGTTCGCCGCGATTGTGGCTGGTATGGTTGGATCCGGGATCCGATCGACTTCGTCGCGGGGAACAGTCCATGCGCTCACGCTATCGACATCTGGCTATGTCCGCGTTCGCCGTCGCGCTGGCGCTGGCTATGGCCACGCCGGTGCTGGCAGCGCCGCGCTTTACGGAAACGGCGCTGCGCAACGGCTCGTCTCCCTCGGCGTCCGTCGCGACGCGAGGCAGTGGCGTTCGGTTGCTGACTGCCTACTACACCCAGCGCGACGGTTCGATCTATGCCGATAGCAACTGCGGGATCGCCGCGATTGCGATGTCGATGGCGGCCTTCGGCCATGTCGAGCCGCTGCTGCCGCTGCGTGAATCGGTCAACGCGTTGACCGGCGACTGGCAGCCGGATAGCGGCCTCGACTGGTCTTCCCTGATCGCGGCGCTCCAGCTGCGCGGCTTCGTGGCCGACGGGCCGTACGCTGGCGGCAGCTACCGGAGCTGGACCGTCGAGGAGATGCTGGCCGAGACGCGGGCCGGCCGGCCGGTGATCGCTCTCACCCACCAGCGCTCGCTCCCTGGCCATGCCGATATCGACTACGACGGCGACCACTACGTCGTCTTCCTCGGCGCGACCGACGACGGACGTGTCGTCTATCACGACTCAGCCCTCCCCGGCGGCGAGGGCGCCTACCGCACCACCGACCGCGCGACGTTCGAGTACGCCTGGTCGCACACCTGGATCGGCCAGAACAATACGGCCATGGCGGTGTATCAGCCGTAGGGCCATCACCCCCCGCCCCTCTCCCAACCTTAGGAGAGGGGGAACGTGGGGAGTGACCTCTCGAGCAACCTTATTCGAGTCGCGGCCTACAGCTTCTCGCCCCGGGTGATCGGCGTCGGGACGACCCACTCGTCGCCGCGCTCGGTGGTGATGTATTCCGGCCACTTGAGGTCGTGGGGCGGGACGATATCCTTCGGCAGCAGCGGGCCGACCCAGTGCTTCCCGCCGACCCCGTCGCCGGTGCGCTCGACGAACTCCGCCTTCGCCTTCGCCAGCTCGTCCTCCTTCGTCGCCAGGTCGAGGAGCGTCGCGGCGATCGTCTGGCCGGCGACGAACATGCCGGGGTCCATGATCTCCGGCCGACCGCCCATCGCGAGATACGTCCAGGCCGGATACTGATATCCAGCGGATGGCGGGCGCAGGCGCGGGCGGGCGGTCAGCAGCCGCACCGATGGCGCGTGCCACATGTATTCGACATAATCGTCAGCGCCGATAAACTGTTGCCACGGCGGAAGTTGCGAGCGGACCTGCGCCTCGTAGTCCTGTGGCGGCAGGAGCTGGCTGACGTCGGGCGGGAAGGGGTTGTCCATCTGCGCGAGGCCGAGGTTCTTCTGGATTTCGCGGCCGAACGCCCGGGCGCTCTCGTCGTACTCGGGCGGTCCGACCTGGGCGAGGTTGCGCCAGGTGAGGTCGGCCATCGCCTGATTCGGCAGCGCGACGCGCGTCTTCGACACCCAGCGCACCGACACCTCGCAGCCGGTGACGGCGGCGGCGTGGCGGGCGTTGTCGGCCAGCACCTCCCAGATGCGCTCCTGCATCTTCAGGTCGGTCGTCCGCCACGCGTACTGGATCTGCGAGAAGCGCGGCGGCAGATTGTCGGCGGTCGCGTCGCCCGCGTGGAGGATCACTTCGTTCAGCGTCCAGTTGCCGGCCGCGGCGAACATCGCGTCGCGGGTGAACTTGGTGTTGGTGTACATCAGCATCAGCGCGTCGACCGCGCCCGGCACGCGGCCGGCCAGCCGGTTGGCGCCAGCGGGCACGGCGGTCGGATCGCCCCACGCTTCCGGCTCGACGCACTCGAAGGTGAAGACGCAGGCGTAGTACGCGCCGAAATGCGATTGCCACTCGACCGTGTTCTGCGGCCAGGGGTGGTAGCAGATGAAGGCGTCGAACCCGTCGTAGTACCCCTTGGCGGCGTGGATCGGCTTCGAGCCGCACAGCTTCTCGGCCGGCTCGCCGAAGAAGACGAGCTGCCCCTTGATGCCGTATTTCTCCATCGCCGCCTTGGCCGCCAGCGCGCCGGTCAGGCCGGCGACGCCCAGCATCGAGTGCGGGTCGGTGTGGCCGGAGGTGTACGGGTGCAGCCCCTCGCGCGGGGCGCGGAACGGCGCCGGCTGCTGCGAGTTGCCCGGCACGGCGTCGTACTCGGCGTAGGCGCCCAGCACCGGGCCACCATCGCCCCAGCGGGCGACGAACGCCGTCGGCATCTCGCCAGAGCCCTCCTCGACGTCCCAGCCGTCGGCCCTCAGCAACTCGACGTAGGCCTTCGCCGACTTGTACTCACGCCAGGCCGGCTCGGCGTAGTTCCAGATCTCGATATCGAGGTCCGACAGCCGCTGCCGGTTCTCCTCGATCCAGTCCATCGCGTACTGCTTTGCTGGGTAGCGCTCGCTCATGCTTCGCTCCTCTACGGCCAACGGGCGTTGGTGGTTTCCCAACCCCGTCGGCCAACATTCGAACCCCTCGTCCTGTCATTCTCGCGGGTTCCCCGATTCTGTCATTCTTCGCTCCGTTCAGGATGACAGAGAAATGGGAAGTTGCCGGCCTGCCATATTCACCGCGGTCGCTGTACTCAATACATCGACTAGCATGAAATGTCAGGATGGCAGCGTCCCTGTACGCTGTCATCCTGAGCGCTCACGCGAAGGATCTCTCTTGCTTTCGACTGTGTCCAGCCAGGGGAGATTCCTCGCTGCGGCTCGGAATGACAACGAGCGGTGGTGGCTGTCGCACCACAATACAGGACACATCACGCTGGTCGGTGCACTCCACATGGCAGGAAGAGGGAGTCGCTCCTCTCCCCCGGCGGCGCTCCTCCGGTCGCTTCATCGCTGATCGTCGCCCGACTCCGGTTCCCGGTCAACTGCCTTCATCAGAATATGAAGCGTGGGTCGTCCGCACTGAGGATCGCCGTTCGCGGCTCGACGGACCACGCCGTCGTGATTCTCCCGGCCAGCGCGTCGATCAGCGCCGGCACGTCGGTCGCCGCGGAGTCGTGCATCGCCTCGGCGACGATGAGGACGTCGGAGGTGGTCGGGCGAATGGCCGATAGGCCACTCTGGCGGTGAGTCCAGCGGCGAGCGTGGACCTGGCCGGCGTCGTCGGCGAAGATCACCTCGCCGGGCTCGGGGCGCTCGATCTCGCCCGCGAAGCTCAGGTAGCGCTCGTCACCAGTCGCGTGGCGCACCTCGATGTAGCCGGCGACTGCCGCGACATCGAAGGCAGCGACTGGCGTCGCGAAGGCCAGCGAGGCGGCGTTGCACAGGTCGATCAGCGGGTGGATCCTCGGCAGCTCGCCCTCCTTGCGAAAGCGCCGCAGCAGCGATTCGGACGCGCAGCGGTATTGCGTCGGCTTCAGTCCCATCCGGGAGAACACCCGCCGCCAGGCCTGAACCTCCGGCAGCAGGCTCTCGCTCCCGTTGCCCAGCCGCCCTCGCGCGATCTCGGTCAGTTCGGCGATGGGCGCGTCGACATCTGCGTCGGCGCTGATTCCGGCCGTCTGGATGACCCCGACAACCAGCTCGGGGAATTGCCGCCAGATATCGCTGGAATGTTCGAAGTACATGCCGCCTCGATTCCACATGTCGCGGTGCGATCGGCCCGAATGAGGATAATACGAGTATTGAACGCTCGATCGATGCAGGGAGGCGACTGAGTGGCGGACAGGATCCGGATCAACGCGCAGGCGATCGTGGCCTACCAGGATGGTGAGCATCGTATTCTCGAGGCCGGCTGCGTCATCGTCGAAGGGAATGAGATTATCCACGTCGGCAGGGACTTCGATGGCCATGTCGACCAGACGATCGACGCCAGCGACCGGGTAGTGACGCCCGGGCTCATCAATACGCATAGCCACCTGGCCGGCTCGCCACTGGATAAGTCCTTCATCGAGGATCGCGGCCGGCGGCAATTCTCGATGACCGGCCTGTCGGAGATGCTGCCGGCCCGCAGCCAGGCGATCGACATGGAGGGGCAGGAAGCCTGCGTCGAGTACTCGATGGCCGAACTGATCCGCACCGGCACGACGACGATCATGGAGATCGGCGGCATCGGCGACTACGTGGCCGACGCGGCCGAGAAGGCCGGCCTGCGCGCCTACATCGGCGACATGTACCGGTCGGGACGCTGGCTGACTCGCGACGGCCGGAAGATGGAGTACGACTGGAACGAGGAGGCCGGCATCAAGGGCTTCCACAAGGCCGTCGACCTGATCGAGCGGATCGACGGGCGGGCCAACGGACGGATCAAGGGGTTCCTGACCCCCGCGCAGGTCGACACCTGCACCGAGGATCTGCTGCGGATGAGCCGCGAGGCGTCGGACCGGATGCAGGTGCCGCTGGCGCTGCACGTCAGCCAGTCGGTCTTCGAGTTCGACGCGATGGTCCAGCGCCACGGCATGACGCCGATCGAGTGGCTGGAGTCGATCGACTTCCTCAGCGAATGGAACATCCTCGGCCACGCGATCCTCATCGCCGGCAGCAGCTGGGTGCAGTTCGGCGGCGACGACTTGTCGATCCTCGCCCGCCACGGCGCGTCGGTCGCCCACTGCGTTTGGGTCTTCGCCCGCCGGGGGATCGTCATGGAGTCGTTCCCCGCCTACATCGACGCCGGAGTGAACATGACGCTCGGCACCGACACCTCGCCGCAGTCGATGATCGAGGGGTTGCGCTGGACGGCGGTGATCGGCAAGATCATGTCGCGTGACACCGAGAAATCCACCGCTGCCGACGTGTTCAACGCCGCGACGCTCAACGCGGCCAAGATGCTGCACCGCGACGACATCGGCCGGATCGCGCCGGGGGCGAAGGCCGACCTGCTCTTCTGGGACGCTGGCTCGACCTTCATGGCGCCGCTGCGCGACCCGATCAAGAACATCGTCTACAACGCCGGGGCCGAGGACCTTCGCGACGTCATGATCGACGGCGCCTGGGTGCAGCGCGATGGCCGGGTGCTGAACGTCGACGAGCGCGCCGCAAGTAAGCGCTTGCAGCATGCGGGCGAGCGAATGTGGAGTGAGATGGGCCCCGGCGACTGGGCCGGCCGCGGGGCGGACGAACTCTCCCCGCAGACGTTCGGGCGGTACGAGGGGTAAGTGGAGCAGGCGGGGGCGGCATTGCCACCCCCGCTTCAGTCTAGTGGCTGACGGCGCGCTCCAGCGTCTTGGCGTGCTCGACCCACCCGGTGACCATCGATTCCGACGGGAGTTGGCGGACGAGCTTCTTGGCGGCGTTGATCTCGGCCATCGCGGTGTGGAGATTGGCGGGATTCCGCCGGGCCAGCTCGAGCGGGCTGTCCACGCCGGATGCTTCCAGCAGGTCCGCGTATTCCGAGCCAACGCCGCGCACGCGCATCAGGTCGGCGCGGTTGACCCACTCCAGAACGCGCGCGGTGCTCACGTCGATCTTCTCGGCGAGCTCTTCGCGGCCCTTGGATGTGCCGGCCGTCTGCAGGAGGGCCTCGGTCGTCGCGACGCCAGCGCCGGTGAGCTTCTCGGCGTAGGCCGGACCGATACCCTCGATGTCGATGATCTTGACCATGCCTGTCTCCTGTCGTGCGGCACGCGATAACCGACCAGACGGTTGATGGCGGCTCATTCGCGGCTCGATGGCGATAGTGTACGCCTCCGGTCAGCCGTGGCGGCATGCTCCGGAAAGGTAGATGACTAGTGGCCGGGTCTTCACCGTGAGGGGATCATCCCGCTATCGGGGGCCAGAAAAGCCGGAAGCCTGGTTCCTCGGAGACGGCTCCAAAGGCTCTCAGCTCACGTATCGCAATTGCGAGTACCCGATGTATACGTTTGCATTAGTTCTCATAGTCTTCTTATTGCGCGTTGGTGATGAGCATGTCATAATAGGCCGGTCATACATGGGGCCGTGATTGAGGTGCAGATGGTCTCGTCAGATGTCGCCAGTCGATACTTGACCCGACGAATGGCTGCGCTCTTGCTTGGTGCTACTATCTTCAGTGCATGCGGGTCGCCGGTCGCGGCGCCGCCAGCCACAGAGAGTTCGGGATCGGCGGAGACACCGATCACGCCCGTCGCGACCGTCGCGAAGGATGATCGCATTATTCCTCCCCCAACCCCAGATCCCGCCGCGCCATTCCACTTGTCAATGACGGGGCTGCTCGCGACCCGAGAGCCATTGACTGCGGAGGAGCTGGTCGCTCAGTACGACCTCATCGTAACAGGACGTGTTCAAGAGCTCCTGCCGGCGCAGTGGACGACTGAAGACGGGACGCGTCCCATAAACCCCTGGGAATCAGTGCCTAATCAGTACACCATTATCACGCCAGCGATCATCTTTCTTGACGCACCACCAATCGTAAATCGCGATCGCATACCACCAGATACCATGACGCTGACTGTAGCGTACGAAGGCGGACGCGTGGGGAACGACAGCGTCGAGCCGCTCGTGTGGACAGATCGGCTAAACGTTGGCGACCACGTACTGCTCGCGTTATCCGACTATCGCGCCTTCCTTGCGAACCAGCGGACTATGTTCGCTACCCCGAGAGGCCCGGCATGGAACCTCGGGATGACGTATCACCTGACAGCCGATGGCAAAGCCATTTCGTTTCTCGGAACACAGTCAGCGGCTGATTTGCTCGTCGCGACTCGAAGCGCAGCCCCTTCACCATCTGATGGGGTGACGCCGACTCCGTAACATAAGATAGTCAGGAGTACGCGTGATGTGCTGCGACGGAAAGACTCGAGTTGTCACTGCAATCACAGTGTTGTGGTTCTTGTCAATCTTCTTCTATTCCCTTTCAGGAACAGCACATGCTTACTCCACGGGGTATCGTTGGCCCCAAGGTACAAGCGGTATTTACTTCAGCGTCGCTCCTTCGCTCGCCAATTCAATTGGCTTGTCAGGACAGCAAGCAGCCGTCGAGCAAGCGATCCAAAACGCTGCTGCTGAATGGTCCAAGGCGGCCCGGCTATCCATCGTGTACAATTCCGGAGCCTCATATTCGGTGACCGCAAACTGGCTATCCAGCACATTCTTGGGAATCACTTATTATGGAACGAGTGGGTCAACGCTACAATCCGTCCGTACCGAAATGACCACTAACTCTGCCTGGATGCCTTGGCATCTAAATGCAACACAACCGGATGTATACAAGGTAATGCTCCATGAATTCGGGCACTGGCTAACGCTACTGGACCATCCTCAGAATATGTGGGATGGTGCGTATGGTGCCGTGATGTGGTATGGCGCAGAGAAGAGCGCGCTATACATTGACGACAAAGAGGGTGCTACTAACATGTACGGGATTTGGTCCAAATTCGAAGTATCACAATATATAGGGTTGTATCAGGTCCCGCCGACGTACTCTATTGGAGTTGCCAGTTTCGGTAACTGTGGAACAGGTGCTCCAGATTATTGGACGTACAATGTTAGCTCTGAGGGGATTCCATCATCTCCCAGCGGTGGCAGAGTGATGCGGTTTCGCGGATGTGCGACATCAAACGGGTCCACGCCAAACTATGCATATTTACCACTAGCTAGCTATGAGCGTGACTCGAATGGAGAAGATACGAGCGGCCTTCGTTCGCCATGTGGCAGCCCATGCTGGATGAAGATAACGAGCGGCACCCATCTACGATGGGAGCAGTATAACGCAACGAAGTGTACCGTCACTTTCGACCTGGAGTTCACAGATGGGTCAAGCCTTCGTGACTCGGGCCTATACGATAGCGCCGGTAGGAGCGTGCATCCAACGAATCGCACTTGTGTCGTCACACCTCAGGGGTCGTGGTATTCAGTTGATATCGATCTTAGCCCGCTCGCTGGGAAGACGATCAAGCGTTGGCTCTTGGTGTACGACACGCCGCTAGATTCTGGAACGTGGCGGAGTTACTTCGACAACGTGCGAGTGACGTACTAGCCAACTGAGAGCATCGACCGGGATTCGTCCTCATCGCTTCGTTCGCCAGGACAAGTGGATGTGCTCGTGTCGGCGTCACTACGCATCGTCAGATCTCCACGGAATAAGCCCCCCGGCCAAGGGCGGGCCGGAGGGCGTCGTTCATGTCAGGTTTGGCGCTGGTGGATTACCAGCGGTCGTAGCTGCGCGATTGGCGGCGCGACTGGAAGCAGTCGGAGCAGTAGACCGGCTTGCCACTTGTCGGGACGAACGGGACCATGGTCTCGCGGCCACAGCTGTCGCAGACGGCCGGATGCATGACGCGGTCGCCGCGCGGGGCGCCGCCTTCGGAGCGGTAGCCACCGCCAGCGTTGCCACCCTGGCGGGACGCCTTGGCGGCGCGCCTGCAGTCTGGGCAGCGGCTGGGCTGGTTGGTGAAGCCCTTCTCCGCGTAGAACTCCTGCTCACCGGCGGTGAAGACGAACTCCTGGCCACAGTCACGGCAGGTCAGGGTCTTGTCGGTGACACTCATCAGCGTGTCTCTCCTCGATAGGTGTGCCGTCGTTCTCTCGACGGCGTCTCGTAGTACTCCCGTGGCTCACGTGATTCAGCGGGAGAGGCCTCGGAGACACGCCCTTGTTGTCACCGTGATCTTCGCGCGGAATTCTATGATCCAGCCTCCTAATTCTATCATCCCAATGCAATACCCTGCGCCGACCTGTCCACTGGCTTAGAGCGACAACTGCCCACCCGGCCGGCCCCGACTCGAATAGATAGCGAGTATGATTCTCCGTCTCCGGCCCGACCGGGCCGACGCGCCGAGGAGGCCCTACCATGCGCCACGGGATCGTCTTTCCGAACACCGATGTCCGCACCGTCCCCCAGCTCGCCGCCGAGGCGGAGCAGTCTGGTTGGGACGGCGTCTTCGTCCCCGATTGCATCAACATTCCCGCCAGTAGTCCGGAGATCGGCTTCGACCCGTGGGTCACGCTGGCGGCGGTGGCGGCGCGGACGAGCCGGGTCGTGCTGGGGACGATGGTCACGCCACTCTCGCGCCGACGGCCGTGGAAGGTCGCGCGGGAGACGATGACGCTCGATCATCTGTCGGAGGGGCGACTCGTGCTGCCGGTCGGTCTTGGCGCGTTGGACGATGAGGGCTTCGGCAAGGTCGGCGAGGCGACCGGCACACGGGAGCGTGCCGAGTTGCTGGATGAAAGCCTGGCGATCATCGACGGTCTCTGGAGCGGCGAGCCGTTCAGCTTCAGCGGCAGGCATTACACGGTCGGTGAGACGACCTTTTTGCCGAGACCAGTTCAGCAGCCGCGCATCCCCGTCTGGGTGGTTGGCGCCTGGCGGCGCGAGCGCTCGTTGCGCCGGGCGATCCACTGGGACGGGTTGCTGCCGAACGCGCTCACTCCCGAGGGCACGCATCGCGAGGTCACGCCCGGCCTGCTGGCCGAGATAGCCGCCTGGGTCGCCGAGCATCGCGCGGCTGCCACGCCGTTCCACGTCATTATGGAGGCCAGCACGCCGGCCGACGACGCGCCGAGAGCGCGCGAGGTCGCCCGTGAGTGGGCGGACGCGGGCGCGACCTGGCTGCTGGAATCTTTCTGGACCGGTCCGAACGACGTCGACACGCTGCGTCGTCGCATCCAGGCCGGCCCGCCGAGCGTCGAGTGAGACGCGGCACGGCTGGGCTAGCCCAGTCCCTCGACCTCGTCGGCGATCAGCCGGCCGATTTCCAGCGACGAGGTTGCCGCTGGCGAGGGCGCGTTGCGCACGTGCAGCACGCCGTCGGCATGATCGAAGACGAAGTCATCGACCAGCGTGCCCTGCGGGCTGAGCGCCTGGGCGCGGACGCCGGCCGGGCCCGGTAGCAGGTCCTCCGGCTCCAGCTCGGGGATGTAGACGCGTAACGTCTCCAGGAAGCGCTTCTTCGACAGGTCGCGGGCCATCTCGCCGAGGCCGGTGCGCCAGTGCTTGCGGGCGAAGGCGCGGAAGCCGGGGTTGCGGGCCATGTCGGCCAGGTCGTGCCGGTTTGCGTCGCGGAATGAATACCCCTCGCGGGCGAAGGCGAGGACGGCGTTCGGCCCCAGCCAGACATCCCCGTTCATCCGCGGCGTGAAGTGGACGCCGAGGAACGGGAAGCGTGGGTCCGGCACCGGGTAGATATTGGAATGCACGAGCGCGCGCCGCTCGGGCCGCAGGATGTAGTAGTCGCCACGGAACGGGACGATGCGCGGGTCCTCAGCGCCGCCAGTCATCCGGGCAACACGGTCGGACTGCAGGCCGGCACAGGTCACGACGAGCGCGGCCTCGATGTCGCCTCCGGTCGTCGTGAGGAGTGTTCGTCCGTTGCGCCGCTGGATGGCGGTGACCTCGTGGCCGGCGCGGATATCGCCGCCCAGTTGGCGGATGTCGTTGGCGTAGGAGAGGGCGACCTGCAGATAGTCTACGATCCCGGTGTTCGGCGACCAGATGGCGCGGATGCCGCGGACGTGTGGCTCGCGCTCGCGCAGCTCGTCCTGCTCGATCAGCCGCAGACCGGGAACCTGATTCTCCTGTCCGCGTTCGTAAAGTGCCTGCAGGCGGGGCAGCTCGGATGGGCTTGTGGCGACGATGACCTTGCCGCAGCGCTTCCAGCCGATGTCGTTCTCGTCGCAGTAGCGCATCATCGCCGCCGCGCCGGCGACGCAGAGGCGTGCCTTCAGCGAACCCGGCACGTAGTAGATGCCGGAGTGGATGACGCCGCTGTTGTGGCCAGTCTGATGCTGGCCGATTGTCGCCTCCTTTTCGAGGAGGATCAGGGACGTGCCAGGCCGGCGCTGGAGGATCTCTCGGGCGGCGGCCAGGCCGACGATTCCGCCACCGACGATGACGATCGTCGCGATGCCATCCAGCATCGTCGCGGTGGCCGGCAGCGTGGTCGTCGTCCGTCCCTCGACCGCGATTGTCGTGGTCGTCCCGTCATCAGCCATTGCAACCCTCCACCCCTCCGACCAGGCCGATTGTCCTGCCGGGGATGATACCGCCTGGGGTTCGAACGATTGATTCTGGGCAAAATGAAGCGGTAGAGATGGAGGCACCCGATTCCATCTCTACCGCATCGAAGGGGGCGTAGTCCCCGAACCAGTGTCTCCCCTCCTGGTCCGGGAGCGCCTTCTGTGTGGGATACGGACGCGCATCCGATCACCAGGTGATCTTTGCTCGTCCTGCCGAGACTGTATACGCTTGCATACCCCGGCCGCTGTGAGAAAAGTCACTACTTGTATCGCAGTATGACCGATGACTGGGCGGACTGGAAGGGCCTGGCGCCGGTTGACACGAAACTGTAACGCGCTTGTGCTTTTCGTCACGAGTGTGTGATGCCTCCGACTCTACCCTTCAGACAAATAACTGGCTCCACGAAGCGTATCGCTCAGGATGCCTGACATCCGGTAAGGGCCGGATGGTGAATGAGGCGGGACTGACGCGATGGTATGTGAAGGGGGATATCCGATGTCGGATCCATTCAACCGGTCGCGCGTCAACCGCCGTAACCTGCTCAAGGGAGTCGGCGCGGCGGCGATCCTGGCGCCGGCCGGTGGCGCTCTGCTGGCGTCGTGCTCGATCGGCGGCGGCGACAAGAAGAAAGAGGAGAACGGGAATACCGGCGCGGGTGTCCCGAGCTCTGTGAGCGAGATCGCCGAAGCTCGTGGCCTGACGCCGGACGATATCACCCGCGCGGTCAAAACCTACGTGCCGGGCGGCAAGCACGACGAATACATGATCTTCGCCTCGGGCGGCCACGGCGGGCAGGTGCTCGTTATCGGCGTCCCGTCGATGCGGCTGCTCAAGCTGATCGGAACCTTCACCCCGGAGCCGTGGCAGGGATTCGGCTTTTCGGATGACACGAAGGCCGTGCTTGCCGAGGGCGCGATTGATGACAAGGTGCTTGGCTGGGCCGACACCCATCACCCGGGCCTCAGCGAGACGAATGGCGAGTACGACGGCCAGTATCTGTTCATCAACGACAAGGCGAACGCCCGGTTGGCCGTGATCGACCTGCGCGACTTCGAGACGAAGCAGATCGTCAAGAATCCGCACTTCATCAGCAACCACGGCGGCGCCTTCGTGACGCCGAACACCGAGTACATCACCGAAGGCGCGCAGTACGCCGTGCCATGGGGCTGGGAGTACGCGCCACTGAGCGACTACAAGACCGACTATCGCGGGGCGATGTCGTTCTGGAAGTTCGATCGCGAAAAGGGACGACTGGATCAGTCCAAGTCGTTCACCGTCGAGGTGCCACCCTACTGGAACGACCTGTCTGACTGCGGTAAGGGCCCGAGCGAAGGCTGGATGTTCTCCAATACCTTCAACACCGAGCTGGCGATCGGCGGCAACCGCGCCGACGGCAGCCCGTCGGTCCCGCCGGTCGAGGCCGGCGCGTCGCAGAACGACATGGACCTCATGACGATCATCGACTGGAAGAAGGCGGAGAAGGTCTTCGAGGACGGCAAGGCCAAGGACCTCAAGGGGATGGCCCTGATCGACATGAAGACCGCTGTCGCCGAGGGCATCCTCTACCAGGTGCCGGAGCCGAAGAGCCCGCACGGTGTTGATGTCACCCCGGATGGCAAGTTCATCGTTGTCGCCGGCAAGCTGGATCCGCACGTCACGATCTACAGCTTCGAGAAGATCCAGGCGGCGATCGCCAAGGGCGGCTTCGAGACCGATGTGTTCGGCGTGCCGGTCCTCAAGTACGAGGACTGCATGGAGGCGCAGGTCGAGCTGGGCCTCGGTCCACTGCACACGCAGTTCGACGACCAGGGCTATGCGTACACCAGCCTCTTCCTCGATAGCGCGATCGCGAAGTGGAAGCTTGGCGAAGCGGGCAAGCCGGACACCTGGAAGATGATGGACAAGCTCTCGGTCCACTACAACGTCGGTCACCTGAGCGTCTGCGAGGGCGACACGGTCAAGCCGAAGGGCAAGTATCTGATCGCGCTGAACAAGTGGGCGATCGATCGCTTCACCCCGGTCGGCCCGCTGCACCCGCAGAACTTCCAGCTGATCGATATCACCGGCGAGAAGATGGACCTGCTCTATGACAGCCCGATCGGCGTCGGCGAGCCGCACTACGTCCAGACGATCGCGATCGACAAGCTGAAGGTCTGGACGACCTACCCGGAAGTGGGTTGGGATCCGATCGCCCAGGCGCCGTCGCCAGTCGCAACGCTGGCCGGCAAGGAGTCGGTCGAGCGAGACGGCAACAAGGTCACGATCAACATGACCTCGATCCGATCGCACTTCACCCCGGACACCATCGAGGTGAACAAGGACGACGAGATCACGTTGCATATCACCAACGTCGAGATGGCTCAGGACTCGACACACGGTTTCGCCTTCCCGGGCCAGCACATCCAGCTCAGCATCGAGCCGGGCGAGACGACAACAGTGACGTTCACCGCCGATCACGCAGGTGTCTACCCGTTCTACTGCACCGAGTTCTGCTCGGCGCTTCACCTGGAGATGATGGGATACTTCGTCGTCAAGCCGGCGTAACCACGACATTCGGGCCGCCGGGGATCGCCCGGCGGCCCACCACACCGTCGCGGGTGTGTATGGGGTTGTGAAAGGGATTCGACATGGCTCAGGCAATGCACTCAGCATCCACCAAGCGGGAGTTATCAGCGGTGCAACGGCGCACCGAGGCCAAAGGGATCAGCATGTCTCGCGCAGACCTTCTCCGTCTCGGCGGGCTCAGCCTCGCCGCGGCGTTGCTCGTGCTCACGATCTTCCTGCCCTACTGGTCGATCACGCTGCACGCGCCACAGTACCCGAAGGGGTTGACGATCAACGCGTTCGTCCACGAGATGCGCGGTGATGTCTCCGAGGTCGATGGCCTCAATCACTACATCGGCATGATCAAGCTCGAGACAGCGGCATCACTGGAGCGCACCGTCTCCCGGATTGCGATCCCGATCATTGCCCTGCTCGCGCTGCTGTCGTTCTGGGTCCAGGGTCGCTGGCGCTGGCTGCTGGCCACGCCGGCCATCATCTATCCGGTCATCTTCGCGATTGATCTGTTCAGCTGGCTCTACTATGCCGGCCATGCTCTCGACCCGAAGGCGGCCCTCAGCTCGTCGATTCACCCATTCACGCCCACGATCCTCGGCACCGGGATCATCGGCCAGTTCAGCACCGTCGCATCGTTCGGAATTGGCTATTATCTCGCCGTGCTCTCTGCGATCATCGTGTTGGCCGTGACAATCCGAGGACGGTCACGCGATGTCAGCCCGAGCTAACACCCCCATCGTCCGAGTCGCGTTCGCCCTTGTCTTCCTGCTGTCACTGGTCGCCGGTATTCTGCCGGCGCCAGTCGCGGCGGCGGCCGAACCAGACCTGATCGTCTGCCAGACCTGCGATATCTCCTCGCTCGCTGACGCGGTGGCCCAGGCGCCCGACGGCGCCCGGATCGAGGTTCGCGGCGGGGTCTACCCCGGGCCGATTACGATCACCCGCGATGTCGAGCTGATCGGCGTCGACCAACCGGTCATCGATGGCGGTGGCAAAGGCACCGTCGTTCACGTGACCGGCGCGACAGTCACCATCTCCGGCTTCACCATCCGCGGCACCGGGACGACGCTCGACCACGAGGACAGCGGCATCCTGGTCCAGAAGGGGCACGCAACGATCGTCGACAATGTCGTCGAGGACAGCCTCTTCGGAATCTACCTCAAGGAATCTCACGGCAGCATCATCCGCGGCAATATCATCCGCTCCAAGCCCTTGCCGATCGCCCTGCGTGGCGATGGCCTCAAGGTCTGGTACAGCGATGACATGCTGATCGCAAACAACCAGGCGGACGATGGCCGGGATGTCATTCTCTGGTACTCCAACCGCGGGATTGTCCGCGATAACGAGTTCAACGGCGGTCGCTACGGCCTGCATCTCATGTTCAGTGATAGCGCAACGATCGAGCGCAACTCGCTTTCGCAAAACTCGATCGGCCTGTACATCATGTACAGCCGCGACGCGCTGGTTCTGGGTAACACGCTATCGAACAACAAAGGTCCGAGCGGTGGCGGGTTGGGGCTGAAGGACGTCGACGGATTAACCGTCCAGGGCAATCGGTTCGTGAACAACCGAATGGGCGCCCAGGTCGACACCTCGCCCCGCGAGCCGCATATCCAGCACTACTGGATCGGCAACGTCTTTGCCTACAACGAGGTTGCGCTCGGGTTCATGCCATCAGTGCAGCGCAACACGCTGACTGAGAACTCATTCATCGACAACATTCAGAATGTGACGATTCTCGGCGGCGGCGAGTTGAAGGACATCACCTGGTCGGCCGACGGCAAGGGCAACTACTGGAGCGACTATGCCGGCTACGACGCTGACGGTAACGGTGTCGGCGACGTGCCGTACAAGTCGCAGCAGTTGTTCGAATCGCTGATGGACGACCACCCACAACTACGACTATTCCTGTTCAGCCCGGCCGCAATGGCGATCGATTTCGCCGCCCAGGCCTTCCCGGCCGTCCGGCCGCGCACGCGCTTCGTCGATGATGCGCCGCTGATGTCCCCGCCGGCCATTGCCGAGCTGCCACAGATGGCTGCCGCGTCGACCGGCCAGCGGCTGGCGAGCGGGCTCGTCTGGCTGCTCGTTGCCGGCGGCACGCTCGGGCTGATCCTGTCGATGCGTCGTCGGACGATCGTTTCGGCGTCGCCGATACCCGTTGAGCCCAGGGAGGCACCCATGAATACACCAGCGCCGGCCGTTGCCGTTGCGCCACCACCCCCGGCCCGGAAGTCGGCCGATGCCGCTGTCGACGTCCGCGGTGTGACCAAGCGTTACGGACGTGTTGCGGCGGTCGATGATGTCAGCTTCGAGATCGAGCGCGGCGAGGCAGTCGCCCTCTGGGGCCCGAATGGGGCCGGCAAGACGACGATCTTGCGTTGCCTGCTGGGCGTCGCTCGCTATACCGGAGATGTCCGTATCGACGGGCTCGATCCGGCGCGCGACGGCCGGAACGCGCGTCGGCATATCGGCTACGTCCCCCAGGATCTGGCGCCGTCGGCGATGACGGTCGAGGAGATGATCTCCTTCATCTCGTCGCTGAAGAAGACGCCTGCCGCAGAGGGCATGGCCCAGCTGGAGACCTTGGGAATCGCCGACGCCCGCGACAAGGCGCTCAGCGCACTCTCCGGCGGCATGAAGCAGCGTCTGGCGCTGGCGCTGGCGCTGATCGGCAGCCCGTCGATCCTGCTGCTCGACGAGCCGACCGCCAACCTGGACGCGGCCGGCCGCGCCGAGCTGCTGGAGTTGTTGCGGGAGCTGAAGCATGGCGGCAAGACGCTGGTCTTCTCGTCGCACCGTCCCGACGACATTCTGACACTGTCCGACCGCATCCTGATGATCCGCGATGGACGCCTGGAGCAGTCGATGTCGCCGGACGAATTCTCGGCTGAGATCGGGAGCGGCACACGGCTGGTGATGACACTGGCCAACGGCCACGCCCGCGAGGCGGTCGAGACGCTGGCCGAGCTTGGTCTGGAGCCGGATTCCGCCGGCAAGCGTGTTGTAGTAACGATCCAGAGCCGTGAGAAGGCGCGGGTGCTTGCGGCGCTCGCCCGGAATGGTGTTGAGATCGACGACTTTGAGCTGGAGCGAGGGTCATGGACTGGTCAGCAGTAGTTGCTATTGCCAGCCGCGACGCCCGGGCAGGGCTGCGCAATCGCTGGTTCATCCTGTACGCGATCGTTTTTCTGGTCCTCAGCGTGGGGTTTTCCTGGGTCGCCCTGGCGGGAACCGAGCTGACCGGCCAGGCTGGCTTTGGCCGCACCTCGGCCGGCCTGCTGAACCTGATGTTGCTGATGGTCCCGCTCATCGGTCTGACGATCGGCGCGCAGGCGATCGTCAGCGATCGGCAGGATCGCAGCCTCGAATACCTGCTGGCCCAGCCGGTTTCCCCGGCCGAAGTCTATGTCGGGAAATACCTGGGCGCGGCGTTTTCGCTGGTGGTGCTGCTCGTCTTTGGCTTTGGCTGGGCGGGTGTGATGTTGGCCCTGCGGGGCGCCGTCGGTAGCCCGGGCGACTTCATCCTGCTGGTTGTTCTGACCGTGCTGCTGGGGCTGGGGATGCTCAGTGTTGGCTACCTGATCTCGAGCTTCTCTCCGCAAACGGCAGCGGCGCTCGGCATTGCGGTGTCGCTCTGGCTGGTCTTCGTCATCATCGGCGATCTCGGGCTGATGGGTAGCTCGCTGGTCATGCGGCTCCAGCCATCGACGTTGCTGATGGCGACGCTGATGAACCCGCTGGACACATACAAGATCCTCAGTGTCGACTTGCTGCAATCTTCGATGGAAGTGCTCGGCCCGGCCGGAGTCTATGCGATCGACCGGTTCGGGGCAGCGCTGGCCCCGGTTCTCCTGGCGGCTGTATCGCTATGGATCCTGGCGCCGCTGCCGATCGGCTACTGGCTGTTCAGAAGGGTAGACGTGCGATGAGCGGACGTTGGTTGCGAAGCTTCGGGTTGATCGCGATACTGACGAGCGCAGCGCTCGTGCTCGCTTCCTGCGGCGGCCAGGTGAAGGCCGACCAACCACCGAAGATCAAGTTCGGGGTGGACACTTGCAGTCGCTGTCACATGATCATCTCGGAGGAGAAGTACGCGGCGGGACTCGTGGCCGCCGACGGGCAGGAATGGACGTTCGACGATACCGGTGAGATGTTCCTTACCATCAAGGAGGAGGGGCTGAAGGACCGGCGAGCCTGGGTGCATGATTTCGACTCGGCCAAATGGATCGATGCGACCACAGCGTTCTTCGTCGATTCTCACGATATCATGACACCGATGGGCATGGGCGTGGTAGCGTTCGAGCAGCGCGAGGCAGCTGATAAGCTGGCCGCTGAAAAGAGCGGCACCGTGCGAGACTGGAGTACGATGCTCGTGGAATGGGAAATGCACGGGCATCATTAGGAGCGGGGCTTCTTCCGTCGCGGGTGTGAAGCAGTCGCAGTGGTTGGTTGGAGTGAAGGGTCGTAGGACGATGAATCGAATTCTGGCGGTTCTTGCCATTATGCTGTTGCTGGTGGTCGGCGTCGCATGTGGCAGCAGCGAAAGCGCGAAGCCGACGGCGACAGCTGGCAGCGGGTCGGCGGCGACACAGCCGAGCGGCGGCGCGGCGACGCAGCCAAGTGGCGGCGCGGCAACCCAGCCAAGTGGCGGCGGAACGCTGCCCGCTGGCAACGCGGACAATGGGAAGGCCCTGGCAACCAGCCTCGGCTGCGTGGCATGCCACTCGACCGACGGCTCGAAGCTGACCGGCCCGAGCTGGAAGGGTCTCTACGGCAGCCAGGTGGAGCTTGAGGGTGGCACGACCGTGACGGCCGACGACGCCTACATCCACGAGTCGATCATCGACCCGAATGCGAAGGTCGTGAAGGGCTATGCGCCGATCATGCCGAGCTTCGCCACCCAGGTCGATGATCAGAAGGTCGCCGACCTCATCGCCTATATCATGACGCTGAAGTAGTCGCGCTCTACCCGTTTCGTTGACACTGCGACGGATCACGCCCCGGCCAGAGCGGTCGGGGCGTTTTTTCTGTGTCGCTAATAGTGGATGCTCACCGTCGACCCCTCGCCGAGGAACCTCCAGAACCAGCCAGCGTCCGCGTTCAGTAGCCCGATGCAGCCATTGCTGGTGAAACCGCCAAATTCGGACGACGGGGTCCAGTAGTTGCCATGCAGGGCAAAGCCACCGGTCTTGAAGTACTGCGTGTACATCACGTGATCGAGGTAGTAGTACTCCGGACTTCCCTTGGGAATGCCGACAGTCGCCGAGTCCATCGTCTCGTCCCTGACCCGATAGAACACCTGGAACGTGCCGATCGGCGTGCGGTCGTCCCGGCCGGCGGTGATGATCGCGCTGTAGACCGGCCGATCGCCGTCGTAGGCAATCGCGTAGAAGCTCGATAGATTTACGTCCACCCAGTGGCCATCGAATGTTTCGGGTGGGGGTGGCGCGATGAATGGCGTGACGAAATCTGCTGAAACGTAGCGGCCGTCGCCGATCCGAAACCAATGCCCGCCTTCGTCCTGGTTGGTCACCATCTCATAGACGGTGACGGTGTGCCGTGCAAATGTCGTGGTCAGGATCGGCGCGTCGGTCGATGGTTCCGAGCGGATGTTCAGCTCGGTTGCCTGAACGACTCCCATCCATGCGCCGTCGAGCGTGTGGATTGCGTCGTGCCAGGCCGGGTCGCCGTCGAGGATCTCGCCGCTATCTTCCTGCGTTTCGGGCGACGCGGTTGGTTCGGCTGTTGGCATCGGCGGGGCCGGCGTCGCCGTTGCCGCGGGCGTTGAGGCAGGTGGCTCGGGCGTCTGCGGCAACGGCGCGACCGCTAGCGTCGTCGCCGGCGGCTCTGCGCGTGGTGGTGTCACCGTCGGACTCGGGGCGGGGCCAGCGAGCGTGTTGTCGACCGCCATCGTCGTGCATCCGGTGAGTATCAGTGTCGCGCCCAGGAACAGGATCAGTGGCCAGCGCGCCAGGAGGCGATGATCGTCTGGCACGGCAGAGTGGCCGGCCGTTCCGGTGAATTCGGTCATGAAGAGCGAGTCCCGTCAGTTCAGGCGTAGAAACGCGCGGCGGGCGGCGGCTAGTCGATCATCGTCGCCGGGTTCGGCCGCGGTTGTCGTCAGACAGTCTGCGAGATTCTCGGCCAGCAACGTCAGGCCGACGGCGTTGAGCGCGGCGCGCATCGCGGCGAGCTGGGTCAGAATGTCATCCAGCGACGCCCGTTCGTCGAGCAAGCGCTGAAGGCCGCGGGCCTGACCTTCCAATCGGCGGAGACGATTGCGCAGCGCCCCGGCTGCCCGGTCGCTGAGCCACTCGGTCTGCCCGGACGGCTCATCCATTGTGGCTGGCCTGGCTAGCCACGAGGGTGGCAGCTCTGGTTGCGCGGTCGTCGCGAGGACCGCGCCGTGTCGTTCGATCACTCCCTCGGCGGTGCCACGCTCGAGAGGCAGGAACCGGATTCCGGCGGCCTGGGCGATCGCGTGCGATACAGCGCAGAAGCCATCCGGCACGGCAGCGACGATATCTACGTCGTGGCCGAGCAGTAGCTCAACGGCAGCAAGCCGCTTGCCCGCTCGTAGCGCGGTGGCCGGATTCGCGATTCGGTCGGCTGATTGGGCGTTGGTGTCATAGATGACAAGCTCGGCTGCGTCATCGAGGCCGGCGAGCTCACGTGCGGAGACGGCGGCGGCAATCTTCATCGAACCCCCTTCAGATACCCACCGGGGTATCTTAGGCGATCCGGCTGACAAACGCAAAGGCGGGGCGCTCGTTCGCCCCGCCTCTCGTGCTGTTGTTGGCCGGTCGATCAGGCGAGCGCGGTCTCTCCTGCGCTCGATGGGGCCGGCCGAGTGCGGCCTGGATCGCGTCCGGGGCGGACCGCCGGCGTCGACCGCAGCAGGCGCATGCCGTTTGCGATGACGACCAGCACCGAGACCTGGTGGATAAACATCCCGCCGGCCATGTGGATCTCGCCGAACAGGACGCCGGCCAGCAGCGCGCCGACGGTGAGCAGGGCGACTGCGACGTTCTGTCGGATGTTGCGAACCGTGGCCCGCGAGAGTGCGATCGCCTCTGGCAGCTTACTCAGATCGTCGCCGACCAGCGCGATGTCGGCCGTCTCGATCGCGACATCGGCGCCGGCCGAGCCCATCGCCACTCCGACATCCGCGGCGACCAGCGCCGGGGCGTCGTTGATGCCATCGCCGGCCATCGCAACGACATACCCTTCCTTCTGAAGCCTGCGGATCAGCGTCAGCTTGTCGTCCGGCATCAGGTCGGCGTGGATCTCGTCGATGCCAACCTGCCGGCCGACAGCGAGCGCCGTCTGCCGGTCGTCGCCAGTCAGCATCAGGACGCGCTCGACGCCGTTGGCGCGTAACTCGGCGATTGTTCGGGCCGCCTCGGGACGGACGGCGTCGGCGATGCCGAGAATACCGATGACACGATCGTCGAGCGCAACCGCGACGGCGGTGCGGCCGGCCTGGCGTAGTTGCGCGAGCTCCTCGACGACGCGCTTCCCGACCGGGATTCCGAGACCGCCCATAAGATCGGTATTGCCGACAGTGACCAGATGCCCAGCGTGCGCTGCCGCGACGCCCTGCCCGGGGTAGACGGTGAAGGAGTCAGCATCGAGCGCCGGGATGTCTGACGCGGCCGCCATGACAGGCCGGGCCAGCGGGTGCTCCGATCCGGATTCGGCAATCGCGGCCCAGCGCAGGATCTCCTCCTGGTCGGCAGTCCAGCCCTCACCGGTTGTTGTGGGGTGGGCGTCGGCGTGGTCGGCGAGCGGCTGGAGAGCGATGACCTCGGTCAGCGACGGGCGGCCTTCGGTCAGCGTGCCGGTCTTGTCGAACGCGACGGCGTTGATCCGGCCGGCCTGCTCAAGGTGCTCGCCGCCTTTGATCAGAATGCCGCGGCGAGCTGCTCGCCCGATGCCGGCCATGACTGACACCGGCGTCGAGATGACCAGTGCGCCAGGGCAGCCGATCACCAGCAGTGTCAGCGCCAGCTCGATGTTGCGGCTGACGATCCAGGCCACGACACTCAGTCCGATGATCGCTGGGGTGTACCAGCGGGCGAAGCGTTCGATGAAGCGCTGAGCTGGGGCCTTTGCCTCCTGCGCCTCCTCGACACGGTCGATGATGCGACCGAGCATCGTGTCGGATCCGATGCCCGTCGCCCGGACGCGCAGCAGCCCGTTGAGCGCGATCGTTCCAGCGAAGACGCCCGATTCGGCCGACTTGTCCTCCGGCATCGGCTCGCCAGTGATCGCGCTCTCATCGACGGCTGCCGAGCCATCGATCACCCGGCCATCGACTGGTATTCGCCCGCCCGGCTTGACGACGACGATGTCGCCCAGCCGAATATCATGGATCCGCTCCTCGATGACGACGCCATCACGCTCGACCAGCGCCGATTCGGGGGCCAGCTCGACCAGTTCCCGCAGCGCCGCTCGCGTCTTGCTGATCGTGCGCGCCTCAAGGTATGCGCCGAGCATGAACAGGAAGGTGACGGCGGCCGCCTCCCAGACCTCGCCAATGAGCAGTGCGCCGACCGCGGCGATCGTGACCAGAAGCTCGATACTGACCTGCCGCAAGCGCAGCGCGTTGAGCGCCCGGCCGGCGATGTCGCTGCCGGCCACGAACGCCGCAGCAATCATCAGCCATGCCCAGGCTGTCTGAGCATCGAGCATGTACTTCACGCCGAGCCCGACCGCGATCAGCAGCCCGCTGGCCGCGGTCAGCCACTGGCGGCGGATCAGCGGATTCGCGAGCTGCTCGCGTATCGAATTGTTGTCTGTGGTCTGCATGTCGTTCCTGTCATCAACCTTCTGGGGGGCTTGGCGAGCGCACTGCCGGTCAGACTGGCGAGACGCGCGCCTTGTAACCGACTGCCGCAACCGCCTTGATTAGCTCTTCGCCGCTGGTCCGAGTCGGGTCGTGCAAGACCTCGATCTTCCCGGTCGCGAACTTCACCTTTGCGCTTTCGACACCCGGTCGGGCAGTGAGCGCCTTCTCGATCTTCGACACGCACGATGGGCAGCTCAGATTGTCGCTCCGCAGGATCGTTCTGGTTGTCATCTGTCTCCTCCTTGGTGAAAGACCGTTCCATCCTCTATCCCCACTGTAGGGAGATCGAGGAGGCAGATGAATGATCTAGGTCAATTAGCGGGGGGATGGGGGATGAGGGACGGGAGATGGGGGACGGGGCTCTTCTGGCTTACGCCATTTCAGCGATTTCGGTGAGGCGGGGAAGGTCGATGACGACGATCCATTGCCGGCCGCTCTCGATGACGCCGTCACGGCGGAGCTGGCTCATCACCCGGCTGGCTGTCTCGGTCGTCGTGCCGGTCATCGCGGCAATGTCCTGCCGCGAAATGCGAGTCTGGATCAGCGTGCCGCGTTCGTCGGGGACGCCGAGCTTCCCAGCGAGCTTGACCAGCGCCGCGGCAACGCGAGCCTCAGCCGGAGTCGTGCTGATCTGCGAGATCGTTGTGTGCGCTTCCTGCAGGCGCTTCGCGACGATGCCGAGCACCCGCAATGCGACGTCCGGTGAGCGGTCGAGGATGGCCTGGAAGTCGTGGGCGCCGATGCCGAGCACGCAGGAGAAGGTCTGCGCCTCAGCGGTGTCGGGGTAGGTGACATCGCCGAGGGCAGCGAGCGTGCCGAACATCTCGCCGGTCGCCAGGATATCGAGCAGCGTGTCCTCGCCGCTGGCGCTATGGCGCAACAGCTTCACGCGTCCGTGGGCAACGACATAGAGGCGCTCTGTCCTGTCGCCGCTCATGTAGATCGTCGCCCCAGCCTCCACGTCGTAGGAGCGGAACTGGCGGTTGATCTCCTCCAGGCGTTCGTGAGACAGATCATGAAAGAACGGCAGGCCGCGGAGCACCTCCAGCCGGTGATCCACCGTGCAGCTGGCCGGGCTGATGCTCTCGACAATCTGCGGAACGGACCGGCGGTTGGCCATCGCTTGTGCCCCTTCACTCACTCCGCTTGACAGCGCATCACGATGATACTACACTCACTTTACTAAATGGCGTTTACTATTCTCGACAGCCTGAAAGGAGTCGAAATGACCATGACGCAGCAGCGCTCGTCGCCCGCCTTACCATCGCTCGCGTGGGCGGGAGTTCTCCTGGCCTGGATGACCGGCGCGATCTACCTCCTCATCGGCGCTGGTATCGCGCCGGATGACCTCGCGTCCCCACCGCGAGGGGTGATGCTGGTCGCCGCCCTCGCTTACTTCGCCGGCGGATGGCTGATCCGCCGGCTCAACCGGCGGCTCGTGCTGGCTGGCGCGATCGCCAACGCACTGGTCATGGTCATCTACATGATCTCACTGATCGCCGGCCGGTCGGATCTGGAGGCCTACGCGGCAGTGAGCAAGCTCACGCAGGTCGGGCTTGAGGTCGTCCTGATCGCGCTCCTCGTCCATCTTCCGCGAACTGCGGCTGATATCGTCTCGACGCCAGTGACAAAGCAGGCAGGATAGAGGCACGTCGATGAATGATCGATCTCCGAGGTCGTCGAGCTGGCTCGGTCGTTGGGCGGCGTTCGTCGTCCGGCGGCACTGGCTCGTCCTGGCGAGCAGCGCGCTCGTCCTCGTCGCCCTGGTCGGTGTCTACCGCGCCGGCCACGGCGACTTCGTCAACAGCTTCAACATTCCGGGAGCGGAGTCGCAGCGGGCAATCGACCTTCTCCAGGAGCGTTTCCCCGGCAAGTCGGGCGACAGCGCGACGATCGTCGTCCGCGCCGACGCAGGCCTGAACGACCCCGCTATCCGGGCGACAGTCGAGGGGCTGGCGCGTGACGCGGCTGCCGTCCCCGGTGTCGTTGGGGTAGTGTCTCCGTACGACACGAAGCCGCCGGCCATCTCGGCCGATGGGCGGATCGGCGCGATCGTCGTCCAGTTCGCCCAGCAGGCGGACAGGGTGCCATCGTCGAGCGTTGACGCGTTGATGGGGTTGCGCGATGGCGCCATCCAGCCGGGCGTGCAGGTTGAGCTGGGCGGCCAGGTTATTACCGTCTCCGAGAAGCAGCCGCCGGGTTCATCGGAAATGATCGGCGTCGCGGCAGCGATCGTCATCCTCCTGCTGGCGTTTGGCTCGCTTGTTGCGATGGGTCTGCCACTCATCACGGCATTCTCCGGTCTGATGGCAAGCGTGCTGATTATCGGCATTCTGGGGCTATGGCTCGATTTCAACACCGAGACGCGCGCGTTCACCGCGATGATCGGTATCGGTGTCGGGATCGACTACGCGCTGTTTATCGTCACCCGTTATCGGGAGGGATTGCACCGCGGCGAGAGCGTCGAGACGGCGATTGTCACCGCGATCGACACCGCCGGCCGCGCGATCATCTTCGCCGGCTCGATCGTCGTGGTCGCCCTGCTGGGCCTGGCGACGATGGGCATCCCCTTCGTTGCGGCGCTCGGCATCGCCGCGGCGATTGTCGTGTCTCTGGCGGTCATCGTGGCGATCACGATCCTGCCGGCGTTGCTAGCGGCGCTGGGCCACAACATCGACCGCTGGAGCATCCCATGGTTCCATGCGAGCGGATCGACTGATGAGAAGGGGATTTGGTACGAGCTGGCCGAGTTCTCGCAGCGCCGGCCCTGGCTGGTGATCGTCACCGGTCTGACGCTCCTTCTCGTGCTCGCGGTTCCGGCGTTGGATATGCACATCGGCTCGGCCGACGCAGGCAACGGGCCAACCGCGCTGACCAGCCGGCGGGCCTACGATCTGCTGACAGAGGGGTTCGGCCCCGGCTTCAACGGTCCGCTCGCGGTTGTCGTCGACACACGTGGCGCGACCGACCCGTCTGCCGTCGACCAGTTGGTGACCGATTTGCGCGAGCAGCCGGGCGTCGCCCGTGTCGCTCCGCCGGTGTTCAATCCGGCTGGTGACACCGGCATCATCACCATCATCCCGACGACGTCGCCACAGTCCTCCGAGACACAGGATCTCGTCCATCGGTTGCGGAAAGATGTCGTCCCGCCGGCCCTGGCGGGCAGTGGTGTCGAGGCGTCGATCGGCGGCCCGACGGCGGCATTTATCGATATCGGCGACCGGATCTCCAGCCGCCTGCCGATCTTCTTCCTCGTCGTCATCGGCGTCAGCATGCTGCTGCTGGCGATCGTGTTCCGATCGCTACTGGTTCCCCTGCAGGCGGCGGTGATGAATGTGTTGTCGATCGCGGCAGCCTATGGCGTCCTGGTCGCGGTCTTCCAGTGGGGCTGGCTTTCCCATCTGTTCGGGATCGACCGGACCGGGCCGATCGAGTCGTTCCTGCCGATGATGCTCTTCGCCGTGCTGTTCGGCCTCTCGACCGACTACGAGGTCTTCCTGATGAGCAGAATCCATGAAGCCTGGCTGGAGGGGCGAGGCAGCCGGGCGTCGGTCAGCCACGGCAGCGCAACGACATCGCGAGTGATCAGCGCGGCGGCGGGCATCATGGTCGTCGTCTTCCTCTCGTTCACCCTCAGCGACTCGCGAATCGTTAAGGAATTCGGTCTTGGGCTGGCCGTGGCGGTCTTCGTCGATGCGACGATCATCCGGATGCTGCTGGTCCCAGCAATCACCGGGCTGCTTGGCCGGGCCAACTGGTACATGCCGGCCTGGATTGACCGACGTCTGCCACGTCTGTCGCTGGAGATGCCCCAGCCTGTGCCTTCTGAACAGACGGCAACTCCGGTCGAGACAGACTGACGTGTTTCCACCTGCGCGGTATCCTGCCTGGCAGGAGTGGAGGGAGGAGTCTCTGGCGGCGCGAACAACCGGCGCTCGGCAGGCACAGGCCGCGCGCCGACGCGAGCAACTGCTGGATGTCGCCTTCACACTCTTCGCTGAGCGAGGCTATCGCGCCACGTCGGTGCGTGACATCACGCGGGCTGCGGGTGTTACCGAAGCGGTCCTCTACCACTATTTCGGCAACAAGGCTGATCTGCTGGCTGCCGTGCTGGAGGTGTACGCGCCGTTCGCTGGGTATCGGCGCATTCTCGACGCGGCCGACTCGACGCCGGTCGAGGCGGTCCTCCTGCAACTGGGCGGCGAGTTCTTGCGACTGCTGCGCGAGCGACGCGTGTTTGTCCTCACGCTTCTGAGCGAGGCGGCGTCCGACCCGGAGATCAGCGTCATGCTCGGTCGCCTGCTCGATGACGTGGTCGGCGCGGTTGGCTCATTCATCGACACCCGTCACACCCGTGATGAGGCCGGCAAGGACATCGATGGACGAGCCGTCGGAAAAGCGCTGCAGGGCGGATTGCTGATCCACTTTCTCAGCCACCAGCCAGGCCAGGATCCCGAGGTAGACGCGATTGTCGTCGATCGGATCGTCACCGCGCTTCTGCCGGGCATCACCCCGCGTCGATAGAACGGCCCGGCAGCGGGGGATGGCCGGCAGCCCATCGGCGACCCCGAATCGTAGCCTCCGTGACGTGTCCTCCCGGCGCGAGATTCCACAGACCCAATATGTCTTGACACGATGGCTACATGTGGCCTACCGTACCTGCACGCATTCACCGAAGATGCGTGCGCGTAGCGATGTCGCTGCCGACGCACGGACCCCCGATCGCTTCCTGGCACCTGCTGACATTGTGGTCTCGTACTTGCGATCGACCCCGTAATGTCGTCCACGATGAAGTGACCGATCCAGAGCAGACGCCTGCTGATGCGCATACGCTACGGTCAGGCTGCGTTACCCGTGGTTGTCGTGGCGACGCCGAAACGGCGCGCATGGGGACTGCTGAAGGAGGTGATATTGGCGTCGCGCTGCTGTTTCCCCGATTGCGACGCTTGATGACACGCAAGTGGGTCATTGATGCTGTGAAGTGACGGAGGGCAACCATATGGATCCGCTCGAACGACACATTCAGTTCCTGCTATCGCTACGGGGCCGCTCGCCCCAGGCGGACGCGTACTCGCGACGGGAACTGTTCCGGCTTAGCGCTCGCTACGCAATCGGCGGTAGTGCACTGGCGATGATTCTGGCAGCGTGTGGCAACTCGCAGACGACGCCGACCGCGACGAGCGGCAGCGCCGGGTCGGGGACCTCGTCACCGGGTGCAAGCTCGCCAGCAGCCGAGATCGAGTTGCCGATGATGAAACCCGAAGACGTGCCAGAGAAGCTCAAGGGAAGCGGCGAGGTCGTCGCGATCTCGTTCGGCGGTGCATATCAGGCAGCCCAGCGTAAGGCGTACTTCGAGCCGTTCACGGAGCTGTGCGGCATCACCGTCAAGGAAGCCGAAGGCCCGGACCTCGCCAAGATCAAGGCGATGGTTGACACCGGCAACGTTCAGTGGGATCTGCCCGAGGTCGGCCTTGACGGGATCATCGCGCTCGAGCGACAGGGCGATTACTGGGAGCCAATCAACTACGATCTCGTCGATGTCGATAACATCGACGAGGCATTCCGCCACAAGAACGCCATCGCGATGAACCCATACGGGCTGATCTATGCCTATCGCGCCGACGCATTCAGTGGCACGCCGAACGGATGGGCCGACTTCTGGGATGCTGAGAAGTTCCCCGGCCCCCGCGCGATGGAAGGTGGCTCCGGCGGCCTGTTGCCATTCCTCGAGGCGGCTGTCATGGCGGATGGCGTGGCCAAAGACAAGATCTATCCGATGGATATCGATCAGGCCTACGCGTCACTGGAGAAGATCAAGCCGCACGTCGTCAAATGGTGGGATGCCGGCGCGCAGCCAGTTCAGATGCTGGCCGACAAGGAGGCTGTCCTTGCTCAGGCCTGGAGTGGCCGGATCCTGACGCTGCAGAAGCAGAATCCGAACCTGCCGGTCGAGATCGCCTGGAATCAGGGGGAACTCGCCTTCGATGTCTGGGGCATTCCGAAGGGCGCGCCGAACCGGGAAAACGCCCAGAAGTTGGCAGCCTTCTCGACTCTCCCGATCTCACAGGCACGGCTCTCGATGCTCTACCCGAACGGCTTCGTCAATAACAAGTCGATCGATTACATCCCGAAAGAAATCGCCAGCACGTTGGCAACCGCGCCAGAACACAAGGAGCAGCTGTTCTTCCTGGACGACAACTGGTGGGCCGACAACCGCGAAGAGGTGCTCAAGCGCTGGAACACCTTCATCCTCGGCTAGCAGCGGACGGCGACGGGAGACGAGCATGGCAACGGAGGCAGCCACGCAGCCTGCGGGTGCGGCAACGCAGTCCGCCGGTCCAAGCGGGGCAACTGTGCGGATCCATCACCTCGACAAGCGTTTCGACGCTGTTGCGGCCGTGCAGGATGTCTCGTTCGACATCGAAGCCGGCGAGTTCATCACCATGCTCGGGCCGAGTGGGTCCGGCAAGACCACCACGTTGATGATGATCGCAGGGTTCGAGATCCCGACATCCGGCGAGATCTACATCGACTCGTCCCCCGTCGCGACCGTCCCGCCATTTCGACGCAATATCGGGATGGTCTTTCAGAATTACGCGCTGTTCCCGCATATGACCGTGGCGGAGAACATCGCGTTCCCGCTGAAAATGCGCAAGGTCGATAAGGCGACCATCCAGCGGCGAGTGCATGAGGTGCTGGAGATCGTCAAGCTACCCGGCTATGACCGGCGCTACCCACGCCAGCTTTCCGGTGGTCAGCAGCAGCGGATCGCCCTGGCGCGCGCGATCGTCTTCAACCCTCGCGTGCTGCTGATGGACGAGCCGCTTGGCGCGCTGGACAAAAAGCTGCGCGAGGAGCTCCAGCTGGAGATCCGTCGCCTCCACCAGGATCTGGGCATCACGTTCATCTATGTGACCCACGATCAGGAAGAGGCGCTGATCATGTCCGACCGCATCGTGGTGATGAATAACGGGCGTGTCGAACAGATCGGCGATCCGATTGACCTCTACGATCGCCCCCGCAACCGATTCGTAGCGTCGTTCATCGGCGAATCGAACTTCTTCGACGGCGTCGTTGTTGAAAGCGCCAACGGCGTTCAGACGATTCGTGTGGACGGGGCGACGCTCAAAGCGATCTCTCTGGATGGCCTACAGGCCGGCGATCCGGCGGTCGTCGCGATCCGGCCAGAGAAGCTCGCATTTCCCGGACAACCGAGTGCCGATGACGCAGCAGAGAACGTCCTCGATGTCACCGTTGTCGAGGCGACGTTCGTTGGCGACATGCGGCGCTACATTCTCGCGACCGACGCCGGCACGCAGATGGTTTTGCGCCAGCAGCAGCGGTTTGGTGTGCCGGCCCATGACCCCGGCGAGCGCGTCCGGATTGTTTGCCATGTCGAGGACACGCGCGTCGTCGCAGCCCAATAGGCGCGGACGAACGGAGGATCTCGTGGCGCAGCCATCAGCGACGATGACCGCCCCGGGCGACACGCAACCATCACGAATTGCCAACGCGCGAGCGCTGGCCCGTCAGCGCCGTGGCGTGCAACTGCGCTACCTCGCGCTGGTGCTGCCGATTGTGCTGTACCTCGCGTTCTTCTACGGGTACCCGGTGTTGGCAATGCTCTTTCGCAGTGTCAGCCAGCCAACCTGGACGCTCGACAACTTTGCGCAGATCTTCCAGGAGTCGATCTATGTTCGGGTGATCTGGATCACCGTCCAGATCTCGCTCGTCGTGACGATCGTGACACTGTTCCTGGCCTACCCGCTAGCGTATCTGCTGGCGTCGATCAGCAGCTCGCGGGCGAACCTGCTGATGATCCTCGTCCTGGTGCCATTCTGGTCGAGCATCCTCGTTCGGACGTATGCGTGGATGGTATTGCTCGGCCGATTCGGGATTATCAACAACTTCTTGATCTGGATCGGGGCGATCGACGAGCCGCTGCGTCTGTTGAACACTCGCCTTGCGGTCTACATCGCGATGGTCCAGATCCTGATGCCCTTCATGGTGCTGCCGCTCTACAGTGTCATGCGCGGCATCGACCGCAACCTGATGCGGGCGGCCGAGGGGCTCGGAGCGCGACCTGACCAGGTGTTCCGGCGGATCTTCTTCCCGCTCTCGCTGCCCGGGATCGCGGCTGGCTGCTTGCTGGTGTTCATCCTCTCGCTTGGCTTTTTCATCACGCCGGCGTTGGTCGGCGGGCCGCGCGACGTGATGATCTCCGTGCTGATCGAGCAGCAAGTCAACACGCTGCTTAACTGGCCGTTCGCATCGGCGCTCGCCGCGGTGCTGCTGATCGGCGCGTTAGGGATCTTCACGCTGTTCAACCGTATCCTCGGGGTCGAGAATATCTTCGGAGGGACCTCCTCATGACGAGCGCCCCTGCCCGCCCCGCTGATATGGCAACCGGAGCCCGCCGCCGACGACGGTCGGTGTCCGTCCCGCGCCTGATTCTGTATGTTTTCTGCGCGATGGTGCTCGTCTATCTCGTGTTCCCGGTCCTGGTGGTTATTCCGTTGTCGTTCTCCTCGGCGCAGTATCTGACCTTCCCGCCACCGGGATTCAGCCTGCAGTGGTATCGCAATTTCTTCACACGCTCGGACTGGGTGAGCGCTGCCATTCTCAGCTTCTGGGTGGCGTCTGTTGTGATGATTCTGGCCACGATCCTCGGGACCCTTGCGTCAATCGGGCTGGTGCGCGGCCGGTTTCCCGGCCGGGGTGTCGTCAACACATTCATCGTCTCGCCGCTGATTGTCCCGGCGATCATCGTCGCAATCGGGATCTACTTCTTCTATGCGCAGCTCGGGCTGGTTGGACGCCCGATCGCGCTCATTACGGCGCACACGGCGCTGGCCGTGCCGTTCGTCGTCGTGAACGTCACGGCCACGCTGTACGGCTTCGATGAGCGGCTGGAGTACGCGGCGATGAACCTCGGTGCGAACCGACTGCGCACGTTCTGGCATGTGACGTTGCCGATCATCCGCCCGGGGGTGTTGGCCGGCGCGTTGTTCGCCTTCATCACGTCGTGGGATGAGCTGATCGTTGCGATCTTCATCTCGGGAACCGGCGCGGTGACGCTGCCAAGGAAGATGTGGGACAGTATCCGGTTCCAGATCGACCCGACGATTGCCGCCGTCTCAACGCTGTTGATCATCATCACTGGCTCGCTGTTCTTTAGCGCCGAGATGCTGAGGCGACGCTCTGAGCGCATGCGCACCAGCGTAGTGGCCGAGGAGGCGGTGGAAGTCGCCTGACGCAATACAGGCGGGCACTCCTCTGGTGATTCAGGAGGGGAGCGAGCCGAACTGGCTCGCGGTTGGCTCCGCTCAACAGAACCACGATTCGGTCAGCCTTGGAGGCTGTCCCGGCGGACGAGTGCGTTTGCGCTCGACCGTTGGAGGCGCGACGCCGGCCATTGCCCAGGCAGCGGCCTTGATTCGCTCGAACGTCTCCTCCGGCTCGCACGACGCGGATTCCGCGCCCTCAACGATGGCTGCGACCTCGCGTTGGAGCGCGTCTACCCGGGGATCGTGATTCTTCCACGTCCAGGTGAACGCGGCCGCATCGAGCGCGCCGACCCACTCCGCGGCCTCGGGCTGATCGAGCAGCGCCGAGCCGGGTGGCACCAGCAGGCGGATCGAGAAGTGAACGGGGTCGACGTTGCTGGCGAGATCGTGCTCTTCGAAGAAGGTCAGGAGCTCGAGGTAGTCGTCGAGCGTTGTCCACGGAGTGAATGGCAGCAGGGACGGCCGCATCGTGATTCCGGCATCGTCGAGGACTGCCAGCGCCGCGATGATATCCGCTTTGGTGTGGCCCTTGTCGATTCTCTCCAGCACCAGCGGGCTGATCGACTCGACCGCGGTCAGAACGAAGACGCAGCCGAGCTCCTTAAACTCGGTGAATCGATCACGATTCTCGAGAATGTGCTCGATGCGCGTCGTCATGTCGAAAGTCACGTGCGGGAACTCCGCATGCAATGCACGGCAGACGCGCAGCGCGTGGGTCGGGCCGTTGAGGAAGTCGGGATCGCCGAAGGTGATGTGGCCGGCCCCCTGGCGCACCTGGCTGCGGATGTCCTCCAGCACGACGTCGCGGGGAATGGCAAAGAACCGCCCCCCGTAGATCGGCACGACCGGGCAGTGACGACAGGTATGGTGGCAGCCGCGAGTTGACTCAGTGTAGCCGGCCGGCACTGCCCGGCCATCGATCAGCAGGCGGGCGTACTTTTCCGGCGGTGGGAGCACGTCGCGGGCCGGCATTGCAAACGACGTCCGCTCGATCACCGGCGGGACGCGATGATCACGATCGCCGACTCCCGAAGGCAGCGTGTCATCGCCGCGCTCGATCGCGCGGACGAGATCGAGCAGCGGACGCTCCTGCTCGCCGCCGATGATGTAGTCGCCGTAGCCGTCGAGCAAGTAGTCGGCATTCATCCAGGCGTAGAGGCCGTAGAAGCAGATTGGCGCAGCCGGATTGATGGCGCGGACGCGCGCGGCCACCTGAACCCCGAGGCGAAGCGCAGTATGCATCGGCACCGAAATGGCGACGAAACAGGCGCGGGCGATCTCCGCGTCGTCGAGCGGCTCGACCGATGTGTCGCGGGCCAGCGGGTCATAGCCGGCTTCGCGAAGGGTCGCCAGCGGGAACGCCAGGTTGAGTGGCTGATGGCCGAGCTCGTAGCACGAGATCAGCAAGATCGCTCCGCGTGTGCGGAAAGAGGTGTGCTCACGAGTTTCGATGATTGCCTGGGACATCCCGTCCTCGTCGTCGTTCGCCGTTGCCGATTCCAGCGCCTCTGGCAAGAGTACGTCGGATGTGCTGGGAACGCCAGTGGACGAGGTTGCCGCCGGGCCAGATCCGGACAGGCTACGTGTGGCGGTCGATGGCGAGAGGCTGATCGGTTTCATCGTGCTCCGAACCCGATCGTTCCATCCCGCTTCGTCGTTGCGGCGAGCCGATCGGCGAGGCGAGTTGGCTCGGGCATGAACCGCCCGTCGCGGCAACAGGCGAGCGTGATCGCGATGGCAGTCTCGATGCTGACGCGATTGCCCGGAGAGACGAACAGCGGCGTGTGACCGGGACGAGTGCGGACGGCCGCGCCGACGGCTTCACCGTCGATGCATAGCGGACTACGGTCACCGAAGGTGTCGCCAGGCTCGGCATATTCACCGACGAGCCGGCTCTTGGCGCAGCCGATCGAGGGCAGCCCGAGAACGAGGCCGAGATGCGCCGCCGCGCCGAACCTGCGTGGGTGGGCGATCCCCTGCGCGTCGAACAGAATGACATCTGGCCTGTTCTCGACCTGTTCGAAGGCAGCGACGACGGCCGGCCCTTCGCGGAACGAGAGCAGCCCCGGCACATAGGGGAACGTGACGGGCTGAACCTGCGCTCGTGTCTCGATGACTTCCAGCGTCGGGAACGACAGGATGACCACGACAGCGTATGCGATCGCGGCACGACCACGCCCTGAGTATGCGTTGTCCACACCCGCGACGGTGCGGATATTGTCCAGTCGGAGGCCGTCGCGCAGATCGAGTGTCCCGCTCAGGTTGCGCTGGATTTCAGCCGCTTCCTTCGGTGTTACGTCCCAACTATGAAGCGGAGTGATCTTCATTGGTCGTTTCCTGCGCATACCGGTCGTAGTTCATTGCCGGCTGGCGGTATCCTTGACGGTTGAGGCGGGCGCTGGGTGTCGTCTGCTGAAACTCGATGATATTCAGAGGAACATGAGATCATGAAGCCGATTCGAACTTTCTCGATCGTCCCGGTGCTCCCGCCGGAGTTGCATCGACTGCGGGACATCGCAGTGAACCTGCGCTGGTCGTGGGATGGGCCAAGCCGAAACCTCTTCGCGCGGCTCGATCCGGATCTCTGGGAGAGCACACACCAAAATCCTGTTCGCCTGCTCGGCGCGATCGATCAGTCCCGTCTGGAAGAGGCTGCCGCCGACGAAGGCTTCCGCCTGCAGTTGGAGCGTGTCGCCGCCGACTTCGACGCCTACATGGGGGCGACAAGCACGTGGTATGCCCGGACTCACGGTCAGACCCTGCAGCCGTGCATCGCCTACTTCTCTCCGGAGTTCGGCGTCGCCAACTGTCTGAACATCTTCGCGGGTGGGCTTGGCCTGCTGGCCGGCGATCACCTGAAGTCGGCCAGCGATCTGGGCGTGCCGCTGGTGGGAATCAGCCTGTTGTACCAGCAGGGCTACTTCCGGCAGACACTGAATGATGCGGGATGGCAGCAGGAGTTCTCCGAGGAGAACGACTTCCACAACCTCCCGCTGACGCTTGTGCACGATTCGACCGGCGGGCCACTGACTGTCCGCGTCCCACACCCCGGACGCGAGGTCATCGCTCAGGTCTGGCTCGCCCGGGTGGGCCGTGTCCAGCTTTATCTGCTGGATACGAACATCCCCGAGAACCTCCCAGAGGATCGCGGCATCACCGATCAGCTCTATGGCGGCGACCTGGAGATGCGGATCCGCCAGGAGGTTGTCCTTGGGATCGGCGGCTGTCGCGCGCTCGTCGCCCTTGGCCTCGAGCCGACCGTGTATCACATGAACGAGGGCCATTCCGCGTTTCTTGCTCTGGAACGGGCGCGCGCGCTGATGTCCGCGCACGGGTTGACGTTTGAGGAGGCTCGCGAGGCTGCCTCGGCCGGCACGATCTTCACGACGCACACACCGGTGCCGGCCGGCCACGATGCCTTCCCCGCCGAGCTGATCGACCGATACCTGACAGAGTACGCGGCCGAATTCGGGCTGGAACGCGCCAACCTGTTGGCTCTGGGCCGCATCAACCCGACCGACGAGGGCGAGCTATTCGGGATGACGATCCTGGCGCTGAAGATGTCTGCCTACACCAACGGTGTCAGCGAGCTGCATGGCAAGGTGTCGCGCGATATGTGGCAGGCGCTCTGGCCGGGCGTGCCTGTCAACGAGGTTCCGATTGGCCATGTCACAAATGGCATCCATCTGGCGAGCTGGGTCTCGGAGGAGATGGCCAGCTACTACGATCGGTACATCGGGCCCCGCTGGCGAAGCGAGCCGACGGGCAAGGAGATCTGGGCTCAGGCCGGCCAGATCCCGCCCGAGGAGCTTTGGCGAATCCACGAACGTCATCGTGAAGAGATGGTGTTGAATATCCGCGAGACGCTACAAGCCCAGCTCGACCAGCATGGCGCGGCGCAGGTGGAGATCAAGCGGGCCGGCGAGGTCCTCGACCCCGAAATTCTGACGATCGGCTTTGCCCGGCGGTTCGCGACGTATAAGCGGGCGACGTTGCTGTTGCGCGATATTGACCGATTCATTGCGCTGATCAACAACGCTACCCGGCCGATCCAGATCATCTTCGCCGGCAAGGCACATCCCCGCGACGATGCCGGCAAAGAGCTGATCCGCCAGATCGTCGTGGCATCGCGCCGGGCAGAGCTACGCCATCGGGTCGTCTTCCTGGAGGATTACGATATTGCGATTGCCCGGCGGCTCGTGCAGGGCGTGGATGTCTGGCTGAATAATCCTCGCCGGCCGATGGAGGCCAGCGGAACGAGTGGCATGAAGGCCTCCGCCAATGCCAACCTCAATTTCAGCACCCTCGATGGCTGGTGGGATGAGGCCTGGCGCGAGCACTCGGGCACGGCCGACCCGGCAGGCTGGGCGATCGGACGTGGTGAGACCTACTCGAACTGGGACCTCCAGGACCAGGTCGAAGCAGAGGATATCTACGATGTCCTCGAACGGGATATTATCCCCACCTTCTATGACCGTGGGGCGGACAACCTCCCGCGCCGGTGGATTGCGCGAATGGCCGCGGCAATCGAGTGCCTCTGCCCGTTCGTCAGCGGGCTGCGTATGGTGCGTGACTACACCGAGCAGTTCTATCTGCCAGCGCTGGCCATGGCCGAAACAATGGCCGCGGATGACATGAACGGCGCGCGGGACCTGGCCATCTGGCGCGCGCGAGTGACGGACGGCTGGAAGGAGGTCCGAGTTGAGGCGGTCAATGGTGATGCCCGCTCGACGCTTGAGGTTGGCTCGGCGCTTCACACCCAGGCGCTCGTGCATCTCGGGGCGCTCAGGCCGGAGGATGTCACTGTCGAGCTCTACGCGGGCCGGGTCAATGCCGCGGGCGAGCTCGTTGATCCGACGTCGTCGCCGATGGTCGTCCAGTCATCTGCGGCGGCCGGCGGCTACATCTATCAGCTGTCGGCGCCGATGGCGCGATCCAGCGGAATCCACGGTTATACCGTCCGAGTTCTGCCACGTCACGACTGCCTGTGCTCACCATACGTGCCGGGGCTGATCACCTGGGCGGAGGCGCCTGACGGCGCGTGACATACTAATCGTCGTGCGAGCAGAGTAGCGCATTGTGACAGGGAGAATGGGAGACTGATGGCGCAAACGTCAAACCTCGGCTATCCGCGAATTGGCAGGCAGCGCGAACTCAAGCGCGCGATCGAGCGATACTGGGCAGGCAAGGCCGAAGAGGATGAGGTGCGCGAAGTCGCGGCCGGCATTCGCGCGGCCGCCTGGCAGGTCCAGCTCGATGCCGGGATCGACCACATCCCGTGCAACGACTTTACGTATTACGATCACATGCTCGATATGTCGTGTGTGCTCGGCCTTGTGCCGGAGCGCTTTGGCCATACGCCCGGCGAGCCGGTGTCACTGGCAACCTACTCGGCGATGGCTCGAGGTGGCGACGACGCCGCGGCGCTCGAGATGACGAAGTGGTTCGACACGAACTACCACTATCTCGTCCCCGAGTTCAACGGGCCGGCCCCGGTGCGCACCGGCAATGCTCCTGTCGATGCCTATCGTGAGGCCCGCGAGGCTGTCGGCGACCGGGCGACACCGGTCCTGGTCGGGCCGGTCACCTTTGTGCTGCTCGGCAAGTACCACCAACTCCCGATCGCCGAGCATGTCCGGCAGATCGTGCCGATCTATCAGCAACTGCTGGCAGATCTGGCCGCGGCGGGCGCTGAGTGGGTCCAGATCGACGAGCCGTGCCTGGTCCAGGATCGCGCTGCCGGGGAGTTGGCGCTCTTCGCTGAGGTCTACGGCGCGCTTGCCGCCTCGAGCGCGCGGCCGAAGATCATGCTGCAAACCTACTTCGGCTCGCTTGGCTCGAGCTGGGATGCGGTAATGGCGCTGCCGGTGGACGGCATCGGCCTTGATCTCGTCCGCACGCCGGGGAACCAGACCGATCTGCTGGGTAAGGGATTCCCGGCCGACAAAGTGCTGAACGCCGGGGTCGTCAATGGTCGCGGCGTCTGGCGGACGAATCTCGACGCGACGCTCGGCACGCTCGAGCGAATCGTCGACAAGCTGGGCCGGAAGGATGGGCTCGCGATCGGACCTTCCTGCTCGCTGCTCTTCCTGCCGCACGACGTGAGGCTGGAGACAAGTCACGACGCCGAAGTCCTCGCCGATCTGTCCTTTGCCGATCAGCGGCTCGAGGAGATCAGCACTCTGGCGAAGGGGCTCAACGAGGGGCGCGAGGCGATCCGCGCCGAGCTGGATGCCGACCGCGTCCGGATTGATGCCCGACAGCGATCTGATGCACACCACGCAGGAACGCAGGAGCGGCTCCGCGCGCTGACTGCAGCGGACGCTCAGCGGGCGACGCCATTCGCCGATCGTATCCGTGAGCAGCAGGGGCGACTGGGTCTGCCGGCCTACCCGACGACGACGATCGGCTCGTTTCCGCAGTCCGGCGAGGTGCGCTCGATGCGTGCCCGACTGCGGTCAGGGCGGATCACCGCCGAGGAGTACGATACCTGGGTCAAATCCCAGATGGACGATCTGATTCGCCGGCAGGAGGAGATCGGCCTTGATGTCCTGGTCCACGGCGAGTTCGAGCGAACTGACATGGTCGAATACTTCGCCGAACAGCTCGGCGGCTTCATCGCCACCGAGCATGGCTGGGTCCAGTCGTACGGCTCGCGCTGCGTCCGCCCGCCGATTATCGTCGGCGATGTCTACCGCCCACACCCGATGACGGTTGCAACGAGCACCTACGCTCAGTCGCGAACCAGCAGGCCAATGAAGGGCATGCTGACCGGACCGGTGACGATCCTCAACTGGTCGTTCGTGCGCGAAGATCTGTCGCGCGCCGAGGTGGCCAACCAGATCGCTCTGGCGCTGCGCGATGAGGTGTTGGATCTGGAGACGGCAGGCATCGGTATCGTCCAGATCGACGAGCCGGCGCTCCGCGAAGGCTTGCCACTGCGTCGCGCCGAATGGCAAGAGTATCTCGACTGGGCGGTCCACGCGTTCCGGCTGGCGTCCAGCGGCGTTCAGCCCGGCACTCAGATTCACACACACATGTGCTACTCGGAGTTCAACGACATCATCGATGCGATTGCGGCGATGGATGCCGATGTCATCTCGATCGAGAACTCGCGTTCGAACGAAGAGCTGCTGAAGGCATTCACCGACAACAAATACGAGCGTGAGATCGGCCCGGGCGTCTACGATGTCCACTCGCCGCAGATCCCCGAGACCGGCGAGATGGTCGAACGGCTGCGCAACGCAACACGCGTTCTGGGCGCCGAACATCTGTGGGTCAACCCGGACTGCGGACTGAAGACGCGTGGCAATGCGGAAGTCTGGCCGAGCCTGACCAATATGGTCGCAGCGGCGAAGGACCTTCGGAAAGCCGCAAGCTAGCGCCAACACGATGATGCGCTGACTCGTAGCGGCCCCGGCACGATATGCCGGGGCCGCTGTCGTGTAACGAAGGAGGCAGGACGATGACCGACGAAGAACGCCGCGACGCCGGCACACGGACGATCAGGCTGCTAGCGATCGCGCGTGGGCTGGAGGACGAGGGGCAGTACAACATCGCCCGTCTGTTCCGCGCGGCGGCTTTCGGAGAGGGAGCACGGGCGACGATTGTGCGACCTCGGCCGGCCAGCGGCCTCTACGAAGAGATGGACGCCGCGATCGCCGACCTCCGCGCGACCGGACGGAACGCGATTGCGGGCGCGATGGCACACGCACTGGAAACGGCGCGGGCCGGCGGCATCCCGACGCTGGAGGACACCCCGCTGACCTTCGTCTGCCGCTCGTGCGGAGAGATCATGCTCGGCGAGAAGCAGGCCGTCTGTCCTGTTTGCCGGGCGCGCCGGCTGACCTTTGAGCCGTCGCCCTCCGTCTGGTACGCCACGCCCCTCGCGCCATCGGAGATCCTGTCGGCGATGGAGGAGAACCTGGCTGATATTCAGACGATCACTGCGGGTGTCAGCGATGCCCGCGCCGACGATGGTGTCTGGCCGCTGCGTGCGATTCTCGAACATCTTCTGGGCGCGGAGCGCCTGTTGGTCGGCCGCGCCGCGCGGATGCTCGACGAGGATGAGCCGCAACTCGAGTCGATCGATCCAAACGACATCGGCGCAACCGACGAGTCGCTATCGCCGCCGGTGGCGGCGCTACTGGAGGATCTGGCCGAGGCACGGCTGGGAACGGTCGCGCAGTTTGCCGCGATTGTGCCCGAGGCGTGGAGTCGCGCGGGTATCCACCCCGAGTTCGGCCGCCTGACCGTCACGCAGCAACTCTCATACCTGGTGAGGCATGAGCAATGGCATCTCGCCGAGTTGGAGGAGCGTTGCCGAGAGGCGCGCGACGTGTAGCGCGGGCAGGCTCCTGGCCCGCCCGCGCGCATGCGTTCTAGCTGGACGATTCGCTGTGCTTCCTGTGGCCGGGGAAGTCATCGTTGGCATCCGGAGTGTCTGCGCCCGGCGCGTACTGGCCGAGGACTCCGGCGCTGCTCCCGGCAGTCGAGCCGGTGTTGCCCTCGTAGCCCGCGCCCGGCGTCATACCGGTGGCGGTGCCGAGGCTGGTTGCCACACCCGCGCCGGAGCCGGTGCTGCCGTCGAGGAATGGGTGATGGCCAGCCGTCGGGTGCTGGACTCCCGTATATTCGAATCCACTGAGGATGACGGTGTGTGCCAGCTCCGCCTTGTCGCCAGCGTCGATGCTGAGGAGGATGTGCCCCTTGGCGGTCTCCGGCTGAAGCCCGGGCGTCTCGGCGGGTGGTTCATGCCCACGGATACGCTCAATGAAGTCGCCAATGGCCTCGCGGGCTTGCTCGAAGAATCCCTCACGCGAGAGTTCTTCGGTCTGATCCTCGATCGCCTTGAGCGCGGCCTCATCGGCGCTTGCGAGCCGGATCTGGTCAGCAGTGAACCCGGCCGCTCGAAGCCCCTGGATCGTTCGCACAACGTCCTCGGGATTGGTGAAGTCCTGAACGATGATACCTGGCTTACTTGTCGATTCCCCAGCGCTCATGACTGGCCTCCATCGTAATCGCGCTCTGGCGCTCAGACCCGGAGATGCGTTCGGAATTATCTGTTGTAACTGAACGAAAGGCAATGCACCGCTGGACGAATCTGGCAAACAGATTGTGAACTTCTGACAGGTCGATCGAGCGGGCTGGTCATGGCGGCGGCTCCTCGATCGTGGTGACCTCGATCAGGATTCCCCAGAGGGGGCTGATGCGCAGGACTCCGGCGACGTTGACCGGCCGGCCGACCAGCTGATCGAGACGCGACTGGTCGACCCCGCTGATGCCGACTCGATGATGAAGCGCGTCCTCGACGGCGTAGTGCTGGAGTGGGGCGCCGGCCAGAAAGACGCGCAGCGTCCCCTGCACCGACACATGCCGGCCGTCGTATGCCTCCGGCCGCAGCCAGAGCTCGCGGATGGTCACATCCTCCGCTGGACGATCGAGCCCGAGGGCGATCAACGCGAGCGCGACGGCTACGACCACAAGAAAGCCGACGCCGACGATCGCGCGCCCCGGGTCGCCCGCCGACCGTGGTTGGGGAGCAATCATCGCGGGCTGCCGCCCCGCCACTCGGACCGAAGTTGCGCGTACAGCTTCATGTCGCGAAACACTCCCTTGACAAAGATCTGCTGCCGCATGAGGCCCTCGTACGACATGCCGAGCTTCTGCATGACGCGTTCGGAGGCCGCGTTTTCCGCCTCGCAGCGTGCCTCAACGCGGTTGAGCTCCAGATCGTGAAAGGCATAGCGCAGGATGGCCTGGCCCGCCTCGGTCGTCAGCCCCTGCCTCCAGAGCGGCCGGCCAAGCCAGTAGCCGACCTCGCCGCGAAGATGGGGCCAGACGACGGTAAGGCCGAACGCGCCGACGACCATGCCTGTCTCATGGAGCACCATCGCCCACGGGCCGCCGGTCCCCTCCTCGTAGCGGGTCAGCGCCCAGTCGAGAAATCGGCGCGTATCGTCGATCGATCGGTGCGGATCCCATGAGGTCAGCCGGGCAACTTCGGGGTCTCGGCAGTAGCGGTAGATATCGTCTTCGTCGGCCGGGTTGAATCTGCGGAGCAGCAGCCGTTCGGTCTCGAGCTCTGGCGTATCGAGTGTTTGCGATTCGCGCATGATCGCGCCTCCATCGTCTGCGGCCGGATTGTGCCACGGACCGGGCCGACACGAATTGTCACGATACGTATATGCCCCGGGCTTGGCGCGTCATGCGACTGTCACGCGCGGTGCGATATCGTGGAGGGCAGGTAGCGATCGGGCGAAAAGGGCGACGAGATGAACGATGCTGGAAACTGGAGCAACGACTGTAACGATCTGCTGGCGAAGCTTGCCGGGTCGTGGCACGGAACACGGACCGAGAGCATCCTCGTAGCGCGCTACCCCGATCATCACAATGTTCTCTGGTTTTCGGGGCTTCGCTCCCCGATCGACACAAGTGAAGAGGCGATCGATCAACTCGTCGCCGACGGATATCTCAGCTGGGACGAATCTCCCCGGCCGCTGCGCCGGCTCCGGCTGACCCCTGCCGGGATGGTTCACGCGCGCTCTGCCGGGAAAGCCTACTCGGCCGGCCGGGACTGAGCCGCTCGTCTCCTCGCGATCCGTTGCTGGATGGCCACGTTGGCGCGGGCTGCGCCGATATCCGCGAGGCGCCGCGCGCTGGGCAGCCAGCATCGAGGCTGCTCATCCATCAGCGCGAGGACGCCCACGACCTGATATCCCGTCCCAAGAAGCGGCATCCCCAGCCATGCGCTAATACCCCTGTCCACCATCGCCATCGGCGCCACATCGCGCGGCGAGTCTCGGGCGCCGTCGATGATCACCGGCTGGCCGGAGGCGACGACGAGCAGGCTGCGCGACCGCGCGAGGGGTGCTTCATGGAGTGTCCGCCACGGTTCGGGCAGGCCGACGCTGCTCGTGAAGACCATGCGATAAGCATCGACAATGATGATGGCGCAGATCGGCGCAATGCCCTCGCGTGTCATTCCCTGCACGATCTCGTCGAGCGCAGCTTCGCCAACCGTGCCGAGCAGGCCGGTGGACGCGACGACATCCAGCCGGGCTGGGTCGGCGATCGCTCTGTAATCGAGACTGAACGATTGAGGGTGGGAGGGACGATCGAGATCCATGCAATCAAGTCTGCAGCCAGATCTGTTACAGCCTGGTTGCAATACCGCCATCCAGCGTATCAATGTCGTGACAATTGACCCGAGGCGCGTAGCCGGAGCGGCTAGCTGATTCGCACGCGTGGCTGGCGAAGGGGTTTGACCCAGTCGCCGCTGCCGGCGCGGCACTCAACGCGGGCATTGATCGTCTTCGCTCCGTCGCCGGTGAGGGAGTCAATCGGCCATGGGCCGGGGTCGAGCGCGACATCAAAGCTGCCGTCGCTGTTGACCGTCGCGCGTCCCAGCCGCTGATGACCGTCGACGGCCCGACAGGTGACCGTTGCGCCAGCCTGGGCAGCGGCCGGTTGTCCGTTGATGTTGGCGACGGCCGTCTGACCAGCTGGATACGAGAGCTCCAGTGTCAACAGCCGCGCGTCGAGCGAGCTTCCGCCGGATCCAGCGCGAGCGACGAGGACGAGGATGATAACGAGCGCGCCGGCAAACAGCCCGAGCGCCAACAGTAGCGGGCGAGATGCCCAGAATGGTGTGCTACCAGCTTCGGTGGTTGCTGGATCCGGTGTTGTCGGTTCGATCTGCGGGTCCACGACACTCCCTCGTTGCGCCGAGAGTGTGCCACGCCGCGGCCGGCCGGGGGATTGCTCCCCAGCCGGCCATCGCGTCCAGTTTGCCCCACAGAAATGTCTGTGTGTCGCTTACCCGCGCCGGACGCCTTACTCCTCGACGATGAAGACCGTTACCATCCCGAACATCCCGTGTGCCGACTCGGCGTGCGAGAGGATATGGCAGTGGAACGCCCAGGCGCCGACCTCGGTGGCGTCGACGATGACGTCGAAGCGCTGCCCGGGGGCGATGTTGAGCGTGTCGCAGTAGTAGGGCTGCGGCAGAACCCAGCCATCCTGGGCCACGACGAGCTGTGGCATGCCGTGCAGGTGCATCGGGTGAATCATCAGGCCTTCGTTCATATAGCGGATGAAGACCTTCTCACCCTTCTTCGCGGTGACCGGCTGGGTCGCCGGGAAGCTCTTGCCATTCAGCGTGAACCCGCCGATCGGGCCGTCGTTGAGGATGATCGTGTATTCGCGGTCGAACTCGCCGTACTTCTTGGGGTCCTTCGGCTCGATGATGAATGCGCCCAGGAGGCCCTTGGTCACCTGCTCGGCCGCGTTGTGGTGCGAGTGGTACATGTTCGAGCCGGTGTTGCCCGCGCGGAGCTGGAACTCGTAGACGAACTCGGCGCCCGGCTTGATCGGCGGCTGCGTAATGAATGGCACGCCGTCCATGTTGTTCGGGATTATCAGCCCGTGCCAGTGGACCGCCGTGCTCTCTGGTAGGTTATTGGTCACATGGACGCGGACCTTGTCTTCCTCGGTGACGCGGATCTCCGGGCCAGGGATGACGCCGTTGTAGGCGTAGCCATCGGCGTACTGCCCGGGCGCGTATTCCCATTTGACCGGGTCGCAAGTCAGACGGAAGACCTTGACATCCCCGTCCATCTCATGCTCGAGTGGCTGGCCGCCGAGTCCCTCGGTCGGGGCCGGAAACGACTTGATCCCGGCCTCGTGCATCGCATCCATGTCGTCGACGGTCGAGCCGTCGGCGACAGGCGTCGCTGCGCCGCTGGCCATATGATCGTCGTGGCCAGGATTGGTGGCGCCGCCCGGCGCGGACGAGGCGACGACCGGGATACCGTGGATAACTTCGCGGTCGGGATTGGCAGCGGCGCCGAAGACAGCGGCTGACGCCGCGCCGATTCCGGCCGCGCTGACGAGCCCAACGAAGTTGCGCCGCGTAATCCGGCTTGTCTCGTTCTTGATCGACATCGTGTGATTGCCCCCTTCGAGTGAAGCTGCGCCACTGATCTGTGGAACGCCTGTTATTTCGACTCTCGCCTGGGCGCGTTCCCCAGCCCGGGCGTGTCGAGATTCAGAATGTGCCGGCCAGGATGCCCCTGCTGGCGTCTTGACAACGCGACCGATCGCCGATCGGCGACAAGCGGCAGGATCCATCGGTCCAGACCGATACCGCCCGCGTAGCGCCAGGCGAGCACGAGGCCGATCGCCAGCAGCGCGACGATCGGATCCGCGCTCGCCAGCCCGGATGTCGCCGCCAATCCCAGCCCGGCAAGTGCCGATAGCCCGGTCAGAAGCCCGAGGAGGATCGCGATCCCGATGAGCGTCTGCCCAACCGTCAGGGTGGCGGCGAGCTGGTGCGCGCCGCCGACAGTGTCGCGGCCGGCGTCGAGCCAGTACCAGCCAACCCATATTCGGACGGCAAGCCAGAGCCACGGCGAGCGGACTGATGCTCGCAGTGCTGCGCTGGGTCGTGTCGTCAGGTTCGGAGTGATGCGCTGGATACTGGTTCTCAGGATGGTTTGCCGCACAATCGCGCTTCGTGGGCGCGCCTGATCGCGCGCACCTAATCGTGCAACCGCGCAGGTGGCGTATGACACGACCGGGTGGGTAGTTTTCTGTATGCGGGGCGGGGTAGGCCTGCCTATTCGACGGGGTAGGGAATCAGTTGCTATCGAGATCAGGCGGGGAGACGAGTTGATGACGCAGGGCATAAGCAACGACCTGTGCGCGATTCTCCAGGTGGAGCTTCGCCAGAATATTGCGCAGGTGGTATTTCACCGTGTTCTCGCTGATGACCAGTCGCTCCGCCAGCTCGCGATTCGACGTGATCCCCTGCACGAGCAGCTTCAGCACGTCGCGCTCACGATCGGTCAGTTGGGTCGATGGGCGTTCCGGGCGCGGAGTGTCTGGCTGGGCGAACTCGTCGAGTAGCTTACGAGCGAGGCCAGGGGTGAGGGCCGGCTCGCCGCGGATGACGCCGTCGAGCAGCTCAAAGAGTCGCTGCGCCTCGATGTCCTTCGGCAGGAACCCCTGTGCGCCGGACTTGATCGCTTCGAACAGGTCCGCATCGTCTTCGGACGCCGTCAGGACGACGACGCGAACGTCCGGCAGATCGGCGCTGATGATCCGCGTCGCTGCTAGCCCGCCGGCGTCCGGCATGGCGAGGTCCATCAGAACGATTTCGGGCTGCTCGCTCCGCGCTAGTTCGACTGCCTCGCGGCCGTTCTTCGCCTCGGCGACAACATCGATACCGCGCGCCTCCAGCAGGCTGCGCAGCCCATCCCGAAACAGCGCATGATCGTCGGCAATCAGAACTCTCATCGGCTCCTCCCGGCGCGCGTAGCGTCGAGAGGAAGTGTGCCATTGACGGGCCGGGAGGAGCGGCTGATTACGGCACTCGTTCGACGCTCAGCACCTCGACTTGCCATTGCACCTGACCGTCGGCCTCGGAGCGCCCGGTGATGGCCATCGGCGGTGTGATGTCGGTGCGGAAGGTCCAGGTCTCGACTTCGCGATAGGTGTCACCGTGCTCGCAGGCGGCTGGCTGGGGTATCGGTGGGTGGCCAGGCTCCTGTACGGCGCACTTCACCGCCGGGAACACTTGCCGATAGACGGCGATGCCCGTTGTTTCACCCATACTGGCAACGAAGTGCTTCTGCTGAAGTACTGTCGCGAATCCGGGATGCAGCCAGCGCTCCGGCACTTCGATTCCTCCGGTCACTGGCTCTTCGTAAACCGATGCCTGACCCGTGCTTGCATCGATGGTGTCCGCATGGTGCTCACGATAGGTCGAGTCGTCGAACTCCATCACCGTGCCTGTCAGAGCCGGGTCATCGCGGCTCTCCAGTATTTCCTTTCGCCAGTGCCTGGCGTCCTCGTAGTCGAGCCGGATAACTGTGTTGCCCATGCGGTAGGTCACCGAGAGGCGCGGCCAGTCGCCTCTGACGGCTGGCTCTGAGAGGAAGGCACTTCCCTGTGTATCAGTCGATGGCAGCGACGATCCACTGCCAGCGACGTATTGCGACATAACGATGGCCATAACAAGTACGCTTGCTACGAGCAGCACCAGTCCGGCGGCGATGTTCTGACCACGTCCAATGCGTCGACGACGTGACGGCTGCATCACGATACCTCCTCGTAGATGCGCAATGTGCTATCGGCTTCTCCGAGTTCGAAGAGCGGGCGAAGACTAGAAGTACCATATCCATGCGCCCGAGCCGGGAACATGCCAGTAGTATCCGCTTTCGTAGAATTGAGCGGCATTCCGGACTCGCCAAGCATCACCTGCCATCGAATTCGAGACGCAATCGCAGCGCCAATAATCATATGTATCGTTGTAGTACCACGATCCAGAACTTGTCCGGTCGTTGTACCATGTCGAATCACCGGGCCACTGATAGTCATCTGAGAAGTATGCGTAGCGCCATCTCTCTGCCCCACACGTGTAGTTGTTGAACTCATCAATCTGGCATCCTCGGCTGCCCTTGTACAGACGACCGTTGATCGTTCTGCTAGTTCCGCTCGGTGCAGAGTATGAGATGTAGGCGCAGTAATACTTCGTTTCGCAGTACGTCGACGTGTCCGTTGCTTTGGCCACCTGTGCTTGAGGCAGCAGTAGCCCAGCGGCGACGATGAGCAGACCAACGGCGATTCCGAGGAATCGTGAACCCATCTTCGACCTCCTGTTTCATGGGCACCATGAGCAGGGTGACGTCCTTGCAGGCATCCATGGTGTTCCTGCTCAGCCGGAGGACTGGACGAATGAATTGCTCTCGGTGTACCAGAATGCGATGCTAGACGCAAATCCGGTCTGTGACGTCCGTATCATCACCGCTTGAACGCACGCATCGATTCTTAGTGCTCGCCGCGCCGAACCGTCTCACCCCGTCTCGCCCCCATCGGCAGCTTCACCTCGACCGTCGTCCCCTCGCCGGCGTTCGTCTCGATCGTGAGAAGGCCGCCGACGGCTTCGGCGCGTTCGCGCATGGTGGTGAGGCCGAAGCGGGGGGTTGCGCCGCGGGCGCTTGCCACCGGGTCGAATCCCTGGCCATCGTCGGTGATGCGCGCCTCCACCCAGCCTGTGCCAAGGCCGAGCGCAACCGTCGCATGAGTCGCCCCGGCGTGCTTACGGACGTTGGCCAGCGCCTCCTGAATGATCCGCAGGAGCTGCAGCTCGCCGGTCTCGGGCAGCGACGCCTCGAATCGGTCGCTGGGGTCGATGACGAGTGCGACCCGGATGCCACTCTGCTGCTGCCATGTCTCCAGGTAGAGCCGGAGCGTCTCGACGAACGGTCGATCGGCGTCGCCCGTTGCTCGCAGGCCAAGGATGTGTTCGCGGACGTCGGCGTAGGCGTCGCGGGCGGCCTGCCCGAGTTGGCCAACCTGGACGGTGGCGCGCTCGATCTCGCCCGCGTCGAGTAAGGCCCCGGCAGCCTGTGCCTTCGTGTTCACATAACCAAGCACCTGAGCGACGCTGTCGTGAATCTCGCGGGCGATCCGCTCCCGCTCTTCGGCGACAGCCAGCTCGCGGACCTGATGGTGCAGCCGGGCGTTTTCGATCGCCAATGCCGCCTGGGTGGCGAAGCGAGCCAGTGTCTCCCCATCGGTCTGGTTGAACTCGAACGTCCCCACCTTTTCAGTCAGATAGAGGTTGCCGAGAACAACACCATGAGCAGCGATCGGCACAGCCAACCGGCTCTGAGCCGCAGGTTGGCCGTCCGGGTTATCCGTCGTGGCAGCATGGGCAGCCAGGTTGCCCAGAACGCTGCCGGCCGGCGGCCCGAGCGTCGAGTGCTGCTCCGGCTCCGTTCCCGAGGTCAGGAACTGCTCGATCACCCCCTGTTCGTCGAGGTACGAGAGCGCGCCATAGCGCGCGCCAACGAGCCCCCGCGCCTCATCCACCACGCCCTGGAGGACGCGATCGAGCCGCAGGTCGCCAGTGATATCGAGCCCGGCTTCGTGGAGCGCGAGTAATTCGCGGTTGGTCTGCTCCAGCCGCTCCTGCGTGCGGTCGATGACGTTGAAGATCGTCTCCGAAAAGAAGAGGACGCCGATCAGGATGACACCGGCCAGTAGCAGGTAGCCCGGCCAGCCGGAGAGCAGGTCGCGGAAGATCACCCGGCGGGCCAGCTCGATCGCAACGATGAACAGGATCGGTGCAACGATCGACACCCATTTGAGGCGCTGGAGAGTCATTGACGACGCAACCTCCGCTCGGCAACGTGCCCGACATCCGACCCGCAGCTTGAGTGTGCCACGCCAGTTCGGACGTACAATCTCCGGGCGCCCCGGCGCGTGCCGAGGCGAAGGGGGAGGGGTTACGGACGATGTCCGGCAGTTTCGCGCCGACGCTGCGAAGGCACCCGGCGCTGGTTCATCTATCGCTACTGGTGGTCGCGCTCTTCTGGGGCGTCACCTTCGTCGCCGTGAAGTACCTCGTCGAGCGTATCGGCCCGATCCACGTCCTGCTGCTGCGGGTCGGGTTCTCGTCAGCCTGTTTCGTCGTGCTGCTCGCGTTGACGCGATCGTCGGTGCCGTCGTTCCCGGCCAGCATCTGGCGACGGATGGCGCTGATCGCGTTCGCCGGAGTAGTCATCAATAATCTGGCGATCACCTATGGCCAGAGCTACATCTCGGCGGCGCTGGCCAGCCTGATCGTCACCAGCAACCCGATCTTCACGACGGTGATCAGCAGACTGCTGCTCGGCGAGGCGCTGACGCGGCGCAAGCTGGCCGGCATCGGGCTGGCGGCGACCGGCTTCCTCATCGTGCTGCTCTTCGGCGGGAGCGGGGCGAAGTTCTCGGTCGACAACATGATCGGCGTGCTGATCCTCGTCTGCGCGCCGTTCGGCTGGGCCTTCTACACGGTGCTCGCCAAGCCGCTGCTCGAGACGTATGAGCCACACGTGATTGCCGGCCTGACGACGATACTCGGCGCGTTGATGCTCTCGCCGCTCCTCGTGTTCAACCTCGACATCGCCGGCGACATCGCCTCCTTCGGCAGGACCGAATGGTTGGCCGCGCTCACGATGAGCGTGCTGGCGATCTTCGTCGCCTACATCCTCTGGTACCGCGGTCTTCGTGGGCTGCAGCCGACCCAGGTGGCGGTCTATATCTACCTGGTGCCCTTCTTCGGTGTCCTGTCCGCGTGGCTGTTGCTGGGTGAATCGATCACCCCCTGGCTGTTGCTGGGTGGCGGGACGATTCTTGCCGGGGTGATCGTCACCAATTCGCGTCGCCGGGTCCGATCGACATCGTTCGGTGAGTTTCCCGGCGAGACAGCCGCCGCCGCAAGCGATGGGCTTGCGGAGTATGATGCGCGGCGATAGATGAATCGATCGCGAACGGAGGAGTTGAGAATGGCCGAACGTCCTGCCTGGGAGGGCTATCTCTCGGAGCATCATGACGAGCATCTGGCGCAACTGTTCGAGCTGTTGCGCATCCCCAGCGTCAGCGCGCTACCGCAGCACGCGGGGGATGTTCGCGCTGCCGCCGAATGGGTGGCCGAAGCGCTCCGCGAGGTCGGAGTGCCAAAGGTCGAGATCATGCCGTCGAACGGCAATCCTGTCGTCTACGGTGAGTGGGTCGTCGATGCCAGCAAGCCGACTGCCCTGATCTACGGGCATTACGATGTCCAGCCTCCGGATCCGCTGGACTTGTGGGAGTCGCCGCCATTCGAGCCGACCGTGCGGAACGGCTTCGTCTACGCCCGTGGCGCGAGCGACGACAAGGGCAACCTGTTCCTGCCGATCAAGGCGCTGGAGGCGCTGGTCCAGACGCAGGGTGGGCAGCCGCCGATCAACCTGAAGTTCACGATCGAAGGTGAGGAGGAGATCGGCTCGCCGAACCTGCCGGCCTTCATTCGAGATCACGCCGATCTGCTGGCGTGCGATGTCGTCCTCTGCGCCGATGGCGGCCAGTGGGGACCGGACACGCCGTCGATCGCGACCGCTTCGAAGGGCATTTCAGCCTGCCAGGTGAATATCCGAACGGCCAACACCGATATGCACTCTGGCGGGTTCGGCGCGACGGTCGCGAACGCGGTCCAGGTCGCCGCCCAGATCGCCGCGTCGATGCATACGCCCGAGGGCAAGGTGGCGGTGCCGGGGTTCTACGACGACGTTCGGGATCTGACCGAACAGGAGAAGCGTGAGTTCGCAGAAGTGCCGTTCGACGAGGAGAAGTACAAGGCGGACCTCGATATCGACGCGCTCTGGGGCGAGCCCGGCTATACGCCGATCGAGCGCAACTGGGGCCGGCCGACGCTCGATCTGAACGGGTTCTGGGGCGGCTTCCAGGGTGAGGGGATCAAGACCGTCACCCCATGCGAAGCGCACTTCAAGATTACTTGCCGGCTGGTGGCGAACCAGGAGCCACAGAAGATCCTCGCCGCGATCCAGCAGCACGTCCAGAACGTCTGCCCGCCGGGCGCAAAGGCGGAGGTCGTCCCATTTCCCGGCTCGGCCCGCCCGTTCATGATCCGTCGCGATCACCCGGCGCTGGTAGCGGCCGAAGAAGTGCTCGGCGACCTCTACGATCGCGACCCATATGTCGTCCGCGTCGGCGGAACGCTGCCGGTCGCCGAGGTCTATCAGACCGCGCTGGGCGCCGACATGGTCTTCTATTCATTCGGCATGCCGGGCAGCCGCGTCCACGCGCCGAACGAGAGCTTCGGCATCCAGGAGTCGTTTGTCCAGGGCCGGCGCGCCTACTGCGCCTTGCTGAATCGGTTGGCGGAGGGATGAGGCGGGGCTGATCTCGACCTCACGCCTGTATCCCGAGTCTCACCCCATCACCCGCAGACGCGCGACGAAGACAGGCGGGATATCGGGGTAGCTGAGCCAGGAGAGCGGGCGTTCGGGGTTGGGCGGGGTGGTGAAGCTCGGCTCCTCGACTCCGTCCATGACCAGCCCGTGGCGAAACGCCACGCCGAGCAGCTCGCTGAGTGGGCGATGGAAATACCAGTGCGGGGCCGGTTCCCCAGGCATCCCGACCCCGCGCCCTGGTGGCAGCGTCAGGTAGCGCGAGATCTTCAGCGAGCTGGTTCGGCGTCCGTTTGCGTCCTCCTCGACGACCATTCGCACGTCATTCGAGTTGAAGCACGGGTGCTGGACGGCGAGGACGAAGCGTCCGCCCGGCCGCATCAGCCGCGGCACAGCGGCGAGTAGCGGGTCGATGTCCGGCATGTCCATCAACCCCATCAGGCAGGTGATGGCGTCGTAGCGTCCATCGCCGAGCGCGGCAAGTTGGCCGGGGTCTGTCGCGTCAACCTCACGAAGCTCGATCTGGCCTGCGATCTCCGGCAACGTCTCGATACGCTGGCGGGCGAGCGCGAGGAAACGCGCGCTGAAGTCGGTCGCTACGACCCGCGCGCCGAGTGTCGCCAATCGGCGGGCAAGCTGCCCGTTGCCGCAGGCGATATCGAGAACCAGCTCGCCCGGCCGGATATCCAGCAACCGCTCGACCGCCGGACCGACGAGCTCGCGGTGGAACAGGTTGCCCTCGCCCATCTGCGTGTCCCAGTAATCCGCCTTGGCATCCCAGATCTCGCGGGTCTCCTCGACCGGGACGACGATATCGGTCATCGTACGCGCTCCTTTGGTAACCGTAGAAAACCGGGCCGGCAGGATAGCATGTCGAGAAGACGCGACGCCCCCGACAAGCTGCCGGGGGCGTCGCTGGGCCTGGTGGGTATCGGCGCGGAGGCTACTTCTCTGCGTACCAGTTGGCGAGGTCGTAGACCGCCATCTCCCACGACGAGGGAGTGTGGCCCTTGATGCGGTTCGAGAAGCCGGACAGGCCGGCGCGGTGGACCAGGCCGATTCGGACAACCTCGTTGATGACCAGGTCGTTCATCGCGATGAACAGCTTGGCCTGCTTATCCGAATCCAGCTCCGTGGCCGCCTCGGCGTACAGCTTGTTGAAGTCCTCGTTGACCCAGCGATTGTAGTTGTTGCCGGACCAGTTGTTGGACTTCTGGGCGAGGTCGGTCGCCGGCTCGTTCGACTTGAACGCGGACATGTAGTCCAGCGGGAACGGGCTGGTCGGGCCGTTGGTAAACATCGAGATGTCGGCGTAGAAGTGAGCAACGGTGTCCGGGTTGCCGGCGTCGGACGAGAAGTAGACGCCCGCGTCGATCGCCTTCAGCTCGACTGCGACGCCGATCTGCTCCCACGACTGCTTGATGATCTCCTGGGTCTTCTGGCGGATCGGGCTGGTGGTCGTGATGAAGGTGAGCGACAGCTCCTTGCCGTTCATCTTGCGCGTCTTGCCATCCAGCTTGGCGCCGGCCTCGTCGAGAAGGGCGGCGGCCTTGGTCAGATCGTACTCGGTCGACGTGTTCGGCGAGTTGAACGGGGCCGGTGCGACGAGTGTGTTCGCCGTCGGCGAGCCGCCGTCACCGTAGAGCTGGCCGGCGATCGTGTCCTGGTCGGTCGCCATCCGCAGCGCGTCGCGGACCTTATCGTCAGAGAAGAACGGGTGCTTCGTGCTCGGCTCCGAGCGAGCGCCGTCGACCTCGGTGTTCGGGTCGGCGAAGTTCACCAGCAGCTGTTCGACGCTCAGGCCAGGGTTCACCTGCACCCTGCCGGTCGTCGCCGCGGTCTTCATCTGATCCAGGACCGACTTCTCGACTTGCAGGTTCCACGAGTAGTCGGTCTCGCCGGTCTGGAGGACCGCGCGAGCCGCGGCGACGGCATCGCCACCACCCTTGAGCTCGACGGTGCTGAAGAACGGCTTGTCCGCCTCGCGGTAATTCTCGTTGACCTCATAGAGGACCGTGTCGCCGGGTCGGAACTCCTTGACCTTGTAGGGGCCAGTGCCGACCGGGTTGAGGTTGAACGGAGCGTTGCGCGCCGCCGCGCCGAGGACATCCTTCAGCAGGTGCTGCGGCAGGACCGCGCCGTAGTAGGCGGCGGCGAACGGCGTGAACCACCCGGGATTCGGCTCTGCGAACTTCAGCGTCACCGTGTGGTCGTCGACAATCTCGACGTCGGAGATCAGGCTGTAGGTCGCGAACGTCGTCGATGCGACATCCGCGTTCGTCGCGAACTGCCAGGTGAACTTGACGTCCTCGGCAGTGAACGGCTCGCCGTCTGACCAGGTGACGCCCTGCTTCAGCTTATACGTGACGCTCTTGCCGTCGGCCGCGATGCCGCCGTTCTCGAGCGTCGGAACCTCGGCAGCCAGGCATGCCTGCGGCTTGCCCTCCATGTCGAGGTTGATCAGCGGCTCGAGGATGAGGCGGGAGGCGAGGCCGTCCTTGTCACCCTGCGAGAAATGGTTGTTGAGGATTGTCGGCGCCTGCCAGACGAGCAATCGCAGCCGATCGCCAGCGCCACGCCCGTGGCCGGCCGTCTCGCCACCACCGGAGGTCGAGCCCTCGGGGGTCGACTCTGTCCCGGCCGGGGTGCCCGCCGACTCGGCGGTCGTCGCGGTTGCGGACGTCCCACCGGTCGTGCCAGATTCCTTCGTTGCGGGAACCGAGGTCGCCTTATCGTCGCTTCCGCAGGCGGCCAGCAGGCCGGCAATCACCGGGGCGCTCAGCCCGAGCGCCGCGCCACGCTTGAGGATTTGCCGGCGGTCCATACGGCCGGCGAGGACGTCGTGCTGTAGTGACACGAGATCCTCTCGAAGATCCGTCATTCGGTGTGTCTCCTGACTTACCCCTCTTGGCCCGAGCGATCCCGAGCCGCGCAGATCCGACCGGCCTGGCTATGGCCGGGGGTCCGCCACAGAGGGTAGCCGACCGAGAGCAGGAGCGCAACCGCTTATACAGATATCATCATCAGTGCGTAGCCCGACCGGCGCTGGCGATCGACTGGTCCAGCATCCTCCGGTAGACGTCCAGGCAGGCGTCTCCGGCGCAGGGGGCCGGCCGGATCGCGCGCGGGCGGAACCCGTGCTCCTCGTCGAGATCGACCTCCGGCAGGCCGGGGTTGCTGATCTGCGTGCCGTCGGGCAGCACGAAGGTCGGGCTGCCATCGACCTTCACCGTTTCCCACCCGGCGCGGGCCTCGGCGACGACCTGCTGCTTCGCCACGCCGGAGTCGAAATCGACGGTGAAGCGCTCGACGTCCAGCCCCGCCTCGCCGGCCAGCTCGATCAGCACGTGGCGCATCGAGACGCAGCGGCTCTCGCCGAAGAAGGCGACGCGGATGCGCCAGTCGAGCTCGTCGGCCAGCGCCAGGCTCTGCCGCTCCGCGCACTTCACCGCCTCGAAGGCCGGCCACATCGTCACCGGCCAGGCGCTGTCCGGCGCGGCCCACGGCTGCCAGGGGATGTCCGGCTCCTCGAGCATCAGGATCGGCAGCTCCATGTCGAGCACCCGCTTCGGCGTCGTCTCGCGGTTGACGTACTCCAGCGCCAGCGAGCGATGCGCGACCTCGACCCGCCCGGCGTACTCCTCGCGCAGCTTCCTCAGCCGGTACGCCGCGAGGTAGGCATAGGGGCAGTACAGATCGGCGTACATCTCGATCGTCGTGGCGGTAGACATGGCAGGCGCTCCTTCTCAACTCGTGGTTGAGAGTACCACCGCTTCCGCCTGCGCGAGTCGCTTCGTCATCCGCTGCTCGGTGTCGCCCCCCGACAGCAGCATCACGACGTACTGGTTCAGGCTCACCCCCTCGCGCCCAGCCGACTCGGCCAGCCGCCGGTGCAGCGAGCGCGGCAGGCGCACGACGAACTTGCCGCTGTACTCCTCGGGGTAGGAGGGCAGGGGGATATCGATACCGTGCTCGTAGGCCGCTTCGATCCAGAGCGACCGCGCCCCTTCGGCCATCGGCGCAACATCATCGAGCGAATCCGCTTGCGTCAGGCAGCCCTTGAGGTCTGGGAACTCAATGACGTACCCGCCATCGGGGTCGGCAAGAACGTTGAACGGATACTCCAAGTGGAGATACTCATCGAGCGTCAAGCGTGTTGAGGTGTTCATGGTCAATCACCCAGGTCTAGTAGCCCATGCATCCTCGGAACCAGCTTTTCGTCCCACGATGTTTCGCCATCGCTATAGTACTAGAGACGATATCAGTTCACTAGCTGTTGCGAGAGTTCGTGGGTGGGCACGGCGCCCATGGTCAGCTGACAGCCCCGCCCGACCCCTCGAACAACGCCGCGACCGGGACGCGGATTGGCAGCGTGGGCGACACCAGCTCGACGTCAGCCGTGAACTGGCGCACCTCGGTGTAGTCGGACAGGCTGGCGTCCGGGTGAGAGCAGACGAGGACATCGCGCTGGCTTGGGCGGACAATCCAGTATTCGGGGACGCCGGCCCGGGCGTAGGCGGCGCGCTTGACAACGGTGTCCATCTCCGGGTTGCTGGGCGATAGCACCTCGGCGATCAGGTCGGGCACACCACGGATACGGCCGTCCCCGGCGATGATCGACGCGCGTTCTCGGCGAATCAGCAGGAAGTCGGGCTGAACAGGATCGGCGCCCGGCATGATGACGCCGACCGGCGCCATGACACCGTCAGCAATACCACGTGTTTCCAGCGGTAGTGCGACGTGCTGGTGCAACCGACCAACGGTGCGTTGATGCCAGTAGCTCGGCGCAGTGGACATGTACAGCACCCCGTCAATAACTTCGTAGCGATTGCCGTCGTCCGGCAGTCGCTCCCACCGCTCGTAGCACCACGAAGCGTCGCGGGATTGGAGCAACAGGTCGATCTCACTGACGGTCATGTTGGCGCGCTCCTCTCCGGGTATCGTGTCGAACTCCGTCTACCCCTCGCGCCCGTCGAGCATGGCGAAGGCTGCGCTGGCGATGTGCTCGGCGTCGATGCCGTAGTGGCGGTAGAGGTCGGGGCGCGAGCCGGACTGGCCAAACTCGTCGACGCCGAGGGCGATCGATGGCGCGCCGTAGACGCTGCCGAGCCAGGAGAGCGCGTGCGACGCGCCGTCGAGCACGGTGACGATCGGCGCGTGCCGCTCGGCCGGCGGGATCAGCGTGTCGAAGTGGATCGGCTCGCGCTTGCCGCCGTTGGCCATCGACTGGCGCTGGCGCTTCTGCCAACCGTCGAACACCTTCTGCGGCGAGGTGAGGGCGATCACGTTCGCCGCGACACCTTCGTCGTGGAGCTGCCGGGCCGCGGCAATCGCCTCCGGCAGCATGATCCCGGCGCTGACAATCTGGACGGTGTCGGCCGGGTTGGTCTCCGGCGCGTCGAGCGTGGCGTCGATAATCCGGTAGCCGCCGGCCAGCACCTGGCGGCGCAACTCATCCTGGCCGAACCGGTCGAGCGACGGCTGGAACAGCGTCTGGTCGACATCCGCGGTCGAGAGGCGCAGGTAGGTCGAGATGCCATGCTCGCGATCGCAGATCTGGCGCAACCCCTCCAGCAGGATCCACTCCATGTCCTGGGCGAAGGTCGGCTCGTAGTACATGACGTTCGGCAGCTCCATGCCGATCGACGGCGTGATCGTCGACTGGTGGTTGCCGCCCTCTGGCGCCAGCGAGATGCCGGACGGCGTTCCCGCGACGATGAACTTCGACTTGCTGTAGACGCCATAGATGAAGGCGTCCAGCCCGCGACAGACGAACGGGTCGTAGACGGTGCCGATCGGGAAGAGTAGCTGGCCGCTCAACTCGTGCGACAGGCCGAACATCGACAGCCACATGAACAGGTTCATCTCGGAGATGCCCAGCTCGATGTGCTGGCCGCTCGGCTTCGGCTCCCAGCGCAGCAGCTTCGGTCCCTCGTCGTAGACCGGCGCTGCCCGCGACGCGAAGACGCCGAGCTTGTTGATCCAGCCGCCGAGATTGGTCGAGACGGCGACGTCGGGCGAGGCGGTGACGATGCGCTTGCCGACCTCCGGGATATCGGCAAGCTGGGTGAGCAGCCGGCCGAGCGCCTCCTGGGTCGAGGTCGCCTTCGTCCGGTTGTGCCCGATATGCGCCGGGATCCGCTCGGCCCGCACCGGCGGGGCCGGCACGGTGTCGCCCGCGTACAGCTGCTCCCACGACGCGGCGCAGAGCTGCCCCTCGGCCGAAGCGGGGTCGAACCGCGACCACGCCTCATCGGCCGGGATGCCGAGTGCCTCGCGCAGTGGCTCGAGCTGGTTGGGATTGAGCAGCGCCGAGTGGTTCAGCGCCTCGCCGGCGAACGGGAGATTCCAGCCCTTGATCGTGTAGGCGAACAGCACGGTCGGCCGGTCGCCCGGCGCCAGCGCTTCCTCGATCGCGCCGACGAGATCGCCCAGGTCGTGGCCGCCGAGATTGGCCAGCAGGCCGGGCAGCTCGGCGTCCGGCACATCCTTGATGACGCGGGCGATATCGGCGTTGTCGACGCCGCCGCGGCGGATCAGCCGCGGACGCAGCGTCTCCCCCGGCAGCCGGATGAGGATCTGGTACTCCTCGTTGTCCATGTCGTCGATCGCCTGACGCAGCGCCTCGCCGCCGGGTCGGGCGAACGCCTCGCGCAGATGATGGCCGTACTTCGTCTCGATCACCCGCCAGCCAGCGTTGGCGAACAGGTGCTTCAGCCGGGTGGCCCGGATTCCGGGAATGACGCGGTCGAGCGACTGGCGGTTGAGATCGATGATCCACAGCACGTTGCCGACCCAGGCCAGCGACTCCTCGATCAGCGCCTCCCAGATGTTGCCCTCGTCCAGCTCGGCGTCGCCGACCAGGGCGATGAAGCGATTGGAGGTCACCTCGCCGAAGTGCTCGTGGGCGTAGCGGTGCGCCAGCGCGGCGAACAGCGGTGCGACCGCGCCGAGGCCGACCGAGCCGGTCGAGAAGTCGACCGGGTCCGGGTCTTTCGTCCGGCTGGGGTACGACTGCAGCCCCTTGTACTCGCGGAGCGTCGTCAGGTATCCGGGGTCGAGCTGGCCGAGCAGGTACTGGATGGAATGGTAGGCCGGCGATGCGTGCGGCTTGATCGAGACACGGTCGCCCTGCTTCAGCGAGTGGAAATAGAGCGCGGTGAGGATCGAGACGACCGAGGCGGAGGAAGCCTGGTGGCCGCCGACCTTGAGGCCGTCGACGTTGGGCCGGACGTGGTTGGCGTGGTTGATGATCTGGGTCGAGAGCCAGAGGATGCGTTTCTGGATCGTGTCGAGAACAGCCAGCTGCTCCTGTGAGAGCGGGCGCTCATCACCGAGCAGCTGGCTAATATCGATGATCTCCGTGGCGTGTGCCATCCCCTGTGCCATGCCGGTCTCCTTTTATGTGAGGCGGGTCGAGATTTCTAGCGGCCATCCATAACAGATTGTCCGCTATCGGCACGACACGGACAACCGCTCGGTAGTGTGATTGTGACGGGAAGTCATGTCTTCCCTCTCGGTTGCTACGGTGGGTTCCAGAGCCGCTTGAAGAAAGAAGAGGGAGGAATCCCATGAAGCGACTGGTGTCGTTGATTCTCGTCTTGTTGGTTGCCCTGTCGCTTGTCGCCTGCGAGTCGACAACCGAGGGGACGGCGGGTTCGGGTTCGGGCTCGGGCACGCCCGCCGCGGAGGCTGCAGCGACGAAGACGCCAAAGCCGGCCAAGGCGACGAAGACTCCGAAGCCGGCCAAGGCGACCGAGACCCCGAAGGCGACGGCGACGCCAAAGCCGCCGACGGCAACCCCTGAGCCGCCAACCCCGACGCCGATCCCGCCGACACCGACGCCGCTGCCCGAACCGAAGGCGTACTCGGGGTCCGGGTCTGACGTGGTTGCGATCGAGAAGCCGGGCGGTCTCGATGCCGTCGTTATCGTCCATGTCGTCGGCAATGCCGAATCAAGCTACTTCGGTGTTACCGGTTTCGATGAGGCGGGGAAGCAGACCGACCTCCTTGTGAACACGACCGATCCATACGATGGCATCACGCTGCTCGACGCGCGGAAGGGTCAAACGACGACCCGGCTGCAGGTCGAAGCGCAGGGTGACTGGACGATCGAGGTCCGGCCACTGGCAATGGCACGCGCTGCGGCGGTCCCAGGAACGACATCTGGCGCCGGTGACGACGTCCTGCTTCTCGATGGCGAGCCCGATACTGCGCACATCGTTGGGAACGCCGAAGGACGGTATTTCGGTGTGATTGGCCACGGGAAGCGTTACGACCTGCTCGTCAATACGACGGACCCGTATGACGGTCGCGTCATCGTCAACCGCGACACCGTCGTCATCGAGGTGAAGGCAACCGGGGAGTGGGAGGTGACGTTCGAGTAGCGGCGCGCGGTTAGCCGACCGTCACGGTGGCCGGGTTTCTCGGCCACCGCTCTTTCGCGCGGTGCGAGACACCATGAAGAGGGAGGAACGATGACTGATGGGCCGAACTACACGATGCTGATCCAGTGGCCCGACGACGATCAGGCGTTCCTCGTGACTCTCCCTGCATGGGAAGAGCGGGTCTTCGGCCCGGTCACCCACGGCGACACCTATGAGGCGGCGGCCCGGAATGGTCTGGCGGTGATCGAGCTGCTGATCGAGTCGGCGATCCAGCATGGCGAGCCGCTGCCGCGTCCGCGTTACTACGGCCGCATGACTGCCTGATCGGCTTACGTCACCCCCGCCTCGCGCTCGCGTTCCGCCGTCCAGGCGAGGATGCGGGCGCGCTTTTCGGGCGTGAGGCGCTGGGCGAGGTCGTGGAGCATGCCGTGGCCGGCCCAGGCGAGAAAGACCGGCATCTCCACCAGAGGACCGGCCGACTCGACGTACCCGTCGATCAGTCCACGCTCGAACGCGGAAACGACCGGGCCGACATCGACCAGCGCTTCATCGACGCCGAGGCGCAGGATGGCGATCGACCGGGCGAGGTCTGCCCGTGGGTCGCCGGAGCGGGCGTTGGCCCAGTCGAGCACGGCGGTGATGTCGTCGCCGTCGGCCAGCAGGTTGAGCGGATGGTAGTCGAGGTGCAGCAGCCGGGCCGGCCCCGCGGCGGCGACCAGTGCCCGGCCGAGCGCGTCGGGGATGGCGAACCAGTCGAGCCACGAGCGATCGCTGATGGCGTCCGGTGGCTCGACCGCGTGCAGGCGAGCAAGAACCCGACCGGCGGCGACGCCGAGCGGCTCGGCGCGCTCTGGCTCGGCGATAGCCGCCTCAGCGATTGTGCGTCCCGGCCGCCATTCCAGTAGCAGCGCGGGACGGCGCTGCCAGACGCCGGCAGCATGCACCTTCGGGACAGCGATGCCTGCCTCACCCACAGCGCGCATCACCGTGACTTCTCGCGCGCTTGCGGCCTCGTCCCCCGGCCGAAAGACACGCAGGGCAAACGTGTCGACCTCGAGCTCGACGCGGAAGAGCGCGGCATCCTGCCCTCCGAGAACCGGGGTGATGGTCTCGGCTCGGGTGACTCCCAGTGCGGCGAGGATTGCGCCTGGGTCGATGGGGGATGACGTGCCCACTTCCTTTGTAATGGAATCGTCCGGTTTGCTCACGACGCTCGGTGTGCTCCCTCTGCTACAGTGATGCGACATCCGTTGTTTGCTAACTGTCGAGGTGATCGAGCCCATGCTATCAAGACCGGCCTTCCGGCTGCTGCTCGCTGTCGCAACACTGCTGCCGATGCTGATCTCCGCCGTCCCGGCGCGGCCGGCGCTGGCCGCCGAGCCAGCGAACGCGTTCTTCCAGCGCACCTGGGAGCGGACCGACGAGCCCGTCGCGGCGACGGCCGTGTCGCGCACCTGGGTCTGGGGGCCGGAGCCGTTCAGTGGCCCGGCCGGCGAGCCGTACGCCGACGCGCCGGGCGGTGTCCGGTTGGCGCAGTACTTCGACAAGAGCCGGATGGAGATCAACGACCCCAGCCACGACCCGGCCGACATCTGGTTCGTCACCAACGGCTTGCTGGCTCGCGAGCTGATCACTGGCGCGATGCAGACCGGCGACCAGCAGTGGCAGCAGCGTGGGCCGGCCGCGGTCAATATCGCCGGTGATCCGCTGGCGACAACCTCGCCGACCTACGCCAGCTTCGCGGGGTTGCTCGACGCGCCGGCCTCCGCGGCAGGCGAGGCGATCGCGCGGACGATCGCTCGCGACGGCTCGACAAGCTGCTGCGTCGCTGATAGCCACGCCGTCACCGCCGGGCCGCTGGCCGAGCCGACCGGCCACCGCGTCGCCAGCGTCTTCTGGGACTACCTCACCAGCAGTGGCACGATCGTCGAGCGGACGTACAGAACACGCGGAGCGCTCTTCGCCAATCCGTACTATGCGACCGGATACCCGATCGCCGAGGCCGCGTGGGCGTGGGTCCCCGTCGGCGGGGTCGAGCAGTGGGTGCTGGTCCAGCCGTTCGAGCGCCGGGTGCTGACGTACACGCCGGCCAACCCGGCCGGCTGGCAGGTCGAGATGGGCAACGTCGGCCGGCACTACTACCAGTGGCGCTACGGCGGCGCATCCCCACAGTCGCCGCCGCGCTGGCAGCTCCCCGCCATGCCCGAATGGGTCCCGGCCGGGCAGGAGATCGACATCCCCGACCTTGACGCGACCTATCGGCTGCACATCAGCGAGGCCAACGTCGACACCGGAGCGGTGACGGCGTTGGCCGAGATCGATATCGCCCGCTTCAACGAGCCGCAGCCCGGCAAGCTGTACCTGCAGGTCGTGCCGGCCGCCTACGGCTACTTCACGCTGGACGCGCTGCGCGTCGCCGGCCAGCCGGTCGACCCGGAGTGGATCGACGGTGGCTTCATCCTCGGCGTGCCGCTGCCGGCCGGGCTGGCGACGCCGTTCACCGTTGCCGTTGACTTCCGACTCTCGGTCGGCATGGAGGCGAGTGGCTGGGGCGGGACCTCGCTGGATAGCGGCGTGCTGCGCCTCGGCTACTGGTTCCCGATCATCTCCGACCGGCATGTCTTCTCCGACACGCTCGACCCCTCGCAGTCGCGGGCTGCCAACTACCAGGTGACGGTGGACGCAGCCTCCGATGTCATCGTCGCCCATACCGGCGTCGAGACGGGACAGTCGAGCCTGGGTGGCGGTCGCGTGCGTCACGAGATGGCGGCGACGGATGTCCGCGATTTCGCGCTTGTTCTCTCCCGGCGGTTCGCAGTCCAGTCGACCACGCTCTCGGACGGCACGACGGCGCTGTACTACAGCCACCCCGCCAGCCCGGGCGGCGCAGCCTCGGCGGCGTTCGCGGCGGCTGAGGAGACGGTGTCGGCGATGTCGGGTCTGCTGGGGCCATACCCGTACCCGACGCTGAGCATCGTCGACGTTGGGCCACGGATGCCGGGCGGAGCTGGAGTTTCCCGGGCTGATCTACATCAACGGCGCGTATGCCCCATTCGACCGGCTGATCGTTCACGAGGTCGCCCACCAGTGGCTCTATGCAGTGATCGGGAACCGGACGCTGGTCGATGGCTGGATCGACGAGGGGGGCGCCGAGTTCTTCGAACGCGGCGTGCCGACCGGGTTCACCGAGGTGCCGTCGCCGCCGGCCGAGGGGTATCAGTTCTGGCTCGACGCCGACGCGATCGAGCTGCGGGCTGCGCAGGGCCGGCAGTGGTACTACTCGATCTACGAGCAGGGCGCGCGCTTCTATTACCAGATGGCCTGGCAGATGGGCTGGGACGCCTTCTGGGACGCCTGGCGTGATGTCTACCGGCGCTATTCATTCGGGATCGTGACGCCGGTCGAGATGCTGTCGGTCTTCCAGTCGCATAGCCCGGTCGACCTGCGCCCGCTCTACGCCGAGTACTTCCGCTACCCGTGGATCCGGGATCTGCTGCCGAACCCATGACGCGGGCTAGAGCGTGTCGGCAAGGTGGATGGCACCGAGGCGGCGCTCGGGAGCAGGTAAGCGATACCGTTCGACAACGGGAACGGAGCGTCCCGACTCGACATATTCACGTGGTTGCGGTATACTGACGGTCTCTTTTGACACTGGGAGGAACGGCTATGACCGTGTACCCGGAGTTCACCTTGGCGGCCGTGCAGGCGGCGCCCGTCCTCTTCGACCGCGAGGCGTCGACCGAGAAGGCCTGCCGGCTGATCGCTGAGGCGGGACGGGCCGGCGCGTCGCTCGCCGCTTTCGGGGAGTGCTGGCTGCCAGGATACCCCGTGTTCGTATGGGAGAGCAATCCCTCGGTGCTCTGGTGGAAGGCGGCCGCTGAGTACCTCGCAAACGCTGTGGAGATTCCGAGCCCGACCACCGACCGGCTCTGCCAGGCCGCCCGTCGCGCTGGCATCGACGTGGTGATTGGCGTCCTGGAGCTCGACCCGATCACCAGGGGAACCGCCTACTGCACACTGCTCTTCATCGGGCGCGAGGGGGTGATCGTGGGCCGCCACCGCAAGCTCAAGCCGACGGGCATGGAGCGGGCGGTCTGGGGCGAGGGGGACGCGTCGGGCCTGATGGTCCACGAGCGACCGTACGGCCGAATAAGCGGGTTGAACTGTTGGGAACACAACATCCTCCTCCCCGGCTATGCGTTGATGGCACAGGGAACCCAGATTCATGTCGCGGCCTGGCCGGGCATGGAGATCAATCCGGCCCCGCAGTCGCCTGACTCGATGTGGGCACGCCAGCTCCTCCTGTCGCGGGCATTCGCCTCCCAGGCGGGCGCCTACGTTATCCTCTCTGCCGGCCTGCTGAGGAGCGAAGACATCCCCGAGCGGTACCATGAGCTGATTGGGTCGTGGGCCCTTACCGGCGACAGCCTGCATCATCGACCCGCGCGGCGAGGTGATCGCCGGCCCCGCCGAGGGTGAGACCATCCTGACGGCGCGGGTCACGCTGGAGGCCGTTTACGCCGCGAAAGTCGCCTGCGACGTCGGCGGCCACTACTCCCGCCCGGACGTCTTCCAGTTGCTGGTCAACCGTCAGCCGCTGGAGCGAATGGTGGAGACCGGAGGCACGGCGGCGACGGGTGCCGGACTCGACGGGCGCGCGGTCGGCGCGCCGATCGCCGCCCTACCAGACGGTAACCTCCGAAAGGGAGCAACAAGCGGCGCCGTGACGCACAGCGGTCTCGGCCCGACTGACGATACCGGCAATCCGTAGGCAGAACAAGCAGAGCGGGATTGCGGCGAACTTCACCATCGCCCGGTAGTCGGCGACTCACTTCTCGTAGCGCGTAGCTACCCGCTGGAACCATTTGAGCCGATTGATCAGGCGTTCGACAACGTTGCGCTCGCAGTACGCATCGCGGTCGAAGCTCGGTAGCGGTTCCCGGCCCGCCGGACCGCCCCGTGCTCCATCAGAGTGGGAAGCGCCGTCTGCTCATGACACTCGCTGCCAGTCAGCACCTCGATCAATGCGTTGCCGCCGCGCTCGGTTCGCAGGTGGAACTTGGTCGAGAGGCTTCCCCGGCGGCGTGCTGGTGCGCTCGGATGACCGTACTGTCCACGAAGTGCAGGGTCCATTTCACGATTTCGTCGGCGTCCGTCAGGCGCTGCAACGCAGCCAACACGCAGTCCCCAATCCTTGCCTGCTGCCAGCGTCGGAACCGGATGTAGACGGTGCGCTAGGAGCCGAAGCGCTCAGGCAGGTCGCGCTAGGGGCGCCGGTGCGCAGGACCTGGAGCATGTCTTCCAAGACGACCCGGCGGTCATTTGTTGGCCCGTGCGGGGCTTTTTCAGCGGCGATCTGGCACCAGGTTGGTGAACTGCTGGCCGGCCCGTTGGTGCTTCTCCAAACGCCAGAAGATATCTCGTCCCTCAATTTGCCGACACGCCCTGGTCGAATAGCTGGACCCACGTGCGCAGGCAGTCGCGGTCACTCCCCTGGGTCTGGCTGGGGTCGGGGAACGACCAGTGGATGCGGCCTGGCGCGCCGGGGAAGATGGGACAGGTCTCGTTGGCCGCGTCGCAGACGGGTGAACTCATTGAAGGCGGCAATCTCGACCGTGCAGACGCCCGAGAGCTGCTCCTCCGCGGCGCGGATCTCCTCGTCGCTGGCGACGCCGCGCTCGCGGTAGGTCTCGACGGTCTGGTGCGGGTCGACGTTGAGTAGCAGGTTCGGGGCGTCGGCGACCGGGGTCGGCGCGCCGTCGACGGCCACCTGGAAGACGTCGTCGAGATTCGAGGTCGGGTCGGTACTGACCAGCACCACGTGACGGCCCAGGTCGGCCAGCGCGACCGCGACGGTGCTGGTAATGGTCGTCTTCCCGACGCCGTCCTTGCCGGTGAAGAAGAGGAACGGCGTATCCCAGCTGGTCCAGTCCAGCGCAGGGATACCCGGCAGGACGTCGGCCGTGGGTTGCGTGGCGGCCGTCATGGCTGTCTTGTTCTTCGGAGCGAGCGCGTCCCGCGTCGGGCGCGTGCGGTCGTCATCGACCCGTTATTGCCCATTCATTGGCGGGCCGCAGGCCGGATCCCGGTCGGCGAGGCGGTCGGGGGAGAAGAACGCGGAGAGCATCGCCGCCATGTCTGCCAGAGCAGCGCGATCCACCGAGTAGTAGATCCAGCGAGCGTCATTCGTGTCGCGCCGGGCGACGACCAGACCGCTTCCACGCAATACGCCGAGGTGGTGTGAAATCAAGTTCGGCGCAAGGCCGAGCAACCCACCCATCTCGCAGTTGCAGCGCTCACCGCCCAGGAGCAAATCGAAGATGCGCAGACGGGTTGGATCGGCGAGAACCTTCAGCCTGGTGGCGATCTCATCAACCGAAATGACTGTTCCAAGGGTCATTGACAGATGCCACCTCTCGCGTTATTACTTCAATGTCGATTGCATTATAGTCATCGACCGGGCTGGCGGGCAAGGGACAACCAGCCGAGCCCACCGTAATCGAGCCGTAATGAGCGGCGAACAGTACTGGAGGATTTGTTCTGATGCAGTCAGCGGACGTACGTGCGACTGTCAAGAAGCGTTATGGCGAAGTTGCCATGTCGGTGATCGGTGGGAATCGGGCGAGTTGTTGCGGGACGTCCGCGACATCGTGCTGTGCGTCCGACGGTGTCTCGATCGGCTCGCTGCTCGCCAGTGGTGACTATTCAGCCGAAGAGACAATCTCGCTCCCAGGCGACGCCATCCTCGCGTCGCTTGGCTGTGGGAACCCGACCGCGCTCGCCGAGCTCGCGCCGGGACAGGTGGTGCTCGATCTCGGCTCTGGTGGAGGGATCGACGTGCTGCTCTCGGCCCGACGAGTTGGGCCGGAGGGCTTCGTCTACGGGCTGGACATGACCGACGAGATGCTGGAGCTGGCCGAGCGCAACCGCTCCACGGCCGGCGCTGAGAACGTGAAGTTTCTGAAGGGCGAGATCGAAGATATCCCGCTGCCGGATAACAGCATCGACGTTATCATCTCCAACTGTGTGATTAATCTTTCATCCGACAAGCCGCGGGTGCTGCGCGAGGCGTTCCGCGTCCTGCGGCCCGGTGGGCTGTTCGCTGTCTCTGACATCGTTATTCAGGGTGAGCTGCCAGCAGAGATCCGCGCCAACATGGATGCCTGGGTTGGCTGTGTGGCCGGGGCGATGGAGGAGGCCGAGTACGTCGGTAGACTTGTGGCGGCCGGATTTGTCGACGCCAGGATTGAGGTAACCAACGTCCACGACACCGATGATGCGTCTGGCTGCTGTGGCGCGCTGGCCGGTGAGGGTCGGGTCGTTAGCGGCTTCGTCCGGGCCTGGAAGCCAGCCTGAACTGGAAGTGAGTGAGGGGGAATCTGACGACCGGCCTGAGGCACAGATAGGGGGGGCTATGCGATCGCCCCGCCTCTACTACGGCTGGGTGATGGTAGCGGCCCTCTCGCTCACTGAAATCACCTCGTGGGGTGTCCTCTACTACGCGTTCTCCGTCTTCCTGACGCCGATCGGCGCGGAGATGGGCTGGTCGATCGCCGAGATGACCGGCGCGTACTCGCTGGCGCTGCTCGTCTCCGGCGTGACGGCGATTCCGGCCGGCCGCTGGCTCGACCGCCACGGCCCACGCGGGTTGATGACGGCCGGCTTCGATCGCGGCGACGGTGCTCGTCGTTGCCTGGTCGCGGGTCGAGTCGCTGCTCGGCTTCTACCTCGTCTGGGCCGGGATCGGGCTGGTGATGGCGGCGGTACTGTATGAGCCGGCCTTCGTCGTCGTCGCGACCTGGTTCCGACGCTATCGGGCCCGCGCGCTGACACTGCTCACGTTTGTCGCGGGTCTGGCCAGCGTCATCTACATCCCCCTCAGCGACCGGCTGGTCGGCAGTTACGGCTGGCGCGATGCATTGCTCGTCCTCGCCGTCATCCTCGCGGTCGGAACGATCCCACTCCACGCACTGGTCCTGCGGCGGAGTCCGGAGGCAATCGGGCTGACGCCGGACGGCGAGCCCTCGGCGATCGACGGTGTAGGAGGGGTAGTTGCCGAGCCGCGCGTGACCCCGCGTGAGGCATTGCGCAGTCCTGCCTTCTGGTGGCTGATCGCGGCGTTCATTCTGGCGATGCTGGCGACGATGACGATGACCGTCCACCTGATCCCCTATCTGATCGGCCGGGGGTTTAGCTCGGGCTTCGCTGCTTCGGCGGCCGGCGCGATCGGGTTGCTGGCGCTGCCGGGCCGTTTGATCTTCACCCCGTTGGGCGGGCGTATCCAGCGGCGGGTAGTCACCGCAGCGATCTTCGTGGTCCAGACTCTGTCGCTGATCGCGCTCCTGTTCGTGCCGGGGGTGTGGGGCGTCGTCTTGTTTGTTGTCCTGTTCGGGGCCGGCTTCGGCGCGATCACTCCGGCGCGCGCGGCGCTGGTCTCGGATCTGTTCGGCGCGTCGAGCTACGGGTCGATCAACGGCGTCGTCGCGCTCTGCGTTACTGCCGCGCGGGCGATCGCGCCGGTCGGAGCGGGACTGCTGCTGGCTGCAGCCGGCTCGTATACGCCGGTCATCTGGATCGCCACCGCGCTCTCGGCGCTGGCCGCGGTCGCCGCGCTCCGAGCGCGTTGAGGCAACTACTCGATGAGGGGAACGACGTTTCGTTCCAGCCACGTCGCGATCATCTGGACTCACCTCGCTGACGTTGTATCCCTCAGCACCTGGCCGATCGTGTAGCGGGAGATCCCCGCCAGCGTCGGGTTCGAGTCCCAGTAGTAGGGCAGGGCGATCAGCGCGGTCGAGAGCGCCCAGCCTTGGCCGCGCGCCCAGGTGGCGTCGTCGACCGCCAGCGTGGCGCGAAACGTCTCGCGTGGGCCGGCCGGGAGGAGATTCCAGGCGACGATCAGATCGACCGCCGGATCGCCAACCCCGAGGCAGCCGAAGTCGATTACGGCGCTGAGCTGACCATCGGCCACCAGCAAGTTGCCCGATTGCAGGTCGCCGTGGACCCAGACAGGTGGCCCATCCCATGCGGGCGCGTCGAGCGCCACCTGCCATGCCGCCGTCGCTGCGTCGCCGTCGATCCGGTCGCCCAGCTCTGCGATCGCTGCGCGCGTCTCGCGATCGCGTGCGGCCAGCGGCACGCCCCGCGACGAGTTGTCGCCGCCCGACCTGGGGCCGTCGCTGGCGTCAATCGCGTGTAGAGCGGTGACGAATCCGGCGAGGTCGACAGCGAAGCGGTGGGGGGCGACGATCCGGTCCAACGTGGCGTTCTCGCCAGCGAGCCAGGGGGCGATCGACCAGCGCCATGGGTAACCCGCGGCTGGCTCTCCGATCGCGAGTGGTGCGGGTATGGGCAGCGGGAGATGCCGCGCGAGTGCTGGCAGCCAACGGCGCTCCCTCTCCGGCTGCGAAGCGGCCCAGCCGATACGTGGCAGGCGCGCGACCAGGTCGTCGCCGAGGCGGTAGAGCGCGTTGTCCGTCCCGGTCGACGTCACCGGCTCGACCGGCAGGCCGGCCCAGGCGGGAAACTGCGACGCGACGAGCCGCGCCACGAGCGCGGCGTCGGTCGGCGTCTCGTCTGGATGCATCGTGCCGGACATGAATCTCCTCTGAAATGAAGCGAGCGCCCCTCCGAAGCGAGGAGGGAGCGCCCGAATAAACGTATCGTGTATTGTGCGATCTAGTCGGCTGTGACCAGCCCGACCTTCACTGCCGCCGCAAGCGCCTGATCGAAGTCGCGGATGAGGTCCTGCGGATCCTCGATGCCGATCGACAGCCGAACCAGCTTGTCGGTCAGACCCATCCGCTCCTGCTCCTCCTTCGGCACGCTGGCGTGCGTCATCGTCGCCGGATGCTCGGCCAGCGACTCGGTGCCGCCGAGGCTGACCGCGAGGTGGCAGAGCTTCAGCGAGTTGAGGAAGGCGAACGCCTCGGCCTCGCCGCCGCGGACGTCGAACGAGACCATCGACCCCGGCCCGAGGCACTGGCGCTGGTAGACCTCGTACTGCGGGTCGGCCTCGTCGATGTGTCCGAGATAGTAGACCGTCTCGACGGCCGGGTGGTCGCGCAGAAAGTCGGCGACGATCTTCGCATTCTCGTTCTGCTGGACCATGCGGATCTTCAGCGTCTCGAGGCTGCGAAGGATCAGCCAACTATCGAACGGGGCGAGCATCGAGCCGAAGATCGTGCGCAGTCCCTTGATCGGGGCCATGAGCTCCTTGGAGCCGAGGCAGGCGCCGGCGATCAGGTCGCTGTGGCCGCCGATGTACTTCGTCGCCGAGTAGAGCACCAGATCCGCGCCGTGCTCCAGCGGATGCTGCCAGACCGGGCCGAGGAACGTGTTGTCCACGGCAACGAGCACGCGGCGCTCGGCAGTCGAGAGCGAGCGGGCGACGGCTGCGCAGTGGGCGATGTCGACCAGCGCGTTGGTCGGGTTGGCCGGCGTCTCGCAGTAGATCATGCCGACCGAACCGGGCTCCAGCCCGGCCGCCGCCTGTTCGAGCGACTCGTGGCCCCCGCCAGCGTTGAACTCGATCGACCGGATACCGAACTGGGGCAGGATCGCGCGGACCAGGTAGTCGGTGCCGCCGTAGACCGGACCGGAGTACAGTAGCGTGTCTCCGGGGCGCAGGTAGGTGATGATCGCCGTCGTGATTGCGGCCATGCCGCTGGCGAACACGGCGCAGTCTTCCGCGCCATCCCAGATCGTCAGACGATCCTCGACGATCTCCAGGTCGGGATTGTTGGCCCGACTGTAGATCAACCCGATCTCCTCGCCGGCCTGTGCCTCACGCAAGCCTGCGCCGACCTCGAAGAACGCCTTGCCATGCTCGGCCGACTTGAACACGAAGGTCGACGTCTGAAAGATCGGCGGCTTAAGCGAGCCTTCCGACCACTCCGGTCGGTATCCGTAGCTCATCATCAGGCTCTCGGGGCGCAGCTCATGCCCGCCGATGTGGGTCTGCGCCTCCCATTCGCGCTTCTCCATCGCGACCTCTCCTGTCTTCGTCGACTTGCGCAACGCGCCGTTACGGTGTCTGCCGCAATCATACCCTGCGGTATGCGCTAGCGACCTGCTCGCATAATCCGCTCCGCGCGCTGGTCCGCCTTGCGTTCGTTGACGACGAGGATCGCGTGGATCACCCCCGGCACCCAGAAGGCGAGGGTCAGGAAGAAGTTCAGGATTGCCTGGCCAGGCTTTCCCGCGAGCAGCACTGCCAACGGCGGCAGGATGATGGCGATCAGATAGAGCATAGTGGGTCATCCCTTCATTACAAGACAAGGCGGCGAATGAGTTCGACTGCCCACGATAGATGATAGCGGAGTTGGTGAGGACTAGCGTTGAGACTCTGCGCACGGAGCTGGTTAATCTACATCTAGATGACCGACACGTAGGCTTGAGAATAACCCTTGTGGTGGGCTTCCATGCGCGCCGTGGCAGTGCTACAATAGTTGTGTCATACCGAGAAACGAGCTGTTACTAAGCGGGCCACCCGAACGGGGAGGGGAACGCACGATGTGGATTCCGAACGTAGGCGATATGGTGCTGATCGATTCGTCGGAGGACAAGTATCGCGTCTTCCACTGTATCCGTGACAACGGATACATCCGGCTCGGTGTGATTGAGGCCAAGGCCAGCCTAGCACATGATTACGTCTTTGAGCTTGACGAATTTCAGATACGCGTTCAACCAGCGCCCGCTCTCGCAGACCTGTTGCTAGATCCTGCGACGCGTCTCGATGCCGAGAGATTCCGGCTGGCGATTGAAGCGCTCCGGCTACGTTACGCTCACCTAATCGATCCGTTCCATGCGATCAACATAGCCCAGATTGATCTTCTACCCCACCAGGCCGACGCTGTGTACCGGCACATTCTCCCTCAGCCGCGGATCAGGTTCTTGCTCGCCGACGACCCCGGACTGGGAAAGACGATTATGGCTGGACTCGTGCTCAAAGAGCTAAAGGCCCGCGGCGCTGTCGAGCGGATACTAATCGTAGTGCCCGCCCACCTTCGTGACCAATGGAAACGAGAGATGTCGGATTGGTTCGACGAGGATTTCCTGATCTTTGACAGTCAAACACAGGCAAAAGCAAAGAACTTTTTGAACCTAAATAAGCAAATCATCACATCCTTGGATTTCGCAAAGCGAGAGCCAAATAAGAGCACCCTGATGGCATCCGAGGATATGTGGGATATTGTTGTATTCGATGAAGCTCACAAACTTTCGGCAAAATTCCTCGGCAACAAGTACCAATCAACAAAACGATACGAGCTCGCACGCGAAATTCTCGGAATCACGAACCACGCACTGTTTCTGACAGCGACGCCACACAATGGCAATGACACAGAGTACTGGCTTCGACTTAACCTGTTGGAGCCCAGCATGTTTGCTAACGAGAATCAGATGAGTGCTGCGGCGGCATACGGAGACGGTATTCCCTTTGTTCTTCGTCGATCCAAAGATCAGGTCACGGATATACAGGGTCAGCGCCTTTTCAAGGCGCGAACGGTTGAGACGCTTGAACTGACCATGTCCCCTCCGGAGCACATGGTCTATGAGGCGGTGACCGATTACGTCCACTATTGGTACCCGTCATCCGACAATCTCGATAGCGGCGCGGAGAAGATCCGTAAGTTCAACATTGCGCTAGCACTGACGGTCCTTCAACGGCGGGTAACGTCGGGTATGGCTGCGATTCGCCTCTCACTCGAGCGCCGGCGTCGGAAACTCGCTGCACTACTTATCGAATGGGAGAAGCACAAGACTCAGCAGGAAGTTCTTCTCAAGGCGATGACATCCGAAGACCTCTCAGAGTTGGATGATCGACTCTTAGCGGAGTGGGATGAGCTGCAGGAAACCATCGAGGCTACGACTGCGGCTGAAGACACGGAAGAGCTTAAGGAAGAGATAGCCGAGCTCAAAAACCTGATTGGCGTCATTGGCAAGCTTGAGCACGATGGGAACGAGCCAAAGCTCGCTGAGTTGAGGCGGGTGATCAGCGGATACCTACAGGGTCACCCTGAGGAGAAGCTGCTCATCTTCAGCGAGTTCAAGGATACGGTGCTGGCGCTCAAGAGCCATCTGGAAGGGCTCGGTATGAAGGTCGCCGTGATCCACGGTGGCATGAAAATGATGGATCGGAGGAAACAGGAACAGTACTTCCGTGATGCAGCACAGATCATGGTGGCGACTGATGCTGCCGCAGAGGGCATTAATCTTCAATTCTGCAGACTGATGGTCAATTACGATCTGCCTTGGAATCCCAATCGACTCGAACAGCGAATGGGCCGTATCCATCGGTACGGGCAAGATCGGGACTGCTTCATCTGGAATCTCCTCTATCAGGACACCCGAGAGGGGCGGATTCTCAGCCGGCTTCTCTCGAAGATCGAATCGATGAAAGCGCGCCCTGAGCTTGGCGAGACGATCTACGATGTCGTGAGTTCTGTTCTCTCAGGGGTGTCCCTTGAGCAGTTGATCATGGAAGCGATTCTCACCGGGGATATGACAAAGGTCGATGATGTCATCGATGTACAACTTGAGCAGCGAGTCAACGAGTTCATTGCACTACTCGAAGAGAACGCATTGGCCGCGAACTATATCAACCTATCGGAAGTACAGGCGCTCCATGAGTGTTCTGAGCGACAGCAGATCATCAGGGATCTACACCTGTTTGTCGATCGCGTCACGAACTGGATGGGTGGTGGCCTTCCGAAGGACGGACGCGATGGCGTTTACGTCCTCGGGATTCCGACAGGAAAGCAGGCTCAGTTCAATGGTACCGGGTTTGAGCAGGCCATGAAAGTAGCGTTTGATCGCGGTACTGCAAGGCTTCATAAGGATGTGACCTACCTAACTATCGGTCAGCCAATTCTAAATCGTATGATCGATGGGTTTGCGCTCGACGATTGGCAGCCTCGTGTGTCTGTGCTCCAAGACCCCGATGGGCTGAGCGGCATGGTATGCCTTTATCGAATGACTGTGCAGGACGGTCACGGTCGGACCGCGGACGAGCAGTTGGTCGCCGCCTTTGCTGAGGCAACGGAGAAGGTTGACTTGATCGACATTCGGAAAGTCCGCGACCTGCGTGCGGTCGGACCGGATCGCGACAGTGAGCTTGTTATGAAGATTGAGAAGCTGGAGACGCTGGCACAGACATGTGCGATGTCAAAGCTCAAGGACATCCGCGCTGGTATCGAGGCGCGCCGCTCCCAAGAAGCCGATCTCAAGCGCAAGTGGCTTGAGCGCTCGTATGCCGCAACAATCAAGTACCTTGAGAACCGACTGTTCGAACTGCGCTTGCGACAACAGCAAGGCGAACGAAATCTTGGCGGTGCTATCACAAACGCCGAGAACCGCTTGTCGAATGTCCGGCGTCAACAAGAGGCAAGGCTCGAGCTTTTGGCGAAGGACGTCACCTTGACGTCCCTAGCTCCGAAACTCGAAGCGTTGGCGCTGGTGATTGGCAACGATGGAGCTGGTTGATCTTCGGTCGCCTCCGGCTTGACGCCCCGCCGGCCCGCCGTGTACAGTACCAACGTGCAACCGCCCGGTTGCGTTGTGTGAGGGTGTCACGATCACGATGAGCACGCAGCTCAGGAAACCCAGGAGCCCCAGGCGCGGCTGATTGAAAGATCAGCCCATCTGACCTGCCGCGCTTCCTATGGTTTCTGGAGTGACTCGTGACGACATCCGGTTCCCAATCCGTTACACCAAAGATCCATACGCCGTCTCCGGTGACGGTCGCCGTGTTGCGCGCCGTTACGGTGGCGATCCCTCTGCCCTCCCCCAAACCTGGTCGCGTCAGGCGTCGCGCCTGACATCCCGGCGTCCGCCGCTCGCGGCGTGACCTCTGGCGATGTCCGGTCCCGGCGATCCTGACGAGCGAACGCTCGCGCGGGTGGGCGTTTTCCGCATGTCGTCGTTATCCACGATCTGTTGTTATTGAGGATGAGGTGAGTTCGTTGTCAGCGCCCAAGCTCTGGGACAAGGGATATGAAGTCGACCCGCGCATCCAGCGCTTTGAGGTCGGCGACGACCTGACCTGCGACCAGAAGCTGGCCGTCTATGACGCGCTCGGCTCGGTCGCCCACGCCGCCGGCCTGGTCAAGATCGGCCTTCTGCCGGTCGAGACGTTCCACGCCCTGCGCGAGGAGCTGGCGAACATCGTCGCGCTGGCCAGGCAGGGCGAGTTCCAGATGTCGCTGGCCGATGAGGACGTCCACACCAAGGTCGAGAACTGGCTGACTCAGCAGCTCGGCGAGCCGGGCAAGATGATCCACACCGGCCGCTCGCGCAACGACCAGGTCGTCGTCGACCTGCGGCTGTTCACTCGCGAGGCGGTTCTGCCGGTCTACGACGCCATCCTTGACGCCTGCGACGCCCTGCTGGCCATGGCCCAGCAGCACGCGACGACGCCGATGCCGGGCTACACGCACATGCAGCGAGCGATGGTGACCTCGGTCGGGGTCTGGGTCGGCGCCTTCCTTGAGTCGCTGCTCGACGACCTGACGCTGCTCGACGCGGCGGTGGCCTTGTCCGATCAATCGCCGCTGGGCTCGGCTGCGTCGTACGGCGTCGGGCTGCCGCTCGACCGGCAGTACGTCTCCGACCTGCTCGGCTTCGCCAAGGTGCAGAACAACGTCCTCTACTCGCAGCACGGGCGCGGCAAGTTCGAGCTGGCGATCGTTCAGGCGCTCGCCCAGGTGATGCTCGACTTCTCCAAGTTGGCACAGGACATCCTGCTGTTCACGACGAGCGAGTTCGGCTTCTTCGATGTGGATGTCTCGGTGACGACCGGGTCGAGCATCATGCCGCAGAAGAAGAACCTCGACACGATGGAGCTGCTGCGCGGCAAGGTCCACGTCATCGCGGCGATGCAGCAGCAGATGCTGACGATCCTCGGCGGGACGCCGCTGGGCTTCAACGCGGAGTACCAGGACACTAAGCGACCATTCATGGAGGCGCTCGACCTGGTCGAGGCGTCGGCTGTCGTCGCGGCGCTGAACGTCTCGAAGCTGACGCCGAATGAGGAGCGCATGCTGGCGGCCTGCTCGCCGGACCTGTTCGCAACCGATGTCGCCTACGACCTCGTCCAGAAGGGCGTGCCGTTCCGCGACGCCTACCGCCAGGTGGCCGGCATGCTCGACGACCTGGCCGAGTTCGACGCGCATGCTGTGCTGGCGATGCGGACGCACCAGGGGACCAGCGGCGACCTGCGACTGGACGCGTCGGCGGGGAATATCGCCGCCCGGCGGAAACAGGTAGCGGCTCGGCAGGCAGAGCTGGCCGAGATCGAGGCCGGCCTGCTCGACGGCACTGCTGCCGGATTGCCCGGAAAGGCAGGCTGACGATGATCTGGAACGCCGTGGCCTGGCCACTGACCCTGCCGGACCCTGCTGATGGGAAGCTCTTCCCTCTGGCGAGACAGCCTATCAGGCCCTGGCCGGCACGAGCCGGTCATGCAGACAGGGACTCGTAAGGGCGGGAAGACATCCCCGCAGCCAACTCGAATGATATTGCGACAACATCGATCGACACGATCGTAGAAGGACAGATTCAGATGACGACCATGTGCCCGGAGTGCGCCGCTGAGCTTGAGATGACAGACACCATCGTTGGCGAGATCGTCCAGTGCACCGACTGCAGCAGCGAGCTCGAGGTTCTCTCGACCAGCCCGTTCGAGCTCGGCCTCGCGCCGGCCGAAGAGGAAGACTGGGGCGAGTAGGGGACGGCCCTCACAGCTGGCCCTCACCCCGCCCCTCTCCCAACCTTAGGAGAGGGGGAGATTGGTATTGAGATTGACGGAATTGCGATTGGCAACCGACACGCCAGCAATACGACACCCCTCTCCCCGCGGGAGAGGGGCAGGGGGTGAGGTCTCCCCGTGATCCACCTCCTCGCCCCGCGGCTCCGCGTCGAGGAGCGTCTGCTGATGCAGGCGTTCGCCGAGCGTGCGTGTGAATCAGCGCTGCTGGACGCGGCGGCGATGTCGATGTCGTTGACCGGCGAGCCAGGAGCCCTCCCGACTGTCGTGCTCGACCGCAACGTGGCGACCGGCGAGAGGGCGGTGCTGGGGGCGCTGCTGGCGGCGGGTGGTTCGGTCGTTGTGAACCGGACGGCAACGACGCGCATGCTGGCCGATCGGCTGGCGCTGGTTCGCCATCTGGTGATCGCCGGGGTCGCTGTGCCGGAGACGGTCGTCGCCTTCGGCGAAGGGCCGGCGATCGATGCGGCCCGGCAGGTGGGCTACCCGCTGCGGATCATGGCGCCGGTGGTGACGCCGTCACTGCCAGACGCGCTGGCCGGCGACGCCGACTCCGCCGAGGCGATCCTCGAGCACCGCGCGACACTGGCGCACGAGACGAGCGTGCTGCTGCAGTCCGTCCCGGAGGGCCAGTGCTGGCGCGTCGTGGTTGTCGGCGATGCGATCGTCGCGGCGACCGGCGAGACGGCCGATGGACCTGCTCCGACAGGAGATGTTCCGGACGAGATCGCGGCAGTGGTCGAGCGAGTCGTCTCGCGATTGGGGACCGGGGTGTACGCGGTGCATGTTGTCGAGACGAACGGCGGCCCGGTCGTGACCGGCGCGAGCAACCTCGTCGAGTTCCGCGCGCTGCAGCAGGCCGGCTACGATATTGCCGGCCGGATCGCCGACTTCACCATCACGCAGATCGACGGAGGGGCTTCCGCATGACCAGTCTGATGGCCCTGACGGTCGCCGACATCGCGACCGGACTGGTCGGTATCCCCAGTCTCTCGGGTGATGAGGCGGCTGCGGTCGCCTGGTTGTGCAGGCGAATGGCGGCGCTGGGCTACGACGCGTCTGTCGACGGCGCGGGGAACGCAGTCGGGACCATCGGCGCTGGTGAGCGCGAGATCATGCTGCTCGGCCACATCGACACAGTGCCGGGCGATATCCCCGTCCGTGTCGAGGGCGGCATCCTCCACGGGCGCGGGGCGGTTGACGCGAAGGGTCCGCTGGCGACGTTCGTCGCGGCCGGCGCGCGGGCGACGCTGCCAGCGGGGGTGCGGCTGACGGTCGTCGGCGCGGTCGGCGAGGAGACGTTCGGCTCGCCCGGCGCAACCTGGCTGCGCGATCACCACCCGACGCCAGACATGCTGATCATCGGCGAGCCGAGCGGCTGGGATGGGGTCGTCCTCGGCTACAAGGGCTCGCTCGGGCTGACGGCGACGGTGGCCTGCCCCGTCGAGCCATTCGGCCGGGCCGGAGCCGACCGCGCCAGAGCTGGCCTTCGCGTTCTGGCAGCGATTGCAGGACTGGCTGACAAGACATAACGCTGGAGCTGATTCTGGCTTCATGACGCTGGATGCGACGCTGCGCTCGTTCGACTCGGCCAGCGACGGGATGACCGGGACGGCGACGTTGGACGGCACGTTTCGGCTGCCGCCGGGGACGACGATCGCCTGGGTGCGCGAGCAGGTATCGGCATTGGCCGGCGGCGTCGCGATCGAGTGGCAGGAGAACGCCGAAGCGTACCGGACCGACAAGCGCTCGCCGCTGGTCGCGCCGTTTCTGGCGGCGATCCGCGCGGCCGGCGGTCAGCCGAAGCTGAAGGTCAAGACCGGCACATCCGACATGAATGTCGTTGGCCCGGTCTGGGGCTGCCCGGCGGTCGCCTACGGTCCCGGCGACGCCCGCTACGACCACACCCCCGACGAGCAGATCCCGCTTGCCGACCTCGACCTCGGCGTCACGGTGCTGGCGGCAGCGATCACCCGCGTCGCCGCGCGAGGACCCCTCCCCCCCGCCCCCTCCCCTGCGAAGGGAGGGGGAGATGAGTGACCGGCACCGAATCGCGTCCTCCCGTGACACCCCTCTCCTCACAGGGGAGGGGCGAGGGGAGGGGTTCTCGTCCCCTCGGCTCGGCATCCTCGTCTCGCATCTCCGCGAAGAGGAGAAGCTGATCCTGGCTGCGGCGGGCGAGTTGGGCGTCGCGACGCAGCTGATCCAGGATCGGACGCTGGCGCTGGACCTGTCGGATCCGGCGCCGCCGGAGGTGGATGTCGTGCTCGACCGCTGCGTGGCGCATACGCGCGGTGGGTACGCGCTGCGCGTCTTCGAGGCGTGGGGAGTGCCGACCGTCAACCCGAGCGCGACGGTGGCGACCTGCGACGACAAGGTGCTGATGTCGCTGGCGTTCGCGACGGCCGGTGTGCCAGCGCTGCGGACCGCCGTGGCGTTCACCGTCGAGAGCGCCCTGGAGGTCGGCGAGCGGCTCGGCTATCCGCTGATCGTCAAGCCGGTGACCGGCTCGTGGGGTCGGCTGCTGGCGCGGGCGAACTCGCCGGCCGATCTGCGAGCGATCCTGGAGCAGAAGAAGGCGCTGGGCGGGCCGCAGCACGGGGTGTTCTACCTGCAGGAGTATGTCGTGAAGCCGGGGCGCGACCTGCGCGTGTTCTACGTCGGCGGCGAGGTGATCGCGGCGTCGTATCGCAACTCCGCGCACTGGATCACCAACGTCGCCCGTGGCGCTGTCTCGACGACATGCCCGATCACCGACGAGATCGTCGCAGTGACGCGGCTGGCGGCGAGGGCCGTCGGAGCGGAGATCGCCGGGGTCGATCTTGTCGAGACCCCGGATGGATTGAAGGTCATCGAGATCAACGGCGGGGCCGAGTTCAAAGGGCTGCGCGGGACGACCGATGTCCCGATCGCGCGGGTCATCGTCGAGCACGCGATCTCGCGCGCAGCCGTCGGCCGATAGAGAGATCCCGAAAAGGGTTGGGGAAGAGGAATCATGGCAGGGTTGAAGGCCAGCATCGTCGGCGGTTCGGGATATGCAGGGGGCGAGCTGCTCCGGCTGCTGCTCGGTCACCCCGAGGTCGAGGTTGCCCAGGTGACATCGCGCTCGCTGGCCGGCAAGCTGGTGACGACGTCGCACCCGAATCTGCGCAAGCGAACGACGCTGAAATACAGCATGCCGGCGGCGCTGGAGTCGTGCGACGTCCTGTTCATCTGTGTGCCGCACGGCGCGTCGTCGCCGAACGTGAGCGAATATCTGGATAAGGCCGGCGTCATCATCGACCTGAGCGCCGACTTCCGGTTGCGCGACGCTACCGACTACAAGACCTGGTATGGCTGGGAGCATCCACGGCCAGAGCTGATCCCGACAACGGTCTACGGCCTGCCGGAGCTGCACCGCGAGGAGATCCGCCAGGCGAATTACATCGCCAGCCCTGGCTGTAACGCGACGGCCAGCATCCTGGCGCTCTATCCGCTGGCGGCCAGCGGGCTGCTCGACCCGACGATGCCGATTGTCGTCGAGGCCAAGTCAGGGTCGTCCGGCTCGGGCGTCGAGTCGGGGCCGGCCAGCCACCACCCGGAGCGCAGCGGAGTGATGCGCTCGTTCAAGCCAACCGGCCACCGGCACTCAGCCGAGGTGATCCAGGAGCTGTCGGTCAACGGCTTCTGCCCGAAGGTCAGCTTCACCGCGACCTCGGTCGAGGCAGTCCGCGGCATCCTGGCGACGGCGCATGCCTTCACAAAGGAACCGGTGACGGACAAGGATCTCTGGAAGATCTACCGTGGCGTCTATGGCAGCGAGCCGTTTGTCCGGATCGTCAAGGAGACGCACGGTATCCATCGCACGCCAGAGCCGAAGATCCTGTCGGGAACGAACTTCTGCGATGTCGGCTTCGATGTCGATCCGCACGGCAACCGGGTGGTCGTCACGGCTGCGATCGACAATCTGATGAAGGGCGCGGCCGGCCAGGCGCTGCAGGCGATGAACATCCGCATGGGCTTCGAGGAGACGCTCGGCCTGGAGTTCATGGGTCTGCACCCGATCTAGCTCAGCGGATTCGCTTACTCCCCTCCCTTCACAGGGGAGGGCGGGAGCCCTTTGGGCAATGGAGGGGTATGCTCGTCATCAAGCTCGGCGGCAGCGCCGGGATCGATTCATCCATGACGCTCGACGATCTGGCCACGCTCTGGCCTGGCGAGCGCATCGTGTTCGTCCACGGCGCGAACGCCGCGCTGGACGCCTTTCAGCGCCAGGTCGGCCACGAGCCCCGGTTGGTGACCTCGTCCACCGGCCAGGTTAGCCGCTTCACCGATCCGGAGACGATGGACGATTTTCTGGCGATTTACGCCGGCCGGACGAATAAACGTCTCGTCGAGGGGCTGCAGATGCGCGGCATCAACGCCGTCGGGCTGACGGCGCTGGATGGCGGCATCGCCCGCGGACCGCGCAAGGACGCGATCCGTATCGTCGAGGACGGCAAGCCGAAGATCCTGCGCGGCGACTACGCCGGCAGCATCAAACAGATCGATACACGACTGATCGACCTGCTGCTGGACAACGGCTACCTGCCGGTGCTGACACCGCCGGCTGTCAGCCTGAACGGCGAGGCGATTAACGTCGACGGCGACAAGCTCTCGCTGCGCCTGGCCGAGGCGTTGCAGGCCGACGCGATGGTCCTGCTTTCGAACACGGCCGGCCTGCTGGCGAATCTCGACGACCCGGACTCGCTCATTCGCGAGATCGACGTCGCCAACCCGGCCAGCGTCGAGGCAGCGATGACGGCGGCCGGCGGGCGAATGAAGAAGAAGGTCCAGGCCGGCATCGACGCCGTTGCGGCTGGCATCGGCCGCGTTGTCTTTGCCGACGCACGCGTCGAGCGGCCCGTCAGCCGGGCGCTGGCCGGCGAGGGAACGGTTGTGGGGTAGGAGTAGGAACCCCTCCCCCAACCCCCTCCCCTGTGAAGGGAGGGGAGATGGAGCTTAGTGCCCGCGGAAGGCTACGTCACGATGCCTCCCCCGTGGAGACGGGAGAGACGAGAAGAGCGGGTCGTGAACTGGACAGCAGGTCTCGTCTCTTCGTCCCCCTCCCCTCGAAGGGGAGGGGCGAGGGGAGGGGTCATCCCTTTCACTATAAGGAGCAACCATGACGATTACGACGGACATCATCAATGCTGACCGGACGCTCCAGCCGCCGCTGTATGCCAAGCGCGAGGTCGTGCTGGCGCGGGGCGAGGGGGCGACGCTGTGGGACAGCGAGGGCAACGCCTTTATCGACATGATGAGCAACTACGGGGTGAACGTGCTGGGACACGCCCACCCGGCTGTGACCGAGGCGATCGCCCGGCAGGCGGGGCTGCTCGTGAGTTGCCACCAGTCGTTCGTCAGCGACATTCGGGCGCAGTTTCTGGAGACGTTGATTGGGCTCGCGCCCGACGGAATGACGCGGGCGTTTCTGTCGAACTCGGGAACCGAGGCGATCGAGGCGGCGCTGAAGTTCGCCCGCGTCGCGACCGGGCGAGACGGCATCGTCGCCACGCGGGGTGGCTATCACGGCCGGACGATCGGCGCGCTGGCGGCAACGGCGGAGAAGAAGTATCGGGAGCCGTTCGCGGCGGTTCTTGCGCCAGCGACCCACGTGCCGTTCAACAATCTCGACGCGCTGGAGGCAGCGGTCAACAGCACGACGGCGGCGGTGATCCTCGAGCCGATCCAGGGCGAGGGCGGCATCGTTGTTCCGGACGATGACTACCTCGCCGGCGCGCGCCATATCGCCAGCGCGGCCGGCGCAATGCTCATCCTCGACGAGGTGCAGACGGCGTTTCGGACCGGGACATTCTTCGCCTGCGAGCCCAGTGGGATCGTGCCGGACCTCCTCTGCACCGCCAAGGGGCTGGCGAACGGTGTCCCGATCGGCGCGACGCTGATGACCGAGGAGGTTGCTGGCGTTCTCGGCGGCGGTGTCCATGGATCGACGTTCGGTGGCAACCCGCTGGCCTGCGCGGCCGGCCTGGCGACGATCGATGCGATCCGCGCCGAGGGGCTGCTGGAACGCAGCGTCGCGCTCGGCGAGCGGCTGCGCGGAGGGATCGAGGCGCTGGCGCATCCGAAGGTGCGGGCAGTCCGCGGCCAGGGGTTGATGACCGGGGTCGAGTTCCGCGTGCGGGTGACACCGGTGCTGAAGGGGCTGCAGGACCGCGGCGTGCTGGCGCTGCCGGCCGGCAGCCTGGTGATCCGGCTGCTGCCGCCGCTGGTGATCAGCGAAGAGCAGATCGACCGGGCTGTCGCCGCGCTCGGCGAGACGCTGGATGCGCTCGGCGGCTGATGACGCAGCCGGCAGCCAACAGCAATGCCGCGCGTCGAGTACCATACGCATCTATCGAGTTCCGATTCACGATCAGGGATGGCCAGGTCATGGCTGTCCCTGTTGTGTCCCGTTTGTGGGCTATTGAGCGATACAGGGGTGTGAGAGCGTGGATATTACCTATGTGGTCGTGTTCACGATCGTCGCCGGCTCGCGATTCATCGTGCCGTTGTTCATCCCTCGGTTCCCGCTGCCGGCCACGCTTGCCGCCCTGGTGATCGACGCCGTCGACAAGTCGATCTTCCAGATCTTCACCGACGCCGATCTCGAGGGCTACCAGTCCTACGACAAGGCGCTCGACGTCTACTACCTGGCGATCGCCTATATCGCCACAATGCGCAACTGGACGAATGTCTACGCATACAAGACCAGCCGATTCCTCTGGTACTACCGGCTGGCCGGCTCGACACTCTTCGAGCTGACCGGCTGGCGAGCGCTGCTGCTGATCTTCCCGAATGCGTTCGAGTACTTCTTCCTGTATGTCGAAGGCGTGCGGACACGATGGAGCATGCGCCGGCTGACGAAGAAGCACATCCTCGGGGCGGCGGCCTTCATCTGGATCGTCATCAAGCTGCCGCAGGAGGCGTGGATCCACCTGTTCCAGCTGGACGTCACCGACGCATTCAAGGAGCATATCCTGGGGTCGTCGCTCGACGAGAAGCTGGGGCACGGCAATCGGCAACAGCCTCTGGATCTTCCCGGTGCTGATCGCGCTCGGCGTCGCGTTGTGGTTCGTCATCCGGCGTGTTTCCGCCCAGCTGCCGACCGGAGACTGGCCGGCCACATATGACTCGGACGCGCATGCGGATAACCAGATTGCGATCCCGCTGAAGCCGGCCGCCGACCGGCACTGGCGCGAGGGGCTGGCCGAGAAGGTTGTGCTGGTCGGCTTGCTGGGCGTGATCTTCGCGCAGATGCTGCCGAACGTCCACGTCGGCGCGTTGCAGATGCTGATTGGCGTCGGCGCGGTCGTCGTCGCGAATGCGGCGGTCAGCCACTGGCTGGCCGCACGCGGGACGAACTGGCGCTCTTCGGCGACACAGTTCCTCGCCTTGACGGCGATCAATGTCGGTCTGGGCGTGCTCTACATGGTGATCACGCCCTCGTTCGGAGCGGATCTCGGGCGCGCCGGTCTGCTGTTCTTCGGCCTGTTGCTGACGACGCTTATCACGCTCTACGACCGGTATCGGCCGATCATCGATGCGCGGATGGCGGCTGAAGCAGCGGCTACTGCGTCTCGACCTGCGTCCGGGCCGGCAGCGCGCGCCTGACGAGTGCGACTGGCGACCAGCCGAGCTCGCCAGTCGGTTCGACACCGCGCCAGCGCTGGATGCGCTCGACGAGCTTCGGGATATCCATGCGGAACAGCAGGAAGACGCCGATCGTGCTTGCGACCTGCGTCGCGATGATCAGCGAGCCGGCGCCGGAGAGCGAGAACAGGTCGCCAAACGAGGTCACCGTCGTCTCGGCCGCCAACAGCGCGCCGAAGTAGATGCCAGCGCGGGCGACACCGTAGACGACCGCGCCCGGCAGGAGCGGGATTCGCGCGATCCCGGCGGCCATGAAGAGCATCGCTTTGGGGATCGGGCCGAAGGCGAACATCGCCAGGGCCGGCAGATTGAGCTTCGTGTTCTGGCGGATCATCTCAGCGTAGCGTTGGGCGTCGGCGCGCTGCCGGGCGGGGATAATGCGCTCGCCGAGCCAGCGGCTGGCCAGGGCAAGGATGATGCGGCCGAAGGTCGAGCCGACTGCGCCGACGATGGCGACCGGCAGGATCGGCAGGTTGTAGTGGACACTGAACCAGGCCAGTACTCCCCAGGTGGGCGGAGCAAGCACCGGGGTCACGTTGCAGAGCGCCGCGAGCGCCGCCACCAGTAGCCAGATCCAGAGGTCGCCTGGGAGCATCGCGGGGCCGCCTTCCGATTGCCGGCCGTCGCCAGCGCCACACGGGCGTTACCCCCGCGTCTATAACAATGCGCGCGGCGTCGGATCGTTATGCCTCACGCCGATCGACACTGGCCCGGCTAACGCGTGCGCGACAAGGGCGCAGCGCCATCGCTAGGAGTTCGGGATGTGGAGGATCATCCGGGCGACGGTGAAGTAGATCACCAGTCCGGTGCCGTCCACCAGCGTCGTGATGAATGGCGCTGAGACCACGGCAGGGTCGATCTTCAGCTGGCGCAGGGTCAGCGGTAGCACCGCCGCGACGAGCGCCGACCAGAGGACGATCAGCACAACGGTGATGCCGACGACCATGCCCATATCGACGCCGACATGCAGCGTCATCGCGCGGCCGAAGGTCACGACCGACAGCACCGCGGCGAGCATGATCGCGGTCAGAACCTCCTTGCGGACGATGCGGAACAGATCGCGAATCCGCACCTGGCCAAGGCCCATCGCCCGGACGAGCGTGGTGACCGTTTGCGAGCCGACGTTGCCGCCGGTGCCGATCAGCAGCGGGATGAAGAAGGCGAGCGCGACGGCGTTGGACAGCTCGTGCTCGAAGTGGCGCAGGACGGTGCCGGTGTAGGCCTCGGCGACGAACAGCGCCAGCAACCACGGAACACGCCGGCGAAAGAGGAGGAACGGCGTCGCGCGCAGGTACGGCTCTTCCAGTGGCTGCGAGCCGCCGAGCCGCTCGATGTCCTCCGTCGCCTCCTGTTCGAGGATATCGGCGACATCGTCGGCGGTGATAATGCCGAGCAGCCGGCCTTCGCTATCAACAACCGGCAGGGCCAGCAGATCGTGCTCGTTGAGTAGTTGCGCGGCCTCCTCCTGGTCGGCGGTGACAAGGATCGTGTAAACGTCCTCGATCATCAGGTCCCGGACGCGCGAATCCGGCCGGGTCAGGACGAGGTTGCGCAGCGAGAGGACGCCCAGCAGGCGCTCGTCCTCCTCCTGCACATAGATGTAGTTGATCGTCTCGGCCTCCTCGGCGACACGACGCAGGGCGACGACGGCCTGGTCGGCGCGCAGCTCGGGGCTGACCGAGACGTAGGCGGGAGTCATCCGGCCGCCGGCGGTGTCGGGCGGGTAGGCCAGCAGCTCGCGCAGCTCCTCGGCCTCCAGTGGCTCCATCGCGACCATGATCTGGCTGGCGGTGGCCGGGACGATCTCGCCGACGACATCAGCGGCCTCGTCGGGCTCCATCGCCTCCAGCACGTCAGCGGCGTGGGCGAGGGGGAGACGCTCCAGCAGGTCAGCCGCGTCGGTCGGGTCGAACTCGCCGAGCAGGTCGCCGACCTCGTCCGCCCCGAGGGCATGGGCGAAGCGCTGGAGATCGCGGGGGGAGAGCTGGTCGAGGTACTCGACAGGATCGTCGCCGGCCTCGTCGATCTGCCTCAGCGCCTCGGCGATGGCCGTGGCGTCGCCACGGTCGATGGCGTCGCGCAGTAGCACCCGGCGGTCGTCTTCAGTCAGCACGCGCCCTCCCATCTGGCCTCACCCGTCGCGCAGCGTCCCAGTGTACAACCATGGCACGAAGAGGGCCGCGCGTCAGCGGGGTTGCCGTAGAGAGACGACGCCCCGGCGAGTTACCCGCCGGGGCGTCGCTACGTTGAGTTCGCGTGATGACGCGGCGCTAGTTGGATTCGGTCAGGCCGCCGGCTCTCCAATTATCCTGGCCTGACGCCGTGTGAGTTGATCCGCCGCTGACGCTGGAGTAGTCGCCACTGGCTTCATTAGTTTCCCCACCGCTGACGCTAGAGGCGTAACCGCTAGCGGTGTTGCTGTACCCGCCGCTGACGCTGGAGTTGCCGCCGTTAGTAGTGTTGGACCCCCCGCCGCTGATGCTGGAGTAGCCACCACTGGCGGTGTTGCTGTACCCGCCGCTGACGCTGGAGGCCCAACCGCTGGCCGTGTTGTACTGCCCACCGCTGATGCTGGCGTACCCGTCGTTGGCGGTGTTGCTGGCCCCGCCGCTGACGCTGGAGGCCCAACCGCTGGCCGTGTTGAAGTACCCACCGCTGATGCTGGCGTACTTGCCGCTAGCAGTGTTACCGGTCCCACCGCTGATGCTGGCGTACTCCTTGCTGATGCTATTGTCGTTCCCAGCGACGAACCCGCCGTAGCTGCTATACGTATGACGTGAGCCGACGACGAGATTGTGTGATCCCGTTCGATTGTCGTCGTTGTCTTCGTTGTAGCCGACGATCAGGTTGCCGGTCGCGTTGGTTGTCTCGGTGCTGCCCAGACCGTTGACGATCTGGACGTTGCAACCGCTGAAGAGGGCCGTGCCGTCGTTAGCCGTCGACAGACAGGCCGGCACCTGGGCGCGGAGACTCGTATTTTCGGCTTGTAGCGTGGCCACCTTGCCTTCGAGGGTCGCCAGCCGCGCTTCGATGCCGGAGAGATCAGCGCCGCTCTGCCAGGAGGTGGCAGTCTCGTTGCGCAGGCAGGGCCGGCCGTTGGAGACGATGCGGACGAAGCCGGACATCTTGCTGACACAGGCGGAGACAGTGGTGGGCGGGCTGCTGGCCAGAGCGCTGTTGACGCCGATGCCGATAGCGACGCCGAGCGCGAGCGCGACGACAACGCTGGCGACGAGCCGCAGGGACGACGGAACCATCGCGAACTGACGCATGGGGGCAACCCTCCTGCTATTGACGGCCGCCGGTAGGCCCGGTTCAGCCATTATGTTGATGGAGACGGCGGCAGTATGACATGAACGGATTGTCATGTCGAGAAGGCCTGAATCAGCGTGGAAAACACAAACCAAGACGCCCCGGCAGATCGTCGGGGCGTCACTGCTTTGACTCTGGCTTGGCAGGGCCGGGCTATTGTGCCTCGGAGAGGCCTCCGCCGACCCACATATTTTGGCTAGCAGCTGTGCGATTACGCCCGCCGCTGACCGTGGAATAGATGCCGCTGGCAGTGTTGGTGTCCCCACCGCTGACGCTGGAGCCGATACCGGTAGCCTTGTTGATAGCCCCGCCACTGACGCTGGAGTAATTGCCGGTTGTAGTGTTGTAGTATCCGCCGCTGACGCTGGATTGGTGGCCGCTGGCGGTGTTGTTGTATCCGCCGCTGACACTGGAGGAGCGGTCACTGGCGGTGTTGTAGTATCCGCCGCTGACGCTGGATTGGTGGCCGCTGGCGGTGTTGCCCTCCCCGCCGCTGACGCTGGCGTAGTCGCCGCTGATAATGTTGTCGTACCCCGCGACCAACCCGCCGTAGCTGCTGTACGTATGACTTGAGCCGACGACGACGTTATGCGAGCCGGTTCGGGTGTCGCCATTGTCTTCGTTGTAGCCGACGATCAGGTTGCCCTTCCCGTTGACCGTAGCGGTGCTGCCCTGACCATTGATAATCTGGACGTTGCAGCCGCTGAAGAGGGCCGTCCCGTCGTTTGCGGTCGACAGGCAGGCCGGCACCTGGGCCGTGAGGTCGTCAATTGTGGCTTGCTGGGACGCGATCGTAGCCTGCTGAGTAGTTACGAGACCCTCCAGCGCGGTGAGCCGCGCTTCGACACCCGACAGATCGGCGCCGCTCTGCCAGGTCATGAACCGTTCGGTGCGCATGCAGTATCGATCGCTGGAGACGATGCGGACGAAACCGGACATCTTGCTGACACAGGCAGAGACAGTGGTGGGCGGGCTGCTGGCCAGGACGCTGTTCACACCGATGCCGATGGCGAGGCCGAGGGCCAGTGTCACGATGGCTCCGACGAGGAGTCGCAGGGACGTGGGGACAACCACGAGCTGACGCATTGGACAACCCTCCCGCTATTGATGGCTGCGGCCTGAGTTGGCGCAGCCCCTCCTGATGATAAAGATGAGAATAGCGTAGCAGCCGCTGTCAACATTGCGTACCGGTCGCGTCGGGACTTACGCGGAGCGATCATTTGTCGGAGAAGGGGGCGATGCAGATGCTGGGTCTCATGCAATGGCCCGTTGCACGTCGGGGATGAAGACATCGTCACGTAGCTCGTGCGTGTTGCGCCATCGCGCGAGCACGGGTATACGATAGCGGGCTATCTGGCCGGAGGAGGGAGAAACGCGGGTGCCGGTATCGAACGTGGAGCGCGGTTTGCATGCCGGGATGGTGGGCGTCGGGAATCCGTATCAGGTGCTGACGCCCGAGCGGCTGCCGCTGCTGCCAGCGTTGCTGGAGTATCCCGAGGTGGCGGGGCTGGCGGTTGCGCTCGGCCGGCCGGCCGGCGAGGTGCGCGCCGATCTGGAGGCATTGGCGGCGTCCGGCATCGTCGCGCTGGAGGGCGATCGCGCGAGGCCGCTGGCGCTGATCGTGAATGCGGATGAGATCGCGCGGGTGGACAGCCTGGCGGCGCGGGCTGGCGCTCAATTGGCGCAGGGAGTCGCCTCGTCCTGGCCACTGATCGAAGCACTCTGGCCCCGGCTGGATATCTCCCGACGATACACGCTGGCCGAGGTGTCGTTTCTGCTCGTCGGTGACCGGCTGCTGGACATCGGCCTGCTGGATGCGCTGGCGGACGACGGCCGGCTGATGCCGCCAGCCCCGCCGCGCGGTGGCCGCGACGATCCGGCGGCCCGCTACTATCTCTACGTCGTCGAAGGAGACGAAACAGCATTGGGCCAGTATGGTCAGCGAGTGACGGCGCTCCCCTGGCCCGATTGGGCGCACCTGACGTTCGGTCGCTACGGAACCACGGTGGCGCCGAACCGGGAGCGATCGCGTCACGACGAACGGCTCCGGGCCGCGCTCGACAGAGCGGATCCTCCGTTCGATGCGGCCGCGCTGGCCCGACAGGTCGGGCTGCCGTTTGTCGATGAGCACGACTCGCGGGTCTGGAGCAGGTTTGCTGGCGCGCTCGCCCGCGATCTGGTCGATGGCTACCGTAGCCTGCTCGGCGAGCTGACCGTGCTATACGATGGCCTTCGCGCGGCTCATGCGGGTGTGACGACGTTCGGCGAGTTTTTCTGCTGGTTCGATCACCTGGCCTACGCCTACGCGATCGATGAGCTGGTTGCGTCAGGCCGGATCGTGATGCCCGATGGCGGGGTCACGGCGGCGATTTGGCACGAGCAGGCCGGCGACGCCGCCTGAACCGAGCGCTCCCGGCGTGCAATACTCCCGTGCTGATCTGATACGAACGGACGACGGTGTCCGACGACCGACGGAGTGCGATATTCCATGACCAGGCTCCCCCTGGCCGGCCGGCTCGCAACACTGCTGCTGCTCGTCGTCGTCGGCGCCAGCCTGCTGCCCTCGCCGGCCAATGCCGCAGAGCCCCAGGATGGCAATCCCTTCATCTATGGCATCGCGGCGCACGCCTGGTGGCTCGACCCGGACGTCTACGGTAGCCAACTCCTCCCGGCGCTGGACGACCTGAACGTGACGACGGTCCGGCTGTCGATCGACTGGCGGCGCTTCGAGCCGACCCAGGGGACGTTCGACTGGCGGCTGTACGACGATGTTCTCGGCGAGCTGGCCAGACGCAACATCGTGGTTGTAGCCGATTTCAACACGATCCCCGGCTGGGCGTCGGTCGACAAGCCCGGCTGCGATAGCGCGCTCACCGAGATCTACCTCTGTGGCCTGCGCGAAGATATGGCGCCGGCCTTTCAGAACGCAGTGCGGGCGGCAGTCTCGCGATATGCCTGGATCGAGCACTGGGAGTTCTGGAACGAGCCGGAGATGTGGCAACTGCTGGGGCAGGATGCGACGGTCTATCTGCGTAACCTGCGAATGTTCTACGACGTAGCCCACGCGGTGAATCCGGAGATCGTCGTTGCCGCCCAGACGCTGGTCGGATCGGAGTACATGGACTGGATCTACAACCTGAGCGAGGCCTGGTATGGCAACGGGAATGAGCCGTGGGACGCAGTTTCGATCCATCCATACAACTGGCACTTCATCGCCGGCCCGGGCATCGAGCCGGAGGAGATCAGCTACCGGCGCATCGGTGATCTGCGCAACCTGATGGTCGCCCGCGGCGATGGGGCCAAGCCGATCTGGATCACCGAATACGGATGGGTGACGGATGTCGAGAACCAGGCGCGTAACCTCCGCGCGGCAGTCGACTGGATGAAGCGCCAGCCATACATCGAGTTCGCCCATCTGCACATGCTTCACGACTGGAACGAGGTTCCTGTCGATCTGTTCGGGCTAATGGAGATCGTGCCAGATGAGCATGGCGGGCGCTGGCTGGGGCCGCACACGACATTCCGGCCGAAGCCCGTCTACTACGATGCATTCAAGCACCTGCCGCGGGACGGCCGGCCAGCCACTACGTGGGACGCGACGGCGCAGCTCTTCCCGGAGACCGGGCAGTCGATCGATGGCCGATTCCTGCGCGCCTGGCAGCAGCGCGGCGGTCTGCGCATTCTGGGCCTGCCACTGACACGCCCCTACCCGCGCCTTCAGCCGGACGGACGATGGCTGCTGGCGCAGGACTTCGAGCGTGCCCGGCTGGAGTTCCATCCGGAATATCTCGGCCAGTGGGGCGAGGTCCTGGGGACGCTAGCCGGCAGCGCAATGGCCGCCGGCAGGGAGGGGGAAGCGCCATTCCAGCCGCTTGGCGGCTGCGCGCCCGGCCCAGAGCGCGCCTGCTTCGATGCCACCGGCCACTCGCTCTCCCACGGCTTCAAGGCATTCTGGGACGCACGCGGGGGGCTGGCGACGTTTGGCTATCCGATTTCCGAGGAGTTCTCGGAACGGAACCCCGACACCGGCGAGGTCTACACCGTCCAGTACTTCGAGCGTGCCCGTTTCGAATACCACCCGGAGTACGCCGGCACCGAGTACGAGGTTCTGCTCGGCCGACTGATCGCCAACGAGTTGGCTACCGACGGCTGGCTCTCCCCCGACCCTGCCAGTCGCCTCCCGACGAGCCGATCCTATCGGTAGCGGGGCGTGATCGGCGGACGCATAGGGACAGGATCCGGCCCCTGCTATGGAATATCTGGCTCGTCCCTCGTCCCCGCTAGCAGCCAGACGCCGGCTACCGCGATAAGCGCGAGTGCGACGAGGAATGCAGTCGACTGAGCGGTATTGAAGCCGATGCGCTGGAGGTGGAACGTGACGACGCTGATGTCCCGTCCTTCCCAGAGCCGTTGGGCTTCGACGACGATCGGCGAGGTCGAGAGGCGCCAGTAGATGTCCGGATCTGCGTTGCCGCGGCCGGCCGCCTCGTATTGCGCATGGATCTCGATCAGATACAGGTTGAAGTCAACCAGCGACCCCAGCAGCGCCACCCCGAACCCGAATCCCGCCAGCGCCCAGGCAGCCGTCCGCGCGCGGGCCGACGATCGCAGCAGTGGCCCAAGGCCGAGGATTGCGAACGGCAGCAGCGGCACGAGCAAGCGTGGCCCCCAGACCCAGCCACCCCACCACGACCACCACTTCGCATTCTGGACCAGCACGACCGCGGCGATCGCGGCGTAGAGCACGGCCTCGGCCCGCCGCTCGCGCCAGAAACGCGGCCAGCCGACGACCGCTAGCGCCGTCAGCGGCGCGTAGAGGAAGATACTCTTGCCCGGTGAGACGAGCAGTCCGGCCAGCCCTGACAGGAGCGGCGTGTCGAACCGCTCGCCCGTATAGCCGTTGTCGAACGGGCTGCCGAAGCGGACAGCGTTGTGCCACAGCAGCAGCGCCAGGCAGGCGGCCGCCGGGATGCCGAAGGCCAGCGCCGCCGCGAGCGCCGAGCGCCACCAGCCTGTCTCACTGGCCGGCCGCCGGATCAGCCGGCGCAGCGGCTCACCCTCCGGATGCGGCAGCGCGGCCCAGGCAGCGTAGGCGAGGAACGGCGGCAGGAGCAACGCCCCGACGACCCGCGTCAGCACGGCGTAGCCGAGACCGAGACTCGCCAGCGCCAGCCAGCCGTAGCGCCAGCGGTTGCCCTCCTGTCGGTAGGCCAGCAGCCCCAGCGCCGCCAGTAGCAGGCAGGCGGTGAACAACGGCTCGCTGAAGAACGTCTTCGAATATGGCCAGGCCAGCGTCGTCAACCCCCACGCCAACGCCAGCCCGACCGCGAGGCGGATGCCGTTGCCCAGACGGACGGCCAGTAGAAAGACGAGCGCGCCGCTGGCCGCGGTGACGACCTGGTTCAGTAGCGAGACAGCGTAGATGGAGAGCGCCTCATCGAGCACTCCACTGAGGATTGATTCACGGAGCGCCTTTGCCAGCAGGATCGGGATCGTCGCCAGTAGCGGCTGCCCCAGCCCATACTTCGAGAAGTACAGCCCGTGCTGCCCCCGGACGATCTGCCAGGCCACGTCGGGGTTCGGCGCCAGCACGATTGTGTGCTGCAGCGCCAGCGCCTTTGCCGTCGCATACATGACATAACCGTCGGAACTGTAGAACGTCCCGCCGTGGGTGAGCAGATAGCACGCGAGCAGGGTGAGGAAGACACCTGCGGCCGGCCGTGTCAGCGCCTTGCCGCTCGTTCCCACGCTCTCCCCGTTCTGCCTACCAGCCCGGCGTCGCCTCGAGCGCGGCGCGGCGGTATCGCTCCGTCGACGTGTCGGGCGGGGCGGCGTCATCGTTCAGATAGTATGTCATCGACTGCATTGCCCCGGTCGGGTCGATCTCTCGCACCCAGACATCCTCCGGCACGCGGAGGATCACCGGCGCGTAATTCAGGATGGCGCGCACCCCGCCCGCGACCAGCGCATCCGCAACCTCCTGGCCGGCGGATGCCGGGACGGCGATGATACCCATCCGGATATCCCGCTCCCGCACCACGCGGGTGATCTCGTCGGCAGTCAACACCGGCACGCCGTCCTCTGATGTCTGGCCGACCTTCGCCGGGCTGCGGTCGAAGATGGCGACGATCTCGAACGTCGTAGCGCCGAAGCCGCGGTAGGCGGCCAGCGCCTGCCCGAGGTGGCCGAAGCCAACCAGCGCGACATCCCACTGCTGATCAAGATGGAGAATATGCTCGATCGTGGCGACGAGCGTCGCCACGTTATACCCCTTGCCCTGTTTGCCGAACCTGCCGAAGTAGGACAGGTCTCGGCGAATCTGCGCCGCAGTAACGCCGATCAGGCGTGCCAGATCGTCGGACGAGACGGTCGGAATCCCCTCGCTGGCGATCAGCCGCAGTGTCCGAACGTAGATCGGCAGCCGCCGGATGACGATGTCGGGAATTGCGCGATCCGCGCGCGAATCGCTCGCTGCCTGTCCCATGGTTAACCCTGCTGCTCGTCGCACGGCCGGCCTGATCGCCGCCGTGTCCCGTTCCCCTCACCACGAGGATGCCCGTCGCTCACGGCGCCTCGATGCTGCCTGGGCGTTGCTGTCGATCCAGGCGTTCGAGCGGCACGGCCGTGCCGAGGCAATACCTGAAATGCTACATCGCAGGCAAACCAACGTTCAACCGGGACAATCCGACGCCAGATCCTCGCGCAGGGTGGCGACCTCCCTGTCGATGCGCGCGACGAGCTCCGCGCGCTCGCTGTCCGGCAAGAAGGCCGCCTCGGCTGCCCGCCGAGCCATTGCCGACAGCTCATCGATGTCGAAGCCGGCTTCCTCGGCCAGGGCGACGTACTCGCCGGTCATCGTCGCGTCGAACATCGGCGGATCGTCGGTGTTCACCGTTACCGGCACCCCCGCGTCGTGAAGCGCCCGGATCGGGTGAGTCGCGTAGCTCGACGCCACTCCAAGGCGGATGTTGCTGGTCGGTGAGACCTCCAGCACCACCCGGTTTGCCGCCAGGCGGCGGACAAGCTCCGGGTCGTGGATGCTCGTGACCCCGTGGCCGATCCGTTCCGCGCCGCTCTCCAGCGCGTCCCAGACGCTCTCTGGCCCGACTGTTTCCCCCGCGTGCAGACTGACCCGCGCGCCATTGCGACGCGCAAATTCGATCGCTGCCGCGTGAGGGGCTGCTGGATAGCCGATCTCGGTGCCGCCCAGCCCGATCCCGACCAACCCGTCGCCCAGATTCGCGACGCACCATTCGGCGATCGCAGTTACCTCTTCCGGCGCACGGACCCTGACCGCATCGACGATAAACTGGATCCGAACACCGAAATCGTCCCATCCCTGGCGCGCTCCGGCCCGGCAGCCGGCCAGCACAAGATCGGGCATTGCCTTCGTCCGTGGCTTCAGCGGCGAAGTCGGCGAGATCGTCACTTCCAGGTACGGGATATTCTCCGCGCGGGCCGTCTCGGCCAGCTCCCACGTCACCCGCTCGTAGTCTTCGCTGGTCTGGAGGCTATCGCAGACTGCCATGAAAACCTCGATAAAGTGGGGAAAGTCGCGGAACCGATACCAGTCACGCGCGCCGTTTGTGTCGTCGAACGGGTACACGACCCCGTGTCGTCGCCCCAGGTCGAGCAACGTCTCGGGTCGCACGGAACCCTCCAGGTGGACGTGCAGCTCCGGCTTCGGCATCCGTGCCAGGAACGCGCGCTCAGCGCCGGTCAGGCGAGTCGGGGTCTCTCGCATCGATGGATCCTTCCGATCGGGAGAACGAATGACGATTGTAGCAGCCGACCCTGGCGCGACGGGGGATAATGAGGCAGGTATTGGGAACGGACAGAAGAGGAGCACGCCAATATGGCAAGTTGGGTCGAGACCGCCAGCTTTATTGCCAGCAGTCCGGTGCGGGTCGGAGTCATGATCGCGCTGGCCCAGTCCGGCCAGACGCTTGACGAGATCACGCTGGCTCAGACGGCCGGCCTGTTGCACCAGCACATCACTGGTCAGCCGATCGAGACGGCGATCGTCATTTCGCAGATCAGCGAGCTCTCGCGCCACGGCGCTATCGCGCGCGACGATAGCGGCTTCCGCTGGCAGCTCACCGCGATCGGCACCCTCGTCAGCCGCCAATGGGCAATCGCGAGCCTGGAGCCGGAGGGAGACGCCCCGCTCGATCACGACGAGGTCCGCGCCTGGCGTGATGCGCTGATTGCACAGCTCGAGGAGGATTCCGACCTCGCCGAGGAGGCCGATATCTCGCCCGAGGAGCTGCTTGCCGGCCAGACCTCGAGGCTGTCCGAGCTGCGCGTCCTGAATCGCGTCATCGGCGACGAGCGGTTGCCGGAGTGGATCTCTGCGCTGGCGCGCTAGCATCGGGGTGACGGTCGATGACGATCTACGACGACCTGGGAATCCGTCGAGTACTCAACGCCGATGCGCGGCTGACTCGCCTCGGCGGATCGTTGATGCCGGACGAGGTCCGCTGGGCGATGGATGCAGCCGCGCGCAGCTACGTCGATATCGTTGAGCTGCACGATGCCGTCGGCAAGCGGCTGGCCGCGCTCACGCGAAACGACGCCGCTTGCGTCACGACTGGCGCAGCGGCCGGCCTGACCCTCGCCACCCTCGCCTGTATGACCGGCAACGACCCGGTCGCCATCGCCAGGATGCCCGACCGCCCCGGCCTTCCGTCGAAGATCGTCTACCAGCGTCCGCACCGCATCCCCTACCTTCCGTCGGTCGCGCTGGCCGGCGCGACGCTGGTCGAGATCGGAGTCGAGCCGGAGGTCCACCCGGTCGAGCTGGAATTGGCGATCGACGCCGACACCGCCGCGGTGCTCTTCGTCGCTGGCGAGCATCTCGCCGAAGGGGCTCTTCCTCTCGCAGAGGTCGTCCAGATTGCCCATGCGCGCTCCGTGCCGGTAATCGTTGATGGAGCGGCCCAACTTCCCCCGCCCGAGAATCTCTGGCGCTACACCCGCGAACAGGGCGCTGACCTCGCCATCTTCAGCGGTGGCAAGGATCTGCGCGGGCCACAGGCCAGCGGGCTGGTCGTCGGCCGGCCCGATCTGGTCGCCGCTATCCGCCAGCATGGGTCGCCAAACCCGCGGCTGGGTCGCTCGATGAAGGTCGGCAAAGAGGAGATGGCCGGCCTGCTGGCTGCCGTCGAGCGCTACCTGGCCGAGGATCACCTCGCGCGCATCGCAGGCTACGAAGCGGATGTCACCGGCTGGGTTGCCGCGTTCTCTGCGGTCCCCGGAGTCCGCGCCGAGCGTGAGTTTCCAAACGAGGCCGGCCAGCCGATGCCACGCTGCCGAGTGATCCTCGACGGCCGAGCAGCGACCTCTCGTCGTGACGCGGTCGTCCGCGCGCTTTGGGAGGGCGACCCGCGCGTCGCGGTCAAGGCGGCCGGCGATGACGCCATCTCGCTGACCCCCGACACCCTCGAGCCCGGAGAGGCCGCCACCGTCCGCGATCGCGTCGTACTTGCGCTGTACGCAAGTTTCCCATCCTAATACTCCCTGACAACGCACCTTCCGTTCGCCAGTCTGAACGTCAGTTTCCGCATAGGTGCGCACGTTCGCATGTTCGTACATGGTTGACGGACGTGGTTGTGGCGGTGTATCTTCAGGGTAGCTCGGATGGTTGATTTCTCATGTTGGCAATAGTTGCCAGCGAGTCACAGCAAGGAACCATCCGGCCGGTCGAGCCGGCAGCCAGCCGGTAGCCGTCAATGGCGTCGGGACGCGGAATTCGGGACCCCGTGGGCCAGCGCATCGCGATCGAGTGAATGTGAGTCGCCGGCCGAGCCGTGCCAGACAGGCATCGCCGGGCGGTGGCAGGAGAGTGACGAGAGATGCAGGCTCGAACAGGACGAACCGGCGCGCTCGCCATTGTGGCGCTTCTGGCATCGACGCTTCTGCTGGCCGCCTGCGGCTCTGCGGATGGAACCAGCCCGAATGGCGCGGCCGGCACCCCCGGTCGGCAGTTGGCCCAGACCACGCCAACCGCGCCGCCCCCGCCGCCACCAACCCCGACCCTGGCGCCGACGCAGACCGTTGTCCGCCCGGCAGCCACTCCGACCGCGATCCCTGCGCCGAAGCCGGCCATTGGCGACACCGTCACGACCGACGGCTGGGAGCTGACCATCACAGGCTACGATCTGTTCAAGAAGATTGGCGATAGCACGGCCGACGGGATGTTCCTCTACCTTCAGCTGACGGTGAAGAACACGCTGACCGTCGCGCGGCCCTTCCCCTACGACGGGCTGGTCGTCGTCGACATCGCCGGCAACTCGTACTTCCTCGCCACCAATGCCACCCGCGAGTCGCTCACCTACGACAAGGGCCTCGACATGACCGCGCCGATTGACCCGACGCAGGAGGTGCAGACCGCCGCTATCTTCGATACTCCCGAGAGCGCGACCGGTTTCACCCTGACCACCCCGTCGCGCGTCTTCGAGATCCTGCTGCAATACAAGCAGCCGTCGAAGTAAACCGGATACCAGTCGCAACGCCCCGCCCGGTTCAACCGGACGGGGCGTCTGCCTGCCAGACCGCTAGCCCGCGGACGCGCTCCAGCGCCGCTCGGTCGGAGATCGGCAGATCGAGCGCCAGCAGGCAGCGAAGCGCCCGCGCCAGCTCGGCCCGGATTGTGGCGGGGCGGTCGTCAAAGCGACCAGCCCCGGCGTTGAAGAATCCGTCCGACAGCGCGACCAGCAGCGTCCAGGCGATGGCCGGCCGGAGGTCGCCCATGATCGTCGTCAGCGACGCCCGTCCGGCCGCGTCCCCCTCGGGATCGTCGCGAAACAGCGTCGCCAGCCCAAGGATCACCTCCGCGCCGGTTACCGCCGGAACGCGCCCCACCACGAGCTGCAGCAAGTCCCCCTGCGCTGCCTCGACTAGCTCCCAGCTTGCTGTCGTGTGCGCCCGGAACGCGAGCCGATACGCCTCCGGCGTCGCATCCGTGCGCGCCTCCCAAGTGTCACCCGGCCCGCCGATACACACACCGGTCTGATTCCCTGTTGTCGCCATCCTCTCGATTCCCGTCCTCTCATTGCCTTGATGATTCGAGTTTTACAGTCCATCGTAGACCGACGAAATCCTGAGTCGCGGTCGTTGACGGTGACGTAAGACAAGGACATGCATCATGTTTTCACTGGATCATAGAACCAGCTATGGTATATTACGCTGTAGTACTGATACAGAAACTTTGACACATTTATGATACCGATTTGATGTCACAGGATCGTCGTTTGCGTCAGCCGGGAGGTAGTCAGTATGCGGGGCGACACCGACGCAACAATGGCCTACGCCCATTCCCGTAATCAACAAGGTAACCGACACTTGCTACTCGACCATCTTATTACCGTCGCTCAGACGACGCAGGGATTCGCGGAGGCCTTCGGAGCCGCGGAGTTAGGCTGGTGGGTCGGCCTTTGGCATGACCTGGGGAAGTACCATCCCGAATTTCAGCAATACCTCCTCGGTGTTGAACGTGACTTGTATACCCGGCGACGCGGCCCCGACCACAAGGCCGCAGGGGCGAAGCTGGCCGCACAGTATGCACCGCCACTCACCCAGCCGATCGTCGGACACCATGGCGGGCTTCGTGATCAGGAGACCGAGTTACGTGTGTGGCTGAATGAACGACTCCCGGAGCAACGTGTGAATGAAGCACTGGCGATCGCGCGGTCGGTCATTGCTGACTTGGAGCCGATGTCTCCGCTAGCAGCGCCACCCTGGCTGCGGTCACCCCTTTCGCTGGAATTTTTTCTCCGGATGCTCTTCTCCGCGTTGGTCGATGCCGACTTTCTGGATACCGAAGCGCACTTCGACCCTGGGCGGTATGACTCACGGCGCGCGACACTCCCGTCTATTCCAGAGTTAACTCACGAGCTCGAAGCCGATCAGAGAAGAATTTCGGGCAAGGGCGATAACGTCGTTGCCGATGTTCGGCACAGCGTCTATCTCGATTGCCTGAATGCAGCGATTCAGCCCCCGGGCTTCTTCCGGCTTTCTGTCCCGACTGGTGGAGGGAAGACTCGCTCTGGGCTTGCATTCGCGCTGCGTCACGCCGCACAACACGATCTCAAGCGGGTGATCGTCGCGATTCCCTATACGTCGATCACCGACCAGACCGCAGCCACCTACCGTTCGATCTTTCAGTCGTCGCATGCCGTCCTTGAGCACCATAGCGCAATCCAACGGTCCGAACCAGATGACGACATCGATCGCGATTGGGAACGGCTCGCGGCCGAAAACTGGGACGCGCCAATCGTCGTAACGACCACGGTCCAACTCTTTGAGAGCCTCCTCGGTAAATCGACGAGAGCGTGCCGCAAGCTGCATAACATCGCCAACAGTGTGATCATTCTGGATGAAGTACAGACGCTGCCGGAACGGTTGCTTGCTCCGATCCTGGATGTCCTTCGCGAACTCGTCACCAACTACGGCGTTACTGTCGTCCTCAGCACCGCGACCCAACCGGCGATTGATGCGAGTGCCGGATTTCGTGGACTCCCGAACGTCCGTCAAATTGTCTCCGATCCGATTGCGCACTTCGACCGGCTGAAGCGGGTTGTCTACCATCTGCCGGCTGCGCGCGGAGAGCAGTGGGCCTGGGAACGCGCCGCCGACGAGATGCGGACGAGCCCGCAGTCGCTCGCGATCGTCAATACGAAGTCCGACGCGCTAGCGCTGCTCGACGTGTTGGGCGATCCTGATGCGCGCCATCTGTCGACGCTGCTGTGTGGCGCACATCGGCGCGATGTCCTTTCGGAAGTAAAGGATCGCCTGCACAACGGTGAGCCATGTCGCGTCGTTGCGACCCAGGTCGTGGAGGCGGGGGTTGATCTCGACTTCCCGCTGGTATTGCGCGCCGTTGGCCCGCTCGACCGTATCGTGCAGGCGGCCGGCCGCTGCAATCGTGAGGGTAAGCTCGAGAGCGGCCGTGTTGTCGTTTTCCAGCCTGAAGAAGGCTACGAACCGCCGGGCGCATATCGGACGGGCACGGATATTGCTCGCGCGATGCTCTCCCGTCCGGGCTTTGACTTTCATGATCCCGCTGTCTATTGGGACTACTTCCGCGCTCTGTACGACCGTGTTTCACTCGATGCGCCGAGGATCCAGGAGGCACGCGCGAACCTCGAGTACTCCACTGTGGCTGAACGCTTTCGTCTCATAGCAGATGACACGGCATCAGTGCTGGTTCGGTACTGGACGACACTGCCGGACGGAGAGGAGGTGGATAACGCGATCGACCGTTTGCGGACCCGGCGCGGGAACCCGCGACTGATCTGGAGGTTGCTTCAGCCGTTGATCGTGAATGTCCGGTCGACGGTGCTATCGGGATACGCCCGAGAGGGACTCGCCGCCGAGATTGTCCCCGGCCTGTGGGAGTGGTTGGGGGAGTACGATCGCATCCGAGGTCTGGTCGGCGACCGCCGTGACCCCGAAGCTTTGGTGATCTGAGCGAAGAATGACAGGTGAGCTATGGCCGAACGTTCTCTCCTGGAAGTGAAGGTGTGGGGTGACCTGGCCTGCTTCACGCGGCCAGAGATGAAGGCCGAACGGGTGAGCTACCCGGTGATGACGCCGTCTGCGGCGCGAGGCATCCTGGAAGCGATCTTCTGGAAGCCGGAGTTAGCTGGATCGTGCGAGAGATATGGGTGTTGAATCCGGTCAGTTATACGCCCATCATGCGGAACGAGGTTCAGACACGGCAGTCATACCGTACCGCTACCGGTTGGGCCGCGGCTGGAGCCGGAAACTTTGTCGCTCCGGACGACAGGACGCAGCGTCACACACTTGCGCTGCGCGACGTCGGGTACGTCATCCGCGCTGACATGCAGCTTCGGGCGGATGTCCCCGATAACATCGCCAAGTACCGGGACCAGTTTCGTCGTCGGGTCGCGCGCGGCCAATGCTTCAGCATGCCGTATCTTGGCTGTCGCGAATTCTCGGCATCCTTTGGTCCGCTCGATGGCAACGAAACGCCAGTCGCGATCAGCGACGATCTTGGCGGGATGCTGCACGGGATCGACTACGACTTGACCACGCAGGGCGCGGGCACGCCGCGCTTCTTTGCTGCCCGCCTCGACCATGGGGTGCTGCGCGTGCCACCGGCTCCTGAGATTGGGGCGGACTGATGCTCCTGCAAGCGCTTCGTGACTATTCAACCCGGCTCGACGATCTCGGGCCACCGATGTACAAGCGTACGCCGATCAAGTACGAGGTTCAGCTCGATGTCGAGGGCAACCCGATCGGACTTGTCACACTGACTGGCGGCGAGGAGCTTCGGGCTGACCGGGGGCTTCCGATGCTTGTGCCGTTACTCGTTCGGACGAGCGGAATCAAACCGATTTTGCTGGCCGACCGCGGCGACTATGCGCTGGGCTGGGGTGACGGCCCCCGTACTGCGCAGGCTCACCGGGGATTCATCGATCTTGTCAGCGAGTGTGCTGATACAACGGGCGAGCGAGACGTCTTCGCGGTGGTTCACTATCTCGCTCAACCCGATGAATTGCGCATTCCGATGCCAGCGGACGCCGACCCACAGGCCAACGTCACGTTCAGTGTCGAGGGGCGGTGGCCGATTGACTCACCGGCAGTCCGCGCCTTCTGGGCTATGAAAGCCGACCGGTCAGCGTCGGCTGGTGACGGCGAGACCATGATGGAATGTATCGTCTGCGGGGAACGTCGCCCGCCACTACGTCGGATGCCGATCATGATCAAAGGGCTGGGGCCCGTCGGCGGTCAGTCGAGTGGCGCTGCTCTCGTCTCGGCGAACGTGGACGTCTTCGAATCGTTCCATCTCAAGAACAACCATATCGCGCCGATGTGCAGTGACTGCGCGGAGCGCGTCTCGAAAGCGCTCAATGCACTCATCGAAGACGAATCGTCGCGTCTTTACCTCGGGCGCGTCCTGTATGTCTTCTGGACGCGAGAGCCGACGTCGTTTGCCTGGGGTACGCTCCTTTCCCGGGCTGACCCAGGGCAGGTCGAGGCGCTCCTGACGGCAGCATATCGTGGCAGGTCTGGGGCGATGACGCTTGATGCGACCGCGTTCTACTGCGTCGGGCTCTCGGGCAGTGGCGGGCGCGTCGCCGTGCGGGGCTGGATCGACACCACCGTCTCAGAGGCAAGCCAGAATCTCGCCCGTTACTTCGCGCTCCAAAGGCTCGTGGATATCCGTTCCAGCGACCAACGCTACTTTGGCATTCGCTCGTTGGCCGATGCAACGATCCGTGAGGGGAGCAAGGATCCGCCGTTGCCAGATGTGCCGCAGGCACTGATGCGTCTTGCGCTTCGCGGTGGCGCGCTACCAATGTCGCTTGTTGCTCAGGTGATCCGACGGATTCGCGCCGGACAGGTGGTGAACTACCAGCAGGCGGCATTGATCAAGATGGTGCTCGCGTCGCAACAATCGGAAGGATGGGAGACGTTCATGGTTGGTCTTGACGAGCAAAACCGCGATCCCGCATATCTTTGCGGCCGGCTGCTGGCTGTGCTTGACGTAATTCAGCGGGAAGCACTCGGCGAACGCAATGCGACGATCATCGATCGATTCTTCGGATCGGCATCCACCGCACCACTTTCCGTCTTCGGCCGCTTGACCCGCGGCGCCCAGCCGCATCTCGCGCGCCTCCGTCGCGACAAGCCCGGCGCCTACATCGCGCTGGAGCGACGGATGCAGGACATCCTGGCGGGGATTGGGGCGTTCCCGCGAACGCTCTCGCTGCGCGAGCAGGGCGTGTTCGTGCTTGGCTATTACCACCAGCGAGCGGCTGATGCCGAAGGCCGCCGCCAGGGCGCGGCTGCGCGCCGTGCCAACGATTCAACGCCTGAGAATGAAGGGTAGGAGAACGAGATGACTGCTACGACCGCCGCAACCCACTTGGACCCGACCCGTCGCCACGATTTCGTCCTGCTCTTCGACGTCACCGACGGCAATCCGAATGGGGACCCCGACGCAGGGAACCTGCCGCGGATCGACCCGGAGACGATGCAGGGACTTGTCACCGATGTCGCGCTCAAGCGCAAGGTCCGTGATTGGGTCGATGTCGCGCGTGGGCATGAAGAGCGCTTCAAGATCTACGTCCAGAACCAGGGCATCGCGCTCAACGATCTGCACCAGCGCGCTTATACGGCGCTGGGAATCAAGTCCACCGGTAGCAAACAGAAGCGCGAGGACGTCGATCTGACGCGTCAGTGGATGTGTGAGAACTTCTACGACATCCGCACGTTCGGCGCGGTGATGACGACCGGCGTCAACGCAGGCCAGGTTCGTGGGCCGATCCAGTTGACCTTCGCGCGATCGGTTGACCCGATCGTGCCGCTTGATCTGTCGATCATGCGGATCGCGGTCACCAGAGCCGAGGATACGCGGACGGTTAGCGCCGAAGGCGACGAGACATCAGGCAAGACAACGGAGATGGGGCGAAAGGCGCTCGTCCCGTACGGTCTTTACCGGGCGAACGGCTTTTTCATCCCCAGCTTCGCGCAACAGACGGGCTTCGATAGCGAAGACCTTGGGCTCTTCTGGCAGGCTCTGACGATGATGTGGGATCTGGATCGCTCGGCATCACGCGGTCTCACCGCCTGTCGCGGCCTCTACGTCTTCAGCCACGAAAACCCCCTCGGCAATGCGCCAGCGCACAAGCTGCTGGAACGGGTTCGGATTCAGCGGGAGCCCGACGTCGAAGCGCCGCGTGGCTTTGGTGACTATCGCGTTCAGATCGACGAGACGGATCTTCCGACGGGTGTGACATTGGACCGGCTGACAGAAGGGTAGAAGCCATGGGCGGCGATTCGGTAGGCGAAGGGTTCGACGATGCGCTCGAACCCGTGATGATATCCGCGCTCGAACACTACAGCTACTGTCCGCGACAATGCGCGCTGATCCATCTGGATCAGACGTATACCGAGAATGCCTACACGATCCGCGGGCAGCATACGCACGAGCGGGTCGATCGTACGGATGCCGAGCGCCGCCCTGCCGTCCACCGCGAGTATGCGTTGCCGCTCTGGTCAGAGCGGCTTGGCCTCGTCGGGCGAGCTGACTTGATCGAGTTCACCGCTGCTGGTCCGTATCCGGTCGAGTATAAGAGCGGCAAGAAGCGTTCCTGGGGCCATGAGGCGATTCAGTTATGCGCGCAGGCGATATGCCTGGAAGAGATGCTCGACTGCACAGTGCCTCACGGCGCAATCTACTACCACGGCTCACGTCGTAGACGGAGCGTCTCGTTCGATGACGTGTTGCGGGATCTGGTCGCAGTGACGACGGCCGCGGTGCGCGGGATGTTGGAAGGCAACACACTTCCACTGCCAATGCGTGACGCGCGTTGCACGCATTGTTCGCTGGCCGACGTATGTATGCCAGACATCGCTACGCGCATCTCTTTCGGCGCGCGGGTGATCGACGACCTGTTTATGTGCGATGAGGAGGAGGGGTCGTGAGATGATACAGGCGCTGAATACGCTCTACGTCATGACGCCCGGAGCCTACGTCCGGCTCGATCACGATACTCTCAAGGTTGAGATCGAGCGTGAGGTCAGGCTCCAGGTTCCGCTGCTCCATCTCGGTGGGATCACCTGTTTTGGGAATGTACTGCTCACATCCGCGGTCATCCACCGGTGCGCCGATGAAGGACGCAGTATCGTGTTGCTTGACGGAAACGGACACTTCAAGGCTCGGATGGTCGGAAAGACCAGCGGAAATGTGCTGTTGCGCAGGGCACAGCATGAGGCAGCGATGAGCAATGAACGCGCTGCGGCAATCGCCCGCAACTCCGTCGCTGGCAAGCTGCAGAATTCGCGACAAGTGGTGCTGCGAGCTGGGCGCGAGGCGATAACGACTGATGATACTGCAGCATTTGCCGACGCAGCCCGCCGAATCGCCGATAGTATCCGCAGGCTCGGTGTCAGTCAATCCGGCGACCAGATACGCGGTTATGAGGGCGAGGCGGCGCGGACCTACTTCTCGGTATTTGATCGAATGATTCGAAGTGAGCGCGAGGAGTTCCGGTTCTCGGGTCGGGTGCGCCGGCCACCAATTGGCCGGACGAATGCGCTCCTGTCGTTTCTCTACGCATTGCTTCTGAATGACTGCGTCGCTGCATGCGAAGGGGTCGGGCTCGACCCGCAGGTTGGCTTCCTGCATGCAATACGACCGGGCCGGCCAGCACTTGCGCTCGATCTGATCGAGGAATTTCGCGCCTACATCGCTGACCGTCTCGTGCTGACGCTGATCAACCGCCAGCAATTGCGAGCGAATGACTTTGAAATCCTCCCCGGTGGCGCAGCGCGTTTGACCGATGCTGCTCGAAAGCGCGTCGTTGTCGCATACCAGGAGCGCAAGCGAGTAGAGGTGAATCACCCAGTGCTTGGGCGCGCGGTGCCGATTGGTATCGTCCCGCATGTTCAGGCTCAGCTGTTGGCTCGCCATCTTCGTGGTGATCTCGCCGCGTACCCGCCGTTTCGCGCCAGGTAGCGGCTAGCCAGGCATGAGTGCGGACGGAGAATATGCGCATACTCGTCACATACGATGTCTCGACGGAGACGGCCGCGGGCAAGAGACGACTGAGGAAGGTGGCACTCGCCTGCCTTGCTTTCGGCCAACGCGTACAGAAGTCAGTGTTCGAATGTACGCTCACCGAAGCCCAACTGATGGAGTTCGAGCATCGACTCCTCCGCTGCATCAGCGAACAGGAGGATAGCTTACGCATCTATCGGCTCCGCGAGGATCGCGACCAGTACCTGAAAACCTATGGGGTGACACATGACATCGACTTCGATGCTCCCCTTGTTGTGTGATTGCGCGAACCCTGAGGTCCCATCAACTGCGGCTGGGTTCGCGCGCCGAACTTCCTGCACTGATATGGGCATTTCGGCCCATTGTTGTCGAGAGAAACGGCTCATTGCGAAGCAGCGGGAGGGGTTCGCGCGAACGACCCTCTTTTCCCTGTCCACATCATCAGGAATTGATGTGGAGTCGCACCCAGTCTGAGGATTGGGTGAGGATTGAAACGTTGAGCGTGTGAAACGTGCCGTGCATCGAGTAGCGTCGCACCCAGTCTGAGGATTGGGTGAGGATTGAAACGTCGGCCAGCCGCAGGATGAGGTCTTCGTACTCGGAGCGTCGCACCCAGTCTGAGGATTGGGTGAGGATTGAAACCCAAGATGGACGAGTTGTCTGTCAACCACATGCCGTCGCACCCAGTCTGAGGATTGGGTGAGGATTGAAACACGGTGCTACGGCAGATGTTCCCGGCGCGGGAGTTGTCGCACCCAGTCTGAGGATTGGGTGAGGATTGAAACGATGCGCTGAGGGATATCGGTGGTGTGCGGGCGGTTGTCGCACCCAGTCTGAGGATTGGGTGAGGATTGAAACCTCCGACATGCCCTCGCGGTGCGCGACAACGGCCGTCGCACCCAGTCTGAGGATTGGGTGAGGATTGAAACATTGGCATTCGGTCGGCGTGTGTGCGGGGAGTGTGCGTCGCACCCAGTCTGAGGATTGGGTGAGGATTGAAACTCGTCACGCAACCGCGCCATGTCGCGGTCTCCCTTGTCGCACCCAGTCTGAGGATTGGGTGAGGATTGAAACCGTAAGAGCGCCATGCCTCCCGCGCCTGTCAGCCGTCGCACCCAGTCTGAGGATTGGGTGAGGATTGAAACCTGTCTCGCTGGGCATGAGCGGCAACCCCGCTCGTGTCGCACCCAGTCTGAGGATTGGGTGAGGATTGAAACGCGATGCGCTCACCGGCCGCGTGCGCCGCAGCCCGTAGCGTCGCACCCAGTCTGAGGATTGGGTGAGGATTGAAACGTGTTCCGGCTCAAGGAGATGGAGGACGGCATCGAAGTCGCACCCAGTCTGAGGATTGGGTGAGGATTGAAACTACGAGCCGCTCGAGGTCGGCGCGCCGCACGAGCTGTCGCACCCAGTCTGAGGATTGGGTGAGGATTGAAACCATCACCTCGTCAGGTGTCGCCGTCTGTGTCGCAAGTCGCACCCAGTCTGAGGATTGGGTGAGGATTGAAACGTGGTGCTCAGGTGCACGGACACCACGTCCCGCATGTCGCACCCAGTCTGAGGATTGGGTGAGGATTGAAACCACGGCACGTACCTGCCAGCCTACGGCGGCGGCCGTCGCACCCAGTCTGAGGATTGGGTGAGGATTGAAACTATCGCCGGTGGCCCGTCGCGCCAGACGTGCCACCGGGGACCATCAACCCCCGGCCAGCTCCGCTCGCCCCAGATACCGCCGCAGGAGCAGCAGCAGCGCCAGTAGCGGCGCCGTCGCGATGAGCGCGACGATGAGCGGCAGCTCGGGGGATTGCTCGTAGAGCGCGCCGGCGATGAATGGCGCGATGGCGAAGCCGGCCCCGCCCAGGAGCTCGGCCAACACAAACGTCCTCGACCGCAATCGCTCCGGCGCAGCGTCGCCGAGCGCGGCGTACATCGTGCTCCACGCCACCAGGTACGCCCCACGTGTGAAGTAGGCCAGCGCGAACCAGATGATGGCTGTCCCGGTGGCGAACAGGGCGAGGGCAACGGCTGAGAGCGCGACTGTCAGCAGCAACGCATTCATCGGCCGGCCAAACACGCCGACCTTCGCGATGATGATGCCGAGGATGACGCTACCCGCCGCCGACACCGAGCCGAATTGTCCGATCGTCCCGAAGCCGATACCGTGGACATCGCGCAGGAAGTTCGGCACCAGCGTAAAGCCGGTTGTCAGCACCAGCAGCATCAGCAGAAAGAACCCGGTCAGCAACGCGACCGGCCGGTAGGCCAGCGCCGCCCGGTAGCTGCCACCGGACTGCGCCGCGTCGCTCGATTCGACCGGCCGCAGCCGCGAGAAGAACAGCACCGCAACCAGCTGCCCGACCGCCCCGGCGAAGAAGATCGAACGCAGGCTGACTGTGTCGGCCAGCACGCCGCCAAGGCTCGGCGAGAGCAGCGTTGCCACGCTTGGCCCGACCGTGTAGATCAGCGTGAACGCCCGCGTGCGGGTGCGGTCGTCGGATGAATCAGCGACCACCTTCGAGATGGCCGGGAAGGCGATGTTGCCGGCCGCCAGCAACACGATTGCCGGGAAGAGGTGCCACCATTCCTGCGCCAGCCCATACGCCGCGATCCCGACAACCGAGAGCGACCGCGCCCCGACGATCAGCGTCCGCGGCGACATCCGGTCGGCGATCATCCCGGCCGGCGCGAGGAAGATGAGCCGCGCCACCCCCTGCAGCCCGATCACCAGCCCGACGATTGCCGGGCTGGCCCCCAGCGACTCGATATAGAGCGGCAGCAGCACCTGGTAAAACCCGAACGACAGCTCGTTGAACAGCATCCCCCAGAACAGGATCAGGTTGTTATGGCCCAGCCCCAGATCGTTGCCGATGCCGGGGATGCGCCCGAGCACACCGCTCCTGCGCTGTTGGACGCCTGGTTCGACCTCGACTTGCTCTGCGCCCGACACCGAATGCCCCGCCCGTCTGTGGCATGCCGACGCCCGGCGCCGATGGCCGGGCGAACGCGATAGTATAGCCGCGCGGACAACCCCGCGCTGCTGCCATCGCGACGAAAGGAACCAATCCGATGCCCGACCGCCTGATCGACCTCTCCAGCGATACCGCAACCCGCCCCTCCGCCGAAATGCGCCGCTTCATGGCCGAGGCCGAGGTCGGCGACGAGCAGAACCGCGAAGACCCAACTGTCAATCTGCTACAGGATATGGTCGCCCAGCTGCTGGGCAAGGAGGAGGCGCTCTTCCTCCCCTCCGGCACGATGTGCAATGCCATCGCGATCACGCTCCACACTCGCCCCGGTGATGAGATCATCCTCGACCGCCACGCTCACCCCTACACGTCGGAGGGCGGCGGCCCGGCCGCGCTGGCCGGCGTCTCGGTTGCTCTGCTCGATGGCGAGCGTGGCGTCTTCACCCCCGACCAAGTCCGCGAGGCAATTCGCGATTCCGGCCCGCATTCACCCCGCTCGCGGTTGCTCTCGATCGAGAACACGACCAACCACGGCACTGGCAAGATCTGGCCACTGGAGAATGTTCGTGCCGTCGTCGCGGTCGCCCGCGAGGCCGGCCTGCGAGTCCACATGGATGGCGCGCGACTGATGAACGCGGCCGTCGCCAGCGGCACCCCGGCGCGCAACTACGGCGCGCAGGTCGACACCATCTGGCTCGATCTGTCGAAGGGCCTCGGCGCGCCGGTCGGCGCGGTGCTCGCCGGATCGCACGCCGATATGGCCGAGGCCCGCCGGCTGAAGCACCGGTTCGGCGGGGCGATGCGCCAGGCCGGCATCATCGCGGCCGGCGGTGTATACGCCCTGCGCTACAACGTCGAGCGCATGGCCGACGACCACGCCAACGCACGCCTGCTGGCCGAGGGTCTGTCCCAGATCCCCGGCATCCAGTGCGACCCGGCCGATATCGAGACGAACATCGTCCACTTCGATGTCGCCGAGACTGGTCGGAGCGGAGGCGAGATGAATGCCGCCTTCACCGCGCGCGGTGTTCGGATGGGCGGCGGCAGCGGCCCCCGCATGCGCGCCGTCACCCACCTCGACGTCTCGCGCGCCGACATCGAACGCGCCGTCGAGATCATGCGCGAGGCAGTGCTCGCGGGGTGAAGGATGGGGGATAAGAGCGGTCCGTAGGGACAGGGCTCGCCCTGTCCACGCCCCGCAGGGCGCCCCGCCGATCCCCAACCCGCCAGCATCGTTGAACGTGTCCGACGATCGCCAGGGGCGAACACGAGGTTCGCCCCTATACCCCCCTCATCCCCTCCATGAGCGCCCACTGCCGCAGCCGCTTGCCAGCGTTGACGACCTCGTGGGTTGCGGGCTCGCCCATCGCGTCGGTAGATTCGCGTTCTCCGCTCGCGCCGGAATCCGACGTGGCGCCGAGTGGCGCACGCGGCGCGTTCAACGAATCTGACAGACTTGTCATCCTTGCAGCATGCGGTTGATGAGAGTCTGTGCATCTTCGCCCCGGAAACACGATGATGCATCTATGCGCTCTGTGACAACGGTTGACAATTGTCTCGATGTCATCCAGATTTGACAACACACGCATAGCCGCGTGAGTGGAGGATGGATTGCTAGCTGCGTAGTCAAGGAGACCAATGTGGCCGCACGTTCGCGCAACTCAATGGGGCCGAGGATCCGTGAGCTGCGGATAGAAAACGGAATGACACTCGACGAGCTTGCCCATCGTGCCGGGATCTCTGCAAGTCATCTCTCACGCCTGGAGCGTGGGCAGACCGCGCCGTCGTTCAAGGTCGCGGCCGACATTGCCCGGGAGATCGGCGTCAAGCCCAGCGAGCTGGCGGCGATCCAGCGTGAGCAGTCGGATGTCGACGCCGCGCTGATCGAGGAGCTGGTGGAGCTGGGGTTGAACATGGAAATCTCCCAGCACATCTGCGACCGTATCTCGACCACGGCTCGTGCGGCGCTGCTGGAGGTCCTGCGGCCCAGCGAGGTCGTCGAGGAGAGCTAGTCTCCCAGCCGCTTCGCGTAGATCCAGCGGGTATACAGCAGCTCGAAGCCTCGTCGCTCCATGTTGCGCGGCGAGGCGTTTTCGGTGCCCGTCTGCGCCGTTGCCAGATCGGCCCCCGCGTCGAGCGCGTCGCGTAGACGCTGGCGGATCAACGCACCCTGGCCACCTCGGCCACGGAAATCGGGCATCGTCGTTGCGACGAAGAGTTGGGCAACCCCCTCCGAGACGTAGAGCGCCGATGCCGATCCCGGCTGGCCGTCATATTCCACGAGGTAATGGAACCAGCCGCGATGCTCGATTGTGCTGGCGAAGACATGGCCGCGCACCGACTCTTCCGGAAGCTCGTAGCCGATGTTCAGCACGCGCGCAAACGCTGCGGCGTCGGCCCGGGTGGCGTGACGGGCGACAGGGCCGGCCGGTTCGTCGCCGGACGCGTCCAGATCGGCGCGGCTGAGGCGTCGCCCCCACATGTGCTCCTGGTAATCGCGCGCGAATCCCAACTGGTGGATTCGCTCATCGCCAATAGCAGCGACGACCGCCGGCGATCCGTCGATACCGAGCACCGGCGCGCCGGTCTCACGGACAATTGCCTCAATTCTGCCGATCGTCGACGTTGGGTCGATCGCGATGTCGAGGTTGATAACGCAGTTATAGCCGGGGTCGTCGTCGTGGCGCGACCAGACAGCTGCAACGCCATCCACCTCGACGGTGCTTGTGCCATATCCCGAGGCGGCGCGATACATGCTGGTGAATGCCTCGTTCTCGGCGCGCTCGATTCGCTCGACCATCTCGCGTTCCATCACCGGCTCCCTCGGTCGGTGCGCATCGTGCCTGTGCTCGCCTGAGTATAGGTCAATGGCCGGGTGCTATCCTCTCGCGGGAGGGTTGCCGGGAGATGGGGATGACCAACGATGACGCGGGCGACCAGCAGGCGCGGCGAGCCTGGCTGGATCGCGAGCGGGACGATTGGGTGCGCTCCTTCGTCGGGGCGCTTGATGATGCGATCCAGCACCTGCAGCAGATCATCTTTGACGAAGGCTGGGACAGGCTCGTCGCCGAATATGGCGACGAAGAGTCGGCGCTGCGCGAGAGTGTTCGTCATTACGAACGCGGTCTGGCCCACCTCTTCGGCTTCGTCCGAGCCTGCGGAACGCTGGCCGATGATGTCGCCTGGTCGTCGATGAAGACCGAGTACCGCCGCTCCGCGCTGGATGCTGGCGTCGAGCTGACGCTCCGCTCCGCGTTGGAAACCGGCCTCTATGCCGCCGAGCAGGCGCAGCTGGGCGGCCACGATGTCTGGCTGGCCTGGACCGACGCGCTGATGCTCTTTCTCTACCAATGCGCGGCCAGCGCTCCGCCGCACCCCGGCCCAGCAGCCTCGCAGGACGACGAGCTTCTCTGGGCCTACGACGTGCTCCAGCAGATTGAGGAGCATGATGCCTTCCACGCCGCGCTCGCTGCGTACCTCGCCGATCAAGCTATTGGACAGACGGTCGAGACGCTGACGGGGGAGCCGGTCGCTGTCATTGTCGAGCACGAAGCGCGATTGCTCTCGTTGCAGCGGTTCGATCTGATTCTCAACACCGGGTTGGCATGGCTGGCCGGCGCGGCTGCCCGCACTCCGATCGACTCGTCCGACTGAACGACCTGCCGGCCGCCCCGGGCTGGAATACTTCGGCCGGGAGGAAAGCGAGACCATGCGTGTGAGACGATCGACGGGACGACGAGGCTGGGTGAGCGTGGCGCTGCTGGGGCTGGCGGCGTTGTTGCTGGGCGGGTGCGCCGGATACGGTGGGAGGACGGTCGGCAAAGACGGCGCGGATGCGCTCGTCAAGACGGAGGGCGAGCACTGCGCGATCACCCTGCCGACGGGCTGGACCTGGTATCCCGCCAAGTGGACCGCCGAATCGCCGACCGGAACGCAACTGTCGTTCGACGAGATTATCCTCGGCCGGCCGCAGAACCCCGACTGGAGCGAGTTGCGCCAATCGACGATTGCCGATGTCACCCGGCGTAACCCCAGCGCGGTGATCGAAGCGGATGATAGCGTGATCCGGATCGACTACGGCGCGGCCGGCGGGCTCAGTGTCATCCGACGCTTCGACCGCATCGGCTGCCGGCTGGCGTTCAGCAACAGCCGTGGCACTCGGGCGGCCGAGGCGCAAATCTGGCAGGGAATCATCGATTCGCTGGAGCGCGCCAGCCCGACGCCGAACTTCACACCGTCGCCAGAGGATTGATCGGGAAGGAGGCTGGATGATCGCGACTGGCTCGATTGCCGAGCGGGTGGGCCTGAATCTCCGGCGCACAACGCCGGCCCAGCAGATAGGCCTGATCCAGCAGGCAGAACAGGCCGGAGTCCAGGGAGTCTGGATGACGATGGGCGCGCTGGCTGCCGATACGTTGTCGATTTTCGCCGCGGCAGCGATGGTCACCCAACGGGTTCGGATGAGCTCGGGCATCGTCCCAGCTTTCACTCGCCACCCGCTTGGGCTGGTGGGCCAGGCGGCAGTGCTGGACGATCTGGCGCCCGGACGGGTCCGGATTGGCGTCGGCACGAGCCACGGACCGTCGATGGCGGCCTATGGGCTGGACCTCGATCGCCCGCTGGACTGGCTCGATGAGTACCTGCGGGTTGTTCGCGCAGCGATGCAGGGCGGGCGCGCGACGTTCGATGGACGCTGGTTCTCGATTGACGCGACGCTTCCTGCCGCCACAGACGTGCCGCTGCTTGTCTCAGCACTTCGCCCGCGTGCCTGGGAGCTGGCCGGCGAGCTGAGTGATGGCGGGATCTCCTGGCTCTGCCCGATCGATTACCTTACGGGCGAGGCACAGGCGGCGCTGCGCCGAGGCGCGGAACGGGCCGGGCGCGCGACACCGCCGCTGATCGCGCATGTCCCGGTTGCGCTGACAACCGACCGCGCCGCAGTCCGCGCCGCCGCCAGCACGCAACTGGCGACCTATCGCAGGCTCCCGTTCTATGCGCGGATGTTCGCGGCAGCCGGCTATCCGCTCACCGGCGATGGCGAGTTCACCGACGGGCTGCTCGATCACCTGGTCATCAGCGGGAGCGACGACGAGATCGCGCGGCAGCTGGCCGAGCGGCTCGACCTGGGGCTGGACGAGCTAATCGTCGCGCACCTGCCGGTTGCCGACGCCGCCGCCGAGGAGCGGCGGCTGATGGCGCTGGTCGGGTCGCTCTAGTGGGCCGCAGCCGCTGATCGAACGCCGGGTATACTGCCGCCAGGACGACAGTTGAGAGCGTTTCGCCCCTGATCTGGAGATGATGACGATGGATCTGCGCTATACGGCAGAGGACGAGGCGTTTCGGGCGACGGCGCGCGCATGGCTGGCGGAAAACACGCCGCGAGAGCCGCTGCGGACGGTAGCCGGGAAGAAGGCCTGGCATCGTCGACTTTATGAGGCCGGCTACCTCGGGATGGGCTGGCCGAAGGCCTATGGCGGGCGCGAGGCGCGACCGCTTGAGCAGGCGATCGTCGTCGAGGAGATGGCGCGAGCCAATGCGCCGGCCTCGATCAACTGGGCCGGCCTCGGTCTGGTTGGCCCGACCCTGATCCACCACGGCAGCGACGCCCAGCGCGAGCGTTATCTGCGCAACATCCTGCTCGGCGATGAGGTCTGGTGCCAACTCTATTCCGAGCCGAATGCCGGCTCCGATCTCGCCGCGCTGCAGTGTCGTGCCGAGATCGACGGTGACGAGTTCGTCGTCAACGGCCAGAAGATCTGGACCAGCACCGCGCCGGAGGCGGACATGGGCATCCTGCTGGTTCGCACTGACCGCGACGCGCCGAAGCACCAGGGCATCTCGTATCTGATCGTCGATATGCACCAGCCGGGGATCGAGGTGCGTCCGCTGCGGCAGGTGACCGGTATTGCCGACGAGTTCGCCGAGGTGTTCTTTACCAACGTCCGCGTCCCGGCCGATAATCTCATCGGCGAGCTGAATACCGGCTGGCGAATCGCCCAGACGACGCTCTCCTACGAGCGCGGCGGAGACATGATGGGGATCGTCGCCCGGCTGCAGCAGTCCTACGCCCGGTTGCTGGAGATCGTCCAGACGCCGCGAACCGATCGCAGCCGGCTGATCGACGACCCTGTCGTGCGGCAGAAGCTCGGACAGATCATGGCCGAGATCGAAGTGGTGCGCTACGCCGCGTTGCGCGTCGTCTCTGCCGCCGAGAAGGGCGGCCAGCCCGGGCCGGAGTCGTCGATCTCGAAGCTCCACTATTCCGAGGCGGACAAGCGCGTCTATATTCTGATCCAGGAGATCCTCGGCCCATACGCGCAGATCGTCGATGATGTGCCGGATGCCTATGCCTATCTCGTCGACGGTCATGGAGACGCGCACGACAACTGGCCCTACCTCTGGATGCATCCGTTCTCCGAGACGATCTACGCGGGATCGTCGGAGATCCAGAAGAACATCATCGGCGAACGCGTCCTCGGCCTGCCGAAGGAGGTCCGCGCCGACCGACTGGCGCGCCAGGGCGCCTAGCTGCTGAAAGCCTCAGAGGTCGAGGACGCGTAGGTCATGGCTGGTGGCGTTGAAGTTCTCGCCGCCGTCCGGTGTGACCATGACGACATCCTCGACGCGGATGAACGAGCCGTCCTCCATGAAGACGCTCGGCTCGATCGTGAAGCACATTCCGTCGCGCAGGACGGTGTCGTCCCCGTCCAGGAGGAACGGCGGCTCGTGGACATCCTTGCCGATCGAGTGGCCGAGCCGATGGATGAAATGCGGACCGTGGCCGGCCTCGCTGATGATGTCGCGGGCGACGGCGTCGAGCTCCGCCGCCGTGATCTGACCGTCGCGCATCGCCGCGATTGCGGCCGCCTGGGCGCGGATGACGAGATCGTAAACCGCGCGATGCTGTTCGCCCGGTGATCCGATGAAGACCGTGCGGCCGAAGTCAGAGCAGTAGCCATCCTTGAGCATGCCGAAGTCGAAGGCCAGCGCCGTCCCGCGCTGAAGCGTGCGATCCGTCAGATGGTCGTGAATCGATCCCTCGCGCTGGCGATCGCCCCCTCCGATGCGGATGCCGGTGTGGAACGAGACGAACTCGCCGCCGTGCTCGGCAATGGCCCGGTCGATCAACCAGGCGATATCACGCTCGGACATCCCTGTCTCGATCCGCGGGAGGATCGCCTCGTACACCTCGTCGGTAAGCCGCGCGTTGCGGCGCATGACGGCGCGTTCCTCCTCATCCTTGATCGCTCGCATCGGCCCGATGATCTCGGCGGCGTTGATGAGCGCTGCCTCCGGCGCGGCGCGGCGCAGGTCGATCACCGTCTTCGCCCACGCGCGCTCCCCGACGGCGATGTCGCCGGCCCCTCCTCGAAGCTGGCCGGCCAGGCGCAGCAACGCGCCGGTGTAGTCGTCCGGCTCTCCGAGCACCAGTAGATCCGCGACCCATGGCTTGTCGCGTAGCTGGGCTTCCATCCGATCGCTGCCCATGCGCGGCTCGATGATGACCGGGCCGGCATCAAGGCCGAGATACATCCCGGCGACCCAGTCGCCTGGGCGATTGGACTCGGTGGGATTGGGTATGTCTCGGCAGATGCCCGTCAGGTATTCGAGGGCGCTGGATTCGGGCAGAAAGAGGAGGCCGATCCCGCGGCGGCGCATCGCCTCACGGACGGACTCGATTCGCGACGCGAAATCTGGCATGCTGCCTCCATCAGATGCATTTGACACGATCCTGCTGGCTGCCTATAGTACGTCAGGTTGTTCCAACACAGGCAACACAGGCAGACGAACTCCACGGGCGGCCCCGTGGATGCTGGGGCGACCGTCACGCCTGATATCGGCCGCATCGACCGGCGAACGACCGATGACCCGGCCACGGGGCCGATGAGCGGACCCAAGATCGCTCGGAAGGAGCAACCGTCACGATGAAACCGACCCCTCGGCGATGGATGCTTGTCTTCGTCGCGGCACTGGCGGCGATTGTCGTTGCCGGTTGCGGCAGAGTGAACCTCGAGGATCTCACCCCGGCGGTGGCGCGGACGGAGATCGCCGGCACCGCTTCCGCGATCGCCAATGCGCCGACGCCGACGCAGATCGACGCTCCGAGCTCGGTGATCGACGCGTTTGCCAACGCCGACATTGCCGGCGGGAGTGCCCTCTATAACACCTGGTGTTCTGGCTGCCATGACGGCGGGCGCGCCCAGCCGGTCAAGGGCAAGGTGCTCGACCCCGCCGAATGGATCCCCAAGCTGCGGGCGAACTCCGGCGCGGCCGACCCACACAAGCCAACCTACACTGAGATGGAACTGAACGATCAGCAGATGACCAACATCCTCGCCTACATCGCCTCCGTGAAGTAACGGCCGCGCGCCCGACAGCGTCCGGTACAATCGGGCAAGTGTCGGTAGACGCAGGCTGGGTGGGGGCGATAATCGATGGTGATCTTCCCGATCGTAGCGGCGATCCTGGCATTTGGTTGTGCCGCCGCCGTTGCGCGTGACTATCTCGCGCGGCCGAGGCCGGCCGGCCTGGTCTGGTCAATCGCCTTTGCGATCTTCGGTGTCGCTGCGCTGTGCGAGGTGATCGGAACGCTGTCCGGCTGGACACCGCTCATGGCGCGCATCTACTATGTCCTTGGCGCGACGCTCGTCGTTGGCTATCTGGCCCTCGGCGAGCTCTACCTGCTGATGCGGCGCTTCTGGGCAGACAGGGCCGCCGGAGTGATGATCCTCCTCACCGCGCTGGCGGTCTCATTGATCTCGCAGACTCCAATTGGCCCGAACGTCGTCGATGAGGGGTGGCGCGCGCTCGAGCGTGGCCCCGGAATGACCGCGATGACGATCGGCATCAACTCAACCGGCACGGCGATTCTCGTCGGCGGTCTGCTGTATTCGGTCACCTCTTTCCGTCGCAAGCGGATCATGCGCAACCGGATGATCGGTCTGTCGTTGATCGTGGCCGGCACACTGGCCGTCGCCAGCGGCGGGACGCTGACCCGGCTGGGAAGCGACCAGCTGCTCTACATCGCGATGTCGATCGGAATCGCGCTGATGTTCGCTGGCTACCTCTGGACGCGCAAGCCCGACGCCCGGCCTGTGGCGGCGCCCGGCGGCGCCAGCGGCGGCGCCTGCGGCGGCGGCGAGCGCGCCGATCGCGTTCCACGTCAGCGAGTCCGCCAGCGCGGCGTCAACAGCCGTCGATGGCAGCGAGATCGTGATGGTGCGCCTGACGCTGGAGCGGGCTGCCGACGGCGCATGGCGGCTTCTGTCCGGCGAGATTGAGGGCAGCAGCCCAGCAACACTGCGCCCCGAGGTTCGGCTGCGTCCTGTCGTGGCTGGCGACGTGGCGATCTTCTACGATCGCCAGACCGACCCGGAGGCCACCAGGATGGCGGCCCTGCCAGCGCAGGACAAGCCGTCGTTCGACGCTCGCTGGGCCCGTATTCTGGCGGACGAAGGGATCGTGAAGCGGGCGATCATTGTGGATGGCGTCGTGGCCGGCAACATTCTCTGCTTCGACGTGCTCGGCGAGCGCCACCTCGGCTACTGGCTCCGAAGTGAATACCGGGGCCGGGGGATTGCCGGCCAAGCACTGTCCGGGTTCCTTACCGAGATCCACTCCCGCCCGCTCTATGCCAGCGTCGCCACCTGTAACGACACCTTCCGCCGTGTCCTGGAGGAATGTGGCTTTACCCCCGTCGTCTCCGAAAGCGGGGGCGATGAGACACTCTACGAGCTGCGCAGCTGAGCTTCACCGGACGAGCACATCGGGGTTATGCAAGGCCAGGTTGGCGACCTGACCTTGCTTGCGATTTCAGCGGAACGGCTACGCTCGCCGGAGATCCGTGTCGACCCCGAGCCGACGAGTGAAGCCGGCGATGACGGCGGCGCAGTTGTCCAGGTCCGTGAGGCTGACGATCTCGCTGGGCGAGTGCATATACCGATTCGGAATCGAGACGAGGCCGCACGGGATACCAGCTCGCGCGTAGGCGATCGCGTCGGCGTCGGTGCCGGTTCGCCGTGGAGTTGCCTCGATGGTGTGCGGGATGCCATCGGCCTGTGCCGCATCGACCAGCATCCGATGGACTCCCGGATGAACCGCAGAGCCGCGCGCCAGAGCGGGCCCGCTGCCCAGCTTGCAGATTCCATTGCCGCGCACGTCAGCGTCGGGGTGGTCGGTCGCATGGGTGACATCGATGACGATCGCGACCGCCGGATCGAGGTGGAAGGCGCTGGTGTGCGCTCCGCCGAAGGTGATCTCCTCCTGCGCGGCGGCGACTGCCCAGACGTCGGCGGCCGGCCGCTCGCCTACGCTCAGCTTGCGTAGCGCCTCCAGCGCGACGAACGCGCCGACGCGATTGTCGAGCCCCCGGCAGGCGATGAGGTCATCGCCGAGTGTCAGTAGCGACTGCTCGATCACGCCAGGATCGCCGACCGAGACCTTCGAGCGGGCGTCGTCGCCATCCTTCGCGCCGATATCGATCCAGAGGGTGCGGATCTTCGAGACCTTGTTCATATCCTCTTCGGTCATCTGGTGGCGCGGCTTCTTGCCGATCACCCCGACGATCGTCCCGCCGGACCCGAGGATGCGAATACGCTGGCCGACCAGCACCTGGTCGTCCCATCCGCCGATTGGCTGGAACCAGAGGAAGCCGTCGTCGTCGATATGCGAGATCATGATGCCGATTTCGTCGATATGGCCCTCGATCATCACCGTTGGGCCATTGCCGGCGAGCCGCGCGTAGGAGTTGCCCATCGCGTCGACGACGACCTCATCGGCGAATGTCTCTGCTTCCGCGCGCCAGGCGCGGGCCGCCCCTTCCTCGAATCCAGACGGGCTGGCGGTTGCCAGCAGGCGTGTCAGGAAGGCTCTCGTCTCGTCGTTCACTCGTCTCTCCCCCAGCGTCGAAGGTCTGTGCCGGCCGGGGCCATCCCGCCGGTTTCGAGCGCGCATCGTACCATGCTCCCTCGAATCGTCAGCCGGCCGCCACAGTGAGGGAGCGGAGATCGAAGCGCCAGCCGGAGGACAAACCGGGTCTGCGGATCATCCAGGTCGTAGGCGCCAAGCTCGGCGACGCGCTGGAGCCGGTAGGCGAGGGTGTTGCGATGGATGCCGAGCGCGTCGGCAGTCGGCGCCAGCGCACCGCCGTGGCGCAGCCAGGCCTCCACCGTTGGGATGAGCTGGCTGCGTCGCCGACGGTCGTGCTCTTCGAGGGGCCCGAGGATCGCTGTCGCGAATCCTGCCAGGCGCGCGCGCAGGTCGTTCGGAGATGTATCGGCCCCGGCTACGATCGGAAGGAGCAGGCCAAAGACGCCGAGGCGGCTCGGGTCGTCGGCGCGAATCAGCTCGCCACCGAGCAGGCCGGCCGTGGCCAGCCGAGCCAGGATTCTCGTCTCCGCCAGCGCTACCTCGGCGGACGCGACCGACGCCACTGGCTCGCTGACAACGATCCGCGCCTCCGGATCGGCGCGCTGAATGCGTCGGATGGCGGAGGCGAGGTCGACGAGGGTGATGTCGAGATGATCTTCGTCGGTGATCAGCGCGGCGAACTCGTGCTCGCCCAGCGCCGCGGTCGCGCGACCCCTCTGGTCCGAAAGCACCGAGCGGGCGCGGTGCGAGAGGCCGGCAGTGGGAGAGGTGAAAAGCGCCACCCGGGCTGGCCTGGTTGGGTCCAGCCCGATCATCCGGGCGCGGCTCTCGGCAGCGGCCTGGCTGGTGAGATGTCCGGTCAGCAGCTCGGCAACGAGCGGCTCTCGCGCGCTCCACTCTCGCCCTCCGCCGTCGGCCGGCAGCGCCTGGGCAAGCACAACCTCCAGCGTCGCCGCGATCTGCGAAGCCGCCAGTCGTTCCGGTTCGCTCGACGCGTCCGGCGCCAACCCGATCAGCAACGCCATGGCGCGCCGCTCCCCCGTCTCCGCGCCCGGCTGGATCGGTTGGAGAAGCCAGCCGTGGCCCTCGGCGCCGATCAGTCGTGGTTGATCGCCGGCGCGCAGCCCGGCGGCGATCGCGGCTGGCTCAACCGGACAATCGGCGGGGGCATCCTGTGAACGGGCAACGACCGCGCCATGTGTCTCGACCAGCAGCAGCGGCCGTTCGATGACGCCGCGCACGGCATCGAGCAGCTGGCCGAGCCCGGCCCCTGAGATCGTGGCGGTCGACAGCGCTCGCGAGAGGTCCGAACCGATCCGATACAGCTCGGCGCGCCGTTCGATGATCAGCCGGTTCAGCGTCGACTCAGCGTTGTGAGGGAACGTGCCGCTGCTGATGAGAAGCGGCACGGCCACCTGCGTTTCGCTAAAGCCGGGGTCGACCATCAGCGCGGCGATTGGCTGCCCGGTCAGCGCCCTCACCAGCGCCGCGCTGTCCATCATCTCCGACTCGCGCACCTGTTCCAGCAGCCGAGGCGGCGCAATGACAATCTCGCCTCCTCGCAGCGGCGGCAGGATCGGCGCTGCCGCGCGGATCGTCACCGCCCAGGAGACGTTAGCGTCGATGCCAGCGTCCATCGGCTTGCCGGCCGGCGCTCGGTACGTCAGCCCACGCTGCCAGTGGAGGATGTCGTCGATGGTGATGTCGGCCATGTCTGAACCCCCACGTCCCAGGCCCCGCGTCTCATTCGCCGACGAATATCATGTCTGTGCGCGACGCACAAGTGGATGCATCCACCTGCCCCTGTTACCGGCTAATCTGGCAGCGAAGACACCCAATGTGCCACAATGGCTGGCATTGGCACAGGCCATTGTTCCGGGAGGTTGCCAGGGAGCGCCGCAATGCACGTCATCCTCGACCGCGACGGTCCAGTTCCAATCTATCTCCAGATCGCTCAGCAGATTCGCCAGTCCATTCTGGACGGAGAGCCGGCCACCGGCGCGCGATTGCCGCCGGAGCGGCGGTTGGCCAAGCTTCTCGGAGTCAACCGCACAACCGTCGTCAATGCCTACCGGGAGCTCGCAGCGGATGGGCTCGTCGCCGGGCAGGTCGGCCGTGGGACGATTGTTACCTACGGCGCGCCCGAGGCAGAACCGACCCCGACCGGATCTGGCGAATGGCCGCGTTACGACACCAACGGTGGGCGACTATCCGGCTACCTTGTCGAGGCTGGACGGTCGCGCGCGACGCCGATCCCGTGGGCGCAGCTCTTCACCGCCACGACCGACGTGATGGACGACCCGCTGCTTCGCGATGCGATGACTGTCTCGGCTCGTCCCGATGTCATCCGTCTGGCAACCGGCATCCCCTCGCCAGAGCTGTACCCGATCGAAGATATCCGCGCGATCTTCGATGAGGCGCTCGGCAATGCCGGCCAGACGCTTCTCCAGCATACGCCGACCGAGGGATACCCGCCGCTGCGCGACGAGTTGGCGCGCTGGATGGACCGCGCTGCCGCCGCGGCCGGCGCGCCGAGCTCCCTCGACCCGAACCATATCGTCGTCGTCGCTGGTTCCCAGCAAGGACTCTATCTGCTGGCCCGGACATTGATCGATCCCGGTGACCTGGTCGTCGTCGAGTCGCCGACCTACCTTGGCGCAGCGCAGGTGTTTCGCGCTGCCGGCGCGCGCCTGCTGACTATCCCGGTCGACCAGGATGGCATGCAGGTCGATCTGCTCCAGGAGGTGCTGCCTCGCCGCCGGCCAAAGCTGATCTATACCCTGCCGACATTCCAGAACCCATCTGGCGCCGTGTTGTCGATGGGCCGGCGGCTGCGCCTGCTCGATCTTGCCGCCCGCTACCAGATCCCCATCGTCGAGGATGATCCCTATGGCGCCCTGCGTTACGACGGTCGCACACTGCCGACGCTGTCGGCGATCGACCAGGCCGAGGGGCGGGCGAACGTGATCTATCTCTCGACTGTCTCGAAGATGCTCTTCCCGGGCTTTCGGATTGGCTGGGTATCCGCGCCGAAGCCGGTTGTCGAGCGCCTGACACTGATGAAGCAGCTGGTCGACCTCGACACCAACGCGCTTGCCCAGCGGGCAGTCTGGGCATTCTTCTCGCGCGGGCTGCTGGATCAGCACCTCGCCCGCGTCAACCGCGTCTATCCGCAGCGGCGAGACAGGATGCTGGCTGCCCTGGAGGAGTACTGTGGCGACCTCGTCACTGCCAATCGGCCGGAGGGCGGGATTTATCTCTGGTGCCGGCTGGCCGAAGGGATTCGAGTTCGGGATCTGTTGCCGGAGGCAGCCCGCGAAGGGGTGGTCTTTGCGCCCGGCGAATCGTTCCACGTCGATGCCGCCTCGGGCCGTGGGCGCTACGATATGCGTCTCAACTTCACCCTGCCCAGCGAGGAAGAGATCGACGAGGGCGTCCGCCGACTCTCCAACGCCATCCACCGTCTTGCCGACCGTCGCGAGGCCAATAGCCGCTACCCGCAGCCGGCGCTGACACCGATCGTCTGAGGAATAGAGAAGTAGTAGGGACCCGGCCCGACCATCCGGCTGCGCTGCTGATCGGCACAGCCCCGGGGAAGACGTGAGCACTCGCTGGCCGGCCCTTTGCTTCCGAACATCTGTTCCGCTACAGTAACGCCATCTGGTCGAAGCGAGGGGGACGATGACGGACGAGCGCGAGGACGAGATCGAGCGAGTGAGCCAGCCGCCACTGTTCGATGTGACTGGTCGGAGCAACTACGCGCCGCGGATCGGTGGAATCGGCGCGCTGACGCCACGGTCGTCACTTCCAGTTGCTCGCTACTGGTACCGCCGCTCGCTCGAGCAGGCCCAACACCCAAAGAACACCGTCGAGTCATACCTCTACGATCTGGCCATCTTCGAGCAAGTCATCGGCCCGAAGCCGATCGACGAGGTGACCTCGCGTGATATCGCGCACTACCTCGGCGAGGCCAACACACGCTCGACCCGCAAGCGCCGCCTCACCTCAGTGAGTCAGCTATTCAAGTGGCTCGTGGTGAGCGCGAAGATGCTGGACACCGATCCGACCGCGTCCTTCTACCCCGACCATATCCCGCTCAAGACGCCGCGTCCACTCTTCGAGACCGAGCAGCGCGCCATCCTCGACGCTGCCGCCGCTGACTCTTCCCGCGCGGTGATTATCGTCTGGCTGCTGTTGAATCTGGGGCTCTCGCGGGGGGAGCTACTGGCGCTGCGGCGCGATCACGTCGACTTCAGCGATCGAGACGCGCCGGTCGTCTATGTCTTCTACGATAACCCTCGCTGGCGCGGGAAAGAGCGTAAGCTGAGCGCCGCCCCCGAGCTGGCCGTGCTCTACGACGCCTTCGTTGCTGAGTACGTGCCGACCGATCACCTCTTCGAGCTACTGCCGCAATCGGTCAATAAGCTGGTCGAGCGGGTCGCCCGTGCCGGCGGGATCAGCAAGCAGGTCTCGCCCCAGACGCTGCGCGACACCTACGCCGTCGAGCGCGCGCGCGATGGGGCCGACGAAGAACAGCTGCTGACACTCCTCGGCCTGGCCGATGATTCTCGCAACCGGATGAGCGTCCGTCGCTACCTCAAGCTGGCCGCCCCGCCGGTCAATGCGCCGACCGTCTGAACGCTGATTGCCGGCCGGTTGCCGTCTCCTGTATCATTCCGGGTTGTGGCCGACGTTTCTTCCTGCCCGTATTCGGGCCGTCGGTTCGAGAGGGTATGAATCCGGACAGGGAGTAGGGAACGTTATGGCCGGCACATGTGAGATCTGTGGCAAGACCGTCACCTTTGGGCGCAACGTCAGCTTCTCGAAGCGGCGCACCAACCGCGCCTTCCGACCGAACATCCAGAAGACGCGAGTGCTCTCCAGCGGGCAGCTGACCCAGATTAACGCCTGCACTCGCTGCATCAAGACGCTCGCCAAGCCGGGCATCGAGCTGGATATCGACAAGGCCCGCAAAGCCCGCGCGTAACCCTCGACGCCGTAATCAATACCGGCCAACGGGCGCCCAACACGGGCGCCCGTCGCACGTTCACACGACATGAATCGCGCGGGGGCGATCACTCCGGGTTGCCGACGATCATGTAGCGCGCGTCTCCGGCCAGGTCTGGCTCGATCCGGGCTGGCCGGCCGGTGGCCTGCCTGGCAAATGAGACGGCGAACTCTCCCTGCGCCGGATCGATTTCGCCGACGAGCAGCCCCTCCGGCGTGAGCTGGTCGCGCGCCTGACGCAGCAGAGCACGATGCAGGTCGAAGCCGTCTGGCCCGCCGAACAGCGCGACCGGCGGTTCGCGGCGGGTCGAAGGGTGGCGCTGGTCAGGGCGCAAGTAGGGCAAGTTGGCGAGGATCAAGTCGAACGGCCCACGCAGGCCGGCCAGCAGGTCGCTCGCAACGAGATCGACCCGGTGACGCAAGCCCAGCCGCTCGCGATTCAGCGCGGCGACTGCGAGCGCCTCGCGGGAGACGTCGCTCCCGATGATCTGGACGTCGGGCCGATGCTTGCCCAGCTCCGTCGCCAGCGCGAGAGCGATCGCCCCTGAGCCGGTTCCGACGTCGATTGCCCGGCACGGCCCGGGGTGCGACGCGAGCCAACCCAGCGCCAGCTCGACGAATCGCTCCGTCTCTGGCCGCGGGATCAGGACCCGATTATCGACGCACAGCTCGATCGTGCGGAACCAGCGTTGCCCCAGGATATATGCCATCGGCTCGCCAGCCAGCCGACGCTGAAGCAGCTGCGCGAACAGGGTATCCTGCGCGGCCGGCAGCGGTTCGCCGTAGCGCATGAACACTCCCACCCGATTCAGCCCGGTTGCCTCACGCAGGAGCAGCTCCGCGTCGAGCTGCGGCGATTCGCTGGTGTCCTCCAGCCGCGACGTCGCGTCCTCGATGGCGTCCCAGATCGTGCGGCTCATCGGGACGAGGGCCAGGTGAGGAAAGGATGAGGGATGAGGAATGGGGGCCGGTGGGTGGAGGACGGGTGTGTCAGACACGTCGGTCTGACCCCTTGGTTCGCCCTTGTGCCCGTGCAGACCTCCACCAATCCACCTCTCATCCCATGTGCCTCATCCCCCATCCCTCCTCTATCCCCCCATTCCTGCCATCTGCAATCGCTCGGCCTGGTCGAGCGCCTGAAGCTCGCGGACGAACGTCTCGATGTTGCCGTCCATGACGCTTGGCAGGTTGCTGAGGTTCAGCTTCAGACGATGATCGGTGACGCGATCCTGCGGGAAATTGTAGGTGCGGATCTTCTCTGATCGATCGCCACTGCCGATCTGCGAGCGGCGCATGCCGCCACGTTCCGAATCGAGCCGCTGCTGCTCGATGTCGTACAGCCGCGTCCGCAGGACAGCCATCGCCTTGGCTCTGTTCTTCAGCTGTGACTTCTCATCCTGGCAGGTGACGACGATACCGGATGGAAGGTGGGTGATGCGCACTGCCGAGTCGGTCGTGTTGACGCTCTGACCACCGTGGCCGGTCGAGCGGAAGACATCCACGCGCAGGTCGTTGTCGTTGATCTGGATATCGACATCCTCGGCCTCTGGCAAGACGGCAACGGTTGCTGCCGAGGTGTGGATCCGCCCGCTCGATTCGGTGACAGGCACTCGTTGGACGCGGTGGACGCCGCTCTCGTAGCGCAGATGGCTATAGGCGCCACGACCGCGGACCTCGACAATCGCCTCCTTGATCCCACCGACGCCAGTCTCGTTGAGGGTGAGGATATCGGTCTTCCAGCCCTGTCGCTCGGCGTAGCGCGAATAGAGACGCAAGAGCTCGGCGGCAAAGAGGCCGGCCTCGTCACCACCCGTCCCGGCGCGAATTTCGACGATCACGTCCTTCTCGTCGTTCGGGTCTTTCGGCACGAGCAGGGCGCGTAGCCGGGAGACCAGCGGCTCGCGATCGGAGCGCAACGTACCCAGCTCATCACGGGCCAGCTCGGCCAGCTCCGGGTCGCTATCGTTGGCCATCGCCTCGGCGTCCGCGATCTGTCCCTCCAGTGCCTTCAGGTTGCGGAAGGCGACGACGACATCCTCGATCTCGGCGCGCTCGCGACCATATTCCATCAGCTTGTCGGGGTCAGTCGCGACGGCCGGATCGGCCATCATCTGGGTGAGCTCGTCGTAGCGGCGATCCAGCTCTTTGAGGCGGTCGAACATATCGGTCATTGTCTGGTCTCCTGATTCGTCAGTGGGCGGTCGCGGTCACGGCGGTTCCGTCGGAGGACGCTAGCCGTGGTCATCAATCTCGGGGATACCGCTGAACGACCATTCTCCGACCGTGGAATAGGTCGGGCCGGCCGCGCCGAGGATGCTCCGGACAAGCTGCAGCCGGTCGATCGTGAACGGGATCGAGGGGAGGTTGAGGCCGGCCGCTATCGCCGCGAAGCCAGTTGGCGCGGGCGCGCCATCACGCAGCCGTGCCAGCGTGATATGCGGCGCGAACGGACGGCTCTCTGGCTTGCCGAACCCAGAGGACGCAGCATCGACCCGCGCTGCCAGCGCGGCGAGCGGGTCGATCGTTCCCGCCAGGCCCAGCCAGATTACCCGGGGTCGGGCAGCCGACGGGAACGCGCCGGCGGTGGTCGTGCGTATGCGCAACGCCCCGGCGCCTGCGGCAACGGTTGCCAGGCGCATCGAGAGATCGGATAGTCGGTCGGTGGAGATATTGCCGTAGAACTTCAGCGTCAGGTGGGCCAGCTCCGGCTTCACCCACTTCATCGGCCAGCCACGGAGCGCTAGCGTCTCTTCAGCGCGACGCATGAGCTCCCGAACCTCGTCGCTGACCGGCACGGCGGCGAAGACGCGCCATGCGGCGGCCTCGCTCTGCGGTCTCTGTTGCTGTCGTTGTCCGCTCGTCACCATAACGCTCAAGTATAGTCGACTGACTTGGTTGGCCCCGATCGCGATAATCCATTGGCGCCTCGTGTCGCCAGTGACGCCGTGGGCCACAATGATGGGGTCGGCGTCTTAGAGCCTTGAAAGGAGATGGCATGGGGAATACGCGCGTTGTGATCGAGACGGCGCTTGGGGAGATCGTGGCCGAGATCTTCGAGGACCGCGCGCCGATTACCGCCACGAACTTCCTGCGATACCTCGATGCCGGCTTCTACGAGCATGGCCGCTGGTATCGCACGGTTGTGCCGGATAACCAGCCCGACACCGAGATCCGTATCGAGGTGATCCAGGGTGGCATCAACCCGGAGCGCGAAAGCGAGCGCTTCCCGCCAATTCCGCTGGAGCGCACGAGCGCCACTGGCCTCCAACATCTGGACGGCACGCTCTCGATGTCCCGCTTTGCGCCGGACAGCGCGCACTCGGAGATCTTCATCTGCATCGGGGACTGGCCGTCACTCGACTTCGGCGGAATGCGAAACCCCGATGGTCAGGGCTTCGCGGCGTTCGGTCGCGTCGCGCAGGGCATGGACGTCGTCCGGGCGATTCAGCAGTCTGCGCGGGACGAGCAACGCCTCGTCCCACCGATTGCGATCGACGTAATTCGCCGCATGGCGGGTTAGCGTCGAGCCAGCCGGTGGGCTGCCAGCCCGAGCAAGCCGAGAAGAACGAGGCTGCTGGAGATGTGCGGGATACGACGGGCCGCCCAGCGCGGCAGGAAGATGTCCGAGACGGTTCCGCGCTCTGCCCCCAGGTCCTCGACGATGCCCGTGAGCGGGCAACGGCCGCCGTTGGTAGTGATCACCACCGCCTCGACGCCGACTGACGCCAGCGCCAGCCCCATCCGGCGCGACCAGCGTCCGCGCAGACCCGACCACGCGAACCAGACAATCAGGCTGGACAGAATCAAGAAGATCAGCGTGTGGGCCAGCTTGACCGCCGTGATCACTTGTTGCTGCCAGCCACGCTCGACAATCGCCGGCCGGAGATGTTGCCAGACGCTCGTATCGATCACCGCGCCGAACGGCGCATCAGGCTTCGACCCTCCGTAGAGAGCGCCGATCGCAGATGTCAGACGCGTGCCTGTCCAATTGTGGGCGTCATCCCGAGTCATGGCCGTCTCCTCTCGGCGTCAGGGCGCGTCGCGTAAGCCTCGCGCCGCGTATACTCGCACCGTTCATCGTAATTGGCAGCGGAGCGGAGGCGGAGCAGGATGCGGATAGCGTTTCTCGGACCGGTGGGGACGTTCAGCGAGGAAGCGGCAATGCGTGTTGCCGGTGAGGGCGACGTGCTGATTCCGTTCGCGTCGTTTCCGGCCCTGATCTCGGCAGTCGAGGCGGATGTTGCCGATGTAGCTGTATTGCCGGTAGAGAACTCAATCGAAGGTTCCGTATCTGGGACGCTCGACCTGCTGATCCACGAGACAACGCTGCAGATCTGTCGGGAGGTCGTCATCCCGGTCCGTCACTGCCTGGTGACGGTCGCGGGGGCGGAGATCACCGGGATCAAGACGGTTCACAGCCACCCGCAGGCGCTCGGCCAGTGCCGCCGATTCCTGGAGCGTGTGCTTCCAAACTCCCACCAGACCGCGGCACTCTCGACAGCCGGCGCGGTCGAGGAGGTTGTCAAGCGGGGCGACCCGACCGTCGCAGCGATCGGTCCGGCCCGCGCCGCCGAGACGTATGGCGCGGAGATCCTGGCTCGAAATATTGAGGACAACCATCAGAACGTCACACGCTTTGTAGCCCTCGCCGAGCGCGACCATCCGCAGACGGGCAAGGACAAGACCTCATTGACCATTGCGGTGCGCAGCAACGTGCCGGGCTCGCTCTTTGCCGTGCTGGAGGAGTTGGCCGCAGATTCGATCCAGATGACTCGTCTGGAGAGCCGGCCGGCCAAGAACGTGCTCGGCGAGTACTACTTCCTGATCGACATCGAGGGCCACCGGCTCGATCCGCAGATTGCCTCGGCGCTGGAGCGGATGCGGGCCAAAACCGATATCTTCAAGGTCTTCGGCTCCTATCCGAAGTTCGCCGAGGAGACGCCCGAAGACTGACACGCGGCTGGCGACGGTGCTCGTTGCAGGACGAGCCGGAGGTACGCGAGATCGCCACTCCGGAAGCCGCTGTTCATCATGGTTCCTTCGAGAGCCATGAACTCCCGCGTGGGTCCGCGCAGCAGCCTTGGCGAATGTCGCTCGACGATCTCTTGCATTCTCCGCGAGTTGTCCTCCAGAGAGCGCACGACATTCTCCGTTATTTGCTCTTCGTCGACGATGATGAAGCCGGCACTGTCGAGCTGGCGATAGAGGTCGGCTAACTGGTCCGCCTTGCGAAAGTCCGCGAACAGTAGATAGCCGGAAGGGCGAAGGACGCGATGCGTCTCGCTCAGGAACCTGTCAAAGTCGGGGTAGGCGTGTGACGACTCTATGTTGATTACCGCGTCGAAGGATGATCCGGGGAACGGGAGCTGCTCGGCGTCGCCCTGAATAAACCGCATCCGTGCGTCGTGATGGTTTGCGATACAGTGGGCGATCGCACGATCCGCGAAGTCGACACCGGTGACACTGCGCGGCGCCATCGACGTGAGCACGAAAGCCGCGCCGCCGCCGCGCCCGCAGCCAACCTCGAGGACGTCTTTCCCTGCGAGGTCAATCGCGCCCGCGACGACGCGGTACATCTGGTATCCCCACCGTTCCTGCTCCTTGCCAGGGGGCAGCGTGAGGCTGTTCGTCGCGCCGGCCGGCGCGTATCCATAGTTCATGACCGAGACGGTTTCCGCGACTCCGCGCCGGTTCACGAACTCGTAGAGCAGCCTGTTCGCCGGCCGCATGGCGAGAGTCCCGAATCCTGGAATCAACCGAAAGACGATCGTCAGGAGTGAGATGACGGGGCGAATGCGACGAGCGCGACGTTGCTGGGCGATCGGAACCGCCACAACGCATGCGAGGATGCCGGCCAGCACCCCCAGCCCGAACCGTTTGATTGCCATCGGTTTTCACCTCGTTCTTCTCGAGTGCCTTGCCACGGCGACCACAGGACGCGAACCCGAGCCGCCGTTCGTCGAGGAGAGATGGGTGGAGGAAGATAAAATCTCGTTGGCCGGCAGCCAGATCGTCCCGCGCGGATACAGCCGGAACGTTCGCTCTAACAACCCGAGCCAGCGACGTTGGGGCAGAATCATCGCGCCAGCACGGTATAACGCATATATTGTGCCACCCCCGCGTGTGCGACAAACAACAACCGGCTGGTCGCGGACAACGTCGTCGATCGGGATCGTCGGGAATGGCGGTATGGCGACATAATCGTATGGTGAGCATCCGGTCCCGGCGACGGGGCCGGGGCAGACCGTGATTACCCGGAGTCCGTGCTGGCGCTTCTCCGCCCAGAGAGCCTCCCCGAATCGAAGGAGGAACGCCTTGGTGGCGGCGTAGACTGCGGGAGAGATGGCATCGACGCGCTCCTGAGGCTAGCGCAATGGCGACCGTGCCGCAGCGGGCGTCTGGTCGAGAATTTCCAGCACGGGCGCGAACGCCTCGATGCCGGCCAGGCTGTTCGGCCGGAGCCGCACCTGGACTTCAGAGACGCCAAGCGCGGCGAACACTCGCAGATCGCAAGCCAGCTCCTCCGGCGAGCCGGACAGCGCGGTGACGTTCAGCTTTGCGAGTCGGGATACGATCCGCTCGGCCTGGCTATTGAATCGAGAACGGAACCGTGTGGCCGCGTTGGATGGCACAGCCTGGACCGCGATCGAGCGCTCGATAGCGGTGGAGTTCCGGCCAACTTCCGCGCAGGCAGCATTGAGCCGGTCCAGAAACGGGATTGCGGCGGACGGCCGGCTATCGCCGAAGATGAGCCAGCAGTTCCACCGATCCGCGTGCCGGGCCGCCAGCCGGAGCATGCGGTCGCCGCTTCCTCCCATCATAATCGGCGGGCCGGCCGGTCGCGGCCCCGGCGGGCGCAGCTCCGCGTTGCTGACCTGGTAGTAGCGGCCGCTGAGATCAGCCGAGCCTTCCCGCAGCATCCCCCGGATGATGGTCAGCGCCTCCTCGAAGCGTGACGCCCGGTGGTCGAACGGGTAGCCGAACGCCAGGTACTCTGCTTCTCGCCATCCCGCGCCGATGCCGAGGACCAGCCGGCCGCCGCTGATCTCGTCGACCGTTGCCGCCATCTTCGCCAGCAGTGCCGGCTCGCGGAAGCTGGTCGAGCTGACGAGTGGGCCGAGCTCGACCAGGCTGGTTGTCGCGGCCAGCGCGGCCAGCAGCGACCAGCACTCCCAGGGTCCGAGCTTCACGACCGGACCGAAGCGCGTCAGGTGGTCGGAGACCCAGAGCGAATCGAACCCGACCTCCTCGGCGCGCCGGGCCATCGCCAGGATGTCGGTCCATCTGGGCGTCTGGCCGTCCATGTGGCGCTCGCCGTGGGGGAGGAAGAGCCCGATTCTCAGCGGCCTCGTGCGAGGGCATGCGGCGTTGGGATCTGTTGGCATGCCATGCTCCAATGCACAACGCATGTTCGCCTGGTCGATCCACAGCCCATCCTACCCGGTTCTGCTCCGGCGTCCAGCGTCCTATTGCGGGCCGTTCGCGCGAACCCAGTTCAGGTAGATAGCGACGCCCTCGTCGAGCGGCGTGCTCGGCGCCCAGCCGAAGTCGGCAAGGATGCGGTCGTTCTTCGGGCGTGGGCCGCGTGGCGCGTCGCGCAGCGGAGTGTTGGCCTCGTCTTCCGGCACGAGCCGGTACTCGATCTCCGGCCAGGCGCGCTTGAACGCCGCGAGCATTTCGCCGATCGAATATTGCCGGCCACAGGTGATCGAGTAAACGTCGTGCGGCAGGTTCGGAGTGGCCCAGGCGCGAACGATTCCTTCGGCGATGTCCTCGACGAATGTCCAGTCGTGGTACGGCCCGTCCAGGCTGGCCACGCGCAGCTCCTCGCCGGCTGCTAGCACCCTCAGCATCTCGCGGAGCTCGGTTGCCCCTACGTAGCCCGGTGTGTCACGTTCCATCGGGCCGTAGACGTTCGCTGGCCGCATCGAGACGATGTCCAGCCCGAACAGCTCCTTGTAGCGCATCGCGATCCGCTCGCTGGCGTACTTCGTGATCCCATAGAGGTTCGTGGTCCGGCTGGGCGCGTCCTCGTCGATCGTTTCTCCAGTGTGCCCGCTGCCCCAGACAGCGCCGGAGCCGACATAGACGAATCGCTCGAAGCCAGGCAGGGCACGGGCAGCCTCGAGGGCATTGATCGTTCCGCCGAGGTTGACATCGATCACCCGTCGCGGCTCCTTCTGCTCGCGCCAGAGACGTGGGGTGATCGCGGCCGTGTGGATGATCCTCGTGACGCCGGCCTCCTGGGCGATATCCAGCAGGTGCTCACCGTCGGTGACATCGCCATGGACGAAGGTGACGTTGGCGACCGCGTCATCCAGGTGCTCGCGCAGGACATCGTCGACTGGCATCAGGTCGTACGAGATAACGCGCTCGCCGCGTTGCGCAAGCTGGCGCAGGACAAAGCTGGGAACCCACCCGTTCCCACCGGTCAGAAGCGTCGTCACGTCGTTTGTTCCTCTCGTCTCGTCGTCGATGGCGCTGGATACCAGTATGCGTCGGCGTGACACAGCGTGGATTGTCGATTGGCGTGATTCCTGCTAATCTGGCCAAGCCGCCTCCGAATCGCGGCGAAACGGGAGATCTGCGTATGCGTCATCGCCTTCCCGGTAGCTCCATCCTCGGTCCGGTTTCTGACCTCGCGACGGTTGCCCTCCTGCTCGCGCCGCTCGTTGTCGCTGCCGCCATCACCGCTGGTCTCGTGGCGTTGGCCGGCCGGGTTATGGCTTGGTCATGGTACCTGGCGCTCGTCCTCAGTCCCGTGATCTACGTCGTCTGGTTGTGGGTATTCCTGGTCCTCTCCGGGCTCATCGTCGGCGCGATCGGCCGAAGACATCCCAAGCCGAGATTTCGCGCAATCCCAGGCCAGACACATGTCCGCGCTGTTCTGAAGGATGATCTCGGCGTCATCACCGCGATTGTTTGCTACCGCCGCCTGGCGCTCGTTCAGGGGTTGCCCTTCATCCACGTGATCAGCGCAATGCCGCTCTTCTTTCGCACGGTCCTGCGGGCGTATTCGCCGTCGGCAACGATCGGGCATGGAGGCGTGAGCTGGGGCGTCATCTATGACCCCGATCTCACGAGTATCGGCGACCAGGTCGTTATCGGTGGCGGGGCGGTGGTTGTGGCGCACAGCCTGTCGATGCGCCCCGACGGGGGATTGGTCTACGTGAGCGCGCCGATACGGATCGGGAACCGCGCGACCATCGGTGGCGAGTCGCGCGTTGGCCTCGGCTGCACGATCGAGGATGACGCAATCGTCGAGCCGGGCGCGGTCGTCGCGGCGCTCACCCACATCCCCGCCGGCGAGGTCTGGGGCGGCAATCCGGCGCGCTTCCGGCGCAAGCGGGACGACCTCGGCCCAGCGCGCTCCCCGGCCGATCAGCCAGTAGCCAGCGTCATGCAACCCAACGGCGCGTATTCGGCGGCGCCCGACGACCTGCGTCGACTCGTGATCTCCGCGCTCAGTCTCGATGAGCGCGAGACGCCGGCCGATCTGAGCAGCGACACATGTACGGTCTGGGACTCGCTCGGCCAGCTCGCCATCGCCGCCGCAATCTTCGACCGCTACGGGGTAACGGTCGCCGAGGACGACATCTATAAGCTCAGGTCGCTACACGATGTCGATGATGCGATCCAGGGACGATTGGTCCCGGCGACGAGAGAGCATGAGGACGGCGTTGACGCCCCGGTCACACAGCCTGGTGAGTATCTGCCGCTGCCCGATGACCTCGAGATGTTGCCGTTGCTCGACCATCAGGCTGCGACACGGGCGATCGCTGCCCGCCACGATCCCCCCGTCGCCACCACTCAGCAGATCCCGGTCACCGTCGCGGCGACATTTGTCGCGCAGCCGCTTGCGCCCGCGCTGCGGCTCTGGGGCGGCGTGATGGGGTTTGACATCGACTGCAGGTTTGCCGACTACGACCAGATCGTCCAGACACTGCTCGACCCGTCCGGCCCGTTCGCGAACGGTCTCTCGGTGGTGAACGTCGTCCTGGCGCGACCGGAGGACCTCTGGGCCGGCAACGAGGCCGATACGACGGCGCGACTGGATCAGATCGTCGCGGCGCTGGGGCAGTCTGTCGCGGCGCGAGGGGCGAGCGAGCTGCTGGTCGGGACGCTGCCGCCGGCCGTGTCGGCATTTTCCCCGCTGGCCAACGCCGATACTGCCTGGCTGCGCCATCAGTGGCACACGCGGATCGGCGGGCTGCCCGGCGTTGGCTGGTTCGACTTCGCGGAGGTCGTCGAGCATATCGGGGTCGAGCGAGCGCGAGATAGCGCCAGCGAATCATTGTCGCGCGCGCCGTACTCGCCACTCCTCTACCAGGAGCTCGGCATCGCGCTGGCCCGCCACGTCCGCTCGCGGCGGCGCAGCCCGGCCAAGGTGATCGCAGTCGATTGCGACAACACACTCTGGGGTGGGGTTGTTGGCGAGGTCGGGCTGGACGGAATCGAGCTCGGCGAGGATGGCCCCGGGCGCGCCTACCAGCTTCTTCCAGCAGCAGCTGAAGCGGCTCAAGGAGCGGGGCATCCTGCTTGCGGTGGTCAGCCGCAACGAGGAGGCGGATGTCCTGGAGGTGTTCGAGCGCCACCCCGGCATGGTGCTCCGGCCGGACGACATCGCGACCTGGAGCGTCAACTGGCGCCACAAGTCGGAGAACCTGCGCTCGCTCGCCGAGGAGATGAACCTGGGGCTGGACAGCTTTGTGTTTCTGGACGATGACCCGGCGGTCCGGGCGGAAGTGGCAGCGCGCGCGCCGGAGGTCCACGTCGTCCCCTTGCCGAGCCGCGCGACGGGATACGCCGAGGCGCTCGCGCGGCTCTGGCTATTCGATGGCGCCCAGGCGACGGATGTGGACGCGGCGCGGACGCAAATGATGCAGGAGGAAGGACGACGCAAGCGCGAATCGACGGCAGCCGCCAGCATCGACGAGTTCCTCGCCGGGCTGGACCTGCGGGTCGAGATGCGACCGCCGGAGGACACTGAGTGGGCGCGTGTCGCTCAACTCACCCAGCGCACCAATCAGTTCAACCTGTCGTTGAAGCGTCGCACCGTCGAGGAAGTCCGGGCATTGGCCGGCGAGGAGGCGGTTCTTGTCTTGAAGGCGGCCGACCGGTTCGGAGATTACGGCCTCGTCGGGGTGGTATTCGTCCGGACGCCGGACGCGGCCCGCTCGGCCGAAATTGACACGCTGCTGATGAGCTGTCGGGCACTCGGCCGGGGCGTCGAGGATGCGTTCCTCGCTGGCATGGCGGCGCTAGCCGCCGGCCAGGGAGCAACAACCCTGGTCGCGCCATACGTCGAAGGAAAGCGCAACGCGATGGTGCTGGACTACCTGCGACGCAGTGGATTCACCGAGCAGGGCTCCGGAGCATGGACGCTCTCGATCGTCGATCCGCCCTCACTGCCGGCCCACGTCCAGTTCGATAGCCCCTTGCTCGTCACGACCGGCGCTCCCGGGGGCAACTGAAAGGATCGTCTTGATGGAGACAGTGTCTTGCCTGCTCTGCGGATACCCAGGGAGCACGGTGCGCGTGACTGGGTGGGATCGTATGTGCAATGTGCCGGGGGTGTACACGCTGGTCGAATGCGACCGATGCGGCTTCCTCTACCTGTCGCCGCGCCCCGATGCGGAGGAGATCAAGCGTCACTATCCGGAGGAGTACCCGTTCTACGCATCGTTCTTCGACCAATCCTCCTACATCAAGTCGATCGGTGTCTATGAGCTGACCAAGCGCGCCCAGCAGGTGCTCGACGCGGTGAGTGGCGGGCATGACGTGCTCGATATCGGCTGTGCCGTCGGCGACTTCCTGTCGATGATGAGCTCGAAGGGCTGGAATGTGCGTGGGGTAGAACCCGACCCTGGCGCGGCTGCCTATGCCCGCAAGCGACACGGGATCGACGTGTTCAACGGCTATCTCGAAGAGGCTTCATTCGAACCCGAGTCATTCGACGCCGTGACAATGTGGGAGGTTCTTGAGCATACTCCCCAGCCCCTCGATACGCTGCGGCGCGCCTTCGATCTGCTCCGGCCCGGCGGCGCGATTGTCATGTCGGTGCCAAACCGGGACTCGCTCGAATCAAAGGTGTTTGGGACATACTGGATTGGCAATGACTTCCCACGCCATTTCTCCGTGTTTTCGCCGAAGCACATGCGTGTGGCGCTGAGCTCGGCTGGATTCGTCGAGCCGCGAATCATCAGCCAGCGTGGCCGTCTGGGGGCGATGCATAACGAGATCGCCTGCGGGCTTGGCAGCATCGACCTCTGGCTACACGCTGGAGACCGCGATCGCGGCGCAAGGCGCATCGCAGATCGCGTCCTGTTGCCGATTGTCACGAAGCCTGTGGGTGTCGTCCCCATCTTCATTGCGTCGTTGCCGATGTCGGTTGCGATCCGGAAGCTGAACCTCGGGTCGCAGATGATCGCCGTTGCCCACAAGCCAGCCGCCTGATCTGCCTGGCCCGCGTACACTTCGCTGAATCCGCTTGGCGGAGAGAGGGGTAGCGTGTGGCGCTTCGGATCGCGATCGACAACAGGCTGGAGACTGCCCGGCTGACCTATCCGTTCGAGGCGGGTTGGGTCGAGCAAGGAGGAGTTTCCCTTGTCGCGGGCCTGACCTCGACCCGGGCGGCCGAGGTGGATATCGCCCTGCTCGACAGCGTTTCGGCGCTCTCGATGCTGGCGAATTTCGCCGTCCTGTCCTGATCTGGCGCTTGTCGCCCGGCGGGCGACGATGCTGACGCTGGCGAGTGCCGCGCGGCCGCGCCGACCTCGACTTCGGCACGATCACCCGCAGCGCCCCGTGATGCACCTTGAGCTCCACCCGCTTCGAGGTCGATCAGTTCGCCGTCTATCACCGCCTTGGCCGAGGCCTTGCGGCGCGGGAAGATGAGCGTCAGCTCGCGTGCACTTCCTTTTCCGACACCAGCGGATGCTGCTTCCAGGTGCCGAACGGCAGCGTGACCACCAGCCGGGCCAGTTCGGCCGGCGGCATGGGCTTGACCACGTAGACGCCGAGCACACCCTGGTCGACCTGTCTCGGCATAGGGCATGTGCCCCTCGCCCATGCACGTTGTTGGAGACCGCGATCGCCGCCGCCTTGCGCTGTTTCGATGCGCGTGCGCAGTGCGGATCTCCGCTTCGAACACCAGCGGCCGCGACAGCAGCCTCGGCAACGGCGCGGAGGCTGGCCAGCATCTTGCCCCAGCGGCTGCGATAGGGCAGCCCCTCGCGAATCCTGCACCAGCCGCGAGTGCAGCCCGACCGAGAACTGGTGCACGAACGGCCGGCCGTTGGCGGTGGCGATATCGACCGCGACCGACCTCGCCCCCGGCCAGTGGCTTCGAGCGCGGCATCGAGGTTGAGCGGGATGCTGCAGCGAGCGGGCGAACAGGTTCATCGTGCCGCCGGGCAGCACGGCAAGCGGCATCTCGTGCTTGAAGCAGATGCGCGGCGGCAGCCGAGATGGTGCCGTCGCCGCCGCCGGCGAGCAGTGCCGTCCGAGGCCGGATCGCTGGCCGCCCGCTCGAGCTCGCGCGATCAGGTCCTCGCCCTCGCACGATCGCGGCACTCGAGCGAATGGCCGTGCGCGGCGAACACCTGCTCGCGCATTGGCGGCGAACGCCGCCGTGTCCATGGTGCGGAAGGTGCCGCCGTTCTTGTTGATGACGCCGATGAAATGCATGCTGCCCCTGCCGCTGTTTCGCCTCTGGCAACGGCCGGAGGTGCCGTCGCGGTTCCTCGATCAGCCTCTGGACGACTCTCGAGGTTGGGCAGGTGCACCAGCACCGACGGTGCCGCCGCCCGGTCGCGCGTCCGTAATCGGCGCGTGCCGCCGAACTGCCGCGCCAGCTGCTTGATGATCAACCGCGCCGAGCCCGCTCCGAGCGCGCCGATACGGCCTCGGCGAGGCCGAGGCCCGCCCCGTCATCCTCGACGCCGAGCCGCGCGCCTGCCGTCGTCGCCGCGATCGAGCCGGATCCAGATCCTGCCCGCCCGTCCGTCGGCGAAGGCGTGCTTGATGGCGTTGGTGACCAGCTCGCTGACCACGATGCCCAGCGTCGTCGCGTCGCGCGCCGGGATCACCAGCGGCTCGAAGTCGCTGATGGAATGCGATGCGGTCGCTCGGCCGGCACCGATTCGCGCGAGGTCACCGACCACGGCGTCGAGGAACTCGGCGGCATTGGTGGTCTCGAGATCGGCGCCCAGCCGCAGCCGCCGGTGGCCGGAGGCGATGGCCTGCACCCGGCCCTGCGCCGCCTCGAGCGCATTGCGAACCTCCTCGGACTGGCTGCGCGCCAGCTGCAGGCCGAGCAGCGACGAGACCGTCGCCAGCGAGTTGCCGATCCGGTGATTGGTGTCCTGCAGCAGCGTTTCGAGCCGCGCCCGCTCCCGCTCGGCCCGCTCGCGGGCCTCCTCGACCTCGGCGGTCCGCGCGCCTGGACATGCGCCTCGAGTTGCTCGTTCAGTGACGACCAGCGCGGTCTCGCTGTTGCGGCGAGCGCCGCGACCTGCCGCTGGGCGCGCGGCGAACAGCGCATAGGCAAGGACGCCCGCCGCCGCGAGGGCGGCGACGATGGCCGCGCACCAGCCCCTGGCGATACCCTGCCATCTGCGCGTTGCGCTCGACTAGCCTTGCGTCCTCCTCGGCGATGAAGCTGCGCAGCGTGTCGCGGATCGCAGTCCATGAGCGCCTGGCCCTCACCGGAACGGGCGATGGCCAGCGCATCGTCGACATCGCCGCGCCGACGTCAGTTCGATGGTGCTGCGCCAGCTCCTGCCCGCTTGGCCAGTGATCTCGGGCTGCCATGCCCTCGATCCGCAGTCGCTGCGACGGGTTGTCCCGGATCACGTCGCAGCGAGTCTCTGGTAGGTTTCCGCCATGGTGGCGACCGCCCGGTTGTAGGGCTCGAGATAGGCTCTGGTCCTGCGTCAGGAGGTAGCCGCGCTGCCCGGTCTCGGCGTCGACCAGCGCCAGCATCAGCTCGCGGGCCTGCCGCCGCACTTCGTAGGTCTGCGCGATATCGGCGAGCTGGCTGTCGACGGTCCGCACCAGGAACAGCGAGGCAGCGGCACGCCACCAGCACCAGCAGCCATCGACACCACGATGGCGAGGCGGCGCACGGGTCCGAATCGAACCGGACGAACAGCGCCGGTCTGCGGTGACGTCAGTCATCGGCGCACGGACCTTCGAGACTCGAGGAGAAGCGGCACGCCTGCCCACAGCGGGCAGCCACCAGCACTTCCCTCACCCTAGCCGTCCCCGGTGGCGACAATGCGGCCCGTTCCGTCAAATCAACGGCCGCCTCTGCTCGCCCAGGCCTGCCCCATCCGGCCACCTCGCGCAGATCCTGGCTCGTCGAGCACCTCGCAGGCGCGGTCGTGCCAGCGGATCAGCTTGCGGTCGGCGAGCTTTCGCAGCGTCTTGTTGGTGTGGACGATCGACAGCCCGAGCGTGTCGGCGACATGCTGCTGGGTGATCGGGATCAGCAGGCGCTTCTCGTCGGTCAGGCCGACCTGCGCCGGCGCGCTGGTAGAGGAAGGCGATGAGATAGGCCGCACGCTCCATGCGCGCTGCGGCGGCCCGACGCTCAGCAGGTTCTCGTCGAGCATGCGCTCCTCGCGCGAGGCGAGCCAGGTGACGTCGAAGGCGAGGCCGGGCTGGTTGCGGAACAGCTTCGGCAGGCTGTCGCGCTGGAACACGCACAGCACCACCGGCGACAGCGACTCCACCGAATGCTCCATCTCGCCGATGACCGAGCCCTGCAGGCCCACCAGATCGCCAGGCAGCAGGTAGTTGAGGATCTGCCGCCGCCCGTCCTCGAGCGTCTTGTAGCGGAACGCCCAGCCCGACAGCAGCGTGAACAGCTGGGCGCTGTGCGCTGCCTTCGGACGAGGATCATCGAGCCGGCCTCGGCCACCAGTTCGCCGCGCTTGAAGCCGGAGACGAACTTCAGTTCCTCGGGCGTGAACGGCACGAAAGTGCTGCATTGCCACGCAAGCGGACATGCTTCGCAGGGAACGCGACGGGCGGTGGCGGGGGTCAGGGACATCGCTCACGGCTGGGTTCCCCGCCACAATCCGTTGCCGAATGCGCCAGCATAACGCCAGCGCGTCCGACGCGGTTGCGCGCCGGACGCATGTCATTTTTTAAATGACCAGCTGAGGCTCGCTGCAGCAATGCCAGGCCAATACCAGCGTCATGGACCCACCGGATATGCAATCGGATCAGCGTGCTCTCATCGTCGAGGAAGAATACCTCATTGCCGCTCGACATCGAGCAAGCGCTGCTGCCGGCAGGAGCGGCGCGCATCGAGATCCCGCATTTTCGCAGATCGTGGACGCGGCGCACAACTGCTCGATCTCGGCGCGTTCGACCTGGCGGTCGTCGAAGCCCAGCTCGGCGACCCGCGAAGTGGTCGCCTTCGCCGAGCGCCTCGCGACGGCCGGCGTTGCGGTCGTCGTCACGTCGGCCGACCGGGCCGTCGACGAACGCTGTCACTCAGGCGCCGCCGCCCTCGATAAAGCCCTTCGATCGGCCGAGCGATGGCCTGCTGATTGCGCCGCCTGCGAGCCGCCGCCCGAGCAAGCGCTTCAGCTGAAGATGCGGCGAGCGTCGTCACCTGCGACGACACGGCATCGGGGCCGTAGTCGGCTTCGCCGGCGATCTGCAGCACCTCCTGCAGCTTGGTGCGGGCCCGGCTGACGCGGCTCTTCATCGTGCCGACGGCGCAGTGGCAGATCTCGGCCGCTTCTTCGTAGGAAAAGCCGGAGGCGCCGATCAGGATGATCGCCTCGCGCTGGTCGTGCGGCAGGCTGTCGAGCGCCGCGCTTGAAGTCGGCCAGGTCCATCATGCCCGTATTGCGAGGGGTGCACGGCCATGCGCTCGGTGAAGGCGCCGTCGGTGTCCTGCACCTCGCGGCCGCGCTTGCGCATCTGGCTGTAGAACTCGTTGCGCAGGATGGTGAACAGCCAGGCCTTGATGTTGGTGCCCATCTCGAAGCTGTCCTGCTTGGCCCAGGCCTTCATCACGGTGTCCTGCACCAGGTCGTCGGCCTTGTCATGGCGCCCCGACAGCGACACAGCAAAGGCACGCAGGCTGGGCAGAGTGGCCAGCAGCTCGCGCTTGAAGCTGGGTGTCTCGGGCCTGTCGATGCCCGAGGTTTTGGTCGCGGGAACAGCCATCGCTTCACTCGCCTTCGCAGGACTTCGTGCTCTGCTGTTCCAGCTGCGTCGAGGCGGCTCGAGCAGGTCGATGAAGCGTGGTGGGGATGTCTTCGTTCCTGCACTGCGCCGTATAGCGCACGCAGCTTGTTGCCGATGTCCGAGTTCGGACCCGAGGCCATCATCGCGCCGCCGCCGCATGCGTGCTCAATATCGTTCATTGTCGTTCTTGTCTCTCATATACCCTTCGCCCCACAGCAGAATCTTGACGCCCCATGCATGCCGGCCGTCGCAGCTAAATGCGCCTGCGACAAAAAAAGTTCCGATCAGCGGCTGGAACCATAGTTTCGGACCGCCCTCGTTTTGGACCCGTGGTAAGCTGCTGAAAGCGTCACGGGAGTAGTACTATCGATGTCTTTGTCCACGCGGATCGCCCCGCACCTCCCCTACCTGCGCCGTTTTGCGCGTGCATTA